>MNVE01000010.1 GCA_001871475.1 Candidatus Micrarchaeota archaeon CG1_02_47_40 | reverse complement strand
TATCCGAGCAATTCTTATCTATCGGGCAAAACGTCCTGTCAAATGCGCAAGGAAGGCAAATTACGGGCTATTCGAGTAACCATGCCTGCTAGAGAAAACGGCAAGCCAGGTAAGGGAGTCGAACCCCTCTAACCCCGTTACTGCTCTCCCCATCTTCTCTTTTTTGGGGGGTTGAAACCTGAAGGGGGGTTTACCCCCCTTAGGTTCTGCAGCGGGGTACATAGCCGCTCTGCCAACCTGGCGCTAATAAGCTAATATCTGCCTAAAACCTCATATAAACGTTCCGATAAGGGTAATTTCAAAACTCTTCTTCTCAAAAATAGTCCAGATAAATCTCTGTCGCCTCCTTCAGGTTTGCCAGCGCCTCATCTACTGTCTTCCCTTGGCTTACCGTCCCGATTTCAGGGCATTCGGCGACATACATATCTTCTTCCTTGTGAAGAACTGCGGACAGCGCAACCATAGTTATACCTGAATGAAGTATGCTTTCCCTGCTTTAAATAGATTTAGGTTCATTTTTATATTTTCCTGCAATTACTTTCAACGGTGATTCCAATGGAGCTAAAACCAGCATTAATTCTTGACGTTTCCGACCCAGCCTCAAAAGCAATTTCAGAAATATCAAAAACAGGGCTGGTAGCGGTGATAATGAAAGACAATAAATACTTCGGCTTGATTGACGACAGGGAAATAAGAAGGCACGGCGCGGACATTTCAAAGACAAAGTGCGAAAACCTCTCCATGCGCTCCCCTCACATAGAAAAGGATTACACCCTTGAGCAGATATGCAATTCTTTCTTCTCCGGAAGGTGGAAGGCACTGCCCGTATTTGAGAGGGGAAAGGTGGCAGGGCTCCTAACACGCGCGGATGTTATAAAAATGCTCATGGAAGAGGGGCTGATAAAAAATTACAGAGCAGCAGATGTAATGTCCTCCCCCGTAGCTTCAATAGATCCCAATGCGACTCTTGCAAATGCAAAGGCGGAAATGAAAAAGCACAATGTCCGGCGTTTGGCAGTAATAAAAGGAGGCTATCTTGAGGGCATACTCTCAAGCTTTGACCTCTCCGCAAGCGATTTGTACTTGGCAGGCTCTAAAAAGCCGCCCATGTCGGAAAAATCAAACCCTGATTTGCAGCCTGTTTCCTCTTACATGAGAAAAGAGGTGCACACCCTCCCGATTTCGGCATCCCTTCACGAGGCGGCAAAAATGATGGTGGAGAATGAGATTTCCGCAGTAATAATAGGGGATTCCACAAAAGCAATAGGCATAATCACGGCGCGGGACATATTTGAAACTGCAATGAAAGCGGGGAAGGAAAGCAATGAACGAGTATTCCTTTCAGGCTTATCAGGTGAAGATAAGGCGCAATCCCAGGAAATAATGGAAGCATGCCGCCAATTCATCGCAAAACTGCAAAAAACGCATCCTATTACTTCCCTCTCGCTTCACATAAAGAGTTATGGCAGCAAGTATTCCGCCAGGGCAAGGCTTGATGTGAAGGGGCTTTTGATTGCCTCAAGCAACGAGTGGGGATTGCAGCCGGCGGTGGAATCCGTTTTGCGGGAGCTTAGAGTACAGCTGGATAAGAGAAAAGCAAATAAAATGCACCTGGAAAAAAGGTAATTGGAATGAAAAAAGCGCAGATAAGCGTTGAACTTCTTGTAATACTGGGGCTTTCCCTTGCAATAATGATACCGCTAATACTCTCGGCATTCTCACAGGCAGCAGACTCACGGCATTCCCTTTCCATTTCACAGGCGGATTCGGTTGCGCAGAGGCTGGCAGCAGGTGCAGATACACTCTCGCACCTTGGGGCTGGCGCAAAAATGGTGCTTGACGTGCAGATGCCTGAAGGGATAAGCGAGGTAAAAATAAGCCCCC
This sequence comes from Candidatus Micrarchaeota archaeon CG1_02_47_40, assembly GCA_001871475.1. GTDB lineage: Archaea > Micrarchaeota > Micrarchaeia > Anstonellales > CG1-02-47-40 > CG1-02-47-40. The sequence continues at coordinate 29,231 of MNVE01000010.1, read as the reverse complement.
ACGAGATTGCATTCACAATTGAAGCTTACGGAAAAAAAACGGAAATAGTGAAAAACTCGCGCGCAATACTTTCCACATCATCCGAAATAAACTTGCTAAAAACAGCAGGCAATTACCAAATACTTTTAGAAGCACTAGAGAATCCAGAGCACGTTTCAGAGGTGAAGATTTCCCTTTACACTCAATCATTCCCAGAAAACAGCGGAATGGCTGGCACCAGCTCTTAGCGCATTACAAACTTCCAGCTCTTCTTGCTAATCCAGAATGAGCTTTCCACTTCCTTTCTTTAGCAAACTTCCCCCTTCCTCTTAGTGCATTACAAGCTTCCCGCTTCCCCTCTTTGCAATTACTTCCCCTTCCTCAAAAGCAGTTTCTCCTCTTAAAAATACCTTTTCAATTACTCCAAACAGCTCCATCCCCTCATAAGGCGTCCATCCGCACTTTGAAAACATCTTCTCCCCTTTCACCTTCCACTTCTTCTCCATATTCACAAGCACAATATCTGCAAAATTCCCCTCCTTTATTTCTCCCTTCCCTTCAATTCCAAATATTTTCGGGGGATTGGAGCAGAGAAGCCTTGCCACTTCCTCTAAAGTTATTCTTCCCTTTTTTGCTGAATCCAGCATTAAAGGAAGCATCGTCTGCACGCCTGGAAATCCGCACGCTCCTTCTTTCTTCTCTGAAAGGGTGTGCGGTGCGTGGTCGGAAGCAATTATATCCACTTGCGCCAATGCGCCCCAGAGAGTTGCTCTATCCTCTTCCCCGCGCAAGGGAGGTCTTACTTCCCTGCAAACCCCAAGCCTTGCCTCATCCTTCTGCGATAGGAATAGATGGTGCGGAGCTGCCTCCACGCTTGCCTTTGCATAGCTTTTCGCAAGAATTATTTCTGTATTAGTGGAGGCGTGGCACAAATGCACTCTTCTTTTGCACTCCCCTGCCCATGCAATTGCTTTACAAACGGCGGAAGAAGAAACAAAAGCATTCCTTTCTCCAAGCTCGTGCGCCAATTTCTCATCTTCTGCGTGAATGCAAATTGGTTTTTCTTTTTCAAACTCTAAAAAATGCCTTCTAATGGCGCTCTCGCTTATTGCCATCCCTCCTGTGCTCTGCCCCATGTAAATTTTTAGCGAGGAGGGGGAAGCTTTCTTCACTTCCTCAAAATTATTTTCAGTCGCGCCGAAATGAAAGCCAAAATCGCAAACAGAATCCTTCCTTGCCATCTCCTTCTTTTGCCCAAGCGCATTTACACTTATTGTAGGCGGATTGGTATTCGGCATATCCAGCACGGTAGTAATCCCCCCTGCCAGCGCCGCGCAAGTGCCAGTGTAAAAATCCTCCTTCCACTCTGCGCCTGGCACCCGAAAATGCACGTGCGCATCCATCCCGCCAAAAAAAGCATATAAACCAGCAGCATCAACTGTCTCTTCTCCAGAGCAACTTACTCTCTTTCCCACTTTCCTTATCCTTTCCCCTTCAATAAGTATATCTACCTCTCTTATTCCCTTTGCGGAAACTATTTTCGCATTTCTTATAATCACGCAACCGCCTGCCTCCAAACACTATTCCATTCTTATATCCGAGATTTTCTCAAATCCCATCTTTTTCATGTAATCCGAAAGCTCTTTTTTTATCCTTGCAAATGCATTATCATTCCAGTAAAGCACGCTTCCCACCCCGACCGCATTCGCGCCTGCAAGAAGCATTTTTGCCGCATCAAGCCCGCTTTGCACCCCCCCTGTGCCTATTATCGGTATCTTCACCTCCTGCCTTATCTGCCACACACAGCGCAGAGAAACAGGGAAAAGGCAGGGTCCGGAAAGCCCTCCTGTTTTATTTGAGAGCACAAACTTCCTCCCATACGGGTCAAGCTCCATCGCACTCAATGTATTTGCCGCGCATATTGCATCCGCCCCGGCTTTTTCGCATGCGCGCGCAATTTCCGCAATATCCGGCACCGAAGGAGAAAGCTTTGCAATCAGGGGAATCTGTGTATTCTTTCTTGCCTGCTTAACAACTTCAGCGGCATTTTCAGCAGAATCAGAAAACATTACCCTTTTTTCCTCCCGCACATTCGGGCAGGACATGTCAAGCTCTATAAAATCAGGCAAGGCTTTGCTTATTTTTTTCACAACTTCCCCGAACCTTTGCGGAGTATACTCAAACACGCTTGCGATTATGGGCATTTTTGAGATTTTTCTGCATTCAGCAATCTCTTCAATCACTTTTTCAACACCGCTGTTTGGAAGCCCTGCGGCGTTGAGCACAAGCGGCTTTTTCAAGTATATTGTAGGCGCAGGATGCCCCTTCCTTCCCTCAAGACAGCAGGATTTCGTGGTGATTGCGCCCGCCTCCGAAGCAAATTTCGCAAGCAGAGAAGCGCTCATCGTTCCCTTTACCCCGGATGCCAGAATAAGCGGATTTTCAAGCATTACCCCGCAGAGTTTTGTTTCAAGCATCAATATCTCAACCAAGGCGTTCTTCCCGCCCCATCAGTTATCTCTCCCGGGCTTTAAAGCTATTTACTCTTCTCCCTAAGCTGCAAATCGTTCATCATCTCAAGCGCCCGCTTCCCAAGGCTCCTTATCTTCTCTTCATTAGTCGCGCTGACAAACACCGCTAAGAACATAACCATCATCACTGCGACCAGCGCGGGGTTGAATATGAAAACGGAAACCTCGTAATTGGCAATCACGAAGCTGTCAAGCAGCGCGCTGACATTGAATATCATGTGCAGGGAAACCGCAACGAAAAGACCGGGCAGAAAGCCGTGGCGGGCAAGGTGAAACGCCCTCGGATGCGATTTTATATACCCGATTACTGCCGCCGTTGCGGCGGTAAAACAGCCGTGCGCTATTGCATTGAAGAACGAGCGGTAGAGCACAAGCGAAATCCACGGGACAATCCCAAGCTCAAACGGATTTGTTTTTGAAACGAAATAAAACCAGTTCTCAACGAAAGAGAAACCCACTCCCACAGCAAAGCCAAAAAGCAATCCTGAAAGCATATCATCAAACTCGTGGTGCCAGGATGCGATGCACACCCCAAGCCCCTTTATCGCCTCCTCAACAATGGGCGCGAATACGGCGGTTGCGAAAAAAGAAAAGGTTACTGCCCCTGCCCCAAGCCCGAGCATGGAAAATAACGGCATCTGGAAATAGCTGACAAAGAAGGAGAGCAGCGCGGCAAATCCGCCCCACATGAACATCCCGAAGAAAAACCGCACCGGCTTTTTGTTGTAGCGCTCCGATACCCTTGCAAAAACAATGTATAAGAGGGGAAGCAGCAGCGCCCCAAGCCCGGAGAGAAGGAGTATATTCCTTCCAATATCCCCCCCGACCTTTCCCGCCATGTCATTGTAGGTTGAAATGATGAGGATGGCTATGCATGCCGCTTCAAACACCCAGAAAAACGGGTCAAACATCAAATCCGCAATCCGCTCGCCTACGGGCCTTCCCCTAAAGGAAGGGAAAAAAAGCGTGCGCAGCGTGTACTCCGAATTTTTTTGCATCCGGTGCGCAACCTCCAAAAGCGCCACAACAAGCAGCGCCACTATTATTCCCAGCACGGGGACAATGCTCGTGCTTGCATAAGAGAGGGACTGGTTTATGTTTTTCTCATGCCCTTCCCAGCTTACTCTTAAATGAAAATACCTGCCCAAAAACCTCCCATCCTGCGTTTCCCCTACAACTGCAAATACCTTCTCCTGCACGCTCTCAAAAGAATACTTGCTTCTTACTCCTACATTGGCAATCATTTCCTTTCCGCCGGAAAGCGTTCCGGCATCCTTTATGGTTTCAAGCATCCCTCCCTTTTTTTCCATTATATATATTGCAATGGGGGCGGAGAGGGTGTTCTTTATCCTTGCAGAAAAATTCACCACTCCCTCAACAGACTCAAGGTAAGTAGTATCAGAGGAGGTTATTTTTGCATCCAAACTCCCATCAACAAAAGCCCCTTCGGAAAGGGAGGAGAGGGGGAAGGCAGCGCCGAAGAGCGCAATAAGCAGGGCAATGAAAACCAAGCCTCGCATGTTCACAATCCCCCTATACCGGCAACGGCAGGTAGAGCGCAATCTTCCTTGCCAGCCATTCCCAAATTTTCACGTACCACTTGTTCTTCCATTCAATGAGCTTTAAGAGTTCCCTGAAAGCCTCCTTCTCCCCGACACCCATCTTGCTTTCGGTTATTTTCAGGTGCTCCTTCCCGTCAACAACTGTCTTTTCCTCCTGCGTCCCTATCTGCTTTTTCGCCTGCTCATACCAAGGCGGGAGCGTGGAGCGCCTTTTCCTTATTGCAGTGAAAAAATCCGCATTTGTAACATTTCTCTGCTTTCCGCTCTTGAACGCCTCCCTCCAGGGGATGGCAGCCGCATCCTCTACAATCGCTTTTAAGTCAGAGGAAGCATACCCCATAGTAGCAAGCGCGAAGCGGTTGTATGCGATGAACTTTGAAACAGGCCTTTTTTTCGCGTGCATTTTGAGTATTTCCTTTCTTGATACGTAATCAGGCTCCGGGATGAAGATGGTTTTTCCGAACCTTCCGCTTCTTCTCAATGCAGGGTCAACATCCCAGGGCGCGTTGGTCGCGCCTATAACGAGCACATCCACATTGTTTGACTCTATTCCGTCCATTTCATAAAGCATCTGGTTTACCGCCATTTTCATATACGCAGTACTCTGCCCCATATCCTCCCTTCTTCCCCCTAACGCTTCCAATTCATCAAAGAAGACTATGGCAGGCGCATTTTTCCTTGCAGTTTCAAAAACATTGTGCAGATTTTTTTCAGTGTTCCCAACGTACATATCCAAAATATCGGATATTTTAGCATTTATGAAATTCGAACTGCACTCCCCGGCAGCCGCCTTCACTATGAATGTTTTTCCGCATCCGGGGGGCCCGTAAAAAAGCATCCCTCCCCCTCCAAGCTTTCCATATTTTCTTGCCAGCTCCGGCTTTAGGAGCGGATAAACTATCGCCTCATTTATCTCCGTTTTCATCTTCTGCATTCCCGCGACTTCCGTGAATTTCATATTCGGCTTTTGCAGCAGTTTTATCGCATTTATACTTCCCTGTCCCTCCCCTGTTCCGCCAGCAGCCCCTCCACCGCCTCCTCCCTGCTTCTTTCCCTTTGCAATGTCCCGGTGGCTGATTGCTTCAGTGAAATTCGGGTTTAACTCTATTGCCTTGTCATAATCCGCAATCGCCTTGTCAATATCATTCAGATAATCATACGCAAGCCCTCGTATGTGATACGCTTCCGCAAAGGAGGGGTTCAAATCTATTACCATATCAAAATCCTCAACAGCCTTCTCATACTCCTGCTGGCAGGCGTATGCAAGCCCCCTGTTGTAATAGGCTTTCAAATACCTTCCGTTGAGGGTGATTGCCTTGTCATAATCCACAATTGCGCTGTCAAAGTTCTGCTGGCGGTAATATGCATCCCCCCGATTATTGTAAATCACCGCGTTTTTCGGGTCAAACTCCGCCGCCTTTGAGTAATCCGAAACCGCCTTGTCAAACTTCTTCAGATTATAGTAGCAAAGCCCCCTGTTGAAATACGCCTCGGAGAAAGTAGGGTTGAGTATTATTGCGGTGTTATACGCTTCTATTGCCTTCTCATAATCGCCCTTCTCGTAAGAATCATTCCCCTTGTAATAATGGGTGCGTGCATCCGTCGGGCTTGGTTTTTCGGCAGCCATAAATCAATCCATCCCAATTTTCCTTATAAGCTTTATATCCCTTCTCTCCCTCGTAAGCCTATTGCAGTATTTTCACAAGCACAATATCAAACATGATGGTTTTTCCCGCAAGGGGGTGGTTGTAGTCAAAGTAAACGGTTTCATTCTCCACTTTAAGCGCCCTTATCTTCACAAGCTCCTGCGTATTCTCCGGGTTTGGCACCGAATAGCTTTCCCCTTCTATCGGGTCCAGCCGGACGCGGTAAGTCTCATTAGTCACTTCCACTACGGTTTCGGGCATGCTATACCACCCCACTACCAGCCCCTCCTGCATATTGTGCCTTAAGAGCACTTCCGCGCTTCCGGTTCTTATCTCCACTACTGCAGCATTCCAGTACCTGTTCGGCCAGACTGTGGAATTTACCTGCACATCTATATTCTTCTCGGTAAAAACGCTCAGGGGAACCGCCTCGTACCGGCTTCCCTCAAAATACCTCTGGTTTGAAATTATTTTTGACTCATTCTCCAGTCCGTATGCCTCTTTTGGCGAGAGCGTGATTCTCTTCTTCTGCCCCTCATACATCCCCACAAAGGAATAGGTGAATTTCTCAAGGTATCCGTTGTCTTTTTTTATCGGGAATGTCATTGGCGCATAAGTTCTCTCTGGCGACCAAACCTTTGCGTCCAGCGCCACACTCCCAATTGAGCTGTCAAGAATGCTTCCGTTTTCAAGCATGAGGGTGTAATCCGCCTGTATTATGCTCCCTTCCTTTGCGAACTTTCCCTCAAAGGAAGAGCCGTTCACCGCGCCAAAAGCGGCAGGCGGAACCGGACTCTCCTGCTGTATGCATCCGAAAATAAGAATTGCAAATAATACGATTGCTGTAATTTTTTTCTCCATCAAATCCGCCCCCTATTCAATTTTTCTTGTGTAATAATCGCTTACAAACTCCCTGCACCTTTCCGAGAGAAGTTCCGCTTCCCCAAGGAATTTGGCGCGCGAAAAGCATTTAATAAAATTCTCCGGCACGCCGTACTTTTGCGGGTTTTTCATTGCCAGCCTCACCGCTTTCTCTGCCATTTCTATTTTTCTTTTCTCAATAGCCACTATTCTTGCGTGCTCAACGTGCAGATTTTGTGCATTCTTGTGCGCGCGCATAAAACCTTCCACATCCTTTTCAAGCTCAATAAGGGGTCCCGGCACTTTTCTCACGGCAGGCAGCTGCCAGGAGAGAAGCTCCACGAACACCACGCACCGCTTCCCGTCGGACCAAAAATAATGCCCGAGCGCCGCAAAGCCGAATGTTTCAAGCGCAGAAACAACCGCCTTGGCGGTTTTTTTCAGCTGGGGCCAGAGTATATCCTCCACAAGATTGGGCGCGGAAAACTCAAGTGCAATGAATTTCGTTTTTCTTTTTTTTATCATTTCCTTTAGGTTTTTTTTTCCACGCACAACCTTCTCTGAAAAAAAGTGCTTCAGGGAGGGTTTTTTCAGGAAACTTCTTGCAGACAGCACAAACCTCCCAAGCGAAGTCTGCGAAACAACCGCTGCGACATTCCTTTTCCCATCCACAGGGTCAACAAGCACAAGCGGAGCGTCAAATGCTTTCCTTTCATTTCCTTTCTGATGGTTCTCAATATCAATTGAGGGCGCTTTCCACTTTGCAGCCGCTTTCAGCACCCCTTCAAAGCTTCCGTAACGCAGTATGAGAAGCTCGCATGCATATCCCGAAAACCCCTCAACGCGCAATTCCGCCCCATACACCCCTATGTTCTTCATGAATTGCTTTAGGAGGCGCACATCATCCTTCTGCTTTTCACCCATCCTTCCCTTCACGTACTTTGTGTGCAATTGCGAGCGGTCAACGGAAGTGCCCTTCTCCTCTATGCTCTTTATTTTGTATGCAGGCACCATATCCACCTTGCACCCATCTATTGTTGTTTTTAGGTACGGGTGCTCGGCATACCTTATCTCATAAGGAGTGCCCTTTGCCGCTTTTTTGGCATAAGATAAGCCCAGCATGCACATCTCGTGCTTTGCGTAGCTTTTCGGAAAAAGCAGGAAAAAATCAAAATCCGTCTTTCCTTTCAGATTGGTTCCCTTTGACATCGAGCCCATAAGCTCAACAGACACGCTGTTTGGCGCTGCTTTGCGCATCTTTTCGCAGATTGTTTGCGCTATCCCGCAGAGCCTTCTCTCCTCCTTTGTGTCAGGCTTTACCCTTTTGAGAACGGCTTTTCTTATCTGCCCAATCTTCATATTCCCCCTTTCTCCCCTTTTCTTTTTATTCCCTTCCTTTTCCCTCTCGCAAAAACTCCCCTGCATTCTCATAAAGCGCTCCCTGCGATGAGAGGGTGCTTTTTTTCAGAGTAAATGCATTCACCAGAAACTCTCCAAACTCCGCTTTCTTATTCTTCTCAAAGAATTCACTCAAATCAACCCTCGCTTTCACTCTCGCGACAGTAATATGTCCGACAAACTTCTCTTTTTCCATTTCCAGCGCTTCCTCTATTTTATGTGCCAATTCCCCTAATCCATCTGCCTGCGCCCCAACCCAGATTACTCTTGCATTCCTCTCATTTGGGAACGCCCCCACTCCCACTACTCTAACGGAAAAAGATTCAAAAGAAATCTCGCTCGCCTTCTTTATTATCTCTCTCGCATCATGCTCGCTTTTCTCCCCAATGAATTTCAATGTAATGTGCAAATTCTCCTTTTTTACAAGCGAAATGCCTTTTCCTTCCAATTCTCTTCCTGCTTCAAATATCCTTTCCCTTACCTCATCTGGCAGTTCAACTGCGAAAAACAGCATCATTTTTCCCCACCAATCTCCTTTTCATATCTCTTTGCAAGACCTGCATTTACCTTCCTTCCAATGCGAATGCAGTCTTCTCCAGTAAGCCTGCTCTTTGAGAGCATCGCATCCATTTTCCTTAGCACCATCAGCCTCTCAAGCCTCTCACCTATCAGAGTTCTTACCGTTTCTGACCAGTTTATCTCTGGAAATTCCTCCATCCTTCTTTTGAGCTCCCTCGGAATTGAGAAGGCAACGTTTACATTTTCCATAACACCACCGACATTTATTATATTTATTAAAATTAATAAATCTACCTATTCTATAAACCTTCCTTCCTTATTTTTCATATTCGTGAAATACTCCTTCCCCTCCTCCCCCTTCCAGAAAAGAAGCGCCCCCTTATTTCCCAAAACCTCCCCGAAAATATTATCACTCTCTTCTGCTCTCCTCACTTTAGGATATTTTTCTTCAAGCTCAATCACTTCCCCCTCGCAAAGAAACTCCCCGAACACTCCCGTCTCCCTTACTTTTTTCACCGCCTTCTCAAAATTCTCCCTCCCCTTCCCATGCTCAAACTCCAGCCTTGCTGTCTTCTGCTTCATAAAAACCGCATTTGCAAACCCGAAATTCAACTGCATCCTCTTTTCAATCCCATACACTTCTGCCGGTCCCTTCATCTCCATCAAGCAGCAGCCGAAATCCGCCCCCTGCTCAAGAAATCTCTCCTTCAGCCTCTCTTTTCTCGTGATGCCGCATTTGACAATATCCTCCCCAAAGCCCGCCAAGTAAACGCAGTAAGTTTCCTTTTCCAGCTCATCCTCTATGTGGGGGTAATTGGAAAAATCCCCGACAGTATAAATGCGCGAGATGTCCCTGAATGAGCAGGTGGAGCACTGCTTTGTGTTTATAGCACGATTCGGGCACTCAAAATGCGCCTCTTCCCCTCTATAACCAATGCACTCCCTCTCTCCAGAGAATGAAAGCCGCATGTTGCCTTCAAGCTTCAGCCTTTCCATTCCGATGCCGTTGCGCAGGAGAATTTCGCGCTCTAGGGGGTGAAAACAGATGAAGTGCCGCCTCATGCAGTTAGAAAGGAAAAAGGGTTTAAAAAGAAAAGCAGGGGGCAGGATTCCGAACCTACCCTATGCACAAATTCTCTACGAACTCACTTCTTCTCCCGTATCCACTTTGAAGAATCTCTCGTGCTGGCTTACCTTTCCCCATCTCCAAGTCGAGTCAGCACCGCATTTATTGAGCCAGTATATGTATAATTTCCTCCAGGTATATATTTTATTCCAGGCATGTATGCGGCGGTTAAGTAATCGTAGTGCCCTTCTTTCTTCAGTTTAATTGCATACGAACCTCCCTGCAGTATGACCGTGTAGGGCGCGGTTCCCTGATAAACATCATTTATGTAAACACTTGCCCCCGAGGGAGTTGAGTCTATATTCAGGGTTCCAGTTTTTTTGTGAGCAGAAGTCGAAACCACTTTAAGTAAAACCACGTTAAGCGTGCTAACTTGGTCAGCGTTTATAGCAACCATGAAAGAAGGCATATCATACCCCTCTTTCACGAGCCTTATCCGATACTTGCCTGCCGGGAGGCTTATGGTGTTTGGAGTTAGTCCTCCATATACTTCACGATTTTCAGTCTTCAGATTGAGCGTCCATATCGTTGCCCCCGAAGGGCTTGAGGAAACATCCAACGTCCCGTTGCTCTGGTTCAAATACGCAATCACATAAGTCGTCTGCCCCGCGTAAATGCAAGCAGTCGTTTCATAATTCTGGAAACCCTCCCTTCTCACAAGGACGGAGTGGTTGCCCACGCTCAAGTTTGAAACAGTCACATTCGCAACCGAAGTTGTCATTCCCGCATATGCTCCATCCACATATACGAATGCCGCCAAAGGAACAGTTGAAACCGAAAGCGTTCCGGTTTGCGTCGCATTCCCGCTTCCATTCCCAAAGAAGCTCATCAGAAACTCAACTGAATTGCTTGAAAGTGACAAGAAAGTGGAATTCTTCCTTGAAACAAACGGTGCATTCTGCACTCCATAAGGAGTCGCATTCATGCCTCCAATCTCCTTGTATCCTATCGCATCAGTATTATCCCCGTTTGGCGCCTGAAAAGAAAGCGTGCTTGCAAAATTTCCAACCGCTTCAAATATGAACTCATCAACCAGCCAATTCTGCGTGCGCTCCCTTACAACTATTGATATGTTGTTCGGGGCAGGCTTCTCAACTACTATTATTTTCGCCACATCCGTCTGGTTTGGCATATAAGTTATGACATTCCCGTTCAGGCGGTTCTTCACCCAGTAGTAGCAGTTCGCATTCGCCGGCTTATAATAAATCATAGTGGAATTTACTGTTCCGTTCGTCCCATTCACATGCGCATATCTGACATAAACCGTATTCACATATTCCCCGCCGCTTAGCGGCATCTGAAAGCTGTTTCCCGTATCGCTCTGCACCTTCACGAGCTTCTCCCCAACTATGGGCGCAGCCGAGCCTGTGCAGGAAGTGTTTGAGTAAAACCCGCGCGCAGGCACTCCGCCAGCAACATTTCCCAAATCAGCGGATTCAACCGCCGTAAATGTCAAACCGTCCGTAAATGCAAAACCCATGCTCCCCAAGAGAAGCAAAGCAAAAACAAACGCATAGTTCTTATTCATACTCTACCACCAGAAGATTTTTGCCATCCGCAACCCTTTAAAAGCACACCTTTTTGTTCGGCGAAAACCGAACCAAAAGAAGAGAAATCGTCTATGTCCTCTCCCTTCCTACTCCTTCCCCCTCATCCTGTATTCTTCCCATCCAACTTTCCCTCTCCCCTTAATTTCCCTTTCCCTTAATCCTATACTCTTCCCAATCCACCTTCCTTTCCTTAATTACATCCCTCAATTTCCTCTCATGCGTGCTTAAGGAGCTCTTTCCGCTTTTCACTTCCACAAATATTACTCTTCTTATTTCCTTTTCATCCATCCCCTCAAATACGATGAAATCAACGGGCTTTCCGATAAAGCGCACTTCGGTGGGGGAGTATTTGAAATCCGGCAGGTAAGGCGCAATCTGCTCGGAGAACTGCCCTGTCAGCACGGCACGCGATTTCTTAATAGCATCCTCCCGTATCTCTTTAATCATCCCTTCCAGCTTTCTCTCTACAAGAAGTTTTCCGACAAGCACGCCGATTAGGAGAAAAAGAAGCGCAAGCAGAATTGCAAAAGGTTCGCCCATTTCCATCAAAAACGCTTACTATTGTTTTCCATTCCTTTTATATCCGTTTACGAGCTCCTCCGCCGACTCGGCAGTTCTTTTTGCAATACCAATCTCCAGAAAAAAGGCAAACATCCCGACTTTGCTAAGGCAGGCTTTCTTGTCTTCCGATTCGGCGGTTTCCCAAACCCCCTTTTCAAGGAGAAGGTAAAGCTTCTTTGCGTTCTCTTCCGCATTCCCTGATTTTTTCCACTGCAATGCCTCATGCAGCAAGCCCCAGACGAAGAATCTCTGCCCGTTTTTCGCAAGATGTACAATCTTTTTTGCATATTTTCCAATTATCAGCCCATCCGCCCATTTCGCATTGATTAGTTTATACTGCGATTCCGTGTAGGCGGCTGAAAGAAGCCTGATGATTTTTTCTGCAATCTCCATTCTTTCAAGGGGCGCCTTCTCATGCTTTAAATAGAATATGAAGTTCGCAGGAAATTTCCCATGCCCGTTCCCGCCTCCAGTTATTGCCGGCGTGTTTGCCTTCACAGAAACAGCAGTCTCCATCCTCTTCACCCTCCTCACTTTCCAAATATCGTTTTCCTGTTGTAATATGCGATAAGAAGGGATATAAGCGTTATTGCTCCTGATGCAACCAGCGGAAACCCATAGCCAAGTGCGCTTCCCAGCCATCCATATAAAATAAGCCCGCAGAAATTTCCAATAAGCATAATTGAGATGACTGCCCCATACCCTCCAGCCGCTCTTTTAAGAGGCATTATTCTTGAAATTCCAAGCCACACCATCACATCCACTATTGCATCCCCAATCTCGTGGGGAACGCGCATGGCAAATGAAACGGGTGCGTCTGGAAACACCATGAGAATGTGAAAAACCCCTGAAAGCAGCATCCCAATGAAAAGCCACTTTCCAATGCTGAAACCTTTCTTATCTGCCATCTTTCCAATTGTTAGCGCAGTAAGCGCAAGCGCAACAACCGCTCCCCCCATATAAATGCCGCTCCAGAGAGTGTCAAGCCCAAGGTTATTTTTCAAAAAAAGCGCATAGCTTGTCGCTTCAGCTCCCCAGTGCATCCCGAAAAGAAAAAGCGCCACAAACACCAAAGCCATCCTTTTGTTTGCAAAATCCCCCCAATAGTCCTTCACGCTCTGCCTGCTTACCTGCACTTCGGAAAGTGAAAGGGAGTAAAGCAGCGCCACGCACCAGAAAAGCGCATTTAGTATGAAAAGCGCGCCAAAGCCCGCAAAATAAAGCACCGCGCCAACCAAAAAATAGCCGCACGCCCCTCCAATCCCGTTCGCAAACGAGGTTCTTCCGTATTTCTCCCCTTCCTTATTCGCCTTGCTTTTGAGTATGTAGGCGGAAGAGGCGGCGACAATAAGGGTAATTCCCGTGCCCCCAATCACCATAAGCGCCAAAATTTCCCAAAACCCGCTTGCAAAATACATCCCAAAATTGAAGAGCATAAGCAGCATTATCCCTCCTGTCAGTGACTTCTTCGGGGAGAATACGTCGCTTATCGCCCCAAATCCAAAGGAGAGGAGAAGCCCGCAGAGGGAAAATGCAGCCAGCAAAAAACCAGTCTGCCACCCCGCAAACCCCAGCGCAGCCAGAAGGAGCGGCAGGTAGAACCAGGTGCCGTTCATCAGCGCGGCTTTTGCGAAAATCAGCTTCTGGACTATTGGGATGTTTTTTTGCATGGCAAATCCCAGCGTTTATGTTCTCTCGGTTATTTCCTTTATGCTCAAATCCTCGGATTTCTCCCTGAACTCTATCACATACCTTTCAAAAAAATCCTTTCTGCCGAGAATAAGCGCCTCTCCAAAAGCGGTGTTTTCGGCAGGGACTGCGATATGCAGTTTCGCCTGCCTGAAACTGTTCCTGCCGTCCGTAATCCTGAATTCTATCTTTCCGCGCCTTACCTCCACTTCGCCCCCAATCCCCCCTACTTTATCTTTCTCCTCATCGAAGTATCCCACTCCAATCAAATCGGCAATCTCCTTGTTAAGCAGGGAAAAGTCAGCGCCGGAATCAACAAGCGCGCTTATAGAAACCTTCTGTTTGGTGCCGTAAAGTATTACCGGGATTGCGGGTATTTTTGCCCTATCATATTTTCCCGTTCTGTATCTTGCAGGTGCATACTTGAATCTTATTCTTGCCATAGAATCAGAGAATCATCGCGCGATTTTTCCTTACCTTCGTTATGAACACCTGCTCAACGGGAATCTGCACACTTTTCAGCTTTTTTACAAGTTCGCCGAGGGTTTTTGCCGAAGCTTCCGCCCTTTCCCTTGAAAATGCCACCCATTCATCTACGTATTTGTTAAGTTCGCTTTCTTCGCTATTCATATAAGTGTCATAACCCGGAAGCGCAAAAATTCTTCTCATAATACAACCTTCCTAACTTACTCTACTCCCCTTAAAAAACCTAACTCTCTGCTCACTTTCCGAACTTTTCAACCGCTTTTCTTAACTCCTCATGCCCTTTTGCATACTCCTTCAACGAAACTCCCCTCATGCTTGCGTCCAGCGCCTGCCTCATTGCAATTGCGCCAGCTCTTGTTCCGTCAGGATGCCCGTGCACCCCTCCTCCTGCCTGTATTATTATATCTCTCCCCAATGTCTTGTAAAGGAAAGGTATGCTCAAAGGCGAAAGCCCGCCAGAGCAGACAGAGAAAACTGGCTTCATCTTTCTCCAGCATCCCCCAAGCTTTCTCATCTCCCTGCTTATTTCCCTTACCTCTTTCTCATCCCCCTCCATTTTCCCCACTATCCCGCCTATATGCAGCTGGTCAGTGCCGCACATCCTTGAAATTTTCGCAATCACCTTCATCGCAATCCCGTGCCTCTTATTTCTTCCAAACGCGGCGTGCATTGCCCTGTGCGCATGGATGCACATGCCAAGGTTTCTTCCCCGTATAAACTGCACCCCTGCAAAACCCGCCGTAATCACATCAACCATTATGCAGTTTCCCCCCTGCGCCTTTACAAACTCTGCTCGCTTCAGCATAACATCCGCGCTTGCAGTAATATTCGGCGCATACATTTTTTTCGCGCCGGTTTCTGCCTCTGCCTTATCCGCCGCCTCCAGCACCCTGACCACTCTCTCCTCAAAAGGGGAAAATGAATGGCTGGTCAAATTCTCATCATCCTTCACGAAATCGCATCCGCCCATCCATGCCTCATACGCAACGGCAGCGTTTTCTTTTGGGGTAAGCCCGACTTTAGGCTTTACAATAGTGCCTATATGGGGGCGCCTTTCTTTCAGAGTGCCGGCAATCTTTCTGATTCCCTCCACTCCGAATGCCGGTCCCGGAAAGCTTTGCACGTATTTTTTTGGCGCCTCAAAGTCCAGCAATCGTATATTTTCCACTTCCTTCATCCCGAAAATATTTCCCGCAATGTCGGAGAGCAGTTGGGGGGCGTTCCCATTCTCAAATATTTCAAGCGGATATGCAATTTTTATGATGCCGTTTCTATTAATCTCAAACACTTTCGCCTGAAGTTTTTGCAATACTCTGTCCTGCATGGTGCTCAATTTCACCCAAGTGCCGATGGAGCTTTCAGCTGCAACTGCCTCTGCCGCCTGCACCAGACTCTTCCCTTTTGCAGGCTCAACATAGAAAACAGCCGTCAAATACTTCTCCGGCTCAACTCTCATCCTCAAATCAACATACTTTGAATATCCCCCATATGCCATAAACATCACGGGAAAGAGAATGCCTGCAAGAATAAAAAGGCTATTGGAAAAGAGAAAAAGAAGGGCGCTTCAAAACGCCCCTTAACCACTACGTTCAATCTACTCAAACCTGAAGATTTCGGTATACTGTCCTTTGTTGAAGATACTATCGCCGAATTTCAAAGTAACGATCTTGGAAGTAGGCGGAATTTCCAAAAATTTGCAGTCAAACTGCTTAGCTAGTCCGGGATTTACACTACCAGAGCAAAGGAACGGATTTGCTTCATAATTCCTTCCCTGTTCGTCTGAAATAAACAAAGCCGAGCCCAAATTTTCTTCTTCCGTGCCCATATTCGTTGCAGTCAGCGTTAAAGTCACATCCTTAGTTCCGTCCGAACCCGTGCTCTCTTTATATTTATCAAACTTGAGTTTCATAGTGGAGCTTATCTCCTTCTCCATTCCATAAAATTTCACATAAGGCTCTGCCGCCTTTTTCTCCGCTTCCGAATATGTTGCGCCGCAGCACCCATAAATCAAGATAGCCGAAATAAGCAAAACCGCCGCAATACTCATTGTTTTCATCATCCCACCTCACTACTTATGATAATAAGTATTTACTATTAAAACAAAGTATAAAAAACTTCGCCTATGGACGCAAAACGCGAAATACTCTCAATAAACGTCAAAAAAGTGATTCCGTGGGCGACGGGGCTTGCACTTTTCATAACCAAAGAGGCAAGAGTGCTAGAATGGAGCGACAAGAATCAGGTGATTATAACCGCTTTCAGAGACAAGGATGGAGAAGGGATTGAGATACGGAAAGCCCCGATAAAATACCATAAACCGATTTCTCGTTAGAACTTCATTTCTCCAATTCCAAAAGGCAGTCTCAATTCAATCTTCCCCTTCTTCTGCGCCCCCAAATTAACTAAATACGCCTCATCCGTATCATACTCGTCCAAAAATGCGTTCAGCCCCAAAAAATCCTCCGCCTTCAGCCTTTCCTTGAATTTCACCTCAATCGCCGTCTGCCTGCTGACGAGGTCAATCACAAAATCAACCTCGCGCTTCTGCTTGTCCTCCCAAAATTTCAGCTCCTCAACTCCTCCCTTTATCAATTCCTGCATAACGAAAGATTCAAACAGCCGCCCCGCATCCTCCCTGATGTCCACCTCATTGAAGTTGTTGATGAAAAAATTCCTGACTCCGTTGTCAAGAAAATAAGCCTTAGGCATCTTCACAAGCTCCTTGTTTTTGTTTGTGAAAAACGGCCTTATAGTTTTTATCAGGAAGGTTTCTCCAAGCACCCCCATATACGCCCTGACCGCATACTGCTTCAAGGCGCATGCCGAAGCCGCTTCCTCGTATTTTATCTTCTTTCCATTGTTCACAGCCAGAAATTCCACAAGCCTTTTTGCCCCGACAACATCCTCCAATTTCAGGTAATTCACAAGCTCCTTCTTCACATACAAATCAAAGATGCTTTTGAGAACGTCCTGTTTTTCATCTGCTCCCCTGCCCAAAACCACTTCAGGATACCCCCCCCAAACCAGATACTCGCAGAGAAGCCCCTCCAAGACGCCAAGATTTAGGTCCTCTCCCTCAAGTTTTCCCGCATTCTTATACTGCTTGAGCGCCTCCTCCTCTTCCTTAAACCAGAGGAATTCTTCAAAGTCCAGCGGATAAAGGTAATAGATGCTCTTCCTTCCTGCAAGCGATTCCTGAACCTGCTCCTTTATCTTCAGCGAGGAAGAGCCTGAAGCGTAAATTTTTACATTCTTGCAGTTATCAAATACATTTTTCATAATTTTGGTCATCACATCATAATGTTGGAATTCATCAAGGAACAGGTAGAACGTCCCTTTTTGCTTCTCCTCATAACCATTCAATTTTAAGGTGTTGATGAGCCTCTCAAACGAGCCTACCTTCTCAAAATTCTCAAGCACATCCAAATCCAAAAACAAGCCGCCGAGCTTTTTGTGCAACTCCTTTAGGAGCGTGGTCTTGCCTACCTGCCTCGGACCGAGAATTATCGCAATCTTTTGCCTATCCTTTTCGGCAAAGAGCTTTGCAAGCAGCTTCCTTTTCTTAATTTCAACCATAATAAACGCCTCTTTATTTTAGTTCATACTGAAATAAAAATCTTTTCATTTTAGTTCCTACTGAAATAAACAATTGTTTATTTTAGTATATAAACCTTCCCATCGGCGCTCCAAAATTAAACCAACTGAAACCCGCCGTTTTATATGTTTTCACCCCCTAAGCTATGCTCGGAGGTCGTTGCAAATGGGGAAGCCAAACGAATTTAATCTGTATCAATCCATAGCCGGCACTTTAGTGGAAGACGCACCCGACAGCGGCGCCTCATATTATCTTCTAATGAGGCTTGGAATCGTAAATCCAGGCAAAGTCGTTCCTTATTTAGTTAACGAGTTGGGCAACTCCATGTGGGGCGGGCACGAGGACGAGACTAGGGCATACGCCGAAAGGGCAGGCATCGTCCTTCAAAAGATGGGAAAAAGCGCAGTTCCCGCCCTGTGCAGCATTTTGAGAAACGGCAACCCGGAAGAATGGCGCAGAGAGAAAATCCTTGTGATTATCGGCGCAATAGAATCGGGCAGCGCAATGAGGCGCATGGCAATAAAGGGGATGACGGGGCGCTTCCTCTTCCAGAAAAAAGCCTCCCTCCCAAGACAGCCCCTGAAAATATAACTCCCGCAAAGCCCTCTCACAATTATAAAACTATTTCCGCCTAATCTAATCCCTATGGAAAACCCAAAATCCGCCTTCTCCGAGTGGTATACCGAAATCACCACGAAAGCGAAATTATGCGACATGCGCTATAACGTGAAAGGCTTTGTCGTATTCATGCCAAATTCCGTAACCACCATGAAGAGGATGTATTCAGTCTACGAACAGGAGCTGGAAAGGAACGCTCACAAGCCAGTCTGGCTTCCCGCTCTCATTCCGGAAAGCAATTTCACGAAAGAAGGCGAGCACGTGAAAGGTTTCGTACCCGAAGTGTTTTGGGTTACGGAAGCAGGGGGAAATAAATTAGAAGAAAGGCTTGCCATGCGCCCCACCTCCGAAACAGCAATCTACCAAATGTTCTCCCTCTGGGTGCAGGGGAAGGCGGATTTGCCTTTAAAGACATACCACTCCGCGCAGGTTTGGAGGTATGAAACGAAGGCAACGCGCCCCTTTATACGAAGCCGCGAATTCCACTGGATTGAAACCCACTGTGCATTTGCAAGTGAAAAAGACGCAAGAAGGCAGGTAAAGGAGGATATGAAAACGACAGAAAGAGTGATACATGGGCAATTCGGCATTCCTTTCATCTTCTTTGAGCGCCCCCAGTGGGACAAATTCCCCGGGGCGGATTACACATTTGCGGCAGATACTCTCATGCCTGATGGAAGGATTTTGCAGCTTCCCTCCACCCACATCTTAAGTGAGAAGTTCAGCAAAGCATTTGAAATCAACTACTTAAACGAGAAGGGGGAGCGGGCAGGGTGCAGGACTACTTGCTACGGTCCCGCGATTTCGCGCATCTACGCCGCGCTCATTTCAGCACACGGAGATGATAAAGGATTGGTTTTCCCGTTTGATTTGGCAAGCACGCAAATAGCAATCGTGCCCATAATAAGAAAAGAAGGGGGGGAAGCGGTGCTTTCCTACTGCAAAAAGCTTTACAAGAAACTCTCAAAAAAATACCGCACCGTGCTTGACGCTTCGCAAAACACACCGGGCTTCAAATTCAACGAATGGGAAATGCTCGGCACCCCGGTAAGGCTGGAGATAGGCGGAAGGGAAGTGGAAAAGGGGGAAGTGACTATCGCAAGAAGGGATACAGGCGCAAAGGAAACAATCGCGCTTGCACAACTGAAAAAGAAAATCTCGCAAATAAGAAGGGAAATTCTCCCCTTACTGCGTTCGCGTGCCGACAATAGTTTTAATTCCAAGATATATGCTGCCTCTTCTCTTGAAGAATTAGGCGAAAAACTAAAATCAGGCGGGTTTGTGAAAATACCCTTCTGCACAATGCAAAAGGAAGGCGAGGCTTGCGCAGAGAAAATAAAAGAGCAGTTCAGCGCGAATGTGCGGGGCAGTAGATTTGGCAAGAAGGAAAAAACAGAAGGAAACTGCATTGTCTGCGGGAAAAAGGCAAAGGCAGTGGTTTATGCGGCAAGGCAATATTGAGGCTTCGGCTCCTCAAAATAGCCGCACACCCATCCCATAAACTCTTCTTCTGGCATCTCGCCAACTTTCTGATGCTCCCCGTTTATTATGAAAGTAGGATAAGCGCTGAAAATTCCCGTCTGCGCGTATTTTTGGTAAATTGCCATAACTTCCGGCTTGCTTTGCGCGTCCTTCTCACTAAGCATTATCACTTCAAATCTGTCTTTTGGCAGGCTTGCCGATACTTCCTCCACAACCGGTTTCATCCTCGCGCAGTGCCCGCACCAATCGGCATACAAAAACTCAAGTGTCACCTTGTCTTTGCTTAAGTTTATACTGGTGTTCATACTCGCGTTTGCATTGGTAAGCGCATCTGTGCTTGCATTTTTCAGAGTGGCATTTATGCTGGCATTCATACTCGCGCTTCCATTCGTGCTTGCATTGTTGAGGGCATTCGCGCTTGCATTTTTCAGCGTAGCATTTGTAGTGGCGTTCATATTCGCGCTTGCATTTGTTCCGTTAAAAGTTCCGTTTCCAAACATCCCTGAAATTTCATTCCCGACAAGCAGCCCAGAGCCATCATTTACTCCATCATTCACTCCAATTTGATTGGCAGTACCGCCAATGCCTGCGCATCCTGCAAGCAAAACCACAATAAGCGCCAAAAGTGCAACTAGTTTTCCCATAAACTCCCCGTATTTGGCAAAATTACCTTTATAAATTATTGAGGCGAAGTATTTTTGATACTTATGATATCATTCGGGCGTGAGGAGCTTTCCCTTGAGAAAGGGAAAACCAATGACTGGGTGCTCCCAAACGGCATAGGCGGATATGCCTCTTCAACCGCCATAGGCATGAACACGCGCAAATACCACGGGCTTTTGATAGGCGCGGATGAAAACTTAAACCGCACTCTTTATCTTTCGAAAATTGAGGAAACGCTTATTATTGACGGGAAGGAGTTCCCGCTTTCCCTAAATCAGTATCCGGACGGCGTAGTGCATCCTGAAGGGCACACCTACCTTGAGCGCTTTGACTTTTCCGACATAGCAAAATATGTTTACAATGTAAATGAAGTGCTTGTAGAAAAGACAATACTAATAGTGCGCGGAGAGAATACGGTAGTGGTGAATTACAAGGTGCTAAACGCGGGCGGCTCCGAAGTGAAGCTTTTGCTGCGCCCCCTGATAAACATACGCGATTTTCATTCAAACACAAAAGAGGAGCAGGAATACGCCGCAAGAAAAATAGGGAACGGCTTTTTCATAGGCGCGCCAAAGCCCCTCTTTGTCATTTCCGACATCTGCCAATACACAGAAGAGCCTTCTACAATTTACAATATGGTGTATGAGCGCGAACTGCAGAGGCAGACAGGGGAGCTGGACAACCATTTCTCCCCTGGCTATTTCATCGCCAACCCCCAAAAAGGGGAAGTAAATATAATTGCCTCAACAGCTGAGATAAACTTTGCAAGGGTAAGGGAAAAGCTTGCAGAGGAGGCGCAAAGGAAAAAGAGGATGATTGACAATTATTATGAAAAAAATTCTATTCCGCATGACCAGTTTGCCACCGCACTGCTGCTTGCTGCCGATTCTTTTGTAATAAAAAAAGAGGGGAAAAGCTCCATACTCGCCGGCTACCACTGGTTTTCAGAATGGACACGGGACATTTTAATCTCCCTCCCCGGCATCTTCCTTTCCACTCACAGATTTGAGGAGGCAGGGGAAGCACTTTTATATTTGGCGGGAAAAATGAACAAGGGGGCACTCCCCAACGTAATCGGCTCGGAAGAAATAAATGCCGACTCCCCCCTCTGGTTCATAAACGCCTGCTATCTTTATGCAATACGCACGGACGATTACGAACTTATTGAGAAAAAGCTATGGATGAAGATGAGGGAAGCTTTCACCTCCTACCTTGAAGGAAATGAATGTTATGAGGTTGACCGGCTGGACGCGCTTGTGCGCATCAAAAAGGAAGGCGCCACGTGGATGGATGCGCGTTCCTCGAATGGTAATGCAATCACTCCGCGGGTTGGAAAGCCGGTTGAAATAAACGCCCTCTGGTACAATGCGGTTGTTGCAATGGCAGGGCTATGCGAAAAGCTGGAAAAGAACGAAGAGAGAAAAGAATATTTGGAGCTTGCAAACAAGATACGCGCGAGCTTTGAAAAATTCTACAACCCGAAAAAAAGAAGCCTATATGATGTTATAGAGCAGTATGACGACTCCACCCGCCCAAACCAGCTACTGGCAGTTTCCCTTCCCTTCTCCCCGCTTGACGCGGCGGTTTCACGCGAGGTGTTTGCGCACGTGTTCAAGCGCCTCTACACTCCCGTAGGCCTGCGCAGCCTCTCCCCTTCAAGCCCGCAATACAAAGAATATTACTCCGGCAACCAGGCAGAGCGCGATTTGGCATACCACAACGGCACAATCTGGCCATACCTTCTTGGCGCATTTTTGGATGCGCATACACGAGTTTTCAGGAGAAACGAAGCAGGCGCCATTGAACTGCTTGAGCCTTTTGAGGAGAATCTGAAAAGATACGGCATAGGCACCATAAACGAGATATTTGAGGCAAAAACAATGAGGCCGGACGGGTGCGTTTCGCAGGCATGGACCGTGGCGGAAATACTGCGCATTTACACGGATATAAAAAAGGAAGGAATACACTGGGTGTAACCCCCCTAATCAAACAGAAAGGATTAAAATGGAAAAAAGGGTAATCACATTCATGGACAACAGATTGCTTGCAATTTTGCTTGCGGCTCTGCTTCTGCTTGCAATAGGCGGGGCATACTTTTTGCTGCAATCAGGCACTGCGCCAGTGCAGCCCCTAAGCGAAAAAGAGTTAAAGCAGAAATTTGATTTGGCAGTTGAGAAGGCTGCGCAGATGAAAGGGAAAAACTGCGAAATTTCCGAAGCGGAAAGACTTCTGCGGGAAACAAGGAATGCGTTTGTACAGGGTGATTTATCCTCTGCAACTGCAATATTGATGCAGGCGGAAGAAGCAATAAGGAATGCGAACTGCCCGGGTGTTCCTCCGGTTCAGCCCCCCGCAAACCAAACGAATCAGACATGGAATGGCAGCATAAAAACCAATTCCAATTCCATTGCGAAATACTCTAAATTCGAAATTTCCCTAAAATCCCCAAAGCAATACTCCAACCCCTTCGATTCAGAAATAGTGACAGCAGAAGCGCACTTTACTTCTCCAAGCGGAAAGGAAGAAACCGCAATAGGTTTTTGGTACCAGGATTATTCAAAAGAAGAGAAGCTTGAGCAGACAAGGCGCGGCGATGCTGTCAGGAGGCAGGTTTATACCCTCCTCGGTGAGCCAGTCTGGATGTTCAGGTATGCGCCAGTTGAAACTGGAGAGTACAACTATTACATTACTATAAATGAAGGAGGAAGCGCTTCTACTTACCGCCACCCCCAAAGCGGTTCCTTAAAATTCAGCGCAACTTCCTCAAATTCCAAAGGATACATAGAAGTAAGCAAAAAAGATTTCTCCTACTTCTCCTACTCAAATGGCGAAACTTTCCTTCCGGTCGGGCACGGGCCTGAAATGGACAGTGAAAAACTGCAAAGCATGGCAGAGCACAAGATGAACATAGTGCAGGCGGAATTCACTTCCGGATTCAAGGATGGGCTGGCAGGCGAGAAACTTGGGCAGTACGGACTTGAAAACGCATTCGTATTTGACGGATTGCTGGAGCAGGCGGAGGATTCCGGAATCTATGCGCAGATGGTTTTGGTGGGTTGGCCGGAGTTTGCAGACAACAAGGAAGCGATGGAAGGAAACGCGCAGTGGGACGCCAATCCCTACAATAAGAAAAACGGCGGGATGCTGGATTATCCAACGCAATTTTTCTCAAACGAACAGGCAAAAAAATACTTCAAAGGCAGGGTGCGCTACATGGCGGCGCGCTGGGGCTACAGTGAAGCGGTTTTCTGCTGGCAGCTCTGGGGCGAATTTGACATGCTTTCATTCGCTTCTACCGAGCAGGCAAAGGAATACTACTTCGAAGAGGATATACTTGCATGGCACAATGAAATGGGCGAATACCTGCAATCCATTGACAAGAGGCACATGGTTTCAACAGCTGAAGCAAACGGGCCTTATGAAGCACTTTGGCAGCTCCCATCAATGGATTATATGACAATACACGACTACAACCACCCGATAGACTGGAACCTTCTGCAGAAACTCCAGCTTTACCAGGAGCTTGGAATAGCAAAGCCAATACTCATACAGGAATACGGGCCCGAGCCCCTGCTTGGAAACCAGAACCTAAATGATGAAGCGAACAGAGCGGCTTATCACAATCCCCTTTGGCAGACTACGCTGATGAAAGCAAGCGGTGCCCCGATGAAATGGACCTGGTACGGGGATGAAAGAGAGGCGACCATGGATATGGATGAGGATTACAAAATACTCTCTGAATTTTTTGCAGGAAGCGATTTTGCAAACAAAGGAATAGAGGCGCTTGCACCCATTGACTTGACTCCAAAGCAGAACATTGCGCCGATTACAACTCAAAAGAAGGACGGAAGTACGCGCACTCTGCGCGAAGGCGGCACCATCTCCCCAGTGAAGGTATATAGCATAGGGAATCAAAACTCCGCATACGCATGGGTGCATGATTTGAGGTACAATGAATATGAAGTGAATTCCGGCTATCAGGCAACCACAATGCAAAACGTGAAATTCAAACTCTCGGGAATGGATAGCGGTGCGTATTCAGTTGAGTTCTGGAATACTTATACTGGAGAAAAAACAACTTCTTCCGCGAATGCGGTTTCAGGCTCGCTTGAAATAAGCGTCCCTTCCTTCTCAAAAGACATTGCGGTGAAAGCAGTAAAACAAAGCTGAAACCATCTAATTCAGAGCAGTTTCATCTCCTTCGTGAACTCGTCTATTTCCTTCTCATAATACGGCCCTATCGCAAAGCAGGTTGGCGTTCCCGCCTTAATCTGCGTTTTTCCCGCGTCGTGCACAAGCGCGCATGGCAAGCGGCATTTCACCTTCTCATAAAGGGAGAAAAATTCCTTCTCGCTTCCCACTTTCACCACCACTTTCCTTGCCCCTTCCTCCTCCCATCTCTCCGCCAGCGAAGGAAACTCCCTTGTCACCTTCTTATACCCAAGCACAGCCGCATGTCCGACCTGCCCTGCTATCTTCCCGACCCCCATCTTCAAATCAGTCCGCACTACGATTACCTGCTTTACCTCTCCTTCGCTTCCCTTTCCAAACACCCTCTCAAAAATTCCAAATATCATACTATATCCCTTCCGCTTCAGATTGCAATACTAAAAGATAAAAAGCATCCCCTGCGCCAATTCCTTCATGCTTGAGAAAATAAGGGAGCTTGCAAGGGAGATACGCTCGCTTGAGGCTGCAAGAAGCACAGCCGCCGCCTCCATACGCGCGCAAAGCGAGGGGGAATACGAGGGGGCATATGAGAAGAGCCTGCTTGTAAGCGTGCAGGAGATGCCCATCAACGCAAAGGTGTGCGCCTCGGACGCCGGCATACTCTGCGGGCAGCAGCACGGAATTGATTTATTGGTGTGCCGTTCGGTTGCAGTTCTTTTCACCTATGAAAACTCGCGCCTTTCCACTCACAAATATCACCCAAGCGCCCTTCCTCCATTCTCATTTGAAGCCGGCGGCTCCCTTGACCTGCACGAGCTTTCCCTTCTGAATTCCCTTTTCCGCCTTAAGGAAGAGCTTTCAGTCTCCATTTCAGCAATTGAGAGATTCTCTCCAGATTACTTCCTCCTTGACGGCTCAATCGCCCCGCTTGTTTCTGACAAACCCGCCGAAGATTCGCCTCTTCGCGCCCAATACTCCGAGGTCATCTCCCTTTACAAAACCCTGTATGAAACCTGCACGAAAAAAAACTGCTCCCTTCTTGGAGTTATAAAAGACAGCCGTGGAAAGCGGTTTTTGGAAATACTGCAGAAGCGCTTTGAAGAGAAGGCTCTGCAAACCTCATCCGACAGCTCCTTTCTGCATCATTTATTGCGCGAGGGGGAGCGCACCTTCTCCTTCTCCTATTCCATCACCCCTTCCCGCCACCAGATTTTGCGGGATTTGGATGCATGGGCGGAGAAAATCTCTGCCTTTTACATAAAACCCTCCCCCCTTGACCGCCCTCTTCGCTGCGAGTTTCTCTCCGGAAAAAGGACGTTTGATGAAATAGCCTCTTTCATCTACTCGCTCTCAAAAATAAACCGCAAATACGCCTATCCCGCCATCCTTATAGAAGCTGACATGCGCGCCGCCCTCTCGCCTGACGAGCTTGAGCGGGTTAAAAAAGACCTCTGCGTGGCAGCGGGATTTCCTCCTTCCCTAATGAATTTGAGAAGGGATGAAAGACCGTTCAGGTAGAGATAGCTTTATATATCTGAATTATATCAATTGATATAGTGATTTCATGTTCGGAAAAAACAACATACTGCGCTATCCGAGGCTGGATACGATTCTTATGGTTGAGGGAGCCATACAAAAATCAAGGAGCTATCCGACCAAAGCCGAGCTTCTGCGCAGCCTTCCAAAAAAGATGATGTATCAGACATTCAGCCTCATCCTTGATTATCTGGAATACTCCGGCAAGATTCACACGGACGCAGATGGAACGATAGTCTGGATATGGGACCCGGCAGGAGTAAGAAAAATCCTCTCCAACAGAAAGCTGGTGGCAAGATGAAAAAGCCTGATTTGAGGAAAAAATACGTAGTGTTCGCGGATGAATCGGTAAAACATGCTTACGAAAAGCTGGCAGAAGGAAAATCCGAAGATAAACAACTTTACCAATTCATAAACAGGGCATTTGACGATTTGAAGAAAAATCCGTTTATCGGCATCAAAATCCCAAAGAATGTATGGCCTGCCGAGTACATAAGAAGATACGGCATCAACAATCTTTGGAAATACGACCTTCCCAACGGGTGGCGCCTGATTTACACATTAAAGGGCGGCGAGGTTGAGATTGTTTCCATCATACTTGAATGGTTTGACCACAAAAATTACGAGAGAAGATTCGGGTATTAAGCCGGTTGCTGAGCTTTTGAAGAGATGAGAATTCGTTCAGGTAAGTGTTGCCCATGGCAGAAAACAAAAAAAACCAAAGCATCTTTTCGGAATTCGCCTCTCTTGCCAGGTATGTTCTTTCACCCCCCGACATTTCGTTCCTGAAATACCTCTTCATACGGGAAAAAGCATCAGTTATAATCCCGTGCTTCAACGAAGAGGCGACTCTTGGCAGGGTAATAAACGAATGCAAAAAATCCCGCATCGTTTCGGAAGTCATAGTTGTGGATGACGGCTCCTCCGACAACTCTGTCAAGGTTGCAATTCGCAGCGGTGCCAGGTTAATCAGGCACAAAAAAAACAAGGGAAAGGGGGCGGCAATCATTTCAGGCGCAAAAAAGGCAAAAAACGATGCCCTTGTATTCATAGACGCTGATTTGCACGGCTTTTCCTTTGAGGTTGTGGAGAAGCTTGCGTTTCCCCTGCTTCACCACGAGGCGCGCATATGCAAGGCGTCATTCTCCAGAGAGGGCGGCAGGGTGACGGAGCTTACCGCAAAGCCCCTTCTTGAGGCGCTGTTCCCGGAAGTAGGGCTTTCCCAGCCTCTAAGCGGTCTGTTTGCCATAAGAAAAGAGCTTCTGCTTTCCCTTGATATTGGTTCTGACTGGAGCATAGACATTTCAGTAGTGCTCTCGGCAATGAAATCGGGCGAGCGGATTGCAGAAGCTGACATAGGGAGGCTGAAGCACAAGCACAGGTCCCTTGACTCTCTTGGCAGAACCGCAAGGGAAATAACAAGGTCAATACTCACGAGTGCGGGCTTTCTTGCAGGGAAGCACAAGCTGGTGGTCTTTGACTTTGACCACTCCCTGATTTTGGGGAGCAGCATCTTTCACATATGCAAAAAATTAGGCTTCTCCAAGAAGCTTGCGCACCTCAAAGAGAGATTCCATTCCGGCGAGATTTCAGAGCGCAGGCTTACCAGACTGATTGCAAGGATGTTCAAGGGAATCAGAGTTTATGATTTCCTGAATGCGGCTTCAACTATAAGGAAACAGCCCTTCGCGGAAGAAACGCTTGCTTATCTTTCGAGGAAGGGCTACCAAATATGTGTGATTTCATTCGCTTTCAGCGATTCAATCATTTCCGCATTTCAAAAATCAAAATTTGACCTGCTGATATGCCCTGTGCTTGATTTTAATAAGGGGAAATTTACCGGCACCGTCAGGATACCTCCGTATCCTGGCAAATTTCACGTTTTCTCAAAAGGCGCGGCAATGCGGGCGGCACTGCGGAAGCTGAAAGCAAGGCGGGAAGAGACAATCGCCATCGGGGATTCAAAGGCAGACGAAGAAATGTTCAAGGAAGCCGGAATTCCGGTTGCAATAAACTCAAAAAAGCTGGAAGAGGCGAAAATGCACATCAGCGCGCTTCCCGAAATTCTTTTCATAGCGGACTAAACTCGATTAGGCGTTTTTTTGCTCATACATAAACAACCTCGCCAAGAACGCCCTTTGCAATCCTCGGCTTTAAGGCGCCCCTTGAAACCAAGTCCACTTTCACCCCGAAAAGCTCGCTAAGGTAATCCTGCGCCCTTATAAGCTCAAAAAGAGACGGAGTTTCAGAGAATTCAGCCAGCATGTCAAGGTCGCTTTTCTTTCCCTGCTCGCCTCTAGCATAAGAGCCGAATATGCCCATCCTCTTCAGCTTAAACCTTCCTTTCAGCTCTTTTTTGTGCACAAGGAGCGTTTTCTTTATGTCTTTCAGGTCCATGTGCAAAGTTCCGCTGTCCTGCCATTTAAAGATTGCAGTGATAGATAATGAAGATAATATACGCAGGTGGTTTGGATGGCATCAAAAGAAAAAGCGCAGGAGCTTTTCCGGCGGGAGGAGATGCTCAAAAAGCTCAAGGGGGAGGAGCCTGTTTCGCAGTGGGCCGTGCAACTTCAGCGAAGCTCCCGCAAAGGCAGATTTGCGGAATTGAAGAAAAAAGGAATTTGAAGCAAAAACGAGGGAGCTTATACTCCTTTTGGATGCGCCGAAATGACGGGGCTCCCACTAATCCGCGCGGTGCAACTTCCCAAATCCATCATTCTTATAAACTCCAAAAAGCCCAAAGATACTTATGAAATTCAGGGTGATTGTAGAAGAAGACGAAGACGGTGCATACGTCGCGGTTTGCACCTCGCTTCCGGGCTGTGTTTCGCAGGGAACAACTAGGGAAGATGCGCTTGCAAACGTTAAAGACGCCATCAAGGGCTATCTTGCGAGCCTGAAAAAGCACGGGGAGCCGGTTCCGCCGTCAATACGGGAAGAAATTGTTGAGGTACATGCCTAAACTGCCCGTCATTTCTGGAAGGGAGCTTGCACGTATACTTCAGCAATTCGGTTATGAGCACGACCATCAGGCTGGAAGCCATCTTATTCTAATTCTGTTTTATCTTCTACTGTGTTGCATCTCTCATCTCGTTAATTCGTGCGCTGAAACATCAAAAATGAAGGGGAATGACTCGGTAGCTGAATTGTTGCATCTCTCATCTCGTTAATTCGTGCGCTGAAACGCCACTTTGTCGCAACTACGAGCGCAGTAAATCATAGTTGCATCTCTCATCTCGTTAATTCGTGCGCTGAAACA
>MNVE01000009.1 GCA_001871475.1 Candidatus Micrarchaeota archaeon CG1_02_47_40 | reverse complement strand
TCGCTCCAGTCTGCTTGTCCTTCGGACAAGTCCTGGAGCTCGAAGACTCGCTCCAGTCTGCTTGTCCTTCGGACAAGTCCTGGAGCTCGAAGACTCGCTCCAGTCTGCTTGTCCTTCGGACAAGTCCTGGAGCTCGAAGACTCGCTCCAGTAGTCTAGCTCGGTCAAGGACGCTGGCCTTTCAAGCCGGTAACCCGGGTTCAGTTTTCAATTTCATTCGGTTGAAATGGAAACGCCCAAAAATCCCGGCTGGAGCATCCTTTATTTTTTATTTGAAATGCTTTGCAATCTCTTTGAAGACTTCCTCTTTCTTCCTGCCCGCGTCTATTCTCACCCAATTTTTGCAGAGGAATCTCTCCTTGCAGAGGGATAGGTAGTTTTTGCGCGTTGCGGAAAGAAGAGGGAGATTTGCCTCGTAGGTGTCTAATTTTTTTTGCAGGGCTTTGCGCTTCTGGGAGATGGCAGGGGGAACATCAAGAAGGAAGATTTTATCTGGCGGAATGAAATTGAGAGAGAGTGCGATTTTTTTTGCATCCGCAAAGGAAGGATTGGAAGAGGAGTAGGCGATTGTGGAGAGGATGTAGCGGTCTAAAATGACTGTTTTTCCTTTTGCCAGGTCGGCGCGTATGTTCTCCTGCTCTGCCAGTATGTCAAGGCTGAAGAGAAAAAAAAGAGTGCGGGAATCAAGGGAGATTTTACCGGAGAGATGGCTGTGAAGGAGGGGAGTTTTCCGTGCGGGGTATTTGTAAAGGGAGAAGGAGAAGTTGTGGGAGTTTAGCAGGCGCGTCAGCTTCAGTATCTGCGTCTTTTTTCCGCAGCCGTCTATTCCCTCAAAAACAACTAGTGGCATGAGAACCTTTTTATGCGGGATGCTTTAAAAGAAATAGGGGTATTTGTGAAACACCTGTTATCCGTGCGCGACCTGAAGAAAGAGGACGTGCTTTCGTATTTTAGGAAAATTGAGAAGATGGAAGAGGAGGTACGAAAGGGAAGAACGAACCTTCTTGAGGATAAGATAATCGCCACTCTTTTCTTTGAGCCTTCCACAAGGACGAAATTGTCATTTCAGACCGCAGCCAAAAGGCTGGGGGCGCAGGTGGTAAATTTCAATGCCGACGCTTCCTCCCTGAAGAAGGGCGAGAGCCTGATGGACACGATTAGGATAATTGACGGGTATGTGGATGCGATCGTAATACGGCACGAGATTGAGGGGGCAGCACGGTTTGCAAGTGAAATCGCAACGCATCCGGTAATTAATGCAGGGGACGGGGCAAACCAGCATCCATCGCAAACACTCATTGATTTGTATTCTATAAAAAAACTGCGGGGGAAGATAAGCGGGCTGAACGTGACGCTTTTTGGGGATTTGAAACATGCACGGGCGATGCACTCCCTCTTTTACGGGGTTGCGATGTTCAACAGGAATATTGCGCTTGTTGCCCCGCCTGGGCTGTCTTTTGATGAGAGAACTGTTGAGGAGGTTGAGACGGAGTTTGGGGTGAAAGTCACCGTAAAGGAAAAGCCGGAGATAGATGATTGTGATGTATTGTATGTGTGCAGGATACAGAAAGAGAGATTTTCAGACCCGTACGAAGCGGAGAGAGTGAAAAAGGAATTCATGCTTACACAAGAAACGCTCAAAAAGGCAAAGAAGGATATGATAATACTGCATCCGCTGCCAAAGATAGATGAGATTGCGCATGAGGTGGATTCGGATTCGCGGGCGAAATATTTCCAGCAGGCGCAGCTTGGGGTGCCGGTTAGAATGGCGATATTGGCGGATTTGTTTGGGAAAGTATGAAAAAGGTGAAAGTATGCCATTAAAAGTGGAAAAAATAGAGAATGGAACGGTGATAGACCACATTAGCTCGGGCGAGGGGCTGCGCGTCATGAAAATCCTTGGGATTGGCTTGGGATTTTCTGCAAGGTTCGCGCTCATTGCAAATGTAAAAAGCAAAAAGATGGGGAAAAAAGACATATTGAAAATAGAAGAGAAGTATATTGATGAAAAGGATTTTGACAAGATTGCGCTTGTAGCACCGAGCGCATCTGTGAATATTGTTAAGGGCGGCCGCGTGGCGAAGAAAAAGAATGTTGCGATGCCGGCAAGGATAGATGGGGTGCTTGCCTGTCCGAACCCAAAGTGCATAACGAATTTTGAGCAGGTGGCAAGCGCGTTTTTTGTTGAGAAAAAAACACTTCGGTGCGCTTATTGCGAGCGCTCCTTTTCTGCCGGCGAATTGATTTAATGGGAATGGTTGTGTTTTGATTGGAATTGCACTGATGGAAAGGCGTTTAAGTGTTTTTGATTGAAATAATGGGCGGTGATATTGATGGGATTTTTTGATTTTCTTGGAGGGAAGGGAGAGGGGGAAAAGGAACCGGACGTTCCATATAAGCTTGACACGCGGTTCAATCCGATGAGGCTTGCGGCAAGAAGGGATACGTCTGTCGATTTGGTGATTGAGGTGAAAAACCTTGCGGGAGAGGCAGTGCTTGCCTCGCTGCTTCTTGCTGTGCCCAAATCCCTTGGCGTGGATTCGACGTGCATAAACAAGAAAAAGGAGATTCGGATTGGAAATCTGGCGCCGGGCGAGAGTAAAACTATCGTCGTCCAAATACATGGAAACTCGCTGACACAGGCGGGAGAGTATACCGTCGGAATGGTCGCGTATGCGCATTATAGGGATTATAAGCATATCCTGAATTCCATGAAAAAAACAGTAACTCTGCGGGCGGCTTAGGGTTTTCTTCCTGGGGGGTTGAAACCCTCAAGGGGGGCTTGCCCCCCTTATGGGAATGAAAAAAACGGTAACTTTGCGGGCGGCTTAGGGTTTTTCTTTTACAGTAGTGGATGTTTGCGCGCTTATTGCTTGCGGCTGTTTTTTCTCCGCCTCCTGTGCGGGGGCGGAGGAGAGTTTTTCATTCAGCGCTTCAATCGCAGAGGCAATTTGCACTCCCCTCTCCGTAAGGGACACTGTTTTTGCACGGCCGGTTTTTTTGAAGGAAACCATGCCCTCCTTTTCAAACTTTCCCAAAAGTTTGGTGGTGTGTACGTAGGTGGTGTTGGATTGTTTTGCGAGCTTTGCAACATACCATGTCTGATTTATGTCTTTGAGAAGAATGAGAAGCGTGGCGGGTTTTTTTCTTAGCAGAATGGAGGAATCCATGTTGGCACCTGATGAGGTATTTTGCAGGTACGGATTAAAAAGAAAGCGGGCTCGATGGGATTTTTAGGCTGCCGGAAATCCGGATAATGTGGTTTGGGATTGCTGGCTGGAACCCACGACACGCGGATTAAGAGTCCGCTGCTCTACCAAGCTGAGCTACGAGCCCGCGAGGTATTTTTATATGCAGGAGAGTATAAAAACGATTTGATGAGTATGATGAATGAGAAAAGAGCTGTTTTTGTTCTGAGGGTTGGGCACCGCATAGGCCGTGATGAGCGGGCGAGCACCCACCTGTGCCTTGCCGCACGGGCGCTTGGTGCTAATGGGATATATTATAGTGGGCAGAAGGATGAGGGGATTGAAGAGAGTATGAGAAAGGTAGTGGAAAGGTGGGGTGGAGATTTTTTTGTGAAGTATGTGAAAGAGTGGAAGGGGTTTTTGAAAAAATGGAAGGAGGAAACTGGTGGGAAGGTAGTACATCTTACTATGTATGGAGAGGAAATAGGAGGGGCGTTGGAAAGAATTAGGAGATTTCCTTTGGTGCTGGCGGTTGTCGGCGGAGCGAAAATGCCTCCTGAAGCGTTCAGCCTGGCAGAGGTTAATGTTTCTGTTGGAAGCCAGCCGCATTCTGAAATAGCCGCGTTGGCTGTTTTTTTAGATAGGTATTTTGAAGGGGAATGGGAGAGGAAAGGATTTGTGGGGGCGAGGTTGAGGGTAAAGCCGAATAAGAATGGGAAAAGTTTTATTGATGTGGAGTGAGTGGGCAAAGGTATATATAATACAAAGAGGATAAGTTAGTGTATTTCAGAGGGATTTTGTGGTTAAGAAAGCATTTAGAAAAAAAGTTAAGAGAGCCGAGGTAAGGAAGGGGAGAAAGAAGGAGAAGAGGAGTTTGAAAAAGGAAATGCGAAAACAAAAGAAAAGCGCGCGGCGCGATGGAAATTTGAGGATGAAAAAGAAGGCTTCTGCGCACCCGAGGGGTTTCATTAAGAAGAAAGCGTCTGCAAAAAAGATGGTGTTGAAAAAGGTTTTGAAAAAGAAAGTTGTGTTGAAAGTAAGCGTAAAACACAGAGAAGAGAAGAAAAAAACCGAAGTGAAAAAGAAGGGATTGCGAGAAGTATATAAGAGAAGGGAAGAGATGTTTGAGTCCGCAGTTGGCAGGGGGCGGCTTATTGAAATGGGTGGCGAGAATACCATAACTGTTTTGCAGGAATTTTCAAAGGATGTGTCTGATGAGGAACTGTCAAAGAAAACAAAAATAAAAGTCAGTGAGGTTCGGGCAGTATTAAACCGGCTGCATTCTGCCGGGTTTGTGGAGTATGCGCGCGAGAAGGACCCGTCAAGCGGATGGTATTCTTATATTTGGAAATTGAAAGAGGATGCTGTTGAGCGTTTTTTGAAATATTGTAAGGAAGAGGAAGGGTTAGTGAAGAGAGTTGTGAATGAAGGAAGTGAAGAGTATGTTTGCAGGGCTTGTGGAGTAAAGAGTGTTGTGCCGTTTGAAGCGGCATTTGAAAATCAGTTTGCCTGCAGGTGTTGTGGCGGCAAGATGGAGTTTTTAGAAGAAGTAGAGAAGAAAAAGATTTTGGGAAAGTAGAGTGTTAAATTAGCGGGGTGGGGTAGCCTGGAGTGCCCGCTGGGCCCATAACCCAGAGACCGGTGGTTCAAATGTTTGGTGTTGGTGAGAAGGATTCGCCGCCCAAGCTGACAATCCACCCCCCGCTATTTTTGTTTGTTTTGTATGTATTAAGTGACATCCCCATCTCCCCATACTTCCACTAATTGACTGTATGTTATGTATGTAAAAAGAAAGGTTTATATAATATATGTAACTATAGTTACATTATGCTCATTTACTTCTACGATTTGAAAATAAAAGGAATTAAAGCTTACAATACTTTAAAGAGGCGTTTCTATTACGATTTAGGCAAATCAAAGCTCTCTACCGCCCCCTTTAGAACGAAATCTGTGCTTATAGTGCCTCAAGAGTTGGAGGGTTGCGCTGACAACTTCTTCAAAAAATACAATGAGTTTATTGAAGTTTACAAGGCAAAAACAAACTCAATAATACAACTCAACTAACTAAAAAAGACAGAGCACTACACAACATAAAAGAAATAAAAAAATAGTGGAAGTGGGGGGTGCCCCACACCAATCACTAATATGCTGAAACTAACTAATCCTCAGTCTACCGGTCCGCCAAAAGCCGAGCCCTTTGCAACCACAACAACATCCTCAACCGACTTGACGCTTTTGTAGAGGACGCTTCTGTCGCGCAATATCCGTTTTGCCTCATCCTTTGAGATGGAGTTCATAGGTTCCATAGTAAGCCTTACTACTTCCCCCTTTTCCAAATCAATTATTACCTCCTGAACCTTCCCCAAAAACCTTCCCCCGTCCGTGTAGATATCCATCCCATAAATTCTTGATAGTAGCGTGCTCATCTTGCTCACCCGCGTAAACCAACACATAATACCTATAAATACTTTTCGCAAGTATCCCTCTTGGGGGGTAAATGCCGATAATACGAAGAACCAACGATCCGATACGTCTTCACATATTAAAACACCTGTTTGAAGAGGGTGCCATCTCACCAAACATCTCCCTTCTCCAAAAACTGGCCAAACTCAACCAGGCGACAATAAGAAAATCCCTTTCATTCCTAAAACACGAGCTATCCCTCTCATTCTCCCCCCAAATTGATTTGAAAAAAACAGGTTTCCCCCTTGAAACAATCACACTTTTTTGCATAGACATAAAAAATAAAAAAACACCCCGGGCAATCCGCACACTCTGCGAAGATGCGCACACCTCCCGTTTCTTGGAAATTTCCGGCTTTTCCAAATGGAATTACCTTTCCATCGGCGCCTTCCGCTCAATAGAACACTACATTTCACATACTCAACGGCTCAGCACGCGCCACCCGTATCTGCGCGAGGCGGTTGCAGACAGCCAGGTAATTTATATTAGAAAAAAACCCCTCAAAAACATTCTTGCGGCAAAGCAGGTGCTCACCGCCCTTTTGGAGGAAGAAAAAAAATGATGGGGGTGAAAGACTAATGAAAGGGGCGGCAACATTCCTTTTCGTTTTCTTTCTCTCATTCCTTCTCCTCTCCACCACACATCTTTTTCCAACCCCTTCTTCAACCCCCTCCCCCCAAACACTGCTTCTTGAGCGCCACACACATCTCTCTCAAAACATACGGCTAAGCTTCATTGAAACCATCCGAACTTTTGCTGCCGCGCAAGAGCGCGAAGGCGAGAGCATATCGGAGAGGCAGGCTTCTCTTTCTCTTCTGCTTGCCTCCTTTGAAAAACATATAGAAGGCAATACGAATGACTGGCACGTGGATTTGTGGTGCGGCGCTCTTTCAGTACAAAAAATTCGGGAAATCGCCGAACTCTCATCAAATAAAAAAACAATCCAAAAATGCGCCGCCTGTTCCGATTTTTCCTCTCCAATATGCATGCAAAACATTCAAACGGATTCAGCACTGAGAAAAATCTACTTTACCGGCATCGGCAGTCCGCCAGGCATATTCAGCGGGGTTGCCGTGACAATCTGCAGCGAGGATTATTCATTCTGTGCGGTTTCCCGCATTCCGCAGGATCTGGAGGCGAGTTATTGAAAGCGCAGCTCTCAATCGAACTGGAGCTTTTGCTTCTCATCCTATTTGCAGGAGGGATGCTTCTTCTTGCTTCGGCGCAATCCCTCCAGCATGCGGCAGAATTCTCGGCAAGAGAACAAAAACAAAAACTCCGGCTTGAAAACTTCGCGGAAACGGCAGATTCGCTTTCACTGCTTCCCTTTGCATACTTCTATCTTTCCACTTCCTTCCGCGGAAGCAATGGCGAGGTTTTTATGCCTCATCTTCCCGCACAAACCGCCCCCACAATTACAAACATCTCCGGCATCGAGGTACAGTCATATGAAAAAGAAAACATCTAGAGGGTTTATTTTTCTGGACTTCTGCCTTGCGTTCCTAATTCTTTTGATGACATTCATCGCATACTTCAACTTCATTTCAGAAACCTCTGCGTCAGCACGCGAGCAGAATGCGCGCCACTCCCTCCTGCGCAGAGTATCCGATGCCGCCGACTATCTCATTCACGCAGGGCTGGCTGAAGAAGGAGACGGGTATTTTCTTTCAAATGAACTCTGCGCGGAAAAAATCGCCCGCAAGGCGGAAATCGGAGATGCGCTTGCAAAGCGGCTTGGCCTGCGCAGACTTGAAATTTACATTGGTGAAAAACAAATTCCTGCCTCCCAAAAAAACAGGCTCTGCATTTCCCGCCTCTCCCTCATTGATAAAAACATAAAAACACTTATCGTCTGTGGCGGCATTGATGATGTCATTTGAATCCCTCCTTTCATACGTCTTTTTCATTTCCATACTCAGTTCAATCTCCCTTTATCCTGCCTCATCCCCTCCGGACACTTCCCTTCAAACCTACCGCCTACTCGGCGACGTCTCCATCATCCTCCAAAAGAGCGGGGCGATTGGAGATTTCGCAAACAACATAAACTCTGCCTCGCTTGATGCCAAACTGGACGAAATAACCTCACAAACAGGATACTGCCTCACTCTCTCCCTGCAATCTACCTTTACTTCCGTTTCAAACTGTGCATGCCCCTCGCAGGAAAAATTCAGCGAAGAAATTTTTACTCCCAGCCCGCCATTTCGCAAAATCCAGATTTCGCTGCAGAAAGAACAATGCCAATCGGTTTAATAAAATAAGGCAGGATAATTTTTCCATGCAGATAAAAAAACAAGACCTTCTTGGTTATTTCAGGAAGCTTGGCATGGAAATAGTGCAGGACAAAACAAATCTCCGCCTCTTTCTCATTTACCCTCCTGGAAAGCCGTCTTTCCAAACACAGGCAAAATACCTTCTTCACATTCCAAAAAGCGGCTCCATTTCCACTGCAGAGCTTTTCAAACTCGCAACGCTCTCAGCGCAGCTCAAGAAAGACCTGCTCCTGCCGGCAAAAAACACCCCTCCATTTCATTTTCTGAACTTAAGAAAGATTTCTCCATGAGGATTTTTTATGTCGTACTGCACAACGTGCGGAAAGATGATAGAAGAATGGGACACAGGGTACTACGCGCGAAACCAACTATGCATTCCGTGTTTTGGCACATACAGGGACGCGTTTCGCAAGGTGCGCTGCGGCTTCTGCGGCCTTGAGATAATGCCGGAAAACTCAAGAAAAATCAAGGATAAAACGGCATGCAGAAACTGCTACTCTGACCAAAAGCGGGATATTGAAAAAAACACCTGCCTTGGCTGCAAAAAATACATCAATTCATGGGAGAAGAAATACTCTCTTCTTAACGAAGGCGTTCTTTGCGAGAAATGCCATTCTGGCTTTCCCCCAAGCGTGCAAATGCCAATAAAAACCCCCCAGGGGGGCAATTTTGCCCGCATCATGCAGGCATTTCTTGCAGTAGTCGTTCCCGAATAACCTTTTTGGGAGTCAACCGAACAATCTTTTTGAAAGCGCAAGCGCCTTTTTCAAAACCGCTTTCGTGCAAAACATCCTGCACACATACACTCTTTTCCTTGTCCTGTCTGCAAACATGCAAAAATCACCGAACTCCCTCCTCTTCAAGCGCCCCGCCATCTCTTTTGCAAACCTCTCCCTGCCAAGCGCCTTTTTCATCTTTCTTATCTCTTCTGCGGTTTCCCCACTCCCCCTGCTTTTTGCAACCCCCACCACAAGCCTTTCCATCCCCTCCGGATGCCTTCCAAGATAATAATAAAGCATCTGCCTAATAGGGGCAAAGACGACGCTCCCCTCCTTATTTGCTTTTACCATCTGCGCGCCTGCGCTGGGCGGCCCGCTTCCAAAAATATCCCCATCTCCCAAACCTCCAAACGCCATTTCCTCTTCTATAAGAAGCAGTGCAGTCGGAAGAAGTTCCGGAGTCAATTTCTCTTTTTCATAAACCTCTGCAAGTTTTTCAACAATCTTTTTTTTGGCGGCGCTGTCTTCAAACTCTCCAATCTCAGACAAAACACTGGAGAAAAACAGCATTTCTGCCGCATCTTTCCTTTTAACCGGGCTTGGGGGCGCAACAATTTTTCCAGCTCTGCTTCTACTCTCACTCCCTCCGCTTTCACCTCCCCCCCATTTCCTTCCCCCGCCATACCCACTTTCACTCCCCTGCACAAGCATCCCTTCCCCAAACGGATCGCGCCCAGTCCAAACCCCTCCGCCCCTCCCAACAGCCGAAGTAGCTCCCTTCAATTTCCTTTCCTCTTTACCCGCCAACAAAACCAGCCCGCGCAGTTTTTCAGCAGAGAGCTCCCGCACTGATTTTGAAATAAGAAACATCTCCCGCAGCTGTGCAAGGCTCATCATTTCAAGAAAATAAAAAAAGACGTTCGGATTGGAATAAGCTGCTGAAAACTGCCCGCCATCAGGTTCAGCAGCCTGCAAATCCTTTTTTGCACCTTTGAGGATTGCACCCATCTTTTTCTCCCTTAGCTTGAATTCACTACGGGCAGTATAACTGGGTTCCCCGCGCCAGTTGCATTCGCAAGGCACGAATCAAGCACAGCGCTCTCTTTCCAGGCGCATTTGCCGCTATTGCAGCCGCACTCCCCTAAATTTTGGTAGCACGCATACTCCTGCCTGAACTCGCAGGTCGTAATAATCCCGCTTGCCTCTCCCTTTGGAAGGCACAACTGCCCGGAGCAGCCGCCGGTAGCGCAATCCACATCCGTTTCGCATTCAGGTTCAAGTGCAGTGTTGCACGCCTGCCTAATCATCTCATCAACTATCTTCCCGCACACCGTCTTGTCTTTAGTTGCATCTGCAAGTTCTGCATAGCAATCATCCTTTAGCAGTGCAACGGCATCGCACATTTTCGCAGGCTCCTTCACAATCTTCACAAGCGCAATGTAGCACTTATCCCTCTTTTCGGCTTCCTTTATCCTGCCGCAATATACCGGTTCCCCGTTGTTTATTGCTTTCTCCATGTAGCATGCTTCTGCAGTTTGAGTGCGCTCGCAGTTTGCAAACTCCGCATTCACCTTTTCAGATGCCGCAACCATTGCCTCAACTTCCTTCTCATTCACGAGCCCGGAAGGCACCGCAACATCCTGCACTCCGCTTTCAAACACGCTCATGGTTTGCGAGTAGTTGTACACTACTCCGCCCCGCTTGTAGGAAAGCCCGGTTTTGGCGGCAATCCCGCTTTCTGCAAAGCACCGCGTCCACACAAACTCCGAGAACTGCACCACTGCAGGGTCGCTTGGCGTAAGCCCGAGCACCGCAAGCTCGCCCACAGTAAGCTTTCTCAAATCAACAGAATAAGCTATTTCACTGCAGGCAATTCCATCCACTTCCTTTTTTTCAACTCCGCCTATAAACTCAATCGCCCCATTGCTTATCAAAAAGCCATCCCTCTCCTTCTCTTTTGCTATATCCGCCCCGTCAAAAAACTTTCCATTCATCGAAACCGCATAATCAAGAAGCGTGCTCGAGTTTTCCACCCGCGCGCATTTTTTCACTTCCTTCTGCGCTTCACAGACATAATAATTTCCATCTCCATCAAGGTACGCCTCCCTCTCGCTAACATCCGTTTTTATTTTCGAGGAAAAAGTGGCGTTTCCCCTAACCAGGTGCGCCTGCACGGGCACACCAAGCACATCCTCCACATACTCCATCCTGTATTCTTTCACTCCGCTCAAACTATCAAAAGAGCCAAGCAGTATTTTTGCCTGTGCTCCATTTAATGCATCGGTCCCATCCCCGTTTTCGCTCCCGCTAAAATAAAGCGTCAGCAATACTGCAATCAGTGCAACCGCCGCCAGCACAATCAGATAAAATCCCAAATTTCCCGCTCCCTGTACGCTGCCTGTTGCTTCCCCTCTACCGGCGGCGTTCTTTTTTCCTTCCATCTTCTCCTCACTTACCGATGCCTTTTTCTCAACATTCTTACTCTTCTCTTCAGCCATATTCATTACCTCCACAAAAACAATCTATACTTTTCTTTCTATGAGAAAATCCGCCAGCGCAAGCAGCCTTTCCCTTGCCTGCGTGGCAGGAAGCGCCATAACCCCGCGCTTTGCATCAACAACCATCTTTTTTGCAATCCTCTTGGCGTATGCAATTGAACCGTACTTTTCCATAATTGCAACGACCTTTCCAATCTCTTCCTGCCTACCAGTATGCGAATCCAGCGTTTTTATTATATACTGTTTTTCTTCGGGAGCCGCTTTTTTGAGGGTGTGA
The DNA here is from genome assembly GCA_001871475.1 of Candidatus Micrarchaeota archaeon CG1_02_47_40. GTDB lineage: Archaea > Micrarchaeota > Micrarchaeia > Anstonellales > CG1-02-47-40 > CG1-02-47-40. The sequence continues at coordinate 220,168 of MNVE01000009.1, read as the reverse complement.
AGCACCATCAAGGTTCGCTTTCCTTCCGTAATGTCCCCCCCAATCTCTTTTTTGTATTCCTCTTCCTTTCCTACAAGGTTCAATATGTCGTCCTGCACCTGAAATGCAAGCCCGACCGCCATTCCAAACTCATAAAGCATTTTTGCCTGCGCCGCACTCGCGCCCCCTGCCAATCCGCCAACCTCGCAAGAGCCGGCAATCAGCGCTCCGGTTTTTCCGCGCGCCATCTCAAGATAATTCTCTTCAGTAATGTTCCACCTTTTTTCACGGAGCCACCTCAACTCAACCGCCTGCCCTTCAAGCACCGCGGTAAAAGTGCGATGCAGCCTTTCCTGCACTTCAAGCTGTTTTCGCACAGGCAGGCGCGATTCAAGAATCGCCTTCCACGACATCATAAACAGCCCGTCGCCTGCATTTATTGCCAGGGGCAAGCCGTGCATTATATGGAGGCAGGGCTTTCCCCTCCTCATTTTCGAATCATCCTCAATGTCATCATGTATGAGTGTGAAATTGTGAAAAAGCTCAATGCACGTTGCGGCAGGCAGGGCGTCTTCCCTTTTCCCACGGACGCTTTCCGCACACAGAAGGCAGAGTGCCGGCCGGAATCGTTTGCCTCCCCTCTCCAAAAAATCCCAGATTATCCCGTAAACCTCCCACGGATTCTTGTTTCTGGGAATTAATTTCCGTATCTCCTTATCAATCTCGGAGCGGTACGATCCAGGCAAATCGGAAATCACCATATAGCTTACTTTTGTCCGCTCACGCTTAAAAAAGATGCAGGAAAAAATATTCTTGTTCGTTCTTTCACGAAGCATTTCATTTATTACTCTTTGCAGCCAAAAGCCCGTTTAATACCTAAAAGAGCTTTGAGTCTGCCATAGCGAAAAGGAGAGCCGCATGCACAAAAAAACAAAATCAAACGAAGGCGTCGACGCACTGGCGCTGATGCGAAAATGGCCGGGCAACGGCCAGCATGGCCGGGCAATGCAGATGAGGGCGCAAGTAGCTCTTGCAAAGAGGGTTTCGCACATCTCTTACGAAATAAGGGACATCGTGCGCAAAGCGCGCGAAGTGCAAAAAACCGGCAAGAAAATAATCTGGATGAACATAGGCGACCCCAACCAATACGGCTTTTCTCCGCCTGTGCACATCACAAGAGCAATTCACGAAGCCCTCAACGACCCGAAATACTCTGGATACTGCCCTTCCGAAGGCGACCCCGAACTGCGCGAGGCGGTGGCAAAGGCGCAAGAAACCGAAAAGAGCCGCGTCTTTATCACTTCCGGCCTTTCCGAAGGCATAGACTTCCTTTTCCAGTCTCTGCTAAACCCAGGCGACAACATACTCCTTCCCTCTCCCGGCTACCCTCTTTACAATACGAAATCAAGGGTGCTCGGAGGCAGGGACAATTTTTACTGCTGCTCCGAAGACTACCTTCCGTCACCCGAAGATATACGAAAAAAAATAAATGAAAAGACGCGCGCCATAGTGGTGATAAATCCCAACAATCCAACCGGTGCAGTCTACCCCCGCTCGCTTCTACAGGAAATCGCAAACATTGCGGGAGAGCACAACCTCCCGATAATAGCAGATGAAATTTACGACCATCTCGTGCTTGATGGCGCTCCTTCAATAAACCTGCGCTCCCTGACAAAAGACGTTCCTTTAATTTCCGGAAACGGAATCTCAAAAAATTTCCTCTACCCCGGCGCGCGCGTTGGCTGGCTTGCTTTCAGCGGAGAAGGCACGGACGCGCTTGAAGGGGCGATACAAAAATTCTGCAACCAGCGCCTGTCTGTGAATTGGGAAATGCAGAGGGGTGCGCTTGCGGCCATTACAACTTCTCCAACACACCTTGAAGAAACGCACAGGCAGCTTCTCCTTAGGCGCGATTCCTTCATGAAAGGCATTTCTTCCATCCCCTCTCTTCACTGTCCAATCCCCCATGCCGCTTTTTACACATTCGTGAAAGTCAATTCGCCAAAATTCCGCACGGACAAGGAGTTCGTTTACTCCCTTCTTGATGAAACCGGCGTGCTTGTTGTTCCGGGAAGTGCCTTCTCCCCAACGCTGAATGGCAACTACTTCCGCGCCACCTTCCTCCCTCCACCGGAAGAAATAACAGAGGCGTTTGAGAAGATGGGGAAATTTCTGAAAGAAAAAGGCTGATTTTCAGTTTGCCAATACCTTTATCACATCCCCGTTTTTCAGCACGTGCTCCTTTCCCACTCTTTTCTTTGTTCTCGCATCAACCGCCCCGATAAACCTTTTCTGCAAATCAGTATGAATCTTTCCAGCAAACTCATGCGCAGTCGTCCCTTCTCTCACAAGATATGCGTCCGGCAGAACAACACCTTTGGAATCGCAATATTTATGTTCATCCTCAACAGGATAAACAGCAATCATTTTCAGCACTTCAAAAACCGTCTTATCTATCGCTTCCTGCACCCCGGTTCCATGCTCGCGCACCATTCCCCTAATCGCTTCCAGTCCCGCCTTCTGCTTTTCATTTGCCCCTTCCAATATTTCAAACTCCCTCTCACCAGGCACGTATCTCACCACCCCTGCCCTGTTCGCTTTTCTTAAAGCAAGCTCGGCAGCGGCAGAGCAGGGAACAATCATCTTTCCCTTTTCCTCCTCCATCAACCCTACAACTCTCTCTCTTGCCCCTGGCAAATCGCATTTATTTGCCGCCACCACTATCGGTTTTGTTTTTTTCCTAATCTCTGTTGCAAAAGAAAGAACTTCCTCATTGCTCCATTCTATTTTCTCCCTTTCCAACTCCAGCCTTTCCGCCGCCCCTCGTATTTCTACATCACTTGCGCCAAACCCGCTTAGCGCAACCCCCACTTCCGATATTCCTTTCCCCTTTATTTTGCTCCAGTTCCTTTTGATTATTCCCGCCACCCACCAGTCAATCTCCTTCTCCAAGAATTCTATCTCCTCTGCCATATCCGCCCCATTTGCAGGATTCCCCTCCAAATCAGTGCCCCCGCTCGCATCCACTACCTGTATCAAGGCATCCGCCTGCCGCAAATCATCCAGAAACTGGTTTCCTCTTCCCTTCCCTTCATGCGCCCCTGGCACCAATCCCGCAACATCAAGCGTATTAATCGGAATAAGCCTCGTTCCGCCTTCACATAAACTATTCCTCGGTCTGCATTTCATTTTCAACTCAACACACGGGCATTTTGCCCGCGCATAAGCCGCCCCCCTGTTCGGCTCAATCGTAGTAAAGGGGTAGTTTGCAATCTTCGCATCCACTAAAGTAGCTGCTGAAAAGAAAGTGCTCTTTCCCTTGTTGGGCGCGCCGACGATTCCGATAAGCATGGAAAGTATTTAGGCGCCAAACTCTAAAACTCTTGCGCAGGCGCGCCCGTTCTTACTGCAAACGTATACTCAATCCCCTTCGGACGGAAAATCTGCCGCATATCCTCGCTAAAGAAGCTTGCAGGCACGTTAAAATTCCGCCTCTTTTTTCCGTTAATATTAAAAATTTGCCTTTTCCATATACTTGTGGGGTGCAGTTGTTCGGGACAAGAACAATAGCAATAATCTGCGTTGTCGGCTCCGTAATTTCCCTGCTTCTTTCCATTTCAGCAGGCTCTCCTCTTTTTGCCTTTCTTTGCGCGCTCCTTCTTTCCTTCTCCCTGATAATATGGAAATACGGCTACGCAATCATGCCATCTATTTTCCTCGGGCTGAAAATAAAAGAAGAAATAGGGGACTTTCGCATTCCCCCTTCGCAGGATTTGATAATAAAGAAAACCACCACTGGCTACATCGCAACAGCATATTTAGGCGTTTCCCTTGAAGAGGGCGGCGCGAACCATCCCGCAAGCTTTGAGCGCGCCATCTCCCTTGTAAAATTCCCCTGCAAATTTTCCATTCTCATATACACTCCCGACCTCTCCACATACTTGGACGAGCTCAAGACAAAACGCAGCATGGTGGAAAACAAAAAATCCCAGCTTCTTTCCGATTCCAAAAACCATCCGCAGGCAGTGCGCATAGAGCGGGAGATTGCAATGTGGACAAGGCAGCTTGAGCGCCTTTCATCAGGCGAAAAGCCGGTGCAGATTCTTTCATTTGCATCAACAAGCGCATTCGGCGACAGCGCAGAGGAGGCACAGACAAAATTAAGGGCGCAGATACGCGAGCTGAAATCAATGCTTGCAAACTCCCTGCTTGCGCAGGTATCCGAACTTAAGGGGGAGGAAATGAAAAAGTGCTTTGACTGGGAATACGCAATCCCGGACTCCAAAGGGGCAATTCTGGAGGAGGTTGACTAGCAATGGGGCTTCTTTCTTTCCAGCCGCTCCTCTCCGGCGACTTTCGCGCGCGGGGCATCTTCTTCCCTCCCTCCGAACCATCCTTTCACTTCCTCTGCGATTCCCCTTCTAATTCAGTCTACATAGGAAAAACGCGCATCTCCTCCTTGCCGTATTTCTGGAACCCGAAAAAACTCGCCAACCCGCACATCGCGATAGTGGGTATTTCCGGCTCGGGAAAAAGCTATCTTGTAAAAACACTCCTGACGCGCGCCAGCATTGTCTGGAACACGAATGCAATAATACTTGACTGGTCAGGAGAATACGCCCCCTGGGTGGCGCAGGCAGGAGGAAAAATAATAGATTTCTCTGCAGGGGAAAGCCTCAACCTTTTAGACGCGCCTTCAGATGTTTCTTCGCGCACAACTCAAATCATGGGGGCGCTTGAGATTTTAACGGACATCTCCCACTTCTCCTCGCAGAAGCGCCTGAGCGAGCAGGCTCTTGAAAGGGCGTATGGGAAAAATAAGCGAAAAATTCCCACGATGCAGGATGTGCTGGACGCACTAAAAAGCGCAAAGCGAACAGGCAATTCCAAGAAGCTCAACGAAGACATTGACTCATGCATTTACCGGTTTGAAAAACTCTGCCAGAAGGGAAAAAACTGTTTTTTCGGCAATTCCACCATTCACATAAACGAACTCATATCAAGCGGGCTGGTGTGCATAGACCTGCATTCCCTCCCCTCGGAGCAGACGCGCAGCCTTGCCTGCCTGACCATACTGCAATTCATTTTGGAAATAATGCGCCTGCAGGAGGCGCAGCGCGACGAACTCAAACTGCTCGTGGTGCTTGACGAGGCATGGAAGGTGGCGCAGGACGAAAAAAGCATCGCGGTGCAGATAGTGCGCGAGGGGAGGAAATACGGCTTTTCCTTAATTGTTGCCTCCCAAAACCCAACAGATATCAGCAAAACAATACTCTCAAATGCAGGCACAATATTCGTTTTGCGCCTCCTTCTTCAGGAATACAAAGATTACGTAAAAGGCTCGCTCGGCTATTCCGAAGAAATTGCGCAGGAGATTTCCAATTTCACAACCGGTTCCGCCGCCATTCACATAATCCCGAGGGAAAAACCATCCTCACATCCGACATTCATAATTCCGAAAATAGATGGGGAAGAGCCATTAGCTGTATTAAAAATAAGGGGTGATTCTCTGAAATTTGAATTTGAAAAGGAGGATTTGAAGCGCAAGCTTCTCTCTTTCGGCCTTGACGATGCCCAAACAGCGGAGATAGTGCAGAAATTTGCAGCTTCCCAAAATACGCTTTCCGCAGAGGAGCTCGTGCTTCTTCTGGAAAAGTACGGCTTTTCGCGCTCAAGAATTATCAGCCTTCTGCGCGAACTCGGCGCGGGAGAGGAATCCCTCATCTCCCTTTTCTCTTCCCTTCAGAAATCCCGCACCCGCGCCAATTTGGGAAAACCGGCAACCTTGGTGATTGAAAATGATTAGCGAAATGAAACCTGCAAATACGACTGCAAAGTTTGAGTTCTTCTGCAAGCGCACCAAGAAAATGGAACAGTTATCCTCCTGCCTTGAGGGGACAGGGCTTCGCGTTTTTTTCGATTCAAAAAACTCAGCCATTGCAGAGCACATTGAAAGCAAGGATCTGCTTGGAAATTCCCACCTCTTCTGGCGAGCTTCCTTCCACCCCGACCGCTTCCTGTTCGAATACTCAATTCCAAAAGAAAGCAACCCCGGCAAAAGAAGGCTCCAGATGCTTTCAGCGATGCTTGACCTGCTTGCCCTTTGCGACTGCTACTCCCTTTCAACACCGCAGGCATATTTACTTATGAAAAACTCCCTTTCCGATTCAGTGCGCTTTGTTAATGCAAAATACGAGTCCCTCCTAAACAAATACGAGAAGGCTGAAGGAGAGCGGAAAAGGCTTTTCTCGCAGCGTGCCTCCATCTCCTCCCTTCTTGAAAAGGAAACCTCCATTCGCCTTGAGCTTGAAAAGAACATATCTCAACTGCAAGCCCGCCTTTCCCTTCTTGACGGCATTTCCGATGACGAGCTTGAGAACGAACTTTTTGAGTGGATGGCTCTTCACAACGGAAAGATAAGTGTTTCCGCTTTTGCAAAAGCGCACTCCGTTTCCGCGCGCAGGGTAGAAGAGGGGCTTGATAAATTATTGAAAGGAGGGTATATTGAACGGAAAGCATAAGTTGATAAGCACGGGGTATGCACAGACGAATTAAACGGAAAATTTAGGTGAAATAAATGAATTTACGAAAAAGCGAAGACTGCAAAAACAAACCAGCAAGTGCAAAAGACGAATTCCTTTTCATCCCCCTAACTTCCAAACCCCAGGAGCGGCAATACCTCCTTCTAAAGGAAAGGGCGTCTTTTCTCTGGAAGATAAGAAGGGCAATCGGTTTAAAAGAATAAAAGCAAAAACTCCTCTAAGTGTTCTCCATGGCGCAAATTTCCATATCCCTTGCCGACCTGAAAAACCAGACAAAACTTTCAGAAGAAAAAATACTTTCAACCCTCCCAACACTTGGAGTTCCTGTTGAGGAGAGCAGTGAAGCCGGAGAGCTTTCCCTTGAAATAACCCCCAACAGGCCAGACCTTCTTTCGGTAGAAGGAATAGCAAGACTATTGAACTCCTACTGCAATGGCAAAAGAAAGCAGTATGCAGTAGAGGGAACTGCAGCAGGCGAACTCATCATCTCTCCCTCCGTGAAAAAAATACGCCCCTTCATTGCGATGGCGCGCGCCGATGGCATCACTCTTGACGATTATTCAATAAAATCCATAATGCAGATACAGGAAAAACTCCATGACACATTAGGAAGAAAAAGAAAAAAAGTAGCAATAGGAATACACAATGCGGATGTTGTTGCGTTGCCTTTCAAATACTCTGCCTACTCACCAGAAGAAATTTCCTTCGTTCCTTTAGACATGCAGGTGCAAATGACGTGCAGTGAAATCCTCCGTTCCCATCCAAAAGGAATAGACTACGCACACTTGGTGAAAGGCAAATGCCCCATAATATCTGACAAAAACAATAACGTGCTCTCATTTCCGCCAATAATAAATGGCGAGCTTACAAGGGTGACCGAAGACACTTCCAATCTCCTCATAGATGTTACCGGCACCTCAAAGGAAGCGGTTGAAATCACGCTGAACATCCTCTGCTGCATGCTTTCGGACAGGGAGGCAAAAATAAGAGGAATGCGCATTGGCGGAACGGAATACCCCGACCTCTCCCTCAAAAAAATGAAATTCAGCAAAAAGAAATGCGAAAAACTGCTTGGCATAGCCCTCTCCGATTCACAAGCAAAAACCTGCCTTGAAAAAATGGGTTTTGAAGTTGAAAGCCCTTCCTCCGTTCTCATCCCTCCTTACCGCGCGGACATAATGCACGAAGTAGATTTATACGAGGATGCGGCAATAGCATACGGCTACGGCAACATCATTCCATCTCTTCCGAACCTTCCAACCATCGGCGATTCAACTCCCTCCCATCCGGCGCACGAAATTCTTGTTGGCAGCGGTTTTCTTGAGGCGAGCGGCTGGCTTCTGACAAACGAAGAGGAGCAAAAACGTGCAAACATCCTCCCTGCCGGAGTGAAAATAAAAAATCCCCTTACTGAAGATTTCACTCAATTCCGCACCTCCCTCACGCCCTCCATTCTGCGCATCTTTTCCGAAAGCAGAAATGAGAAGCTGCCGCAGAAAATTTACGAAATAGGCGCGGTTTCCCTTCCGCAAGAAAAGGAAAAATTATGCGCGGCAATATACTCCCCCGACGCCTCCTTCTCAAAAATAAAATCCGTGCTTGAAATGCTCATGAAAGAAACTGGGAAAATCTGCTCTCTTGAGCGCGAGGCAAATCCCTCCTTCATAAAGGGAAGGTGCGCCGTGGTGAATATAGATGGGAAGCACATAGGGGTTATAGGCGAGATACACCCGCAAGTGCTTGAAAACTTCTCCCTTGAACAGCCAGTAGCTTTATTTGAAATAGATGCAAAGATGTGAGATTATGAAGGGCAAACAAGCAATGGCATTTTCCATCTTCCTGCTCCTTATCTCAATTTCCTTCGCACAGATGTCAAACATAAGCGCCGCCCTCGCTTCCTTGTGCGATTTTTTTGTAACTCTCCTTCCAATTCTCTCAATGCTCGTGATAGTGGCAGGCGGCGCCATTTATGCGGGCGGGCAGTTGATGGGTGCAGAAACCCGCGCAAGGGCAAACGTCTGGGCAACCTCACTGCTTATGGGTGCGCTGATTGGAATACTCATTTCTGTGCTAGGTCCTTTCGTAATGCAGACAATGTATGGAGGAACTTGGACTACTGCCTGCCAGGGAAGCGGGGGAGGAGGCGGACAGACATCAAACTGCCCTGCAGCAAATCCACAAATCTACTGCGCAACTACCTGCTGCCACTACGGCGGTACGGCTGCATGTTGCACATCAGGTCAAAAATGTTGCGGCAGTGCCCCAAATGCGTGGTGCTGTTCACAGTCACTTTCTTGCGGGACATATGCCTATCCATGTGGCGGCGTCTAATCTACTCTCTTCCTCTTCAAATACTCCCTATAAATCTCCTCAACCTCTCTCCTTCCAATCCTCCCGCCTCTATATTTATGCGGAAGCAGCGCCCCTGAAAATGTTTTAGGTATATGCATCAATTCATGAATCAGCGTTCTCGTCTTCTCCTCTTGGCTCAATTTGTCAAAATTCTCGCTCAACACCTCAATCACGTAAAAAGTGCTTATGTCAAGAGCCGCCTGCCAGATTTTTGGCATGCTCCAAATGCGCGCATAAGCATTCGCTTTCGCTCCGAAGCTCCTCATGCAGATGAGCCTGAACTGGTTTATGTGCCCCGGCTGCAGAATGGAAACAATCTCTTCAACATCCGCCTGCACGTCAGGGGCTTTCTCAACTTTCATAACCGTTTAATAGCCATCCTCTGCATTATAATCCTACTGATGTTATGGGAATCGCAGATAAAATAAAGGAAATAGACGACGAAATCCACAGAACCCAAAAGAACAAGGCTACCGAATACCATCTTGGATTACTAAAAGCAAAAATAGCAAAATTAAAGAGAGAGCAGTTTGAGCGCACTTCTTCCGGAGGCGGAGGAGGGGGCGGAGGGTTTGCAGCCAAAAAATCAGGCGATGCCACGGTAGTATTCATCGGCTGGCCTTCAGTCGGAAAATCAACCCTTCTCAATGCGCTTACAAATGCGGAAAGCAAAATCGCCGCCTACCAATTCACTACCCTTACATGCATCCCCGGAATAATGGAATACAACGGGGCGCAGATTCAGCTTCTTGACCTTCCCGGCATTCTGGAAGGCGCGCATGAAGGAAGGGGAAAAGGAAGGGAAGTGCTCTCCGTTGCAAGGAATGCGGATTTGGTGCTCATACTTTTGGATGTTTTCCGCCCTGACCCAACTCCCATAATGACTGAATTGGAGGCAATCGGAATCCGCCTTGACCGAAAACCCCCGAACATTTCAATAGGTAAGCGCGCAAGGGGAGGGGTTGAGATAAACTCCACGGTTTCCCGCACCAAACTGGATGAGCGCATCATAATGGGCATACTCAATGAATATGGAATACACAACGCAAGCGTGGTGCTGCGCGAAGACATAGACGCAGACCAGCTTATTGACGCACTCGTAAAAAACAGGAAATACATCCCAAGCATAACCGTGCTTAATAAAACGGATTTAGTGAGCCGCGATTACCTCAAAAGCTTGCGCTTTCCCTTCGTTCCGGTTTCCGCAGATAAAAAAGAGAACATTGAGGAATTGAAAGAGCAGATATACAAAAAGCTCAACCTGATACGCATATACACAAAGCCAAAAGGGGGAGAGGCAGACATGAAAAGGCCGCTCATGATGCTTTCAAACTCAACAATATCCGACGTTGCAAAGCGCCTTGGAATACGAAAGGAGCAGATTCTAAAAGGCGCGCAAGTCTGGGGCAAATCCGCAAGATTCCCAGGGCAGAAATTAGGGGGAGAGCACATACTGGCAGATGGGGATGTACTTACGCTGCAGTTTGCGAACGCCTAAACAAGGCACAATAACTCCGTTCTTCAAGCTCCGGCACAACCCCACTCTTCAAGTTCCATCTTAACTCCATTCTTCAATCTCCAGCCTAACTTCACCCTTCAAGCTCCAATTCAACCCCTCTCCTCAAGTTCCAAGCCAAACTTATCGTATTTTTCCATTCCCTCCTTTCCCACCGCCCCATACACCTTATTTATGAATGCGATTATTTCCGCAGCCCGTGCCGGCGCAAGCCCGCTTTCCTTAATTACTTCTCCAGTTGTCTTTCCCATCTCCACAAGGCGGTGAACCAAAATTCCCTCCCTTCCGAATCGCATATACACTCCTGCCGCCTTCCCGCCAAACAATTTTACTGCCTTCTTTGCATTCACCCTCTCAACATCTGCAATCCCCTTCGCGGCGAAAAAATCCAAAATCTCTTCAACTTTTTCAATTGACACACTTCTCTTTGCGGCAATTGCAGCGCTGTCTCGCCCTTCAGAGGTAAGCTCACGAAACAAGTGCCATGCCAATACGCCAAACCGCGCAACCCCAAAAAACACAAGCGGATACCCAAACACTCCGCCCTTCCCTCTTGCCCAGATAACGGGCATTTCAATTGCGTACAAATATTTTCGTGGCACAATCCTATCAGGGTGTTTTCTCTCTCTTTCAAAGCCGACAACCCCTTCCTTTTCCATACAATCAACAAAACGCATCGCCTCTGCCTCGCTCACGCCTGCCTTGCGCGCAATCTCCGCAACACTCATCTCCCCGTCAATTGCACTATAAATCTTTACTCCCTCCTCCCCCCATATCCCAAAAACCCTCTTTCTTGTCTCATCAACATTCTCAATTCCGTCTGAACAGATGGCGGCGTCCAATCCCGCTTTCCCATACTTCAAACTTTCCACCGAAATTGCCCCTCCTTCAATTTTCCTTTCCGCTCCCTGCTCATCGGTTATCTTAAATACTCCCTTTTCCTGCAGTTTGGAAACCACGGGGTAAAACTCCTCTTCCGGCAGAAACAGGTCCTGCTCAAGTTCGTCAAGCCGTCTTCTCTCCTCAACCGCGCGATATACCAAAAGCCCGCTTGCGCCAATCGCCTTTCCTATCCACTCCTCGTCCTGCTGGCGGAATTTCGCCTCTTTCTTTACCTTTGACGCATAAAGCCCGCGGAAGCAATCAAATTTTTCCATTACTCCGCACCCTCCTTTTTCCCAACCGTAAAAAATTTTCCTTCCGCATCACAAAAAAGAAGCGGCATCCCATTCATTTTTTCATTTGCATCCGTTTTCAGATTTTCCCCGGTTACAAGCGCCCAGTTGCCGCAGTTTAAGATGCTTATGACCCGGCACTCTATGTTCGCAACCGCATCCCGCACAAGAGGGGCGGCAACAAGGGAGGCGGGCACGGTTTCTATTTTTCCCTCTGAAAATTTGTCAACAATCTTCCCTGAAACGCTCTTTGCAAGCCTTGTCGCTTCAGTAAGGTTCTCGCCGACAGCAGCCACAACGAATTCTCCGGAGCGTGTGATTATTTCAAGCGTGAACGATTTTGCAGGCAGTGCAATTGAAACAAAAGGCGGCTTGGAATCAATGCTCATATAACATTCAGTCGTGCAAACATTGCACTTTCCCTTATAAGAAGAAGTCACAAGAACCACTTGCCTCGGATACGTGCACGCTGCCGCCATAATTACATCATTTGCACCGCAAACTTATTAATTTACGGTTGATTTCACTTATCCATGCCTGCAAAAACAACCCCTCTTGAGGATTTCGAATCCCTTTCCTCATCAGTTGCAAAAATGGAGGGGAAGGCGAAAAAAGGCAGCCAGCCAAAGCAGAGCGGCAGTTTCCAGCAGTTTGAAAGCTGCAAAACCCGCGCCTACGACAGATTAACATACGAGGAGGTTGCGGCAAGGGTCGCAACGCTCGAATCAATCATATCCGGAAAAAAGAACGCTTCCGTAACAAGCAACGAAGTTGAAAGCCAGATTTCAAAATTCCAATCTGCAATTTCCGCAAACCTACCGAAAAAACTCCACACTCCGGTTAAAGAGCCGTTTTCCGCCGTCCCGTCAGACAGGATATACTCATCCCTTCCAAAGCCGGAAGCCCTCTCAAAGCGGATTGAATCGGCAAAAGAGTCCCTTGTTTCTGCGAGCAAACAATCCTCAAAAACTGAAAAAACAGCCATTCCATTCCAACCCCCCGCCCCCCTTTCAAAGCCCCGCGAAGAAACCGATTCCTCCCCCACTGAAATAGTCGGAGATGTCATACTGGCGCGAAAGGAGATGAAACTTGCGCAGGCGGAGGATGAGATAGAAAGGCTCAAACTCCGGCTTGAAGAGATTGATGGGGCAAAGAACGCCGAGGCGGAGAAGAAGGCGCAAAACATTTCCCAAGTGCAGGAGGCAGAGAGGAAAAAGGAATCGCAAAGAATGTCGCAGGAGCTGGAGATGCGCAAAAAAGAGCTAGAAGACGAATACGGCCGCAAGCTGATGCGCGAGATTGCGCGAATAAAGGCGGCAAAAAACAACGAATCAGAAGCTGATGCGCACCTGTCCGGGCACGCCCTCCTTCAACACACTGAGGAATATTTCAAAATCAACCCCGCAAAGAAAAAAGGGGTTATGCAAAACCTCCAAGCACTCCAGCAGCTGCTGCATTCTTCCGGGAAGGAAAGTGCAAAGGAAACGCAAGTGGAAACGGAACAGCCGGAGCAACCGGATGTCCGCCCATCTTCACATTCCGGGGAAGGAGAGCGGCAGAAGCGCTCAATAGAACGCATGCGACTTGAGTTTGAGGAAAAATCAAGGGAGATAAACAGCCTTCTCAGGAAGAAAAAATAGAATTCTTCTTAATCGTGCTTTGCAATATAATACAATGCAGCCACACCAAACAGCGCGAACAAATACCAATACTGCACATTCTCCAAAAGAAGCGGCAATCCAAGCATCGCAACCCCGAGTGCTGCGGCAAGTTTCGCCCCATCATGGATATACGCGCAAACCACGAACCCGCCCAAAATTCCTGCTATTGAAAAAGAGGAAGCAAGAAACAAATCTCCCTGCCCGAATTTTGCAAACACTGCCAGCATTCCGGCGACAAAAAGCACGAACGCGCCAAGCCGCAGGCGCAGCTTCCGCTTGTGCTTATGGTGAAATCTCTTTTTCATCTCCTTCTTTCTACCCATGTAAAATGCCCCGCAACTCCCTTGCTGCCCGTTTTATCTCTCCTTCCGAAAGCGTATAAACCTTCCTGTCCGCAAACTCACTCTTATCTATTGCTTCTTTTTTCGCCGCATTCTTCTTCCCGTAGGAATGCTGGATTGCCTTTTTGAGCTTCTGGCGCCTGTGAGAAAATATTTTCATAACAAACTCTTCCTCAAACACATCCATTTCTCCCCCTTCCTTTCTTTTGAGCGCCACTATTGCAGAATCCACTTTCGGTTTTGGAAAAAAAAGTCCTGCAGGGACAACCCGCTTGAGTGCAATGTCAAAATACGCGCCCGAGGAAACGGAAAGCCTCCCATACTCGGCGCTTCCCGCCTTTGCAACAAGCCTTTGTGCAAACTCCTTCTGCACGCACAGCACGCATTCTTTTACTTGTGATTTTGCAAGCAGGAAAAGAATGGGGGAGCTCAAATAATAGGGAATATTTCCGAAAACGGCATCAATTCCCTTCAAATCCGTTTCCAGCACATCCTCCCCTCTCACTTCAACACACTTTTCGCCCGCAAACCTCTCCTTTAGCATTTTTGCAAACTCCCTGTCTTTTTCCACAAGCACGAGTTTCGCAGGCTTTCCCTCAATTATTTTTTCCGAAAGCCTTCCGTCTCCCGCGCCAATCTCAAGCACGTTTTTTTCCTCAACATTTACTAAAGATGCCTCATACCTAAGCACGCTCGCACTTTTCAGGAAATTCTGCCCCAAAAATTTTTTCATTCTTCTTCGCTCCGTTTCAATTTTCTCTTTTTTTCAGCCGCCTTTTCTTTTGTTTGCGCTCCTTCAAATTCTCCCAAAAGCGCCCTTCTCAAAATAAAAACAATTCCCCCCGCGCCAAGCACAGCAAGCAGCACAAACAGAAAAATAAAAATCCCTCCATCTCCTTCCTTCCCGCCCCTTCCAGCTTTTGCCTCCTCATCCGCAACCTGCGCTTCTCTTGCAATCCCTTCCACCTCTACTCTCCATTCGCCAACCTCGCTTGCATTCAGTTTTGCCTGCCCTGCTCGTATGGCAAAAACAGCCGCTTCCCCCGACGGATTCACAACATTCCCATTCCCCTCAAAAAGCGTCCCGTTTTCATAATAAGCAAGCACGTAAATCTCCCCTCCAATCTGTGAATCCGAAACCAAAAGCTGCAGGGGGAAAACGGCGCAGGAAAGGAAAAGAAACAAGAGTGCGGCAAGTGCTTTCATACTTCCTTTCCTCCTAAAAAACAAATTCGGGCCCGACGGGATTCGAACCCGCAACCTCTTGGTATCTTCATTTCACTCATTTTCTTTTGGAACACTCACGGTGTTGGGAGTGAAACCCCATCCCCTTTTCTTTTGGGGGCGAAGCCCATATCCACAGTGTTAGCTGTGGAGACTTGACGCGAAGCGTCAAGCGGAGAACCTTTTCTTTTTCTAAAAGAAAAGGGTTATATGGGACCGAAGCCAAGCGCGCTATCCATTGCGCCACGGGCCCGATTTAGATTTGGCGCAAGCCTCTTTAAAATGGTGAGCAGCCTCCGGAAATAAACCTGCGTGCGGTTGCCGATGGAAGAAGGCGCGTTAAGGTTCGGAAGGAAACTGCGAAAATCCCTTGCAAAAAAACTATCCCAATGACAATGTAAACTCATTTGCGTATCCTATGTAGATGAAAACTCCATGCTGCAATAAGTCTCTCCCAAGCAGGCATGCTATTTTTTGACCTTTGAGCGGTGCGGCGGTAAAAACGCCCTGGTATATGATTTTTTGGTCGGGGATAATCAACCTGATAAAATAGCGATAGCATTCACGGCCTTCGCACGAGGGAGTATTTATTTTTACGACATCCATCGGCTGGAGCCCAAGCTTTTTTGGAATATCCTCCTGTATGACGCAATTGCTTGCTCCGGTGTCTATCAGTGCATCTCCTTCCACCGGAGCCGGAATCTGCACCATGCCTTCTTCCTGCATCTTCTTCTCAAGTTCAATAGGAATATGGAACCGGATGCCCACCGTAGGGCCGTCAAGGGCGATGTTCGAAAACACTCTTGTTATCGATGGCATGAACAATCACAAGCAATAAGATTGGAAGTGAAATTTTGGGGCTGTTCGTGCAGCTCTATTTTCTTGACTAAAAACGGGACATTTCCAAACCTCTTAATCCCTAGGCGGATAGCGTCCTCCTGCGATTTGAAAGTGTCGATAACCTTTTCATTGTGAATTAAGACGAATTCGCCCTCATGCTCGCGCAGAAGGTCCTCTTTATTTGCTTCGTATGTTTCAATCTCCGTTTCCAGCATCAACAGCACCATACTCTATTTACTGCCCTTTGTTTAAAACCGTTTTGGGAGGTTTAAAAAGTGGAAGTTTTTACGATGCAGGAGTTGATTAAGCGGCTTGGGATCGAATAAACCAACTCTACTCTCTCTTCATAGCCGGAGGTTTCGCAAACAAATAGTGCTTCTCCGTTCCCGCCAGCTCCTTCTCAATGCGCGTCACAACAATATTCACCGGGTCTGAAAGCAAGGTAACCCTTTCCTGTATCTCCTTGAAATTCGCAAATTCCTTGCTCTCCCTCTCTTCCAGAATCTGCTCCATGTGCTTTTTCCCAACCCCGGGAAGAAGCTCAAGCTGGTGCAATCTTATGGAAACAGGCCCGCACTTGTTGAAAAAGCGCACAAAATCAGCCTCGCGTGCATTTATTATCTTCTTGAGCACCGGATTCAGCTCGCTTCGCGCGGTATTTGTAAGGTCTCCAAGCTCCATTCTCCTTTTAATATGGTCTATTTCAACCCGCCCATCCTTCCCAACATACACCTTTGATTCAATGGGCATTGCCGCCCCGGCTTTGGGTATTACCTCCAAAAGCGTGAAATACTTCTCCCCTATTATCTGCGCAAGCGGTTCGGGCTCCCTGCCGCTAGCCCTTCCCTGCGGCATGAAATCCAACACCCACGCGTACTCTTCCATTTCAGTCATACCCTCATCCCTTGCCGGCTTCCCGGTATTTCTTTGCAATTTTCAGCACTTCCAAAATCTCTCCTTCCGAAAGCGCAATTTTTGATTTTTGGAGAAGCGCGCGCACCTGTGATGCATGCACAGGAAGCACATCCACTATCTTTATTCTTGTCTCCTCGTCAATCGCAGCAAATTTTTCCAAATCCTCCACAACTCCTTTCGCATCCTCAAAAGAAAGCTTTGAGAATTTCGCGCAATAATCAAGGCTTGCCTTTTGCTCAAACCCAAGCTCGCCGTCCTTTTTCCTTTCCTCCAGTATCTCCCCTACCTCTGCAAGGCAAAGCGGCTTTTTTGAGAGAACGTTTTTTCCAATCATATGACTCATTCCCCCTTTTTCAGGTGGTAAGGCAGGACGCTCAATTCCTTTTCCATACCCCCGTCCATTATTTTGATGATGCATCCCTTGCCGCGGATGGCAATGATTTTTCCGCTTTTTCCCCTATAGCGCGGATGAGGCGCGCCGCCATAGCGTGCATTTATCTTTACTACTACCCTGTCTCCGAGAGAGGGAGAAGTAGTCAGCTTGCTAACCGTAAGCCTGCCGCATTCCCTTCCAAGGGACCTTGTTTTCCTTCTCAACGTTCCGTGCGACATTGTTGCCATAATATTACCTCTACAATCACTATATTTTAGCTATCACTAGCCCCAAACGAAGTGCATTTCTCTTGTTTTTATGTGTAATCACCTTTTTAAACCCCCTCTCCGCAATACCTCTTGTTCATTTAAAAAGCAAAGGCAAACTTGTTTCTTCCCTAAAAAAGGGAAAACATTCTTAAGGGGGTCTTTTAAACATGGCCAAATCAGTCCGCATCCCACGGCCAAAGTTCAAGATAGAGAACATCGTTGCGAGTGCGAACCTTCACATACAGCTTGACTTATACCAGATAGCGTTCAAGCTGGAGCACGTGGAATACGAGCCGGAGCAATTTCCCGGCGCAATCCTAAAGCTCACAGTTCCCAAATCCTCATTGCTTCTTTTTAAAAACGGGAAGATAATCTGCACCGGCTGCCAGTCGGAATTGCAGGTGCAGGCTGCCGTGAACAAGACAATGTCGCTTCTCAAACCATATGCGGAATTAACTTCCGAAACCAGGATGAAGCCGAAGTTCAAGGTGGAAAACATCGTCGCAAGCGCCGCGCTTGGCGTTGACCTTGATTTGTATGCAATAGCTTCCGAAGTGGAAAACGTGGAATACGAGCCGGAGCAATTTCCCGGCGCAATACTCAAATTCAAACTGCCAAAATCCTCCCTCCTTCTTTTTAAAAACGGGAAGATAATCTGCACCGGTTGCCAGTCAGAAGGGGACGTGCAGAAAACTCTTATTCACCTGACAAAGGTGCTCGCAGGATATGCCAGCAAAACGCGAGTTTAGAGGGGTACGCTTCCTCCTCTTTGACATTGATGACACTCTCTTTCCCTCAAGCGAGTTTGCAAAAAAAGCGCGCAAAAACGCAATAGCCGCAATGCTTTCAGCAGGTCTTCCCGCAGATGCAAATTCAGTATCTGCCGCACTGCGGGAAATAATCTGCAAAAAAGGGGCAAACAACCAGGAGCACTTTGACCTTCTCTGCAAAAAGCTAAAATGCAAAAATCCGGCAAAAATAATCGCTTCAGCCATCCGCGCATACCACGACACGAAAAGGCAGATAGCGCCCTACCCCAGAGTATCCTCCCTGCTTGCAAAATTGCGCAAACGAGGATTCGTTCTTTGCGTTGCGACAGAGGGAATCGCAAAGAAGCAGTGGGACAAGCTAATCCGCCTCGGCTTGCAGGATTCCTTTGATTCTGTGTTCATTTCAGAAGAGCTCGGATTGAACAAATCCCCAAATTTTTATTTGCGCATCTGCCGGGCGCTTGGTGCAAAACCCTCCACGTGTGCAATGATAGGGAACCACCCCGTCCTTGATGTGCTCTCTTCGCGCAAAGCAGGGATGGTCGCAATCAGGGTTTTAAAGGGAAAACATCAAAAGGAAAAGTGCAATTCCGATTTTGCCGTCCGGAACATTTCCGAGGTAGGGAAACTTCCCATTCTTAAGTGATTTTTATGCCAAAAGAAGAAAAAAAACAGGAAAGCTCTGCCGATTCGCCTGAAAATGCGCACGAACATGATGGCGGCGAGCACACACACGCCCATGAACATGGGCACGCGCAAGGCACCGAAAGCGAACGCGCACACAGTGAAATCGGGCATATGCAGGGCACTGAAAGCGGGCACACGCACGAAAACAAACACACACACGGCGAAAGCGAGGGCACGCCTACCGACGATAGCAAACACGAAAAAGAACACAGCGAGTACTATTCACAGGAAGAAATCCTCTCCTTTTACGAGCAGGCAGGCAAAATCGCATTCTCAATACGCGAGGAATCAAAAAAGCTCATAATGCCCGGAGCATCCTATCTTGACATAGCAGAAACGATAGAAAAAATGATTAGCGACGCGGCAGGCAAACCCGCCTTTCCAGTGAATGTATCGGTGAATGAAATTGCCGCTCACCTGACGCCAGAGGCGGACTGCCCTCTTTTGCTTGGGGAGCGCGATATGGTGAAGGTGGACTTTGGTGTGCACATAAACGGCTGCATTGCGGATGTCGCATACACCATAGACCTGTCCGAAGAGAATGGAAAGCAGATAGACGCAGCTCAAAATGCACTTTCCGCGGCAATAAGCTCAATCCGCCCGGGAAAAAAAACAGGGGAAATAGGAAAAGCCATAGAAGACGAAATCCGCAAACTAGGCTTTAAGCCAATAGAAAATCTTACCGGGCACATGCTTCAGCCATACGTGCTTCACGCAGGGCCCGAAATACCCAACATCGCGCATGATGGCGGCTATGAGATAAGGGAAGGGGATTTTTTTGCGATAGAGCCATTTGCCTCAACCGGAAAGGGGCAGGTGCACGAAACCGACCAGGTGGAAATTTTCCAGATACTCCAGGCGGGCAACACGCGCCTCCGCACCTCAAGGCAGGTGCTTTCCTTTGCAGCCGAGAATTTCCTGACACTTCCGTTTGCACAGCGCTGGCTGGTGAAGAAATTCACCTCAAAGCTCCTTCTTTCCGCTTCTCTGAAAGAGATGATGAATTTAGGGATACTTTACCCCTATCCGGTGCTTTCCGATGAGAAGGGCTCGCTGGTTTCGCAGGCTGAAACCACTATAGTAGTAGAGCATGACGGGGCAAGGCCGCTTGTAAAAGTTTAAATGATTTATCTCCATTTACTATACATGCGCATTTTCCCCTTCCTTCTTTTTGCGCTTCTTTTCCTACTTTCATTCTTCTCCCCTCTTTTTGCCCAGGATGTTTATTCCTCTCCGCCTTTCATTGAGTCTTATCAACAATACTGGCTCTCCCCGTCCTTTGAGGCGCAGCATCCTGGCATAATCAAATTGCCGGGCGTGAATCTGTGGACCGGCGGGTTTGAGTCCGAGCTGGAGTCTGTTAGAATGGAAGAAATTTCCCTGCACGATTCCGCATATTACTCTCCCTTCCTTTCAGAAAATCCCAATCCCAAATCCATCTCTTCGCACATAGATGAATCGAACCTAAAGCTTGCAAGCGCAAATGAAAAAGCCGCACTCGCAAAAACCCTTTACACAAATGCAAAAAAGGTGAAGGATTTCAGCGTCTTTTTTGAAAATCCCGCGCTCTTTTTCGGCCAGCCCTTTTATTTAACTCTCAAAATTGCAGACGTTTACGCCTATACTATGGATTTTGGAAATTTCTGGAAGGGTGCAATGTCCGATTACATTTCCTCACATGGGCACGCGTCCGCGGCAATCAATCTTGCCCTCTCCTCCCTTTCAAAAAACATGCAGGCACTTGATTTTGCAGGAGCAGATTCAAACACATACGCCGGCATTGCAAAAGCCGATTACCTTCAGATAAAAAACGAAATTTTCGCAGGCAACTCGCAATACTACCTGCTCCAAAACCTTTCCTCCTCACTTTCCTTGCGCCTTATCCAGAAACTGCCGCCCGACAACTCTTCATCTTACCTTCTTTTTTCCCTTCTCGGCGCAAGCCCCACTCCAAACCTTCTTGAAACAATCCTCGCATACGATAAAACCGCCAAAAATACGCTCATAAAAATGGAAAATGAGGCGGATTTTGCCAATCAGGAATGCGAACAGGAAATACTTTTGCTTGATGGTGCCATTTCACAGAACCGCCGCCATAATTTTGAGGAATTTGACGAGGCAAGCATTGCATTCATAAATGGAAAAGAAATAACTGCCGTTCCCTTTGCCGGCACACTTTCAGATAAGTTTTTCCATGCGCAAACCAAGCTTGCAAATGCGCAAGGATACTCCAAGAACGCACGCAGCACGCTTAATGCAAAAAACAGGGAGTATGCCTCACTTTCCATTTCCCAATCAGGGGAATGCATCGCAAACTCAAAAGAAGCGCGCACGCTTCTTGGCTCGCTTGAGGGAGAGGCGCAGTCGCTCGTTTCAACTGCAAGGGAAAAAGCAAACCAGGAAATTCTGCAGGCGCAAGACGCTCTTTCCGCATTTCCCTCCACCTCCGGCTCATCCGAAGTGCAAAGGCACGTTTCCCAATCATTGCTTGAACGCGCACAGGCAAACTTCACCCTGGCGGATTCCGCGCAACCGGTAGGGGAAAAATTCCGCCTTTTTGTCAATTCCATCTCCCTTTCAATGCGCTCACAAAGGGAGCTTTCACAAACAAGCAGTTTCGCCGGCACACTTACGCAAATGGAACTGCAAAGGCTTCTTTCCGAATACTCCCGTTTCATCTCATCGGCAGAGAAGGATGGAATTGATGCAGCAGAAGACAGGCAGTTCTACGAGCAATATCTTGCGATAAGCAAAGAAAGCGCACTTTCAGAGGAAACTTATGCTTCCCTCTCCTCTTCCATCTCCTCACGGATAGACTCTCTTTTCTTGCGCGAGCAGAATCTCTTTGATACATTGGATGAAACGCGAAACTCGCTTCTTTTGCAGGCGCCCTATTTTGCCTCACTTCTTCCCCAGCAAATCTCTTCACTCAACTCAATAGAGTCCACTTACTTTCCCGGAGGAATTCTCAACATACGCACGGCAGCAGGAAATTTCGTGAAAATAGATTCTGAATACGAAAAGGTGCGCATTTTCTTTGAGCAGAAGGCCTCGCAAGCGCTCTCACAGATTCTTTCAGACAACTCTCAAGTTTCATTCTACTCTCCTTCACTTGCGTGCATTGACGAGCCGTTGCTGCAAAGCGCTCAAATAACAATTTCAAACCCCTCCCCCCTCTCCTCTCCCTCGGAAATAACCGTGCAAATTCCACTCTCTGCCGAATTCGGCATTGAGGATGCCATCTCCCCCCCGCAAATTCTAAAAGATGCCGCATACTCTTCCTCAAAAAATTCCCTTCTCTTGCGCTTCTCCTCACTTCCAGCATACTCGCAGCACTCCCTCCTGTTTGAGAAGACATCCCTTCCGGCAAAAACATCCTCCATAAAGCAGGAGGCGGATTCCACGCAGGAAGAGGCGCTTGTAGAAAACGAACTCTCCTTCGAATCCTACTCCGATTACCCCTTACTGTGCGCAAAAATTCCCATTCCAATTACTTCTGCCAGCCTCTCCGCCTCCTACGCATACCAAAACCCCTCAATTGAGCGCTATCCCGCTTACGCAAAAATCACCCTTGAAAACGTGAAAAAGGGAAAAGACTCTTTCATTTTCTCCTATTCGCTCCCTTCCCCCTACTCCCTCTCAAAAACCAATGTGCAAACCACTCAAAACGCGCAAACGCTTTCAATCTCCTACACGCTTTCCCTTTCCGATTTCTCTGCCGATTTTGAGAATTTGCGCATCTCCACGAATGATTTTGCAAACGCTTCCCCGAAAAACTTTGCGCTTATCCCTCTTTCTGCAAATGAAATACGCTCCGTTTCGCACCAATTCAGCGGGGGTGCGCTTTTCTACTCCTTCATCCTCAACTCAATTTCCCAAGGCGATTCAGCTTCCTTTTCGGTTTCCTACACCATAGATGATTCCGAGAATTATGCAAATTACCTTTTCTCCCTTTATTCCCCTTCCGATTTCCCCTCAAATACAAAGGCGCTTTCCCTTTACGCAGAGGCGCAGAGCCTGATAAGCGCAGGAAAATATGCCGATGCCATAAAATCTCTTATAGAATTGGAAAGCCTCCTCTCCTCCTCCTGGCAGGAAAGCACCCTTCTTGAAAACGAATACCTTCTGCAAAAAAACAAAACAGAAGAAAAACTTGCGGAAGCAAACAACACCCTCTCATACTTTGCAAACAGAAGCACGCTTGAAACCACCCGCCTCCAACTAGGCATACTCGCTTCGCAAAAACTCCTTTCAGACGCGCAGAGGAAATTTGAAGAGGGAAATACAAAAGAAGCGCTTTCCCTTCTTTTGGCGGCAAACGAAAAGCTGGAGGGGGGAGAAATTTCCTCATTCCTGAATTCCATTTATGAAAATCTCACCTCTGAAAAATTACTTCTTGAAGACAAAGCATTCTACCTTTCGCTCAACACTACCGAACGTTCAAATATCAATTTCCTCCTCAAAAACATCTCCTCTTCCCTCGACTCCTCCTATTCCTCCCTCCTTTCCGAAGATTACATAAGCGCTTCTCTTTCGCTTGAGCAAACCGCTCTGCAAATCTCCTCTGCAAAAACCATGCTGGATTCCTTCTCTTCCTCCGCGGCTTCCCTCTCCCTCTCCAGAATAGCCGAATACGAAATCCAAAAGCAGTCCTTCTCCCTTCTCCTGCAGAACTATTCCCTCCACTACTCCAAAGCAACAGATTACAAACTCTCCTTCTCCTTCTTCAAAACCCCAAAGCAGTTGGAAAGCGAACTTGAAGCAATAGACAAAAAAATATTGAAATCGAAAACCAAACTGCAAGCTGGCTCAAGCCCAACAGTGTCCGAAAACAGCGAGCTTGACTCCTCCCTTTCCTCCTTTCATTCCCTCCAAAACAAAACCCTCTCAACCCTCGCCCTGCTTGAAAAGACAGCGCACTCCTCCCATCAGCTTGCCCAAGCATCAATCTCCCGCCTCCAATCCCAGAATTCCTCCATCCCCGAGCTCCAACAAAAACTCTCCGAATTCTCCTCCAAGCTTTCAGAAAGCTCCTCCGCTCTAAAAAATTCCGACTTCTGCCGCTCCCTTTCCCTAACTCAAAACATACCAAAGGAAGTTTCCCTCATTCTTGCCTCCCTCTCTCCTGCAAAGCCATCCGACAACAATGCCCTTCTTCTCGCGCTTGCCACCGTTCTTTTGCTCTGCCTTCTTGCATTTTTCCTTCTTTTCAGGGGAGGGAAAAAGCCCACTCCCGCACACAAGTTAAAACCAGAAGAGGAAAAAAACGACTCGCCCACAAGGCAGAAAACAAAGGAACCCCAAGAAATAGGTTTATAAATCTCGTATTTGTCTTTTACACAACGTTCAAAAGGTGGTTAAATGAATATTAGGAAACTGCAGTTTATTGGAATGTTTGCGGTCCTGCTTGCGGGAATGGCATTTGCAGATACTTCTGCCATAACTACTGGGCTGTCCAGCCTGTGCACTTTCATCAACAGCGTAATCCCAATCATAGTAATGCTCATGCTTGTCGGGGCAGGCGCAGTATACGCTGGCGGACAGATGATGGGTGCAGAGACGCGTGCAAGGGCAAACGTCTGGGCTACCTCAATGCTTACAGGCGCATTGATAGGAATAGTTATAGTGGCAGTCGCGCCAGGCATACTCGGCCAGATGTATGGAACAGGATGGGGCACTCCGTGCGGCATATCTTAAATAAAAACTTAAATGGTGGTTTAAATGAATATTAGGAAACTGCAGTTTATCGGTCTGTTTGCAATATTGCTGACAGGAATGGCATTTGCGCAAACCACGCAAACACTCATGTCAGGCTTGACGGCACTTTGCACATTCATCAACAGCATCATTCCAATCGTCGTAATGCTTATGCTCGTAGGGGCGGGAGCAGTATACGCAGGAGGGCAGATGATGGGCGCAGAGACACGTGCAAGGGCAAATGTTTGGGCTACAAGCATGCTCGTTGGAGCATTGATAGGGATAGTCATAGTGGCAGTCGCACCCGGGATATTAGAAACAATGTATGGCGGATCCAGCTGGTCAACAATGTGCGGCTAGACGCAATTTAAATTATGGGGTGGTTTTGGATGGATATAAAAAAACTGCAGTTCTTCGGATTAACGCTTGTGCTTTTTGCAGGCGCAGTCTTTTCTGCTACAACCGCAGACTTGACTTCAGGACTTAGCTCTCTGTGCACTTTCATCAACGGCGTCATTCCCATAATCGTAATGCTCATGCTCGTAGGAGCAGGTGCAGTATATGCAGGAGGGCAGATGATGGGTGCAGAGACGCGTGCAAGAGCAAATGTATGGGCAACCTCAATGCTTACAGGCGCATTGATAGGAATAGTGATAGTGGCAGTCGCACCTGGCATCCTAACGACAATGTATAGCGGCGGTACAACCGCATGGACATGCACGAGCGCATCCTAACGACAATGTATAGCGGCGGTACAACCGCATGGACAGACACAAACCCGGCACACGTTCTTCTTTTTTCTCCTTTTTCTTTTTCTATTTCTTTTTAAACATTTCCCAGCTAAATTAAGGTTAGATTTAAATGTTCACCGATAGCAACAGCCTCAAAAACAAATTCCTTTTCATTCTCCTATCTCTATCCCTTTCCCTTTTTGCGCAAACAGAACTCTCAAACGCGCTCAACGATTTATGCGTTTTCATAAAGGATTTGATACCTATTACGGCAATGCTCATGATAACCGCGTCAGGCGCGGTATATGCGGGCGGGCAGTTCATGGGTGCGGAAACACGGGCAAGAGCCAACGTATGGGCTACAAGCATGCTAACAGGCGCGGTAATAGGCATCCTCATAGTAGTGCTCGTTCCCTGGGTGCTCGAAATAATGCTTGGACAGCCGATAGACTGCAGTTAGGAAAGGTGTGCCATTTGCGCAACTTAACCATAATTCTTCCAACTCTGAATGAGGCGAAAAATGTACCTCTGCTCATAAGGAAAATACTGCAAATACGCA
Organism: Candidatus Micrarchaeota archaeon CG1_02_47_40; assembly: GCA_001871475.1. GTDB lineage: Archaea > Micrarchaeota > Micrarchaeia > Anstonellales > CG1-02-47-40 > CG1-02-47-40. Next base: position 194,537 of record MNVE01000009.1, on the reverse strand, counting down.
AAAACCTGCATATAATCGTTTCAGACGACGGCTCAAAGGACAGAACTAAAAAAGCAGTGCTTTCCCTCTCTTCCAAGCAAGTGCTTTTCCTTGACCGCAAAAATAAAAAAATACACGGGCTTACTGCTTCCGTGATAGATGCCATTCTGCACACGAAAACTCCCTACTTTATAGTGATGGATGCGGACTTTCAGCATCCGGTAAAGACAATAAATGAGCTTCTTGCTTATTTAGAAGCAGGTGCGGATATGGCAGTTGCATGCAGGGCGGAAAAAGTTAAGGAAGCATTACCCCCCCACCGTGAATTATTCTCCCAAGGCGCGCACCTTCTTGCAAGCGCACGCTTAACACTTGCGGGAAAAAGCACTCCCCCTGATTTGATGAGCGGCTTTTTTGGCATGAGAACCTCCCTTGCAAAAGCCCTTATTTTAAGGCACTCTTTCCAGCTTGAAGGGTACAAGATAATGTTCGAGCTCCTAAAGCACATGCCTAGTGATGCGGAAATCGCCTGCGTGCCCTACAAATTCTCCCCAAGGGGCAGGGGCGCCTCAAAATTCAATGCAAGGCACATGCTTTACTTCTTGAGGTCGCTCGCTTAAGGATGTAGTCAAAATGCCTTCCAAGCAAAACGAACAGGCGACAGCAGACAAATTCGCCGCTTTCGTGCATAAGCACCACATTCTTGCAGTCTATCTAATCATCCTCATTCTCTGGCTTCCCTATTTCTCCCTTCCCTTCTCGCATGACGAATCTGTTTTTCTCAACGTGGGGAAGGGCATAACCGAAGGAAAGCAACCCTATTCAGATATGTTTGACAATAAGGGGCCGGTTCTGTATCTTTTTTATTCAATTCTATGGTTTCTCTTTGGCACAAACTCTCTTGGATACAGGCTCGTTTTCTTCATCATACTTCTTGCCAGCGGAGTGCTGATAAACAGGCTTTCAAAATTCCTTTTTCCTGAAAAAAATCCCCGCATAGCGGAAATTTCCTATCTTCTTCTGATGAGCATCCCCAGCGTAATCTCCTTTGGCATGTCCGAGCCGATAGTGAATTTTTTTCTCCTTCTTGCAGGAGTCTGCGCAGTAAAATACGCATCCTGCAGGAAGGCGGCATTTCTCGTTCTTGCGGGCATTTTTACTTCATTTGCAATTCATACCAATCCGATAGCGATTCCAGCATCTTTTTTCATTTTCTGGCTCGTTTATGAGTTCATCCTGCCAAATCCTCTGCGTTTCTCAAGGGAGCTTCTTCTTTTTGCAATTCCTTTCCTCCTTCCATTTCTGCTTTTTTTTGCGTATCTTCTTTATGCAAATTCGCTTTCCGATTACTGGTTTGTTTGCATAAGCAATTCAATGCCCGCCCTTCCAGTTCCAAATGCAGCTGCCTTTCTGACAATCGGAATAATCGGGCTCCCCCTGCTTGGAAAAGACCGAAAAGTTCTTGCATGCTTCGGCATCACTCTGTTCTATCTGCTTGTTATTCCGGGCGCCAGCGGGTTCACCTCATGGGATTTCTTATATCATCGCAGCGCGCTTTTCCTGCCTTTTTTCTGCCTTCTACTCTCAAATTTCTCTGAAAAACTCAAGACAAGAAACGAACATCTGAACTGCGCCTTCTTCATTCTTTTTGTGCTTTGTTATTTAAACAGTTTTTTCGTTTCAGAAGGCAGTCATGCCGTCTATAATTACGATATAGATGCCTACGCGCAAGGTTCAATCTCCGCCCACGAAGAACTTTACTCAAAATTCGGCAAAGAGATAAACGGCAAGGAACTGGCAGTATTCGGTTACGACGTTTCCCCGTACATCTATCTCAACGCAGTGAATCCGACAAAGTATTATTACTTAATTTCCAAATTCAAGGGACAGGCGGCAATCAACGCGGACATACAAAAAACATATGCCGAAAAACAAGCGGCAAAACCATTTGATTACCTGCTAATACACGAAGATTTTCTCAACTATCAGTTCGTGCCGCAGGCAATCAATACCTCCATCCAACGCGGCGGGTATTCCCTGATTTACAAAAAAGAATTCTCCACTCCCAGCCGCAGGATAGACATAGAACTCAAAAGCACATTATACCTATACAAAAGAACGTAAGCCGCTATTTGCGGTTCGCATAAACGCTCAAATTCCCAAAACTCTTCATAAGCGAATAATTCGCATTCCCATCAAGCATCCCTTTCTTCATCGCGCACGTCAGCACATAGTCAAACTCTTCCCTTCCGCATTTCACTTTCAAATCAGTTCCGTTCCAGAACATTTGCGAAATGCGGAAGCTGTAGGAATAATTAGTTTCCTTGCCAAAATTATATATATTGCTCAAAAAGAAATCACTCTCATTCAGATGCGTTTCATTAAATGCATAAACAATGCAGGGCGCAGGCATTCCATCCCTCATTTTATAAAACACGGCAGTAGGCATATAACCCCCAATATAAAGCACATTCTCCTTCCCTTGTAAATACTTTCCCGCTTCCCGCTCCTCAAAATAATTCCCCTCAAACCCAAGAAGGAGGAAAAAAACAGAAGAAGTGAAAATGAGCAAACAAAGAAGCGCAAGCACGAAATTGGAAAACCTATCCGCTTTCATCTTCCTATCATCTCTCTTCTCAAACAGCAAAAAGGAAACAAACACGCATATTGCAGGCATCACCGGCAGAGGATACCAGAAATACCCCGCCCCCACAAAAAGTGTAAGCAGAATAAGCAAAGCCCAGACAGAAAGCCACAAATGCTCGCGCCAATTCTTCCTCAAGGAAAATAAAAATGCACCGAATATGAGAAAATTGAACGCAAATATCTCGCGCAATGCAGTTGAGAACTTCTCAAGGAAAGGTCTGTTCCACTCTGTCCCTTCCCCTCCGATTAATTTTGCGGGTATATTGTAGAGATACTCTCCTGTAATTGCCGTCCTGTCTGAAAAAAGGGAGTCATAGAGGAGCATAGACAAGGGCAGTATGAGCAATGATGCAATAAACCATCTACTTCTCAAATCCTCTTTTCTCTTGCAGAATACATACGCAATCACCACAACCGGAATCAAGAATGCCACAACCGTCTTCGTCCAGTATGCAAGCGCCATCAAAACCCCGCCTGCCAGATAATATTTTCCGCTTCCCTTCAGCGCCCCGCCAAAGTAGAAATACAAAGAAGAAAGAATGAAAAATAACAGCACACTATCTACAAGCCCGCTCGTATCAGTATAAACAGAGCAGAAGGAAACCGCAAACAGCGCACAGGAGGCAAATGCGGCATCAGAGCCGAATTCACGTCGCACAAGAAGATACATTATCGCAACCGCCGCTGCACCGAAAAAAAGTGGCGCAAGCCTGTAAGGCAAGCCGGCATCAATACCAAACAGCCCGGCCAGCAAATTTCCCGCAATCACAAACGGCGCAGACACTAAAAAATAAACTGCCGGCCTCCATGCCACCTCCTGCCCCAAATAAGTTGGCAACAGCGAAGGCTTCTGTAAAAACTCATCCGCCATCTCTGCATACAAATTCTCATCCTTCAGCAGCGGCCTGTCCCAAAGCAGGAAAACCCCCCGCGCAAGTATGAGAATCAGCAAAAGCGCAAACAGGTGTTTTTTAGTTTCCTCCTCCATAGTGCTCTTTCTTCCTCATCTCAAGTATTAAAAACCTCAAGCTTATTCTATTTGGTTTGTATGGTAAGCGTAACACGCGATGGCGATAAGGCTGTTTTTGACTGCTCAAACATCCCCTACGAGCTTTTTTCCCCTCCTTTCATAAACGATTTTTTGCACACCCTCTCGGTGCTGACATTTGAGCCAAAAAAGCTCCGCTTTGAAGAGGAGCTGATTGTAGAATTTGACTATGAAAAAACAGCAACACTTTTGGATTATGTCAGGATTGCAAAGCAGGTCGAGGAGATAAAGCTAAAGCCGGGCACTTACGGGCATCCGCAGGATGAGCGGATTGGCGCAAGGAAAAAGCTCCTTGCCGATTTCTACGAGCAGATGTTCATGAACCCGCTTCTTGCCATGCAGACGCTTTCCGAATACAAGGAAGAGCGCCCCTCGCGCGCGCTCTTTGCCCAGGGGCAGCAGACTTTCATTGCCTGGATAAACGGCATAATAAAAGCACTCAAAACAAACGGCTTCTACAAGCTCTGCGAAAAGCAGGGAGACGTGCGCAGCACCATTCTCTCCTTTGCAGGCATGCGCAGCATGGAATACTCCTCAAACCTGCAAATCTCCATTCCTGCAGGGGCAAAGCCGGTGCAAAGCGAGGACGCCTCTTATGAAATAGGGGAGGATTTGAAAGTGCAGTTATACGATACAGGAGGGGAGGCATACCTCTACACCATACAAAACCCCAACATTGAGAATCTCAAGCCGGAGCTTTTACAGCTTCTGAAAGCAAAAATAACTGAGGAGCTCAACTCAATCAAAGACCAGCAGGTAATATGGGAAACCGCATTTGAGACAAAAGCGCGCGACTATGCTGATTTTTTCCTTACAACCACCTCCATAAAGGGGATTGAGCTTTCAAGCAGGCAGGCGATTGCCATGGGCAGGGAAGCGGCTTCCTGGGTTGTGGGGGTAGGCTCGCCTCTTGAGAACATGGCATTGGACAGGGAAAACATAAACGACATATTCATAGACGCGCAAAACTCTCCAATTTACATTGAGCACGTGAAATTCGGGCTCTGCCACACCCTCTGGCGTTATAATTCAGAAATGCTTGAAGCTGCCTTTCGCAACATAGTTTCCCTTACGCGCGAAACCCGCAAATTCGATTTTCATAACCCCGTATTAGACGTATTTTTGCAAAGGGTGAATATGCGCTGCCACCTGCAGAGGCCTCCTGCTACCTTCCGCGAGCTGCAAGCCGCCCTGCGCCTTTCCAAGCCCACTCCCTTCACATACCCCCAATACCTTTACTACAATTCCTTTTCTCCTTTCTTCACAGGCTATGACCATGTTATGGTGTCATTGGGCTGCTCCGAAGCGGTGCTTGGGCTAAAGGCAGTGGGAAAAACCGCATTCACTGCATCAAAAATCTCCGCAATAGGCACGAAAAAAAGAATACTGCCCATACAGGATATTGAGGAGATACCGGTTCACGCTTACAGAAAGAGAGGGTTTCACATAGGCGCACTGCGCGTGCAATCATCGGACCGGGAATACTCGCTGCATCAATCTGAAACATCCGAGCTTGACCTTGTTTCAATGGCAAACGCTTCTTTGCGCATGGGAGAGGCATGCCTCATTATCAATGAAGTGCGCTCGCGTGTTGCATTGCAGGGGGTAATCAATCTTCTAAATACGCAGCCGGGCGTATTCCTCCTATACAACCTGCACGCCCGCTCTCTGGAGGAGATACGCGACCGGCTGGAGATGGTATTCGGCATTCCCGCAGCCTCCATGTTCTCTACTGACCGGTATTCTTTCTTAAAAAAATTCCGCTTTGGGAGAAAGGACAGATTTTACAGGGTGCTTTCTCAAGGATTTGAAACAGATGCGCAGAAAAAAACCTTCTTCAAGGTGTTTGAATACGAGAAAGGGCAGAACATAACCGCCTCGCGCCAAAGATGCACCTTCCTGAAAAATAAGGAAGCATCGCTTCCCTCCTTGCGCGGGCTTGATTTGGCAAAAATTGAGAAAGACCTCTCTATTGAGGAAATGCCCCCTGTCATGAAGCGCATGGCAGGCGAGAACTCTACCGCACCGGAGCAATACATAATGCTCTCCTTCCTTTTCGGAAAGCTCTATTCCGACATTTATGAAAACGCAAGCGAGCTTAAGATAAAAGAGCTCATGGAGCTTGATTTCACCCTCTCCTGCACAAGCGCCCTTGACGGGCTTCTCAAGGAAAAAGAGGATGAGAACGGAGAGGTTGATTACGCTTCATTGCAGCCGGAGTGGGAGGAGAATTTCAAGAAACTGCTCAAAGCGGAAGTCGTAAGAAGGAAAAAGCAGGATTCGGATTAGCGGTGATAAAAATGAAAATCACCGAGGAAGAGATAAGCAAAATAAAGGACTGGTGCAAAAAGACAAAGAAGGAAGAGATGGGGCGTACCTATCTAATAAAACAAAATCCATTTTCCCTTGAGATTCCCTTTGCGCGAAACTGCATTTTCATAGAAATAGACAAGCCTCCCTTCTTCTGCAACAAGCAGTCGCTGGTTTACGATTCTTCTTCGGATAAGCTCTTTCGTTTTGTTGATGCAAGATGGGTGGAAATAGCGGAAAGCAAATACTAACACCCCTCACATAAGAACTCAAGCGCCTTCCCCCACCTCCTTTCCTTCCTTCCGTATTTCGCATTCCACTCCCGCACTTTCTTTGCAAATTCATCGGTTTCCTTTTCCCTTCTTTTCCATACTTCCAAATATTCCCCCGTTCCCATCTCTTCCTCTTTCCATTCCCTTGGGCAGGAGTAATTCTTTACCTTCGTCAATTCTCCTTTCTCCCCAACTTCGAATGGATAGCATCTGCAAACCGTCGGGCGCGCCCCATATAACAAACATTTCCCTTCCTTTCCCAAAAACACACAATGCCCATTCCTTCTTCTCTTTAAGCAGAGCACATATGAATTTATTTTATCTTTTCCATCAGACAGAAATATCACTGCCTTCTCCTCGTGCTTCACCTCCTCCTCCCGCACCAGCTCGCAGAATACTTCAGGCGCAATGCTTTCGCTCTTTACAATCCTCTTCACATCAAAATCAGTCAGCACAACACGGTAATTTATGCAGCATTTCGCGCCGCAGGAGGCGCAAGGCTCAAATACGTCACTCATTGAATACGCTCCTTTTCAAAGCCCGTGCAACTTAACACTTTCTCAATACCACTCTCTCAAAAAATTAGCAAACTTCTGCCTAATCCTCTCCGCCATCCTCCCCTTCCTCAACCCCGTATTTCAAATTCTCCACAATCAGCTTCTCCCCTTCCACCTTCCACTGTTCAAGTATCTTTCCCTTTCCATCCGAAAGAAGCACCGTAGTAAATCCCTCCCCCAGCACCATCGTAACGATTGGCGCCTGCCCGTCTTTCGGGGTGATTTGCAGTGTGAATGGTTTTTCCGGTTCTGGCATCGTTCTACACCGTTCTAAAATTATATTTTTCAGGATGCTTTAAAATATCCATAATTGCAGGCGATTTCTCGCCAATCGGGGCAAGAAGCTCGCAAACAGTCTTTACCATTTCTTTGGTGAGCGGAAGCTGCCCGACTCCCCTTTCCTCAAGAGGCGCAATCTCCCTGAATTTTATTGCCCCTTCCTTTTCTTTTGTTACCGATACCATATTCCTATACTTTGCCCTTTCCTCTTTAAAACCCTTACATGAGAAACATTTTTTATGGGGGAAAGGGATGCTTTTTTTTCACGCTGCAGCGAGGTTAGGGGAACTGCCCTCTCCTACTCCAACCCATTAATAATAAATCATTTTGACTGCGACGGGCTTACAAGCGGGGCAATAGTGAAAATAGCGCTAAGCGAAGCGGGAAAGAATGCAAAGATGCTCACCGTGAAAAAGCTTGACGGGAATGTGCTTGCAGAGGCAAAAGCGCACAAAGGGGAAGTAATTTTCGTTGATTTGGCAGGCGCCTGCAAAGAAGTAGATGAAATAAAAGATGTGATAATACTTGACCACCACCAGACAGAGGGAGGCAAAACCCTGCAGATAAACCCGCATCTTTTCGGATTTGACGGAGGAGATGAGATAAGCTCTTCAGGCGTTGCATATTTCACTTTCAAAATGCGGGTTGATTTAGGAGTAGTGGGTGCTGTAGGGGACATGCAATACCCTCTAATTGGTTTGAATAGGGAGATGCTTGAGGAAGGGATTGCCTCTGGCGACGTAAAGTGCGAGCAGAATCTGCGCCTTTATGGAAGAGGAAGCCGCCCCCTGCAACAGATGCTTGAATATGCAGACGAGCCATTTTTACCTGGTTTGACGGGCAATAGCGAGGCGTGCAAAAGCTTCTTGGAGCAATCGGGATTAGGGGGCGCTCCTGCCTCTACCTCTTTCTACGAACTTTCACAGGCGAAACAATTATCCCTCATAAACTTTCTTGTTTCCCATATGGCTGAAAGAGGGCACGAGAAGACCGCCAAATCACTCATAGGTGAAGTCTATACCTTCCCCAAAAACGACATAAAGACCGAAATGTACGATGCAAGCGAATTCTCCACCCTTCTAAACGCATGCGGAAGAAATGCAAAAGCGGAATTGGGAATTTCAGTTTGCACAGGCGAATTCGGCGCATACGCACAAGCTTCCTCCCTTCTTGCAACTCACCGCAAAAACCTCCGCGAAGGCATGAAGTTTCTCTCCCAAAACCGTCAAGACTTCGGGAAATTCTACTTTCTTGATGCACGGGGGGCAATTGCAGACGGAATAGTCGGGGTGGTTGCAGGAATGGGGCTTACCTCCGCGGCAAAAAAGCCCATTTTTGCAATCGCAACAGATGAGAACGGGGCGATAAAGGTTTCTTCGCGCGCAAACGCTTCCCTTGTAAAGGCAGGCTTAAACCTCGGAATGGTGCTAAAAGCCGCCTGCGAAAAATGCGGCGGAGCAGGGGGAGGGCACCGCATAGCGGCAGGTGCAACCATCCCAAAAGGGCAGCTTGACTGCTTCCTCTGCGAACTGAATAAACTTTTATAAGAGTAAGAGGCGAAGATGCCCTATATGGCAATGCGCGCAGCAAGCATAGTGAAGAATGCCATCCGCCTTTACGTAAACAACATGCCGGCAGTAGTGTGGGCAACCATGCTCTATCTCGTTTCCTTTACGGTGGCGCTTGGCGCGGGAATAGCGCTTGCTCTTATTTTTTTCCTTCTCTTTTCAGCATTTGAGATGGAACCAATATTTTTCTTTCCGGTAATGTCAATAATATGTGTGGGCGTAATGCTTGGTTTCATATTCATTTCAGCAGGCCTCAAAGCCGCTTATTACCAGATGTGCCATGCCGCAAGCAGGGGAGGAGCCGGCTCCATATTGGGCTTTATTGAATATTCCTCGCGCAAGGCGAAAACGGCATTCTTCATAGAAGCAGTGCAATACCTGATTCTTGCAATCGGGATTTTCCTTGCCTTTTCCTTCTCTCTCGTGGTTGAAGGCAAAATCCTGCCTCTAATGCTCTACTCCTTCTTCATCCTTCTCTCATGCGCCGCCAACCTGATTTTCGCATTTTCCCTTCCCTCAATAGTGATGGACGGCACGAATGCAATCGCCTCCGTGCGCCGCTCAATTTCAAGCATACGCGAAAACATTTTGCGCTTTTCACTCGTAATACTCATCCTTTTAGTGATTTCCTCTGCGGTGTCGTTCGTGCCCTTTTTCGGACCCATCATCCTCCTGCTTTTCGCCCTTCCAGTTTGTGTAATTTCCATGTTTCTTTTCTACGCGCAAATCAGGATACTTTAACTGGCGCGCGCGATAAGGGGCATATTTTTAAGCCTCGCAGGGCAAATACACTAATTAAGGGAGAGTGGGCAGTCTTTGGAGGAGAAAAGAGTGATTTTCTTTAGCAAGAACTGTTTGGATCTGGGCGCGCCGAATGTTGAGATGAAGAAATTCCTTGACGGCGAGAGCTACGTGCGCATTCCCGCCCTGCCGCAAATCGCTACAGAGCAGGAAGTGACTCTTTTCCACCGCGCATACCCGGAGCAGGATTCCTCATTGATACAGCTTTTTCTGATGCTGAAAACCCTCAAGCGGCAAACGGACAACATAAGCGCGGTGATTCCCTATCTCCCCTACGCGCGCCAGGACAAGATGGTGCTGGAGGGAGAGGCAAAAAGCTCCGAATACGTATGCAACCTTTTGGCAGAATGCGGCCTCTGCGAGCTAATCTCCTTTGACGTGCATTTTCTGAAGCAGAAGGGCACCTACCGCTACGGAAATTTGCGCATAAAAAACATCTCCCTTGATGAGGGGCTTGTAAAATACTTTTCCAAGAAATGCATCAACCCTCTAATCATTTCCCCGGACAAAGGCGCCTCCTACATGGTATCGGATAAGGGGGGCATTGCAATGGAAAAGAAACGAAAAGCATACGCGCAAAGCGAGCTTGCAATAAGAAGAGTAAGCATGATGAAAACAGATGCGGACATGAAAGGAAGGGACGTGATAATAATAGACGATATGATAGCCGGCGGAGGCACGATGATAAAAGCGGTTGAGCTTTGCAGGAAAAAGGGCGCAAAAAGAATATTCTGCGGGGCAACGCACGGGCTTTTCCTAAAAGACTGCGCAAAGAAGATAATCGGGGCAGGGGCGCAGGAAGTCATAAGCTCAAACTCCATTCCAAGCGAATACTCAAAAATAAACCTGATGGACTCGATCAGGGGTCTTCTCTAACTGTTTGTTCGGCAGCCTGCCTAACTGCCCTCAATCTTTCCGCTTCGTTCGGTATTCCGCCTAACAAACCCTTCCTTAACAGTTTCCTTGGTTCGGCATCCCGCCTTACAACTTTCCCACCAGCCGCTTCATCAGCTTTGTTAGGCATTTCACCCAACAACCTTCTGCTTCTTTTGATTCATTCCGCACCTCCGTGCCAAATTCCTTTTCCAATACCCCCCTCGGGCGGTTCGGCTCCCGCCTAACAAAAACACAACCCTTTTATATGGGCAGATTTCAAAGAGTAGCGGGTGAGCAAGATGGATATGAAAATGATATTTGGAATTGCAATGTTTGCGATTCTGGCGACTGCGGTTTTCGCCGCAGAAGACGCCTCAACCGCCCAGCTGACGGACCCGACAGGGAGTCTGACAGGTTCGGCGCTGGCTGAGGCAAAGTGCCGCGTGGATTTCGTGCTGGCTGTCCTGGATGCGGCTGCCGCAGAAGAAATTTATGCGCAGCACATGGCGACTCTGACAGGCGACATAACGCATCTTGAGGAATATGCGCAGGCAAACGACCTGCGTGCGTTCAACGGCTACAGGGGCAGCACATACGTGGACCACATGAAGGATGCGTGGAATGCCGTAAGGGAGGCAAAGGCAAACAGGAACCAGACTGCTGAAGAGAAGGAAACTCTCCGCAGCGAGTACAATGCCGCACTGGAAACCTACAATACGTGCAATGCCGGGGCAATAGGCGGCTTCGCAACGGCAAAAATCAGCAGGTATGAATACGTCGTGTCTAACTATGAAGAGAAAATCCAACAGCTCAAAAACAAGATTGACACGACCGGACTCGAAGCCCTGCTCGCAAACGCAAAGCAGGAAATAATTGAGCCCCTCAAGGCGCTGGTTTCAAGCACGAGCGCAACTCCACACGGAATAAGGGAAGCTGTCGGCAGCTACTGCCTCATGGACGGATGCCAGGGGGGAGCGACCACGGGCGTGAACTTCCACCTTGAGGAGAAGTACAACATAGAGAAGATGGGTGCAGTAATGCAGGAACTCCAGTTGAAGGTAAATGCCGCAAACCTTGGCACGGACAAGGGAAAGAACGTGCGCGACAACCTTGCACTCATGGCAGAACACATTGACAACGCAAAAAATGCCGTTGATTCAGCAGGGAATCTGGAATTGACTTCCGAGCAGAAGAAGGCGGTAATGAGCTATCTTGAGCAGGCAAGCGGGCTTGCAAAACAGATAATTGCCGCACTTGGAGGGTCTGGTTAGGATGGATAAAATATACCTATTCGGAATGGCAGTTGCAGCCGCGCTCCTTCTTTTGGGGTGCGCAGGCGGCAATGCGGAAACTGGCGCAGGAACAGGCACAACTTCAGGCACCTCGCTTGGCACCGGGGATGTTGGCCTTGATTCCGGTGGCGTAGATGAACTTCCGCCACTCACAGATGAAGGGGTAGGGACTGCAAGCGCAGATGAAGTGGCAGGGGACGCAAGCGCAGGCACAGCAGCAGACGCGCTTTCAGCTTCAGACCTTGGGCTTGAGTCAGGCAACTACACCGAGCCAGACATAACGCAAGGAGAAGCCGACATGGAGCCAGTTGAACCCTTTTAGGGGGTTCCCCCTTCTTTTTTCTTTTTATTTTTCTTTTTTTCTTATGGATAGCCCAAATCAGATTCTTTTTATTCTATCCCCTCCATAGCATACCTATGAGGATTCACAACACCCTGACCGGCAAAAAAGAGGAGTTCAAGCCATTACGGGAAGGGCAGGTTTCAATGTATGTGTGCGGCGTCACCACTTATGACTACTCCCATCTAGGGCATGCGCGCACCTACGTTTCTTTTGATGTGATAAGGAGATACCTCCTCTACAGCGGCTATGATGTAAAATTCATACAAAACGTAACGGATGTTGATGACAAGATAATAAACCGCGCAAAAGAGGCAAAACAGGAGCCTCTCTCCCTTTCCACCAAATTTGATATGCTCTCCCGCGAGGATTTTGCCTCACTTTCCATCCTTCCAGCCTCCCTTTACCCGAAAGTAACTGAAAACATCCCGAAAATAATCTCCCTTGTGCAGAAACTCCTGCAAAAAGGCTTTGCTTACGAAACAAAAACAGGCATCTACTTTGACGTTGCAAAATTTCCCTCCTACGGAAAGCTCTCACACCAGAATATGCAGAAAATAAAATCAGGCGCGCGCATTGAGGTTGATGAGAAGAAGAAAAACCCCGCCGATTTCGCACTCTGGAAACTCGTTCCACCTGATGAGCTTGGCTTTCCCTCCCCATTTGGAAGGGGCAGGCCGGGCTGGCACATAGAATGCTCCGCAATGGCATTAAATTACGCAGGAGAAACCCTTGACATGCACGGAGGGGCGCGGGATTTGATTTTTCCGCACCACGAGAATGAAATTGCGCAGTCAGAGTCAGCAACAGGAAAGAAATTCGTGAATTACTGGGTGCATACGGGCTTCCTTACGGTAAATGGGGAAAAGATGGCAAAATCTCTCGGGAATTTCATCACGATAAGGGTTGCACTCAAAAAATTTGACGCAAATGCAATACGCTTTTTTTTCATACAAACCCATTACCGCAGCCCGATAGACTTTTCAGAGGAAGCAATACTCTCGGCAGGACGCACGCTTGACGGGGTATTCGGAACTTTGCAGAGGGCAAGGGAAACCGCACAAACCTCCGCTAACAAGGAAGAGGATTCTGAATTTGAGGAGAAAATAGAAAAGACGTTCTCCTCCCTCCTTTTGCGCATGGATGATGATTTTGACACTCCCAATGCGCTTGCTTCCTTTTTTGAGATGATTTCCCTTACGAACTCGCATCTTTCCTCCCCGCGCCCCTCCTCCCCAACCCTTTCGCACGCAGTAAGGAAGCTGGAAACAATACTTGAAATATTTGCCATAAGCGAGGAAAAAAAGGAGCTTCCTCTTGGAAAATTGCAGAAAATTCTTGTGGAGCTTGGAGAGAAAAAACCCCCTTCCAGCGCAGAAGACTGCATGAAAAAAATAATTCAAATGCGCGATACTGCAAGAAAGAAAAAGGATTACGCTGCCTCTGACAAGATACGCGCAATGCTTGCAAAAGAGGGAATAACATTAGAGGATGAAGGGGGAAAAACAACATACAAATAAGCCTGATTTTACGTCACACTTTCCACAAACCCTTCTATAGCTCGTCTATACCCCTCAACATAAGAACCGTCCTCCCGAATTCCGTATCTTGAAACCGCGTGCGAGGCTGACAAAATATCATAATACGCCTTCCCGAAAGCGGTTTCAAACCCAATGAAACCCTCCCCATCATTCGCATCAATTGAAAGAATTGCCGCCAAATCCTTCAGCTGCCCCAGCGCTTCCTTTCCCTTTTTCGTGAGCCTCGCCTTTCTGTTTTTTGTAAAGAATGAAACAACCGCCAAAATAAGCGCAGACAGCTTCTCACGCGCATGCATAATCAGGCTCTTTCTTGAAACTGCCGATTCCCCTTCGGTTGCAGCTTTTTTCAGAACATCCTGCAACTCTGCTTTTTCTTCCTTTTTCAGCCCCCGCACAAGCTCCCCATTCAGCTTTGCAAGTTCAACAAAAGCGGTCATCTCGGAAATCTGCGACTCATACGTCCCCTTTGATTCCATCATGTGCCGCGCTGCCGCAAAATCCGGAGTTATCACTACTCCCTCTTTTTGCCTTGCAATTCTCTCCTTCTTTAGGGTGCGCATACTAAGCACTCAACTCTTGACACTTGGGTGTCAAGTCGTTCGCAAACCCCTCGGTTTGCTCACTCAACTCTTTTTGGTCGCAAATAAGAATGAGAAAGCAACCTTTATAAATACTATTCCAAAATGCCCCTTGCAACCTCAAGCGGCTCAAAGCGCTTCAAATCCGCATACTCCTGCCCCACACCGACGTAAAGCACGGGCACGTGCGTGGCGCGTGCAACTGAAATGGCGCTTCCTCCCTTTGCGTCGCAGTCGAGCTTTGTCAGTATTACCCCGTCCAAGCCAACCGCCTTGTCAAACTCTCCTATCTGCCCTATTATCGGATTTCCGCCAAAACTCTCCCCAACATAAATTTTCAAATCCGGCTTCACCACTCTCACAATCTTCTTGAGCTCATCAATGAGATTTTTGTTCGTTTCCTGCCTTCCGGCGGAATCTATGAGCACAACATCAAAATTATGCGCCCTTGCGTAATTCACGGCATCAAATGCCACTGCGGCAGGGTCGGAGCCGTAATCGCTCTTCACCATTTTCACATCAAGCTTATCCGCATGCACCTGCATCTGTTCAATTGCCGCAGCGCGGAAGGTATCGGAGGCGGAAAAGAGCACCGAGAGCGAGTTTCTTTTCAATAAATCAGCCATTTTTGCAATCGTAGTTGTTTTTCCCGCCCCATTGGGCCCGACAAAAAGTATTTTGGCTGGCTTTTGCGTCCCCTTAATTCTCTGCACCAGGTCAAACTCCTTTCCCGTAGTCATGGTTTTTGCAAGCACTTCCCCAACCGCCTTCTTCACTTCCTCACCTATCCTTTTTTTGCTTACTCTCCTTCCGATGAGGCTTTTCTTAAGCTCGCTGACCATCTCAACGCAAACATCATAAGCAACATCCGCCTCAAGCAGGGACAGTTCAAGCGAGTCAAAAAGCGGAGCGACATCCGCCTCTGAAAGCGCTATTTCATCTGAAAAAATAGAGGTTATCCTGCTTGCAATTGAAACTTTCACTTCCTTTTTTGCCCCTCCGCGCACAGCCCTCTCAATCGCGGACAGGTCAACAACAGGTGCGCGGGAGCTTCCTTCTTCAGCCAGCATTCCCCTTCCATCGGGCTTTTCGCTTTCCTTTCTTTTTTCTATTTCTCCTACTTTCTTTTCTTTCTCACTGTATTTTTCTTTTTTCCCTTCAATCTCTTTTTCTATGGGTTTTTCTTCTTTTCTTTTTTCTATTCCCACTATCTTTTTTTCTGCAATTTCTCGTCTGCCGATTCTCTCTTCAATTATTTTTTCTTCCTTTTTTCTTTCCAGCTCTTCCATCCCTTTTTCTTTTTTTACCTCGATTTCTTTTTCCGTTATTCTTTCATCTTTTTTTACTTCAATTTCCCCTATCTTTTTTTCTTTCTCTGTAACTTGTTCCTTCTTTTTCTCAATCTCTTTCTCTGTAATTTTTTTTACTTCCCACATCCCCTTTTTTTCAGCATTCTCTTCCCTCTCCTGTTTTTCCGCCCCTTTCTCAACTTCCGTTTTCCGTTCCTCTTTTTCAGCCCCTTCCCTAATCCAAACATCTTTTTTCCCACTTCCGGCAGTCTCTCCCGCAGGCGGCTCTTTCTTCTCCCCGCCCTTCTTTATTACGGAGTTTATGAAGCCGGAGAGCTTACTCTTGAGAAGTCCGAACATTCTTATTCATCTCTTCGAGAATGCGGTTTGTTTCCCCTTCTATGCTCTCAAGCTTCTTAGAAACCGCTTCCATGTTCTTCTGCACCGTTTCCTTTAGCGAATGGTTCTCCTTTATTTTCTCGTCAATGAGCGTTATCGCGCCGTCAATCTCCTTTTCAACTATCATTCCAGCGCCGATACTGACAAGCACCTTCTCTTTCGGCTCCCTTTTGCTTTTCACGAAAATCCCGCTTCCAATCGGCACGAGAAGCGAGTCGTCCCCCTTCCCAACATTCTGCAGTGTGACCTTTGCGCTTGTCAGCTCCACTTCCATCATGTCAAGGCTGGTCGCCTGCTCCACAAGCGAGCGCAGCTGCTCCTGGTAAAGCCTTGATTCGTACGCAAGCCTGTCAGCATTCGCCCCCCTTTCCTTTGCCATAAATACCCCTCCAAAACTTACTTTATCTCCTCGCAACCGCTTACATTTACCTGGTTCCTGCAAGCTCCAAGCTCTGCACCCAGCTTCGCGTAAAGCGTCTGCACCGCGTCATTTTTGCTTTTTGCATCTATTTCCATCTGGAATTTCCTTTTCTCCATTCCCTTTGAAACGGTTCCCTCAAAAGCGAATTTCATTTCTTCACCTCACCCTCAATCCGTTTTTCACGTTCTTTTCAAATGCCAGCAGCATGCAATCGGTTCCATCATCAACCGCCAATACCATTCCGTCCGAGTCCACTCCCAATATCCTTTTCGGCGCAAGGTTTGCCAAAAACACCACTTTCTTCCCAACCAATTCCTCGCATTTGTGCGTTTTTGCAATCCCTGCAAGCACGGTTCTTTTTTCTTCTCCTATATCAACTACAAGTTTCAGCATCTTCTGCGAGCCTGCAACCGGCTCTGCAGAGAGCACTTCGCCGGAAACAATGTGCAGCCTGTCAAAAGCGCCATAATCAACTCTTTCCATACATAACACCAAACAATACTCTTCCCATGCCACGAACCCCAAACAATCATTTACCCTTCAAGGGACTGCTGCACCCCTGATGTTTCATATCCGCTTGTTTTCTCCCCTAACACACAGCCGCGCGAGTTTGCTATAACTCCAAGCCTTGGAAATCCGACACCCATGTTCACGGTGCCGCTTCCCCCCTTCACACACAGCGCCGCCTCAACAAGCTCAAACTCCTTTTCACTTATGTCCGGGCAGGCTAAAAAACCTTTGTTCGTCGCAACGCAAACGCTTCCAACTGCCTCATATCCCGCAAGCGTGCAGCGCACCGCCTTCACTTTAAGGCACTCCTCTATCTTCCTCACTTCCGCCTCAGACAGGTTGCGGTTTATTATCATGCCGTAGTCATTTGCGCACATATTATTCCCGACCGCGTTCCTCCTGTCCCGCAGAACGTGCACGCAAAGCCCGAGCTTCTCAAACGCTTTTCTCTCCCATTCATCAGAATCCTTTGGCAATATTACTCCGTTTGAGTTTGCGCAAACATACAATCCCAAAAGCTCGCTGTCACATATGCTCGCGCGCACCATCTCCCCGCCAAGAATTTCAAGCTGTTTTATGAACTTCTCGGAAGAAGTGGGAGGGTAAAAAACGAAGTTTTCAGTCGCAAGGGAAAAAAGCCCTATATGGGTGTTTCCCAAAAATGCGGTCTTGCCATAATGCATGAGTTAATCTCTCTCCTTCAACTTTTAATAATTTGCAGCCGTTTGCGGGGTGAAGATATACTTATGGGGCATTTCCCTTTGCATCCGCGTGCCCTGCGGGCACGTCTGCAAAAGTAGGAACTTTTGCAGGGGCTTCCTTTACTGCCTTGCTTACAGGTGCGGCTGCCGGCTGCTCTTTTTTAGGGGCTTCTTTTGCCGGCGCGGAAGTTTTTTTCGCTTCCCTCTCCTTTTTCTCCCGCTCCCTCTTTCCCCTCTTATCCGCCGCCTTCTTTTTCTTTTCCCCTCTTCTCTTTTCCCCGGCTGCTTTTATTTCATCCTCGCCAAAAAGAAGCGCGCTTACCTTCCCATCTTCCCGCACTGCCTTTATTCTCATCCTTATCGGCGGTTTCTGCATCCCGTTCCTCCATATCTCGTGGTTCAGCGCGTTTGAAATAGTTACCTCTGCACTTTTCATGTGCCTTTCTACGAATGCACGAAGCATAATAAGCGCCTTTCTTGCACGCACCGTTCGCGGGTAATTGTAAGCGCTGCGCAGGTTCACATTGTAAACTCGTTCAAGTTTTTCAGCCATAATTCATTCACCTAGTCTTTTTCCGTGCTTTTGAGCTTCTGCCTTCTCCAGTCGCGCTTCTCGCGGTTGCTTGCGATTCTCCTGTTCGTTTTTGCAATCACAAAAACTGGCATGCGCCTGTTTCTTGCCTGTGCGCGCACGAGGCGCGCCTTCCTATGCGCAGTTTTTTTCACCATAAATATCACATTCGCTTTTTTTTGCTTTTTCAGCGTTCGTTTCTGCTTCATTCGTTCCTTTTTGCTTTTTCAGCGGAGTTTCCTTTTCACTTCTTTTTTATCTTCAGTGCGCATTTTTGTTTCATTCATTTCTTCTTTATCTTCAATGCTCGCTTTTGCTCCTTTCACTTCTTCTTTATCTCCAATGTCGTCTCGCGCCGCTCCGTCATGCCTGCAAGCAGGCTTTTGAGTTTTTCCCCGCTTATTTTTCCCTGCACCTGCCCTGCGGAAGCAGCCTGCGCAATCGCGGCAGCGGCTCCAAAATACAACTGCTTGTTTGAGATGCGCACGTTCATCATCCGCTCGTACGCATCATCCGTGAGGAATTTCCTCAATACCATGCGCACCTGCGCTTCATACTCTTCCTGCTTTTGCATCTGGGAAAGCCGCTCTCTTAATTTCTTCTCGCGCAAAGAGCCCATTTCCTCTTCTACCATATAAACTCCCTAACTTTCCTTTTTCGTTACGGAGCGCGCAACCGAATCAAGGAATTTCACTCCTGCCGGGCTTATTCTCCTTCCCTTCTTTCCCTTCTCAACAAACCCGACCTTCTCAAGCGCCATAAATGCCCTTCTTATTATTGAGCCGGAGGCGCGCTTTGCCTTTTCAGGCGCAACTCCCCTGTTTTTCCTTCCCCCATAATGCCTTCTCAAGCGGTTCACGCCTATTGCGGTTCCCTGCGAGAGATATACTTTTCTCAAGAGGGAGGCGCAGCGAAGGTGCCAGAAATTCTGCTGTGTCGGCCTTCTTTCCGCGTGCGCGCCGCTTTTTACAAACTCAAGGTAATCGGGCCTCTTTATTCCCATCTCCTCAAGCTTGCGTGCAGCCTCCTTTATCAATGCATTCACTTCAGCGTCATAAACAGTAACCATTCATACACCTTTTTTCCTATAGTGTCATCTATGTTCAGGGAGATTATTTTGCTTGCGCCTGTTTTTAAATAAATAGGTTAAACCGGCATTGCTAAAAACGGATGGTTTTGCTCAAGAAGTCGGAGGGAGATTCAGAAAGACGCTTAAAACTCAGATGTTGCAACGCTACTAACCACGCAAGATATTTAAACAAAAGCTCCGACTTAACTATATTATGGATACATTTGAGTTAAATGGACACATCCTGCTAAAAGGGGATGCAGTTAAAATATTAAAAAATCTCCCGGATAAGTCAGTTGATTTAATTTTTGCTGATCCGCCTTACAACATTGGAAAAAACTTCAATGGATATAAAGATAAATGGGAAAGTGATGAAAAATATCTTGAATGGTGTTACGAGTGGATTGAGTTATGTATAAATAAATTAAAGAATAACGGTTCAATATATTTAATGGGCGCAACCCAATATGCTCCTTTTTTTGATATTTTTTTAAGGAAAAAAATGCATGTTTTAGCGAGAATAATATGGTATTATGATAGTTCCGGAGTTCAGGCAAAAAATTATTACGGTTCGCTTTATGAACCAATTCTCTTTGCCGTAAAAGATAAAAATGACTATGTTTTTAATGCTCAAGATATACTCATTGAAGCAAAAACAGGCGCAAAAAGAAAGTTGATTGATTATAGAAAAGCAGTTCCAAGCGTATATAATAGTCTTAAAGTGCCAGGAAATGTGTGGTATATCCCACGAGTTAGATTTAGAATGCCCGAATATGAAGAACATCCGTCACAAAAGCCAGAAGCACTATTAAATAGGATTATCTTAGCAAGTAGTAACCCGGGAGATGTAATCCTTGATCCATTCTCGGGCACATTTACAACCTCCGTTGTTGCTAGGAAGCTTAATCGTAAATCAATAGGTATAGAATTAGATGACGATTATTTCAACAATGGAAAAAGAAGACTAATAGATGTCAACCAAGAGTTGATGAACTCAAAATCGCAGATAAAATTGGAGGTTTTTCATAATGTCCAAACAGAAGAATTACTCATTCTCCAATAAAATAATCGAGATTTTAAAACAGGATTTTGGAGAAAAGTATCAAGATATTTTTGATAAATCATTGATTATTCAGTATCTGAATATCAAAACTCGTTCAGCAGACAGTGGCTCAAAATCAAGGGGAAGTTTTGCCAATATCTATGCCATTTATGTTTTAGTTGAAGATTACATAAAAAATGGTTTTTACAAAAAAGGAAATTATAACTCATACTCCGGTGCAAAGTTTGTAGATTTATTTACAAGACAGAGAGAATTGCCATTTGGCCAAAAATTACAGAATCATGCCTTAAACCACAGATTAAACGAGGAATTTAAAAAGTACTTTCCAACTTCAAAACACATTCCAATAATAAGGGACGTTTCAACTAACAAGTATTGGTTTAGCGAAAATTTGCTTGTTATTTCTATCGAAAAAGAAAAAATTAATCTTTCCGATACAATCATCAAAATAATTGATGCTTATGTTGAAGTGAAACAGTCTTCTTTTAAGTCATTTATCAAATCTTGCGAGGAAATTACAAAACTTGAACGTGCCAATACCGATAAAGCGGGTCAGTTCATAAAAAAATTACTCGCCCCTAATGTCGATGCAAGAATTTTTGAAATTGTAAGTTATAGCATCCTAAAATATTTTTACCATGGTCAAATATTATATTTTGGTTTTAACATGGCGAATATCAATAAACATAATTTGATTTTATATAAGACGGGAAGAACTAACGCTAATGATGGGGGTATTGATTTTGTAATGAAACCGCTTGGTAGATTTTTTCAGGTAACTGAAACAACAGACGTGCACAAATTCTTTTTAGATATCGATAAAATAGAGAGATACCCAATAACCTTTGTCGTCAAATCCGATAATACTATAGAAGAATTAATCCAAAAGATGAAAGAAAACGCTGAAGACATTTATACGATTAAGACTATTGTTAAAAAATACATGGAATGTATCGAGGAAATTATCAATATCCCTAAATTGGTTGCATATCTCAATATCGCAATCAAAAAAGGATATTTGAAATCTATAATCCGCGAAATTATATTACAAAGTAAAGTCGAGTTTAATATAATCGAAGACGATGATGAAGAAATAGAAGAACAAACATAATCACGGATTCCCTTCCACGGTATCTGTAAGTATTTTTGTAACTAATCGAGATGAACCTGCCTCTAAAACTGCTTAAAAGGACGGTTTTAAGCAGCAAACTCTAATTCAGCCAGACGCAGCCGCCGGTGCCGCTCCCCCATCCTTTTTGGCAGGAAATGCCTTTGCAAGCTTTCCCAGGAAGCTGCCCCATCCCTCTGCTATCTTAAAAGACTCAACGTGCTTTGCCTCGGGCTGCCATTCCGCTTTTTTCGGGTAAGTTTCCCAGTCCGCGCTTCCAGCGGGTTTTTTTTCATCTATTTTCGGGTATTGCTTTGGCATAAGCTCTTCCTTTTTCGGGGGCCTTTCCTTGTCTTTTCCTTGTAATGCCTCTTCTTTTTCATCTTCAACTTTTTTTGCATCTTCTTCTGCCTTTCCTTCATCCTTCCCAGCGTTGCCTTCAATTTCTCCTGCTCCTTTTACACTATTATTATCATCCCTCTCCTCCATCTTTCCTGCATCTCCCCCTGCCTTTCTTGCATCTTTTATATCTGCTTCCTTATTTGCCGCCCCCCCAACTCCCCTCCCCATTCCGCTTCTTCTTGCCGCTTCAGCTCTTGCCTCTGCAATTTTGGCATTCTTTGCTTCTTCCGCCGCCTTCCTTGCCGCTTCTTCCTTCTCCTGTATAGCCGCCATCTCCTCCGGTTCCATCAGCACATTGGAAGCTGCAGCAGGTGCTGTCTTTTTCGCTTCCAGTTTTTGTCTTTCCTCCTGTAATGCAATATCAACTTCTTCCATCTTCACTTCTTTCTCTTTTGGCATCGTCCGCTCGCGCTCCCTCCTTTCCACTTCCCCTTCTTCCTTTTCTCCTGCCATCTCCCTTCTCCTTGCAATCTCCTTCTCAAGCAGTGCATCATCTTCCGCTTTTTTCGCGCTCTGGCTTTCCCTTCCAAGCGCCACCAGCTCCTTCTCCAAATCATCCAATTTCTTTTTTGCAGGAACCTTCTCACCTTCGGAATCTCCTCCTGCTGAAGGTTTTTCCCATTCATCACTCAAGAGCTTTTTTGCCATCCTCTCCTTTGCACCCTGCCTGCTCCAGGGGGGACCCTCAACTTCCTCGCTTTCAAAACCGCCGCTGCGCGCATAATCAACTCTTCGCGCCTTTTCATCCTCTTCTCTTCTCCCATGTCCATAATCATTATCTCTTCTTGCATACTCATCCTGCTTCACACCACTTTCATAATTGCCATACCGCTCTCTTCTCGCTTCCCCATACCTACTGTCCTTCACGCGCCCCAGCTCCTCTTCCTTCCCGCCATGCGAATATTCGCCTTCCCGCGCTTCCCCTTCCTCATAACCTCTGCGCCTAACCTCACTTTCTTGGGGGGCGTGCGTTTTCCCCGCATCCCCCTCCGAATCTATCCCATGCACAATGTCCTTCATCTTTTTTGCAAGCGTTTCCTTTTCCCTTACCATGCGCCGCTCTTCCATCTCCTGCTTTTCCAGCCTTGTGGCAAGCAGAAGATACTCCCTCACCTTCGTAACCTCTCCTTCAAGCACATCCATTTTCGCGCGCAGTCGGTTCTCAATATCAAGCATTTCCTCCTTCAGCTTTGAGTTCTCAAGCTCGCCCCTCCTAACTCTCCCTTCGTTTTCCCGTGCAACATCCTCAATGGCGCCGCGCAGCCCCTCCTCAATCCTCTTTATCTTCTTTCCCATGTCGGTTTCCACTTCCTCAAGCGAGCCCCGCACCCCGCCAACAATATCCATCATCGCTTTCTGCGAGGTTTTCTGATACTCTTTTAGCTGTGCAAGTATCGCTTCGGACTCCTCAAAGAAGCTCCTGCTTGCATTATCCTGCTCCTCCTTTGCGCTTTCCATGTAGCGCTTCATATACGCCATGTTCCCTTCAAGCATTTTCTGCAGGGCATCCTCTCTTTCTTTGAATCCCGCCTCAATATCCGCCTTTATCCGTTCAACCCCGCTTGAGAACTTTTCAATCGCCTTTGTTTTCGTGCGAAGCTCGTTTGTCACTTCCGCAAGCTCGTTTTTCGTAGCCAAGTCCGCAATGCCCATCTTTACCTTGTCATTCTCCATCCTCATGCGGTTTATTGAGGCTGACAAATCAGTTACCTGCTGGAATACCGGCTCAAACTTTGAGAATTTCTTCTGGAACATTACGTAAATATACTCCACCTTGTCCGCGTGCTGTTCAATGGATGCCTCGGTTTTTTTGAGCTCCACAAGCTCGTGCTGCATCTCCTCATTCAGCTCGCGTATCGCATCCGCGCCCCTAAAAACTGCCACGCGCGCACGGATATCCTTTAATTCCGCGTTCATATTGTCCTGCAGAGCGCCCGTCTTCTCCTGTATCGCCTTTATTTTTTCTACCTCAATTTCCCCTCTCTTTACTTCCTTTAGCAGTGTTTGCGGCTGCACCGACTCCACAAGGGATGCGGCAATCTCTGCCCTCTTCTTCAAATCAATGGTATTTTTGTCAATTTCATAAATAGTGTTCTTGAGCTGTCCAATCTCCTCATTGATTTTGTAAAACCTCTCCTCCGAAATGCTCCTCATTTCCCGCAGTGCTGTGATTTGCGCCTTTAATTTGTCAATCTCTATTCCCATGCGCACGGAAGAAATGGCATCCCCTTCAAACCCTCCTCCGCTTCCCGCTCCGCCTCCTTTCCCTTCATCCTCTTCTCCCTCACTTTCAATGTATTTTGCGTACTTCTCCTCGCTAGTCATTAATTTTGCATCTTCCTTTGCCTCCCTTACCTCTCCCGACTGCAAAATAGTCCCGTCCGCAGGCGTGCCAAGGCGCGTCTCCTTTTTTTGCGGTTCTTTTTGCGCCGGATGCCGTGTTGCTTGAGGTGCCGCCCCCTGCGGAATTTGGGGTGCCCTCACTTCTCCTTGCGCCCCTCCAGCACCAGTTTGCCCTATTGCAGAATCAGTTTTTGCAGTTTGTACAGGAGCGTTTGTTTTTGCCGTTCCAGAAGGAGGCGCTTTCCTTGCTTCCACTCCCTTTTTTACGGCTTCCCTTTCCTTCTCCTGCATTTCCTTTTCAGTTTCCTCTTCCTTTTCCTTCTGCCCGCTGGGCACTTCTTCCTCGCCGCTGGGCGCATCCCCCTCCTCCTGAAGCTCCTTTTT
Source organism: Candidatus Micrarchaeota archaeon CG1_02_47_40 (assembly GCA_001871475.1). GTDB lineage: Archaea > Micrarchaeota > Micrarchaeia > Anstonellales > CG1-02-47-40 > CG1-02-47-40. The sequence goes on along the minus strand of MNVE01000009.1, from coordinate 170,190 downwards.
GAGGGAGTTTATGAAATCCCTGATTGCCATTTGTTCTTATCCACACTCCTAAGATATATAAAAACTAACCCGCGCCATCCGCCTTCCCTCCTCTAACCCTCTTATACAAATTATCCTTTATCATTCCGGTAAAAAAAGAATTCAGCTTCCCATCATCCCTTTCTCGCGCAAGTTTCGTCAATGAGAGATATTCCTCCTTCGCATTTGCGTATATGTTAATGAGAGGAAAGCCATTCCTCATCAAAACGTAGTTCCAAACGAGCCTCGTCATCCGGCTGTTTCCGTCTTCAAATGGATGGATGTGCTGGAATTCATTGTGCGCAAAAACCGCAAACTCAATGGTTTTCCGTATGCTTCTTTTTCTCCCATTAAACTCATTTATTTTTCTGCACAGCTCATTAAGCATTGGCAGAATCTGCGAAAAATGCGCTATTTTGTAAAAGGGATTCCCCTTTATTGAAACGTTCGCGCTCCTAATCCCCTCCTTCACCCCCAAATTATACACGACTACCCTGTGCAAATCAACGATAAAATCAATTGAAAGGGGCTCCTTGATGTGCCTAATCATATAATCCAGCGCGCCAAAATAATTCTTGACTTCGTTTGCCTCCTTTAGTTTTTTATCCTGCGGAATTACATCATTCAATATCAGCTGTTTTGATTCTTCCAAGGTAAATGTATTGCCTTCCAATTGCGTTGAGGCGGAAGTGAATTCTATCTTTGCCTCCTCCTCCAAACCCGTAAAGGAAGCGTTTTTCTGTAATTCCCGCACCTCTTTCAACAGCGCCCCTATTTCCGAATACGCATCGCTCCCTTCAGCCTTTCCCTCCATCGCCTTTTTCTTTATCTCCATCCCAAAAAATGAAATTACCTCCTCAAACACAGGCTCCCGTACAAACTTTACCTTCAGCGGCTTTTTTGAGATTACAAATACGAGATTAATTCTGTTCAGATATGCCAGATACTTCCTTGCCGTCTTGCAGTTCATCCCTTCAAAATCTGAAAGATAAACCTCCTCCTTCCCAATGCCTACTCTCACCAATTCCGCAAACTCCCCTGAAAAGAAAAAATTGTAATTTACCCCCCTGTTTTTGCAGAATTTCATTATATTGAAGGCATTCCATGTTTTCGGATTTTTCCTGTTCGGCGAATATTCCCCAAGGGAGTTTTCTCCAACAAGTCCCTCCCCCATCAGTGCAAGAAGCTTCTGCCTTGTTGAAGAGGAGGAAGAGCCGGCTCTTTTTGCAATGACGCCAAGTTTCGCCTTCCTTAATTTAAACAGCGCAAAGAGCGCATCCCATTTAGTTCTCATACCTTTTTTATGCCAAAAAGCATTTATAAATCTTACCATTATCCATCAAATCTAAACAAATCTTTAGTTTTAGTGGATAATGCCACGAAAACTAAACCGCCAAAAAGCCTTTCATTGCCAATGAACACCGTTGTGCACTGCCAATGAACACTATTTGGAAAGCCAGCGCTAAACAAAATCCGCCAGACTCCCGTTCTTCTTTGAAGCGTCCGCTTCCTTTCCGCTTTCCTTTCGGTTTTCCTTTCCGCTATCTTTCCCAATCTCCTTCCCGCCTTCCTTTTTACTCACCGCAGTTTCTCCCTCTTTCTTTTTTCTCCCGCGCGCTTTTTTTCCCGAAGCAGTTTTTCCATTCTCTTTTTCCGTGTCTCCATTTTCCTTCTTTTCTTTCTTCTTCCTCTCCTTCTCCACTTCCGCTTTCGTCTTCCCGCTCAAGAAAGCAATCTCCTCCTCCTCAAAACAATAAAGCGCGCAAACCCCATCCATCTCTTCTTTCATCTGCATTTTCAAAAGCGGGAAAAACACCTCTGCATCCCTCCACGAGCAGTGCAGTTTTCCCCCAACCTTCAGCCCTGTTTTTTTCCTTGAAGCCCTCCCTCCCTTGCTTGCAGACATCTTCCTCAAATAACTTGGAAAGGCATAATTCACAAACCCCCTGTTCTCCTCATGCGCGCAAAGAGAAACCCCTGCCCCAATCAAATCAGACGAATATCTCAAAAAGCCCCAATATTGCCTATTCCTGACCCTTCCGTCAAAAACATCAGCGCGCGAGAGCGCCCCAAATGCTCCTGCCCTTCCTTCTGCACTCTCAAACTCAAGGGGGATATTCTCCTCCACCCATAACTTTAGCGTATCCCTCTCCTCATCCGCCTCAAAAACAGCCCTTCTTCCCTCTTCATAGCTCTTTCCACGCAAAATTCGCCTCACAGTTTCAAAAATGCCCTTTTTGCGGTTCCTTCCCCCGCTTTTTGGGTTTGCCGCCATCAAATCATTTATCGCGCCCCTCAAATCCCCGTCGGCATTTCTTGCAATCCCGCTTATCTCTTCTACCCCAACCCCAAGCGCTTCCCCCTCATTTATTCTTTTCAATACCTTCTCAACAGTACTTGAATTTATCCTCTTTAGCTGCACATTCATGCACGAATTCCTTATGGGCGCTATTTTTCTCTCATACAAATCAATCGCAGTCAGAATTACCGGCTGCTTTGCATCGCTTATGAACTTTCCAAGCACCCCCACAAAGCCCGCATCCTCCTTTGAAAAAGAATCAACGTCATCAACAAGCACAAGCCTTCTTTTTCCAAACATACTCCCAGAGCTTCCTGCCGCCCCCAAAACCTTTCCCATCCTCTCTTTATTCCTTTCTTCATCCCCTCCGAATTCCACCAGTTCAAAATCAAATTCCTCCGCAACTGCGCGCACAATTGCAGTCTTTCCTACTCCTGTCGGACCCCATATGAGAAGAGGCTTTTGCAGCTTTCCCCTCCCCCACTCAAGGGACCATTTTCTTATCTCCTCCATTGCAGACGGGTTTCCCGCAACTTCAGAAAGGGTTTTCGGGGCGTATTTGAGAAGGAATGACATATCAATCGATTTCGCAGGAGAGAATTATAATGCTTATATACCTTTCTTCCAAAACTCTTTTAGATTTATATGGGAAATCTTCCTGAATCCTCCCTCATAAGACATGAAATGGTTTTGCGCGAGCTCCAGCTTCCCCACGAAGTAGAGCTTACTAAAAAATCCCTCGTTCGCTGGCTTGCGCTTTCTTTGGGCTTGATTTCTCCGAATGAGAGCAGGACACTGATGCTTGATGTACTGGAGGCGCTCCTTTTCTTTCACGCAAAAAAAGAAGAGCCGTCAATACACGACATATTTGAGAAGTTAGGGGAAATACGCAAAAACGAAGGAGTAAATCCCAAAGCCGTGCGCTACCATCTTTTACAGCTAAAAAATAAAGGCATAATCTCCCGCAAAAAGGGAAAATACTCTTTCTCCCTAAACCCCCAAAACCAGTCAGGCGATTTGGGGGAGGCGCTGGAATCCCTTTATATTGAGAGGGTGAAATCCGCTTTTCTGAACATAAGACGGGCGCTGAAAGGAGTAAAGTAATCCTTTCCCTACTTATATGAATGTTTATATTCATTAGCTCACACAATATATGCCGGGAGTTTACCTATGGTGCCAATTCCAAATCAAATTACAAAGGAAAAAGAAAACGGAGATAATCCAGTTCCTGCCAAAAGAAATGGCAAGAAGCAGGCAGATGGCGCAAGGTGTTTTCCCAATCTCCCCCCCCAAACAGACAGACTTCCAGTGGGCAAAACCGCAACACAATTATGCGAAGAGGCGCTTGAACTTCTAAGAAAAGGAAGGCATAATGAAGCGATTGAGAAGGCAAAAGAGGCAAAGAGGCGCGAGCCTGAAAACCCAAAAGCATTCAACATTTCCGGCATATGCCTGCATCATAGAGGAGAATCAAACGAAAAAAACGGCTGGCTGGAGCGCGCAAAAGAAGATTACGGAAAGGCAGTTTCGGATTACTCAAAGGCAATCAAGTCTGACCCAAAAAATCCGGGTTTCTACTCAAACCGCGGGCACGTCTATAAAAAGCTGGCGGAATTTGCACAAAAAGCAGGGCAAACTGAGGAAGCGGAAGAATTGCTTGCAAATGCCAAATCCGATAGAGAAACGGCGGGCAAGCTAACTGCTAAAATTGGGAAAACAATGAACTCCCCCAAACCCTCTTAAATTTCCTTCCCTAATTACTTATCATGCCCGACTACTTGGAAAAATTAAACTCTCTCTTTTCAGGTGAAGAGATAGAATCAAAAGTAGAAGCCAAACTGAAAGAATATTCCAATCTCATCACAAAAGAAACTGCCCTTTTCCTCCTTGCAAAGGAGCAGAACCTCATACGCGAGCAGACAGCAGATTCATCCACAGCCGAAAGCACTAAGGGCAGATTCTCCATAAGCGGAACCGTCTCAAAAATCTTCCCGGAAAGGGAATACGAGGGAAACGGGAAAAAGATAAAAACGCAGAGATTATGGCTTTTTGACGAGAAGGGGGAATTTACCTTAGTGCTTTGGAACGAAGATACGAAACTGGCAAGCGGAAAAATAGCAATTGGCGGAAAGATAAAAGTTACAGGCGCATACTCAAGGGGAGGGGAAGTGCATCTGGGATACGGGGGGAAAGCAGAGTTGTTGGAAGGAAATGAAAGCATCCCGCTTGGAAAGCTAAAAGAGGAAAACGCGCTTGTAAATGCGGAAGGTTCAATAGATGAAATACTTCCCGACTACTTTTACAAGAGAAAGGGCAGCGAGGCAGAAGAGATGATGGGCTCATTCTCTCTTACAGACGGAGAGAATACATTTACAGTATGCCTTTGGGACAAGCCGGAGCAGGTGCATGATTTCAAATTCAAGGATAAGGTAAGGGTGGAGAGGGCAAGGTTCAGAAACCGCACGCTTAACATGAATGCGAATTCAAGGATAGTGCTTATTGAAAGGGAAAAGGAAGGAGAAATAAAAGGAATTCTGGAAGGCATTGAGGTGCAGGGAGAAGGAAAAGAAGGCGCGAAGGCGAGGATTTCAGGCAGGGAGTATGCCATCTCTGTGCAGACAGCATGTGCAATCTTAGGCATCTCCTCCCTTCCGGATGACGTTTCGCTCAAAACCTTGGTTGAATTGAAAGGAAAAGAGATAATAGGGAAGGACGTTTCTCTTTTTCTCTAGAGTGAAGAGCCGGAGTTTTTCTTTTGGGAGTGAAGTGCAGGCCCTTTCTTTTGGCGGGTGAAGAACTAGAGTTTTTCTTTGGCGGGGGGGAAGAGCTAGAATTTTTCTTTTTGGGGAACACCGTGAGAGCAGAGTAAATACGATTCTCATTCTGCCTGCTCGCACGGTGTTGGGTGAAACCCTTAGCCCTTTTTCTTTCTGCCAAAGAAAAAGGGGTATGGGAGGGGTCGGACTTCTACCCCCTGCCTTTCTTTATAAAGCGCTTCAATGCCAACCTTAGCGAAGGTGGTTTGCATGAAATATGGAAATGAAATGCCCTCAACGCCATCCTGCCAGAATAAAAATGAAAGTCATTCAAGAGCCTGGCAAGATGGCGTCGCCCCTCCCATCTCTCCCCCCACTCTAAACGAATCTGAAGGCGAGGCGGCAGGAAAACGGGAACAGCCGGAAAGCAGTGAAAAGAAGGGAAAAACCCCGGATTTCCGCATAGTCCAGCCGGGAGTAGGGCTGGATGGGCGGGCAAATTACGAGAATGTGGGTGCGATGTGGCACAACGTTTCGAAGGCAGGCGCGGATTTCTACTCCCTTAAAATAGGGAATCTGAAGCTTTTGGTTTTTCCAAATGCAAAGAGAGAATAAGTATAATAATTTGGAGGTAATAACATGACAAGGGGAAGTGAAAAAGCAGAAGAAGTGACGATTATGGAAGAAGATGAGATAGAAGAGCCGAGGGCAAAAAACCTTGCGCATTCCTTAGAGGATTTGCCGGGAATAGGGCCAGCTACTGCTGATAAATTAAGAAAAGCCGGCTACGGCGATTTGCAGAAAATAGCCGCCTCTTCACAGCACGAGCTGGCGGAAGTTGCGGAAATAGGCGTGGAAACGGCAAAAAAAGTAATCGCCGCCGCGCGGGATAGTTTGGAGATGGGCTATGAACGGGCAGATGATTTGCTTGAGAGAAGGAAAGCAGTAGGAAGAGTCACAACCGGCTCAAGCGAGTTGGATGCCCTTTTAGGTGGAGGGGTGGAAACGCAGTCAATTACCGAGTGTTACGGGAAATTTAGTTCAGGAAAAACGCAGCTCGGTTTCCAACTCGCCGTAAATGTGCAAAAGCCCAAAGAGAAAGGCGGGCTTGGAGGGGGAGTGCTCATAGTGGATACGGAAAGCACCTTCCGCCCGGAGAGGGTAAAACAGCTTGCTGAAGTGCAGGGGATGGATGCGCTGGAAGTGCTAAAGAACATACACGTGGCAAAGGCGCTCAACTCCGACCACCAGATAGTGCTAATAGAGAAAGCGGATGAGATGATAAAGAAGAACAACATAAAACTGATAGTCGTGGATTCAATGACAGCGCATTTTAGGGCTGATTACGTGGGAAGGGCCGCGCTTGGGGAGCGCCAGCAGAAGCTGAACAAGCACGTGCACATGCTCCAAAAATTGGCAGACCAGTTCAACCTGGCAGTTTACATCACCAACCAGGTTATGGACAATCCGGGAATAATGTTCGGGGACCCGACCACCCCTATTGGAGGGCACGTATTGGCTCACTCCTCCACCTACAGGATATACTTAAGGAAGGGAAAAGAGGATAAGAGGATTGCAAGGTTGGTGGATTCGCCATCCCTGCCTGATGGGGAATGCGTTTTCCGTGTTGGGGCAAACGGGCTGACGGATTGAAAACTAAGAAACTCTTTTTAACCTCCCCTCCCCATCCTTCTTCGGGTGGTTTTGATGAGGGGAGCATTCATTTTTCTTTTATTCTCGTTTCTTCTTGCAGGCGCGCTTTTCGCAGGCGCATTCTCCGAGCGCATGATGCAGTCTTATTTCGTTGGTGGGCAGATACAGCAGGAAAAGCTAACTCTCTTGAATGAAAAGGCGGCGGAAAAACTCCCAAGCACCCTCTCTCCATTCATCAGTTCCAACGAGAGAATAAACACACTAATAAAAACAAATGAGGGGGAAGAAGTGCGGATAAAGGCATCGGCGCACAAAAACACAGCAGGAATTCTTCAGCTTGACTCGGTTTTGCTTGGCGCCTACCCCAACCCCACAATAACGATAAGCACGAGCGAGGAAACTGCGGAGAAAATATATAACTCAAAGGATGAGGCAAAGGAAATGCGGCTTGCGATAGGAAACGGGGAAATAAAAGTGGAATTCCCAGGGGATTTCCTGCGGGGCTTTTTCTGGTCGGTTGCAAACGCATTCACCGGAATAATGAACGCATTTGTTTGATTTTTTACCGAGCTGCATCGTTATGCAAAACAAACTAAAGGTGGGCTTTTTCTCATTCACGGGCTGCGAGGGCTGCATAATGGTAATGATAGAATCGCTGAATTACAAGTATGCAGAATGGGGAAGCCTTTTGGAAATAAAATATGCGCGCGCGCTGAAAAAGAAGAATGAACTGGACGGGGATGGCGGGCTTGACGTGGCGTTCATAGAAGGCGCGATTTCCACTTTCAAGGAGGAAAACCTGCTCCGCAGGATAAGAAAGAATGCAAAAAAAGTGATAGCAATCGGTTCGTGCGCGGCAAACGGCGCCCCCTCCTCACAGAGAAATAATTTCGATGAAAAGACGCTTGCTGAAATAAAACCAATAATGGAGAGGTTCGGGCACAAAGAGAAGGTGACTCCCATAGGCGAGCACGTGAAAGTTGACGGGGTGGTGAATGGCTGCCCCATGGATGAGGCGGCTTTCGTGAAAGCCGTTGAGGATGCGCTTTTGGAATTCGGCATAAGAAAAAAATCAGAGGTTTGATGCCATATGCATGGAAGGGATTTTGACATAAACATTGAGGGGATAAGCAAAATTGAGGGGCATGCCGCCCTTACAGTTTCAGTGCGCGACAACATTGTGCAGTCCGCAAAGCTTGTGATAAATGAGAATAAGCGATTTTACACGCAGGCGGTGCGCGGAAAGCCCTTCAATACAGTCCCTCAACTTGTAAGCAGGATATGCGGCACATGCAGCATAGCGCATTTAACCTGCTGCATGGAGGCGGTTGAGAATGCAGTTGGATTTGCCCCAAGCGCGCAAACAGCCGCTTTGCGCAAACTAAACAATATGGGGCTTTGGATACGCGACCATGCGATGCACCTCTATCTCTTTTGCATGCCGGATATTTTCGGCAAGGATTCGGTATTTGAGTTTAAGGGGGAAGAGGAGAAATGGGTGAAAGACTGCTTTGAGGTGAAGAAGGCAGGCAACGAACTGTGCACCAAAATCGCAGGCAGGGCGATACACTCCACCTTCCAGAATGTGGGGTATTTTTCAAACACCCCGAAAAAGGAGGATGCGCGCGCGCTTGTTGTGCAGTTGAATACGGTGCGCCCAAAGGTGCTTGAACTGATAGAACTCTTCTCAAAACAGCCGTTTTCCTTTGAAACCGATTCGAATTTCGTCTCTCTTATGAGCGAGGATTATACTTATACTGGGAACAAGCTCTGCGATTCAAACGGGCTTTGCATACCAGAGTCAAATTTCTTCAACCATCTTCACAGGGTGGTGATGCCCTATTCACAGGCGACCGGCTTCGTGCTTGATTTGAAAGGCTATAGCGTAGGCGCGCTTGCAAGGACGAATACCAACAAGGAGCACCTTCACAGGGAAACGAAAAAAGATTGCAAAAAATACCTAACCCGCTTTCCCTCGCATGATGTTTTTCTTTCAAACCTTGCGCAGGCAATTGAAATTCTGCACTCAATAGATTATTCCTGCGAGCTTCTTGAAGGAATGGAATTCACTGATGAGGAGAAAAAGCCCATTCTGCCAAAGGAGGGAGTGGGAGTCGGCGCGATAGAGGCGCCAAGGGGGGTGCTCTATTACGAGGTTAAGCTCGGCAAGGAGGGAAAAGTTATTGATGCCAACCTAGTGATACCAACCGCGCAGAACCAGATACAGATAGAGCATGATATTGCCCGCCTTGTGCAGTCGCACATCCACCTGGATGAGCACACGATAGAGCACGATATAGAGAAGCTCATACGCGCATACGACCCCTGCATGAGCTGTGCCACGCATTTTTTGAAGGTGAAGTGGAACAGGAAATAAATTGAAGGTGCAAAAATGCTGCCGATAATGCAACTGATGGTGCAAGCGCCAAAGAAAGAGGAAGAAAAGAGAGAAACGTTTATCCTGTACAGGGAGCTGGAAGGCGTTTCCATCCCCTGGAAAGGGAAAAACGGACTGCAAAAACACCTGGATGAATGCATACAACAATACGAGGGCAGCGTCAAGCTTGCGGTCTATGATTTGAAGGTGGAGAAAGCTCAAGACGGCTCCATCTCTACAAAGCACGGGCAGATGGTATATTACATTTCACTAAAGATACCGGACGAGAAAATAGCAGGCGAGATAGCAAACAATGCACGCAAGCTATACTCCAAAAAGCACGAACTCTTTTTTTACCTGCCGCCCAGCGAAACATACTCCCGCGATTTTTCCGGCTTCCACTCTTATTACGCGGCTGGCGAGCTTTGCATAAGCCTGCCGGTCCTCTTTGGCGGCATCCTGGACATGCTTGAGCGGGAAAAAGTGATAAGCACGATAAATCAGCTTCTTGAAGGTGAGAAGCCGCGAAGAAGATAAGGATTATTTGCAAAGTTTTCTTATCGCCCTCTCAACCGCATTTCGCGCCTTTTCCTCTCCATACTCCGGCGGCACCCCTATTATTTTCACTTTTCCAAGCAAGCCCATCTTCTTCATCACAAGAAGCTGAAACCCCAAATCACAGTCGTGCATCGTCAATTTCTTGTTTTGCACGAAAATCTCCAGCTCTTCTATCATTTTCACCGTCTTTATGCCAAAAACAGTATCCAGTATAATCAAATCCTCTTTCTCCGGAATGTTTTCAGCCGCATCAAGAAGCACAAACTCTATTTTCGGAAATTTCCCCTGCAATTTTCCCATTACCCTTAAAGGAAGTGAATCCTCCTTCACAAGGGGGTTGCCAAATACGAGTATTTTCAAGAGCATCCCATCGAATTGCCGCAGTTTAAGCATTTGTAGCACGAGCCGTTCCTGACTGTAATATGCCCGCACACGTCGCAGGCAGGCGCGTCTCCCATAAGCTCGGAAAGCTGCTTATCCGGCCCGGCATCATCTTTTGGCAGCCATTCCTTTATGCTTGTGCGTCCCCCGGAAATCAGTTCGCTGCTTGGGATGTGGTGCAAGCCATTCCCATTCCCGCCGTGCATCCCCTGTATCTCATCCACCACCTTGGGCTTCACATGCAGGAAATCAGTCCTTCCCAAATACTCCATCCCCACCACCCTGAAGATGAAATCAAGTATGCTGGTAGCGCTCTTTATGTTCGGGTGGTCCACCATCCCGTTCGGCTCAAAGCGCGTGAAAGTGAACGAATCAACGTATTTTTGCAGGGGCACCCCGTACTGCAAGCCGATTGAAATTGAAATCGCAAAGCAATTCAGCAAACTGCGGTAAGCCGCCCCCTCCTTGTGCATGTCAATGAAAATCTCCCCGAGCCGCCCGTCCGCATACTCCCCTGTCCTCAAAAACACCTTATGCCCTCCAACCAGCGACTCAACAGTGAAGCCGTACCTTTTTTTGGGAAGCGCCTCTTTCTTTCCCCTTTCTATTTTCTCTTCCTTTTCATCGTCTTTCTCCTTGCAGCACCCATTCTCCCCGCTTTTTGCCGAGAGCGGCTGCGACATCTTTGAGCCGTCGCGGTAAATCGCAACCGCTTTCAGCCCCATCTTCCACGACTCTAAGTACAGCCTCTCCACTTCCTCAATGGTGCTTTCCTTTGGCATGTTTATCGTTTTTGAAATCGCGCCTGAAATGAAGGGCTGCACCGCAGCCATCATGCGCACATGCCCCATCGGCTCTATGAAGCGCTTTCCCGCCCCGCAGCGGTTTGCGCAGTCAAACACTGCTAACTGCTCTGCGGAGATGTAGGGCGCGCCCTCAAGCATTTCCGCCCCGCCGACATAAATCCTTGCCTCCCCAATCTGCTCTTCGGAAAGCCCCTTCTTCTTAAGCTCCGCCATGTTCACATGCGGAGTCCATTCATCAATGCTGCCCATCCTTTTTACATACGCGGCAGCCTCCTTTATCTGCTCATCAGAATACCCAAGCGCGCGAAGCGCATCCGGATTCATATACGGTGCATCATCAAGCGTGCCGTGCCCTATGACATATTTTTTTATCTCCTCAACCTGTGGCACAGCATATCCCAAATTCAAAAGCGACTGCTCCATGGAATGGTTAACTATTTTGAAATAGCCCCCGCCTGCCAATTTTTTCCATTTCACAAGCGCAAATTCCGGCTCCACCCCGGTGGTGTCGCAGTCCATGAGTAATCCGATGGTGCCGGTTGGCGCAAGCACGCTGACCTGTGCATTTCTATATCCGTGCCGCTCCCCCTCCTCAAGCGCAATATCCCAGCACTCCCTTGCCCCTTTTAGAAGATACTCGGGGCAATCCTTCTCGCTTATTTTTGCAGCGCAATTGCGGTGTTTTTTTATCACTGCAAGCATCGCATCACGGTTTTTTTCATATGCTTCAAAAGGGCCCATTCTTCCCGCAAGTTCCGCAGAAACCGCGTATGCCTCACCTGTGAGTATGGCAGTGATTGCAGCTGCGGCAGCCCTTCCTTTTTCGCTATCATAAGGCAATCCGCTTATCGTAAGCCACGTCCCAAGATTTGCATACCCCAAGCCAAGCGGGCGGAAAATATGGCTGTTCTGTGCAATCTCCTTTGTAGGGTAAGAGGAAAAATCAACTATTATCTCCATTGCGGTAGTGAATATTTTCACTGCATGCCTGAATTTCTGCAAATCAATCCTTCCCGCATCATCTGCAAACTTTGTTATATTGAGAGAAGAAAGATTACATGCTGAATTGTCAAGAAACATGTACTCGCTGCACGGGTTAGATGCATTTATCCTCCCTGAATTCGGGCAGGTATGCCATGCATTAATTGTTGTGTCAAACTGCACCCCGGGGTCGGCACACTCCCATGCAGCCGCAGCAATCATTTTCATGAGGTCCTTTGCATCATACTCATCTACGGGCTTCCCATCCATCCTCCCTTTCGTGCTCCATTTAAGCCCGTTTAAGTATGCCTGCATAAACTCATCCGTTATGCGCACGGAGTTGTTAGAATTCTGCCCCGAAATCGTATGGTACGCATCACCGTTGAAATCCGAGGAATAGCCCGCAGAAATAAGTGCATGCACCTTCTTTTCCTCCCTGACTTTCCAGTTGATGAAATCCACTATCTCCGGGTGATCTATGTCAAGGCACACCATTTTCGCAGCCCTTCTTGTGGTGCCCCCGGATTTTGTGGCGCCAGCCCCCCTGTCAAGCACCTCCAGAAAGCTCATCAATCCTGACGAGGTGCCTCCGCCGGAGAGCTTCTCATTCTTCGCCCTCAATTTTGAGAAATTAGTTCCAGTCCCCGAGCCGTACTTGAAAAGGCGCGCCTCGTTTTTTGCAAGCTCAAATATGGACATCAGGTCGTCGTCAACAGCTTGTATGAAGCAGGCGGAGCACTGCGGGCGCTCGTAATTGTTCTCAAGGGATTTGAAAGAGGAGTCCTTTTCGTCAAAATACCAGCACCCTCCCCCTCCAACTATTCCATAAGTACTGTACAATCCGCAGTTGAACCACACCGGGGAGTTGAATGCGCCCCTTTGCGTCAGCATCAAGTAGGAAAGCTCCGCCTCAAAAGCATCCGCATCCCCTTCCGAGGCAAAATAACCCCTGCTCTCCCCTGCCACTCGCAAGGTATGGGCAATCCTATATATCACTTCCTTCACGGAGGTTTCGTGCCCGGTGTTCGGCACGCCTGTTTTCCTGAAATATTTTGAAACTGCGATGTCGGTGGCAAGCTGCGACCATCCTCTTGGCACGCTAACATCCTTTAGTTCAAAAACCACCCTGCCGTCAGGCTCGCTTATTTTAGCATTTCTCTTTTCGTATTCAATTTTCTCAAACGGGTTTTCCCCTTTTTGGGTAAAAAGACGTGCAACGCTAATGCCGGTTCCCTTCTCCTTTTGCACCGTTTCTTCCTTCATAGAATCGCCCCACAATGCGAATATCGTTCGACAGTGCAAACCACAATATATGGCATATTTGAGGACTCAAAGACACAATATATTGTGTTTGCAGAGTATATTCAAGAATAGGCTTTATATAGGTTTTGCACTGCTTTTTTTGTATTTCAGGAATACGGCTGATAATTCTTTCCAAAAAGAAGTGAAATTATTTTTACAAGCCTTCCATCACGGAAATCGCGTATGAAAAAACCAGCCTTTTGAAGCCTTTTTTTTCTGTTGGTCGTAAGAAGCGCGACGCATTTCATTCCCGCTCCCCGCGCTGACCTAACACCGGTTGGCGAATCCTCAAACACAAGGCATTCAGAAGGGGAAACTCCCAATTTTTTGGCAGCCAGAAGATATTCATCAGGGGAGGGTTTTGGCTTTTTCACATTATCCCTCCCAACAACTTTCAACCCGGAAATTCCCATATTTTTTAGCATGTTTGAGACGCTTTTTGAGTGCCCGCCACTCACTACCATCACCTTTACTCTGTTTTGCTTTGCCCATTTTAGGAATTTTTTCACTCCCGGTACGGAGGGCATCTTTTCCCTTTGCAGAGCCTTCTTGAAATGCTCCGCCCTTTTCTTCACCCATTCAGCCGCATCCTCATCTATTCCATGCTGTCTGAACAAACGCTTCATTATTTTAGGAGAGCCGATTCCCGCGTATTTTTTCATCCACTCCTTCTTATTCACGAATATGCCAAGCGACTTCAGCACGTCGTTGAATGTTTTGCGGTGAAAATTCTCGCTTAGGGCGACCACTCCGTCCATGTCGAGGAGAATCGCCTTGAATTTGTTTTTTTGGGATGCTGCATTTGCGGATTTTCTGTCTTTCTTTTCTTCTTTTTCCCTACTGTTTTTCTTTTCGGCTTTTTTCCGCCGTTCTTTAGCGGCTTTCCCCTCATTTTCTTTATCTTTCCGCACTTTCTTTCCATTCTCTTTGCGTTCCTTCTTTTCATTTTCCTTTTTCCTTTCTTTAGCGGCGTTTCTCTCTATCATCCCGTTTTTCGGCTTCATCCTTTTGCCGGCATCTTTTTCCTCGCCGTAATCTCTGCCTTTTTTCCTTTCATCCACTTTCATTTTCCCGCCAGAACTCCCGCCTTTTTCATCTTCCCCCCCTTTCTTTCCAAAATAATTTTTCACTTCATCGCCTTTCCTGCGCCCGGAAGTTCTACTCTCTTCTTTTTTTTCACCGAATGTTTCTCCAATTGCGCAGGCGGCGTTTTTTCCGCTTAAGAAAGCAGTTTTTATTTCATACTCATTTTTTCTTGGGTTTTTTGCCTGCTTCTCTGCAGTTTCAGGCGCCCTTGCTTTTTCCCACATGAAGATTTCACTCTTTTCCTTAGCCCATCCCTCTATTTCTCTTTTTTCTTTTGCCTCCCCTTTTGTTTTTTCAGAGGGCGTTTCGCAAATCTCTTTTATTGTTTCGTTTCTTTTCTCTTTCCGCCCTTCCTTTTCCTTCTCTTCATATGCAAACGGCTTTTCAGCCATAATGAATGGCTTTTCGGAAATCGCAAGGGGTGTGTTTTCTTCAATAATCGCATCAAAAAAAGGTTTCACATTATTTTGGCGGGCGTGAAATGCACTATCCGCCTCTTCGCCAAAAATACTCCTCATCCTTCTCATTTTTCCAAATTCAGTTATACCGTCGCTTATCATTGGCGAGTGCAAAACGTCATGCCTTTGCGCCCCCCATCGTTGCAACATTATCTCCTGTATTGGAAGGCGCTCAAGAAGGATGGGCTGGGCAGTGTATTCGTGATGAACAAAAGCCAAGGGCGTATCCGGCGGGACCGAATAGCTGATTTTCAGCGCATCCAGCATCGCAAGGTAAATTCCGTTTTCTTTTGGCATTTTGCTCCCTTTGAATCTTTCTAAGGGGCAGGATATTATGCCTCCTGGCTCAATAGTGGCTTTCACCTCAACTTTCTCAAGTTTTATAGGAACTGAATTTTTCCCCATAACCATCTTAATGTCCGAAATACTAATATCATGCTGAACACTTTCCCGAATTTCTTTCATTATCGTTATCTCAATAGGTTTTCCGCCATCAAGAATTGCGTAATCCCCGAGTATCGTCGTTTCCGCGGTCTTCCATTCTATTTTTCCATCCCGTATTTCGCATGCAAAACATCCATTTACGTAAATCTGCAGGTCATCAACCAAGGCACCGTCGCTTCCAATAATTCCGACTATCCAAATCTGCCCATCTTTCGCTTTACTAAGAATTACGTTTTCCTTGCCGAATATTTTCTGCAAAGCCTGAATTATATTGTCGCCTCTGCTGACGCTGCCAGTTCTTGTTTCAATCATTTTTCCTTCCAGATTCTCCATCCTTCTTTCAGCAACAGCTATGCGAATGTCAAGCTCCCCATTTTTTGCAGTTTGCGAAGATGAGGAGGTTTTTCCATTAACGATGCTCTTTTGGCTTTGGCTTCCTTGCCGTGCAAAAACTTCTCCCACCATAAAAAATCAGCGGCACAATTTGGCTGCAAAAAGTTAAAAAGCACCTTCCACCCAATTCTTAATCAGTTTTGACTTGGGGGTGCAGCCATGAATATGAAAGAGACAGTTTTCATACTTGTTTTTTCTCTTGCGGCGCTTATTGCCTCGCAGGTTAATTTCTCCCCTCTTTTAGGGGCGCAAAACCAGTCATTCACCTTCTTTCAGTTTTTTGGGCCAATGGCAGGCGGCTTTCTCGGAATTGCTGGAGGCGCGGCTTCAGTTCTGATTGCACAATTAGCCGGCTTTCTCCTTGCGGGAAATGAATTCTCCCTTTTCAACGCACTGCGCTTCTTGCCGATGATTTTAGCTGCGGCGTATTTTGCAAGAAACGGCGGCAAGGCAATAGGCAAAAGCGCGCTCGCACTTTCAGCAATCCCGATTTTATGCATGGCGCTTTTCATTCTTCATCCAATCGGCGGGCAGGTTTGGTATTACTCCCTCTATTGGCTAATTCCTGCCCTTATGCTCGTTCTATTTCCTGGCAGGCTCATCGCAAGAAGCCTCGGCTCCACCTTCTCTGCCCACGCAGCAGGTTCGGTAGCATTCCTCTACCTTCTTCCCTCAACGCCGGCGCTTTGGCTGACACTCATACCCATAGTGGCATTTGAGAGGGGGCTGTTTGCAGGAGGAATAGCAGTTTCATATGTAGTGGCAAATACCCTTCTTGAGAAGCTCTCGGCAAAATTGGACTTAACCGCGCTTGCAATAGACAAAAGCTATTGTTTATGCAACTTGCGCTTTTTATAGGGGAATTTTATTACTGCCCGGCAGTTTTTGCACTCGTAAATTATCTGGTGCGCCCTTAGGTCAAACCCTATTTTCACGTTGTGCCCTGGCACGAAAGGAGTATTGCACTTCTTGCAAAAATGCATCTTCTGCACCCTTGTGAAGCGCACGCGGTATTTTTCGGCAAGCCTTCTTGCAAGCTTAATGTATCTTTTTGCCCTGACAAGGTTGCTTTTAGCTATTTTGTGCGCTTCAGACAGGAGTATTTCCACCCTCTCGCGCACTACAATTGTTATTTTCGAATCCCTGCGCTTTTGCATAGTGCCATCTACAAAAAGAAGGGTTATAAACCCTAACGTGTCGCAAAAAGAAAAACAACAAGAGAAGAAGAAATGGGCCAGGAGAGCCCAACCCCTTTTTTCTTTGGCAAAAAGAAAAAAGGGCTAGGGTTTACCCCAAAAAAGAAAAACGAGAGTTCTTCTCAAAAATAAAAAGTGGGCCAGGAGAGATATATCCCCCGGGACGTGCAGTCCCTATATGGGTTCGAACTCTCGACCTACAGCTTGCCTAAACACTTTCTGAATGTACTAGAACGTGTCATATAAGACTGCCGCTCTAACCAGGCTGAGCTACTGGCCCTTCTTAATGGGAATTTAGCCTCAAACATTATTTAAACATATTTTAAAGTTTCCATCTCCAAACTACCCCTTATGGACTTAGGCAGAGGCTTGCGCAGGGCGCTTGCAAAAATAACAGGCGCGGCAATAGTGGATGAGAAGACCGTAAAGGAGATGGTAAAAGAGCTCCAACGCGTTCTCATCTCCAACGACGTGAATGTCAGGCTAGTTTTTGAGCTTTCAAAAAAGATAGAAGCCGCAGCGCTTGACACCTCAAAGCTAAAAGGGGTTTCGCACAAGGAGCACGTGGTGAAGGTAGTTTACGACGAGCTGACTTCCATACTCGGGGAGAATTACGCCCCGAAATTGCAAAAGCAGAAAATAATGTTATTGGGATTGTATGGCAGTGGAAAAACAACTACCTGTGCAAAGCTCGCGCACTACTTCAAGGCAAGAGGGCTTTCCTGCGCGCTAATATGCGCTGACACCGACCGCCCTGCTGCGTACGAGCAATTGCAGCAGCTTTCAGAAAAAGCCCATGTTCCCTTCTACGGGAAAAAAGGGGAGACCGACCCTGCAAAAATAGTGAAGGAAGCGCTCAAAATCGCAAAAGAGGACGTGCTTATAATAGATTCGGCAGGAAGGAGCGCCTTTGATGAAGGGCTTGTGGAGCAACTCAAGCAGATAACCGCAGTTCTCCAGCCCGATGAAAAATTCCTGGTGATTTCCGCAGACATAGGGCAGTTGGCAGGAAGGCAGGCACAGCAGTTTCACGAGGCGGTGGGCTTAAGCGGGGTGATAATCTCCCGCCTGGACGGGAGCGGCAAGGGGGGAGGCGCGCTTTCAGCAGTAGCGCAGACAGGCGCAAAGGTGGCGTTCAGCGGCATGGGGGAGAAAATAGAAGACCTTGAGCTCTACGATTCAAAGAAATTCGTTGGAAGACTGCTTGGCTTTGCGGATTTGGAATCCCTTCTTGAGAAAGTGAAAACGGTTGCAGAGGAGGAGCAGCTCTCCCCGGACACACTTACGGAAAAATTCACCATAAAAACTTTTTTTGAGCAGCTGCGCGCCGCAAAAAAGCTCGGGCCGCTCCAAAACGTTTTTTCAATGCTTGGCGCGCCTGACGTGCCAAGGCAAATGCTTGAGCAGTCCGAGGAGAAGCTGAAAAAATACGAGTCAATGGTGAATTCAATGACAAAGGAGGAGAGGGAGGACGCTTCCCTATTCCACAAGGGAAAGGGAAGGATTGCAAGGATAGCAAAGGGCGCGGGGGTAAGCGAGCTTGATGTGCGCGACTTTTTAAAACAGTTTGAGCAGGTTGAAAAATTATTCACAGGTTTTAAGAAAAACCGCGGATTAAGGAGAAAAATAGAAAGGATGGTAAAGGGAGGGGGCTTACCTCAAAATATGGCTGGCGGTTTGACATGATTTTCGGGACATTCTTCAAGGTATAACTTAATGGCATCCTTTATGTTTTCTATGGCTTCCTAACAGCTGCATCCTTGGCTTGCAATCCCCAAATTCAGGCAGTGCGAAACGAAAACCCTCTTCCCATTAACTTCTTCCTCATTGACCGCGATGTCAAAAACGCCGTTTAGTTTCCTTTCCATAGTTTAGTTTTGGCTATGGCAGGTTATAAAACTACCTAAAAGAAAAAACCTAAAAAAAAGAAAAAATAAGAAAAAAAGAAAGGGACTTTAAAGCCCCTTGCTCCTCAATGCCAGCTCCTTTTCAATAAGCTCGGAGAGCACTTCCTTTGCGATAACGCGCCTCCCGCCGATTTTGTCGTGCGGAATCCTGTTCCTGTCAAGCCTTCTTTCAAACGCGTTCCTCTTTATGCCAATCCCCTTGCTCTGGAGCTCGCGCACTGCGGCGCCTACCTCAAAATAATTCTTGTTTATGTGCGTGCGCCCCTCAATAGCATCCCTTGGCACCCACCGTGCTGTGCCTATCTTTATGGAGGGAATTGAGCCCTTTTCAATCCTCCCTATGAATGCGCGGAAATTCACATCCTCGCTTTTTGCAAGCTCGGTGAATGCTTGCTTTACCGAATAGAAATTCTGTGCGGTGTTCGCCCAGTCATGTATGACATGTGCGGGTATGAGTCTCTTCTTCCCTATCTTTACTGATTTTACAGACCTTCTCTCAACCCTCCCGCCAAACGCGCGGAAAGAGATTTTCACTCCCTTGCTTTTCAGCTCGTCATACGCTTCTTCAAGGTTCAAAAGGCCCATGCTGTGGAGCTTATCCTTGTCAAGCACACCCTGCTTGTACAGGCGGTTTGCTTCCCCGACGCTCTTGTCTATTTTCTCTGAGAGGTTCTTCTCAACGTTCTCCCTCTTGTTCTCCATCTCAGGCACTTTGATGTTCTTTACCTTGTACAGTATGGAGTCGTTTACCTTCTTTTCTATTATTATTCTTTTTCCACGCGGCATATTCTCACCTTTTTTCAACGTATTTTTATATCAACACACATTTATAAACCTTTCCTTTTTTCCCCACTTAATACCAAAGCGCAAACTCATTGCGCCTGCGAACAATTCACCGCACCCCCACACTCTTTTTAAAATAATCTTTTTAACCCTTTCCCATGCCATCTTTTGAGCATTCCCCTTCAAATATACCTTCGATGGGGCTTTGCAGCATTTGCGCACAAACAATTAAAAACGAATCTGCCAACGCAGAGTGCTCCCTTTGTAGTGGGCTTTTTGGGAATCTGGAAACTCTCTCTTGCATGGCAATAGGAAAGGCAGAGGGATATGAATGGAGCACCTTTTCCATTGGCTGTATCATTCCTAAAAAAATTCTTGTTGCACAGGAGGCGCTTTGGCTGGAGCGCGGGCTTGAAAATTCAAGAAGCATAAAAAACGCCATAAATGGGGCGGCGCGCGAATACATTCTCTCAAAAACAGCAAAAAAATATTCATCGCGCGCAAGCGATGTCCTTTTTCTCCTTGATTTTGAGCGCAACTCCGTAAGCGCGCAAATCTCCCCCATATTTGTTTTTTCCCATTACAAAAAATACGCCCGCGATATTTCGCAGAGCATCTGGCATTGCAAAAAATGTGCAGGGAACGGCAGGCTGGGCGGAAGAGGGGATGAAAAAATTTGCATATGCGAAAAATGCAACGGAAAGGGAGTAATGTATGAGTCAGTAGAAGGAATCATAGGCGCGCCAATCCGCAGGGCGTTTGAAGGGGAAGAAACCGCATTCCACGCTTCAGGAAGGGAGGATATAGATGCGGTAATGCGCGGGAGCGGCAGGCCGTTCGCAATAGAGGTGAAAAATCCCCGAAAAAGAAAAGCAGATATGCACGCACTGCAAAAGGAGATAAATAGGGATGTGCGCATCCGAGTTCCTTCCCTTTCAACGGTTTCGCAGCATTTTGTGAAAGTGGTGTGCAGCTCCCATTTTGAGAAGGAATACGAGGCGGAAGTCTCCCTTGAGAGGGAGATTGCAAAATCTGACTTTAAAAAAATACTTTCCCTTTCCGGAAAAACAATATGGCAGCAAACCCCGACAAGGGTTTTGCACAGGCGCGCCGATTTGCAGAGGAAAAGGAAAATAATTTCTATAAGCGCAAAAGGGAAGGGGAAAAAGCTAACACTTCGAATACGTGCGCAGGCAGGCACTTACATAAAAGAGCTTGTCAGCTCGGATTCGGGGCGCACAAAACCAAGCATAAGCGGAATTTTAGGGTGCAAGGCGATAGTTGAAAAGCTTGATGTCGTAAAAATACACGACGAGTTTTTAAGGAGAGTAAGTAAAAAGTAATTTCAAAGGGAATGAGGATGGAATTTGAGCTTTTGCGCGCTGCATTTGCAATTGCCGGCTGCGCGGCGCTTTCCTACTTTGACATTTTCAACAGGAGGAATGTGCCCGACAGGCTGCTGCAGGCATTTCTTGCGGTTTCATTTCTTTTGTGCGTCATTTCCTTTTCCATAGAAATAATCGCATACTCGCTTGCAGTCGCACTCATTGCCGGGCTGGCAGGCTTCTTCGCTTACAAAATGGGGCAGGTAGGGGGGGCTGACGTTTACGCAATCGTTTCGCTTTCCCTTCTTCTCCCGCAAAAACCCGGGCTGTTCGGGCAGGATGCATCTTTTCTCTCCCTCCCCCCGATTTTCACCATCCTCTTCTACTCCATTCTAATCTTCTGCATCTACATAATGCTCTCAACGTTTCCTGCTGTTTTTCGTGCCATTAGGAAAGGGGAGATTGCAATTCCTCCAATAAGGATGCTTGAAGCGGGCGCCCTTGCAATTCTTTATGCAGTATTCATTCTCTCCGCATCGCAATTTCTTTCCCCTGCATATCTCCTTTCCTTCTCAATAATTTTCCTTTTTGCCGTTTTCTTCCTCCTTTTCGGGCAATTCCTCAAAAAATCATTCATTTCTTTTCTTCCCGCAAAAAAAATAGAAGAGGAAGATGTGCTTGCGCTTGAGTTTATGGAAAAAGAAATTGTAAAAAAATACTCCCTGCCCAGCTTGGTTGGCTCAAGGGAGCTTTACCTCCTGAAAAAACTCCCCTTAAAACAATTCGCAGTTTATTCAAAAATGCCGTTCTTTCTTCCCTTTCTCCTGCTCGGGCTTATCCTCTCTCTTTTTTTCGGAGAACTCTTTCTCCTTCCCTTCGCATGGTGAAAATATTATGATTGAAATAAAGCGGGTTGCGGAGCGATGATATTATGATTGAAATTGACGGCTCAATAGGAGAGGGAGGAGGGCAGATAATGCGCACCGCACTTTCCCTTTCCTGCATTCTTCAATTGCCTGTTTCAATCTCAAACATACGCGCAAACCGCCCAAAGCCGGGAATGGCTGCACAGCATTTGGAGGTTGCAAACTCCCTTGCAAAAATATGCGATGCGAAAATGCAGGGGGCAGAGTTAGGAAGCACGGCAATGTCATTTGAGCCAGGGGAAGTTAGGGGCGGGAATCACACATTCAACATCCCCACTGCCGGTTCGGCAGTTTTGCTCTCACAAGCAGTCCTGCCCGTGCTTTTTTTTGCAGATAAGGTAAGCAAAGTCTCCATAAAAGGAGGCACGCACGTTTCCTTCTCCCCAACCTTTGAGTATTTCAAATACGTTTTCCTTCCCGCAATAGGGAAGATAGGCGCGAGGGCAGAGGCGCAAATAATTAAATACGGTTTTTATCCAACAGGGGGAGGGGAGATTTCACTTGACATAAACCCTTCCAGGCATTTTTCCCCTCTTTTCCTAAGCGAACCTTCTGGAGAAATTCCAAGCGCTCTCATCATCTCCTCCTCCCTTCCAGGGCATGTAGCAGAAAGGGAAAAGCACGAACTGCTAAAGGCATTCCCGAAAGTGAAAGCAGAAACGCTTGAAGTTTCCGCCTCCTGTCCCGGCAATGCAATAACGATATTTTCGGGAAGCGCTGGTGCATGCGCAGTAGGAAGAAGGGGCGTTTCGGCTGAAAAGGTTGCGCAGGAAGCACTTACCAGCTTTCAGGCTTCGCAGGGATTCGGCGCCGATACTCATTTGGCAGACCAGCTCCTCCTATACTGCTCCCTTGCAGGCGGAAAGTCCGAAATACGCACGCCTAAAATAACTTCGCACACCAAAACGAACATAAACATCATAGGCAAATTCTTAACGCAGGCAAAAGTTGCCCAGAAAGGCGATTCAATCTTCATTGACGGTGCGCCAATATGAAATCAACCCTTCTTGACATTCCCGGAACCGCCCTCGCGGTAATTTTCGGCTCCTTGCTGTACTACTTTGGCGGCGCACCCTACCTTGCACTAATGCTCATTTTCCTCTTAGCTTCTGTGCTTGTCACAAAATACGAGCATCAGGAAAAGAGGAAGATGGGGATTTATGAGCACGAGAGAAGCTGGGAGAACGTGCTTGCAAACGGGATAGTGCCGCTTTTTGCGGCAATTCTCTCACCTGCAATAGGGTTTGGGGCATTCGTCGGTTCCATTGCGGCAATAACCGCTGACAAGTTTGCAAGCGAGCTCGGGGTGCTTTCAGGGGAGCCTTATTCAATATTCGGCTTTAAGCGCGTAAAAAGAGGCACAAGCGGCGCGGTAAGCCCGTTTGGCACCCTCATGTCATTTGACGGGGCGCTTCTGATTGCAATCGCGGTGTATTTTCTCTTTCCCGGCATTGACGCCTGGAGGGTGCTGCTCATCTCCTTAATAGGGTTTTCCGGCTCGCTTATAGACACTGTTTTCGGGGTTTTGGAGGAGGAGGGGATAGGCAGCAAGGCGACGACTAATTTAATATGCGCGCTTACAGGAGCGCTTTTGGGATACTTTTTGTTAATATGAAAAAATAAGCAACAGAAACAGGAGAAGGCCAGCGCACCATTGCGCTGGCAAGGCGACCAGTTTCTGTCTTTCGACAGCTATAAAAGACGCGCGATTTTGACGCTTAGGGCGCCAGACTTCTTTGCGTATTTTGGTGCTCATAAACACTATTTAAACCTTTTGCCTTCAAAAGAAATAACGAAAAGAAGCGCTATTTGTGTGTATTTATGGAGAATGCAGATGTAATGCAGGAAATTAAGGGGAAAATAGACTCCCTCCTTAAGAGAAGGCACAAACTCATAGAAGAGGCAAAGCGGGCAAACGCACGGCTTCAGGAAGGGGAATACGCAAAAAAAGCCCTGTCAAGCTTTTTGGAGGGAAAAAACCTCCCTTCAGCAGGCAGGCTATACCGCATGCGGGAAAAGATAGAGTTTCAAATCTCAACAGAGGCATACACCCCTAAAATTGAAAAGGTGCTCATAGAACAGTTAAAGGGAGTGGAAAAAGAGCTTTCAGAGGCAAAAAAAGGGGAGTGGATAAGGAAAAAGCTGCTCTATGCAACCCAAAACCTTGAAAAAGCGCAGGCAGAGACTAAAAAAATTGATGCGGAGCTTGTAAAGGTAAGGGCGGAGCTTGACGAGCTTTTCAAGAGATACAGGAATCTGGAGAAGTCAAAGAAAAAAGAAGAAGTCTTCGTGAGGGTGAGGGAGCAGCGCAAAAGGCGCGAGAGCAATGAGGATAAGGGCATGAAGGAAGAATTCCCGGAGCACTTCAAGCCGCATGAAAAATACGTCTCCCTTGAGGAGATATGCATAATTGAAAAGAACTGAAAAAAAGGAATTTAAAATGAATGTTTTCGGCATACTAAAAACACTCGTGATATTCGCACTTTCATTTCTGGTATTCCTGGAATTCCCCCTGTTTGTTGGGGGCATGGCTGCGAAAAACACGCTTCTTAATGACGAATTTTACCTAAATGAGTTTGAGCGCCAGCAGGTTTATGCAACGGCAAAGGACTATTTTGTGCAGTTTGCAGGGGAAATGGAACTTGGCAGCGGCATCAGCAAAGAGCAACAGGGGCAGCTGGTGGAAAAGCTCTCCGATGCCGTGCCTGAAAGCTACCTGGCAAATCAGACGAGTATTCTTTTCAAGAACGCATTTTCCTACGTGAAAGGGGAAAAAGATTCCCTCTCCCTCATAGTTGATTTTCGCCCAATAAAACCCTCTCTTTCAAAAGCTGCTTCAGATGCGCTTTTTGATAATGCAAATACGCAGTATGCAGGCGAGGAGTTTGCGCTTCCCCAAATACCGGGAGTCACCCCAAGCGGGTGCAATGACCTCGCATCCTGCCTCCAGCACTGCCGCCTGCCCCAAAATTCCGTTGAGTGCAGTGCTTTCTTTGATGCGGCAGGGGTATCAGGTGCGCTAATGCCATCCCAACTCTCCTCCCTTCTTGGAGGCGGGGGCGCAACCGACCTTTCAAACATAGACTCGCTCATAGAAAACCAGATACCCGACACACTTGATTTGACCGAGCAGCTCGGCGCTTCCGGTGCAGAGCAATTTGCCCAAGTGCGCTCTTACGTGAAGACTGCCAACCTTGCCTTTCTCATCATTTTCCTGCTCATACTTGTTGAGCTTTCTCTGCTTGCTGTGCTTGAGTGGGATGTATGGAGAGCTGGAAAAAGAGTTTCGTTGTTAATACTATCATGCGCGGTTTCTTCAGCCGTGCCCGCAGTGTTCATACTCCTTTTCGGCGCAGGCTTCGTGCGCGGCGCCATTCCCGCAGATTTACAGGCAACCCCCCTGGCGCAGAAGGCGCTTGCAATAGCGCTTGATTTGCAGAGCGAGGTTGCGATGCAGATTCTCATTTACTCCGTAATAGTTCTTCTTATTGGCGGGGGTTTGTACACGGCGGTTCATTTT
Organism: Candidatus Micrarchaeota archaeon CG1_02_47_40; assembly: GCA_001871475.1. Taxonomy (GTDB): domain Archaea; phylum Micrarchaeota; class Micrarchaeia; order Anstonellales; family CG1-02-47-40; genus CG1-02-47-40. The sequence goes on along the minus strand of MNVE01000009.1, from coordinate 145,021 downwards.
GGAAAGAAGAAGTATGGAAAGGAAACAGAAGAAAAGGAGAAAGAAGAGAAAAAAGAAGCGAAGGAAGAAAAAGAAATGAAAGCAGCAAAGAAAAAAAGGGAGCGCTGACTTCTAATCAGGGTTCTGAGGGCTCTGGCATCCGCCCACCTGCGAACCGCAGGCATACCCGTTCTGACAGCACCAGTCAGAACCTCCTATTTGGCAGCATACTGAAGTTGCGCCGGTACAGCTTACTGTTCCGCAATTGAACGCAGGCGCTCCACCGCCTTCTGCGCAGGCAACATCCCATCCGCTTCCATACATGGTGCTCATTACAAACGGCCCTAACACAGCAATAACTATTCCAATCAACGCTCCAACAAGCATTGCAGTCGCCCAGACATTCGCCCTTGCGCGCGTTTCAGCGCCCATTATCTGCCCGCCGGCATAAACCGCGCCCGCCCCCACAACCATCAGCATCGTAAGAACCGGCATGACCCCCAAAAGAAATCCGCAGAACGCCTCAAGCGCCGAATTGATGCTGCTCATATTCTGCGCAAAGGAAAGGCAGGCAAGCGCAAGAAGCAGGCTCAAAAGGAGAACGTTCCGTTTCATGCCATTATATTCCAAACAAAGATTTAAAATCCATTCTGAACGGGCTATGCGCGCAGGCAGGATTATTAATTCTGCAATCACAAGGCAGTTTGATGGCAGAAGAAAAAGAAAAAAAGGCAAGCGCAATTCTCATTGATGTCACATACACGATGCGCGAGGGAAAGCCCGTAATAGTACTCCTGATGAAGGGAAAGCGCTTCTTCCGCCTATACGATGCCAATTTTGAGCCCTATTTTTACCTTGACGCGCCAAAAAAGGAAATCCCAAAAATAGAAAAGGCAAAGGCGCCCCATGCGGCGCGCGCGGGCTTAATTCCACAGGCGGCGCGGGTAGAGGAAGAAGAGCGAATAATCGAAGGAAAAACAAAGGCGTTACTAAAAGTTTTCTGCAACTTTCCGGCAGCAGTTCCCCTAATACGCGAAGAGTTGAGGGAGTTTGGCGCTTACGAATACCGCATCCAGTATGCAAAAAGGTATATGATGGACAGGGGATGGCAGTTTTTTTCCCGCATCACCTACATACGCAAGGGAAAATACCTGCAGAAAATACTCAAATGCACGCCCGACGTTCCGCTTAACTTCAATACTCTTGCCTTTGACATAGAAACCTACAACCCCCAAGGGATGCCAAAGCCAAAGGATGACCCGGTCATAATGGTAAGCTATGCCACGAGGAAGGAGGCAAAAGTTCTGACTTACAAGAAGATAGACAAAAGCTTTGTGGAAACCCTCAAGGATGAAGAAAGAATGATAAGCGAATTCTGCAACGTGCTAAAGAAGGAGGATGTTGAATTTCTTGTTGGGTACAACTCATCTGTTTTTGACCTTCCATATTTAGGAGAGCGCGCAAGCGCGCTTGGGGTGCGCTTGGAATTGGGAAGAGATGGCTCATCCTTCTCCGTGCGCAAATTCGCGCAGAAAACAATTGCAAAAATACGCGGCAGGGTGCATGTGGACGCATACCCAATAATACGCTTCATGGGCCTAATCGGCAGCTTGAAAATCTCCCGCTACACCCTTGAGAACGCTTACATCGAAATAACTGGAAAGAAAAGCGAGACAAAGGGGAAAGTGCAGCGATTGGAAATACACAAGATGTGGGATGATGAAAAACAGCTCCCCCTCCTGGCGGAATACTCCCGAAACGATGCGCGGGAAACACTTGAAATCGCGCAGCGCGTGCTTCCCATGCAGATAGAAATGAGCAAACTGGTGGGACTCTCGCTTGCGGATGTAAGCACTTCAACAGCAGGACAGCTTGTGGAATCCCTTCTAATGTTCCGCTCCTGCCGGCAGGGAATAATAATACCCAACAAGCCGCACGAGGGGCAGGTAAAAGAAAGAGAGCTAAATCCCATACAAGGGGCATTTGTAAAGCTTCCAAAACCCGGAATTTATGATAATATGGTGGTGTTTGACTTCCGTGGGCTGTACCCCTCAATAATATGCTCGCACAACATAGACCCATACACGCTTCTTCCGAAAGGAGCAGGGGAAAGCGATGCTTACACCTCCCCACTCGGGCATCGCTTCGCAAAATCCCCCCAAGGAATAATACCGAAAGTGCTTGAGGAAGTGGTGCACTTGCGGAGCGAACTGAAAGGGAAGCTGAAAAAGCTGGAGCCGGATTCGGAGGAATACTCGGCTGTTTTTGCAAAATCCCAGGCGCTCAAAATACTTGCAAACTCTTACTACGGCTACCTTGCGTATGCGCGCAGCAGATGGTATTCGCGGGAATGCGCGGAATCCGTGACGGCATGGGGGAGGCACTTCATACAGCATACCATAAGTGAGGCAGAGAAGTGTGAATTTGAGGTGCTTTATGGAGATACAGATTCGATTTTTTTGCTTTTGGGAAAGAAGAAAAAGGAAGACGCGCTCTCCTTCATGGAGAAAATAAACAAATCCCTTCCGGGAAACATGGAGCTGGAATTGGAAGGATTCTACCCCAGAGGGGTATTTGTAACAAAGAAAGTGGATAAGGAGGGAAAAGGAGCGAAGAAGAAATACGCATTGATAGATGAGAAGGGGAGGATTAAAATACGCGGATTTGAGCTTGTCAGAAGGGACTGGAGCGCGATTGCAAAAAAGACGCAAGGGGACGTTTTAATGGCAATACTAAAGGAGGGAAGCAAGGAAAACGCCGTGAAGATAGTGAAGGATACTATAGAAAGGCTGCGCACGGGAAAGGTGCCCCTTGAGGAGCTCACAATATACACACAGCTCAAAAAAGACCCGTCAAACTATGAAATAATGTCCCCGGAGCTTTCCGCCGCGAAAAAGGCAATAAAGAGGGGGGTGAAGCTGGAGAAGGGGGCAATGATTGGCTATGTGATTGCAAAAAAAGGCGCATCCATTTCCGAAAAGGCTGAAATTGCGGAATATGCAAAAGACTATGATGCGGATTATTACATAAACAGGCAGATACTGCCCTCCGTGCTGAAAATACTTGCGGAATTGGGATTTTCAGAGGATGATTTGAAATTTGCGGGTTCGCAGAGCAATTTGGGGAAATACTTTTAGGAGTTTTTCATTCCGACTAATATCTTTTTTCTCTTCTCAAATGCCGCATTCTCAACAAATCCGTAAACTCCCTCCAAATTCTTCTTGAACTCTTTACTGCAAATTTTTTCCCTAATTTTTTCAAAATTCCTCTCAAAATCAATCTTCCTTGAAATTTCCTTTTTAGCCCATTTTGGGTTCTCCACCTTATCGGCCATCATAAAAATGTCCCTGATGTCGGTTTCTCTTGCGCTTGTGAATTTAAGCACGAACAAAGCATCAGGATTGATTATCCTAACATCAATTCCATCCAAAACCGTTTTTCCATAAAGCCTTCTCTTTTTGGAATTTTCAAAAACCCAGCCGGCAGAAAAGACAGCACCAGAAATCCGGTCATACACGGCATCAACCAAAACATCAAAAGAAACAAAAAAATCTTTTTCAATTTCTTTTTCATATCTTGCAAAGCTTCCGCCATAAAGCGGTTGTACATCTCCTCCCTCCATTTTGGCATATCCTGCCATTTGCAGTTTTTTCTCTATCTCTCCAAGCTCCTTCTTTTTAATCACTATATCGCAATCCACCGAAAAGCGCGGGAGTGCATAAGCGTTCACAGCGTAGCCTCCAATAATCACGAATTCGCATTCTGCAAGTTGTTTCAGCGTTTCAAATATCTCCTTCTCACGCAGCTTGAATTTTTCCATATTTTTTCCCCATATAATCATAAGCATAGGAAAACATTTCGTTTTTTCCTGCCTGTTTCATTGTTTCTTTTAACGGCTCCACCCACAACCCTTCTTTTTCCACTCCATTTATCCTTTTGACAGGAATCAAAATCACGAACTCCCCGATGCTGGTCCCCCTGCCCTCATAATTCGGCATCCCATGCAAATTAAAGAACTCCTTCCAAAATCCCAAATCCTTCCTTAATACCTTGATAAAATAGGGAGAGCGCTCCCTGCCCCGCTGAATATACGCGTAATCACTCCATATTTCCACCGCGCTCAACCCGCAGAAGCAGTAAGGTTTTTTTGCTTCCCTCATTATAGACGGAACCTTAAAATCCAGCAGATGCAGGAATATCTCGTTTGGTTTTTGGCACAGATAACTATTTTTAGTATATTTTTTTATCCATCCCGCCCGCAGCAGCAGGGAGAAAATCTTCTTTTTCATCGGTTGGGAAACTGCAAAATCCAGCTCCGACTGCGAAAACGGCGCCACAGAGCCGAATTTTGAGAAAAACAGGGCATACGCCCGTAATCCATACTGGGGTATCTCATAATACATAGTTACCTATTAGGTAACTAACATTATTTAAATCTTTCCTTCAAAAAAAGAAAGAAAAAAAAGAAAAGAAGAAAAAAGGGAGCCGGTCAGTTATTATATGTTATAACCAGCTTAGGCCTAAGCAGCTGGCTTGTCATATAATCAGAGCTGTGGAATGAAGCAAGCCCCCCAGAGAGCGGAGTCTTGACGACAAACCCATTGTTTTCAATAGCCCCGCTGGCAACATCCGCTACCTGCTGCGTCACGGTCCAGCTGTGCCATCCGAAACCATACTGCATGATGGTTTTAGTATCGTAGTAATCCCCAACAGGGGGTCGCGCGCGCCAGCTTACGGTGCCCTCTTCCCACCCGCCGTCAGCCTGATACGCCGAGTAATTGTTGGAGCCGTTGGTTTGGTTGCAGTAGAACCAAAGAACCGCATTTGTTATGTTTGTCGTGTTGGTGATGTTGGTCAGGTTATTCATATTAAATTCTATAAGCGTCCAGAAGACTTCGGCGTTTTCAACCCCACTTGCGAGCCTAGCGCTATCTCCCGCGCTTATCCCGCCGCTGCTGATGAACGCATCCTTCCCTTCAGGTCCAGGCTGCAAAGTTACTGTCGTCGCATGTGCAACTCCTGCAAACAGTGCGCATAAGAACAACGCACTAACTGCTAACATTTTTCCATTTCCCATTTATCCACCTCACAATAGATTTTGACTTCTTTTCCGCACTGTTTTTTTAAATCCATCTGTTGTTTTTTTCACCAAACAATTCCAGCAACCTTTAATAAGCGCGTTATGGATATATTTAAGGGGGGCAGCCTTTTTGGTAAAGAATGGAAAAGCGCGAAAGGTATAAAAAGGTGAGCCGCCATAAACAGTATAGGAAAAAACATTATAGGGAGTGATGAATATGGGTGAAGAATTAGGTTCTGCCCCAAAGGGGGAAGGAATGCAAAATTACATGACTGCCATTGCAATACTCGCAGGGGCGATATTGGTTTCTGCAAGCATATTCCTTGCAGGGGCGCAGATAAGCGAGAAATTCACCGCTTCTTCAGTTGCGCTAAACGCAATGATTGCAGAGCTGCAAAATGGGCAGGGGACAGCGCAGCAGGGGACAGAACCGGAGCCATCGGTTCCGGGGATTGAGAAAAAACAGGCTCCTTCAGTTAATTTGCAGGGGCTTACCTCCAAGGGAGGCAACGGAATAACCATAGTCACATACTCCGATTTTGAATGCCCGTTCTGTGCAAGGGCGGAGCCGACCATTTCAGAGCTTATGTCAAAAAATCCAAGCCTGAAGGTCTACTTCAAGCAATTCCCGCTCCCGCCGCAGATGCACCCTAACGCGCAAAAGTCAGCAGAGGCATCGCTTTGCGCACAGGACCAGGGCAAGTTCTGGGAATACCATGACAAGTTGTTTGCAAACCAGCAGGCACTCTCTGTTTCCGACCTGAAAGGATATGCAAAGGCGCTTGGGATGGATGAAGCAGCATTCAACGCCTGCCTTGACGGAGGGAAAAAGGCAGATATAATTTCAGCGCACCAGGCAGAAGGAGCGTTAATCGGAGTCAGCGGAACACCCGCATTCTATATAATCGACTCTGATGCGACGGCAGATGTTGAGGGGCTCAAAAGCTTTGCAAGCTCACAGAATGCAGGCGGAAGGAATTACGTCACCCTCTTTAGGGACTCTTCAGGGAAGATGAGCGCGCTTGTGGTTGGCGCACAGCCAATAAGCGTGTTTGAAGGAGTTGTAGGATACCTTTCCTGAAACTCCTTTCTTTTTTTCTTTCTTTTTTAAAGCAGGGTTAGTGAATATAATGGCAGCGGCAGGGCATAGCCCGCCTTTTGTTTCAAGCGCCTCTCTCGAAGCGCTTTAAGGCAACATTCGACTTAGCGGCCTAATCGGCCTTGCACCCCGCCCTTCGCACCGGCGTTTTCATCATACACATGCGCGTCTCGTTTCCTCATTTTCATCCGCGCATGGAAGTTCTGCTTGACTCTTTGGAGTCAAGTCTTGACGGCTTCGCCGTCAACTCTTTTTCTGTTCCGGATACCGCCTTAAGCGGTTAAGGGCTTTATGAAAGGCAAAAAAGAGCCATGCAAAAGCGGAGCGCAAAGAATGCCCGAGGGCTGCGCAGGATTTCTCCCGCTGCCCCAAGCACGCCTTGCGCCTTCCCATCAAAGGGAGCCGCCAGCCTGACTCAAATTTATCTTTCAGGAGTGGGCGGAACTTCCTCACTTCACTTGACACCCGAGTGTCAAGGCGTTCGGAAACCTTTGACGCTTCCGCGTCAAAATTTGACACCTTCGGTGTCAACCCTTTGCGGTTTCCTCACTTTCTTCTTCCTTTCGGAAGAAATAGCGTTAGTTGCCCGCCTGCCACTGCCAAATAGGGTTATGAAGGCAGGTATATAAATATTTATTCCTTCACAAAACAATAAATACAACAGATGATTTTATGGCAGAGCCAGCATCAATTTCAAGAATATTCAAATTGCTTCCCGAAAGGGAAAGGCTTATCTTGAGGCGGGAACTCGCAGGGAAAAGAGGCTATTTTAAAAAAGCGATGCTCCTGCAGGGAAAGATAATTCTACTGCTTAAAAAGGAGGAGGCAAAAAAGACGATAAAACACGACGGAACATGCCCTCCCGAATTTAATTTTTCCAAAGAGGAGTGGCTGAAAATCGCAAGGGAAGCGGTTAAGGAACTCGTAGCGGATGGCGGACTTAGGCAGGCGATTCTCATCGCTTCAAGATTCGGCTTCATTGGCGAGTTAAGCGAACAGGTGAAATTGCAGGCACGCAAGCTCATCGCAGACGGTGCACCGCCCCAATCAGTTTTCAAATACTTAGAAGAGCACGGGCTTGGCGAAAAGGAGTACATACGGGCGGTTTTAGCGATTGTCATTTCACATGCAGACAAAAAGCCAAAACATGCGAAGATGCTGGCGGAAAACTACCTTGACAAGAGGCGTTTTCCAAACCATCCGATAGCCGAATTGCTCTTGGGCTTGCCGGAGTTGTTATCCTCCTTTATCATCAGCCTGAAAATTAAGAATGATTGAAAAAGCGCCCCCACGGAGATTTTCAGTACCAACCCACGTTCTTTGGGGGGGGTTGAGACCTTAAGGGGGGTGGAACCCCCCTTAGGTTTCGAACTCCGGTCAGAGGCTCCGGAGGCCTCCATTCTATCCGCTAAACTATGGGGGCGCGAAGTAGGTTATGCGGCGCGCGGGTTTTTATTCCTGCCATTCGCAAGGAAAAATATGAACAAAATTGAAGAATTGCTCCTTGTGCACAAAGCCGTTCAGAAGGAAATGGGCGAAGTAAAAAGCGGCAGAGTAAAGATGCGCAGGCTTGAAGACGTGATAAACGAGCTTGAAGACGCATGAAATCCGCACTATTCCAGCGCCCCAACGCTTCTTTTGCGCGAGAAGAGTTCCATAAGCACGTCATACGCCCGCGCGGCATCCTTCGTATTCAATACAAGTATGAACTCCGTCAGGGTGGAAATCGTTTCCTGTATGTTTATCCCATGCCAGGCAAGCGCGCGCGTAATCAAAGAGAAGAAACCCACCTGCCCCACTATATTTTTCGGGAAGCGCACGCACAGAAGCGAGAGTTTTTTCGCCTCTGAAAGAAGTTTTTCCCCTTCCATCTTCTTTCCTACCTGTCTTGCAAGCTTCTCCCCAACTATTACTGAAATTTCGTAATTGCCATAACTTACATTGAGTATGTCTCCGCCAGCCAAATCCACAACCTCAAAGAGAGAGTCTGCCGCCTTAATCGCGCCTTGCGTTTTCCTATAGTTGAATTCGCACACTCCCCCACGGACAGCAATCTCGCAGCCGGAGAAATCAAGATTGGCAGTTCCTGCCTCCCTTGCGCTTCTTCCTGCCCTCTTCAGTGCCATTAATATTGCCGGTGCCTCAACTTTCCTTCCAACCTCCCCCTCCACCCTCTCCTGAAGGTAATGCGCCAGCTTGGTGTAGTTTATCAGCCCCTTTTCCAGCGCATCCTCTATGAAGGGCTCCTCCTCCAGCATTTTTCTAACAACCATTGAAACCGTCGGCATCCCATCACCTTAACATTCTCTTTGTTTTTTGTTATATTTAAAACAATATGTTTAAGTGAAAGCCAAAGTCCAATACTCAACAGGTGATTGAATATGGTTAGTGGAATACCCGGCGTTTTTAGGACTGGTTTGAACAGAGAGGGGCAGTCTGGCAAAAACACCGCTCCTTTGCCGCATAACAGAATTAAGCAATTCTTCGCAAGCATCTTCCCATTGCACGAATCCGTTCCTTCTGGAAACGGGCGCCAGCCAATGCGGGTTATAAGAGAGGAACTGCCCGGCGGAACGGCAATTCCGCCCTCAAAATGGGATACTCTTTTTTCTATGCGAGAAGATGGATACGCGATTTGGATAAAGGAACAGAAAAACGGCATTTCGATGGGAGAGAGAGGGGTATAAGCAGAATGAGGTTCGCCCTAAGAATTTAATAGAGGTTATTGCAGGCGCCCTGCCTCTGCTTAAAACAGCATCCAATTAAAAACCTTCTTTTTTATATCTCTCAAAGGCGAGCCAGAAATGCACAACATCTTTACTGATATGGGGCTAATCCTAATCTTCTCCCTGATAGGCTCCATAATATCCCTTCGCTACCGCTCGCCTACCGTCATAGGCTTGCTGCTTGCAGGCGCCCTCGTCGGTCCGCACGCCCTCTCTATTGTGCAGTCAGGAGAGGCGATAGAAATATTTTCCGAGCTTGGGGGGGCGCTCCTCCTTTTCACCATAGGCGTCGGCTTTTCCATCTCAAACATGGTGCGCCAGTCTTTCCGCGCCCTGATGATAACCGCATTTAAAATGGGTCTTGTATTTCTCATAAGCTACCTCTTCTCCCTCCTCTTCGGCCTGCCGGTGGCTGACGCCCTCATAATCGGCTTCGTGCTTTCAATTACGAGTACAGCCATATTCGCAGGGTTGGTAAAGGACGAATTCAAGAACCGCCCGGAGGTAAAGCTGCTGTTTTCCGTGCTTGTCATTGAGGATATAGTGGGAGTGGTGATACTGACATTTTTTTCAAGCATGAAAGTAGAGGCGGTGAAATCAATTTCAACGGGCGTATTCGTCCCAATTGCATTTTCCGTGGTGTTCCTCGGGATAGCATACATAATATTTGAGCGGCTCGTGCGCAGATTCATGTGGCACGTGGACAACCTAAACTCCTCCGATGCGCTCATACTGGCGGCATTTTCCGTTGCATTCGTACTCGCATTCGTATCTCACATGCTCGGGCTTTCCTTTGGCATAGGCGCATTCCTCGGGGGCTCCCTTGTCGCGTCCGTCCCGGTATTCAAGAAAGTGGAGCACCTTCTCGTTCCCTTCAATACGATATTCGCTTCATTTTTCTTTTTTTCAGTCGGCATGCTCTTTGACTGGAAAGCGGCGCTTGGCGCAATCTGGCTGCTTCTGGCGCTGAACATAATAAACCTCCTTGCAAAGTTTGCCGGCACTTACTTCAGCACCTATCTCCTTGGCTTTGACTCAAAGAGCGCCGCCTTCTCCGCCCTGGCAATGCTTTCAGTGGGGGAATTCTCCATCTTGATTGCGAAAGAGGCAGCTCCATCCTCCTCAATAGACGTAGTCAGCCTGACAACTGCAATAGTGATGATTTCGGCATTTTTCTCCTCGCGCCTCCTCTCTCGCGAGCGCACAATATATCCTTTCCTTTCAAGTTTATTCCCCCGCTCGGAGCGCACCCCCTTCCGCCGCCTTTCAGGCTACCTGCGCAACCTTATGCTTTACCTGGAACCCGGCGGCAGGGGCTTTAGGCGCTTTCTGGAGCAGGGCTCGCGCCTTATCTTCTACGGATTGCTTGCCGCAGTCGTGGCAGGGCTGACTTTCATCTTCTCAAGCATCGCCCCAAAAACGGGCATATTGGTGGCAGGCGCAGCAATGTACGACGTTGTGCGGATAGTCGGGCTGCTTCTTTTCATAGCGCCCTTTTCCGCGGCAGTGCTGGCAATAAAGGAGATTTTGGAAACCGCAGCGGAGGCGTTTTTGCAGAACGAGTGCTCCGCCCTTGAGACCGGAAAGCGGGCAAAGCGCGCACTCTCCCTTTTCGCGCTCTTCTTTTTCACCGCCTTCATAATCCCCATAATATTTGCTCTTATTTCCCTTCCGCCCATCTTCTACTCAATTGCGGCAATACCCTTTGCAATCAGCATACTCTTCCTCTGGGACGCAAGCAGGACGGCTGCCTTCATACTGCGGGAAAGCCCGCTGAAAAGAAGATTGCTGGAAAGAAGAAGGTGAAAATAAAATAAATATGCCAAGGGCGAGATTTCCAAAATATTATTATTTTTGAACTCGCGGCTTCCAGATTTCACCCCATCAAAGCGCCTTTATTCTTCATCGCCTCCAGGAGGAGGCTCATTACTCACAAATCACGCTTTTGAGCGTCCTTACGGACACCGCTCCACAGCGAAGCTGTGGATTGAGCATTTATGAGTCTGGCACTCTAACCAGGCTGAGTTACCTTGGCACAGTGGAAATTATGCTCGGCAAGAAATAAAAAGGCGTCCAAATTCACCACCAATCATCTGCAAATGGCAAGAACTCCCCTAAAGCGGCTCAAAGCCATCTGCAGAAGCATCTTTCTATAAATATAGAAACATTTATAAACAAACAAAACTAAAATAGAAACATGAAACAGAAGGAAATCATCTACCGCGAGCTTGCAGAGCATATCCTGCGCAAGGAAAAAAACATCCTAACTCAGCTTATGCTCTCAAAAAAACTTCAAATCTCTCTTAATACGGTGAATGGTGCGATTTTCCCTCTAAGAAGAATTGGCGCAGTGCAGGTCAGGCAGAGAAGCCTTGCGGTAATTGACGAAAAAAAGCTCATCCTCTACTTCGCAAGCGTGCGCAATTTGCAGAAGGATATTTGCTGGCAGACGAGGGCTGAAATGCCCCCCTCTCGGATTGAGAAGAATATGCCTGCCAACGCTATTTTCACTGCCTATTCAGCATACAAATTCCTCTTTGATGACGTGCCTGCCGATTATTCGGAAATATATGTTTATGCTGATGAAAAAGGGCTTGCGGAAATTCAGCGGAGATTTCCAAAAAAAGAGGGGCCCGCAAACCTTTTTGTACTGAAGGCGGATGAGAATATGCTCCAAACTGCAAAAAAAGGAATAGCTTCGCTCCCGCAAATTTACGTTGATTTATGGAACCTTCCGCAATGGTATGCAAAAGAATTTACAGATGCATTTGAGAAACGGTTTGGCTGGTGATTTTTATGGCGGAATTCTGGAATGAAACTCTCACACAAGCAAGCTGGGAAAAACTGCAGGAATTAAGCAAAAAGTACTCATTCGTGCTCATAGGGGGATGGGCAATCTACCTCTGGAGCGGAATGCAAAAGTCAAAGGGTATAGATTTGGTGGTTGATTACCCCGAACTGCTGAAATTGCGCTCCGAATTTTCCCTTTCAAAAAACGAGCGCCTCTATAAATACGAGGCAAAATTTGAGAAGTTTGATATTGACATCTATCTCCCCGGTTATTCACATCTATCCGTTCCGTGCGAGGCAATACTAAAAAGCGCAAAAAAAGTGCAGGGCATATCCGTCTGCGAGCCGGAAATGCTTCTTCTCCTCAAGCAGGGTGCGCTTTCAGATAGGGAAGCAAGCGTGAAAGGAAGAAAGGACTTAATAGACATAATCAATCTGCTTGCAAGAAGCGGGCTTTCTCTTGAAAAGTACGCGCAATACGCAAAAAAATACGGGAATGACGAGTATGCGGCAGAGCTTATGCGCCAACTGCAGTCTCTTGACAAGACCAGCCTTCCATATATTGGAATGAATTTTAAGGAGTTTTCAGACTGGAAAAAGAAAATGCTCGCGCAGCTTAAAGCGCTTGCCTGAACATCCCCTTTAAAAAGCATTTCCGCTCAAATATGATAAACGTGGCAGTTAAAATAAGGCGAGTTTTAATATCGGTTTTTGACAAGCGCAAAATAGGCTCCTTTGCCAGCGAGCTTGCCAAATCTGGCGCGGAAATAATCTCCACCGGAAAGACGGCGCTCATTCTCCGCAAGGCGGGCATCCCAGTCACCGAAGTCTCCTCCTTTACCGGTTTTCCCGAAATACTGCAAGGAAGGGTGAAAACACTGCACCCCAAAATACACGGGGGAATTCTTTACAGAAGGGGAAAAAAGGAAGACGAGGAGGAGGCAAAAAAGCAGGGCATACTCCCGATAGACATGGTGGTGGTGAATCTCTACCCCTTCATTGAGATTGCCGGAAAAGCGGATGCGAAACTGGAAGAGGTAATAGAAAACATTGACATAGGCGGGCCTTCGCTTATACGGGCGGCGGCAAAGAATTTCGAGCACGTTGCGGTTGTCGTTGACCCTGACGATTATGAAGGAGTGGCGGCAGAGATGAAAAAAAGCGGCGGCTTCCTTTCAGCAGAAACCCGCAAATCACTGATGGCAAAGGCGTTCACGCGCACAGCGCGCTATGACTGGAACATCGCAAAATATTTCGGGCAAAAGAATGAAGATTTCCCGGAATTCCTGAAAATGCGCTTTGAGCGCGCATATGATTTGAGATACGGGGAAAACCCCCACCAGCGCGCCGCCGCCTACTCGCAGTGGGGGCAGATAAGCATTTTTGACGCTAAAATATATTCGGGAAAGCAAATGTCCTTCAACAATTTTCTTGATGCGGATTCCGCGCTTGGATTGATTAGGGAGTTTGAAGGGGAAACCGCAACCGTCATAATAAAGCACACCAACCCCTGCGGAGGCGCAATCGGAAAAACACTCATGGAATCATATGAGAAAGCCTTCCAGTCCGACCCAGGGAGCGCTTTTGGTTCAGTTATAGCATTCTCAAAGCCGGTTGACTTGGAAACTGCCAAAGCAATAGGGAGCAGGTTTGTGGATGTCATACTTGCGCCGGGCTATGATGATGACGCACTGCTCATACTAAAGCAGAAAACAAACAGGCGCATCCTGGATATTACTCATCTTTTGGCAATGAGCGCCCCGAAATTCGTTTCGCGCCACGTATGGGGCGGCATCCTCTACCAGGAGTATGACGGCATTATTTATGATGAAAAGAGACTCAAATGCGTTACCAAGCGCAAGCCAAGTGCATACGAACTCTCTGCGCTCCGCTTTGCAGTCAAATTCGTAAAGCACACAAAATCAAACGCCCTTGTATTCTCAACAGACAAGCAGGTTGTCGGGGTAGGCGCAGGGCAGATGAGCCGTATAGACTCCTGCAGGATTGGGATGCAAAAGGCGAAAATGGACGGGTTTGACCTGTCAAAATCCGTAATGGCAAGCGATGCATTCATTCCCTTTCCGGATGTGATAGAAGAAATTGCAAAAGAGAAAGTGAAGGCGGTGCTTCAGCCGGGCGGCTCTTTGAATGATAACGATGTTATTTCAGCGTGCGATAAGCACGGAATTGCGATGCTGTTTAGCGGAATAAGGCATTTTAGGCACTAGTAAAAATATTTGCGGTTTTTTCAAGAATCTTCCTTGCTTTTTCACAGAGATTTCCGTTGCACCTTTCCAATACCTCTTGTGCGTCATACTTTCTCATAACATTTTCTCTTGCGATTGCATTTGCAACCAAAATCTGCTGTTTTTTAGTAAGATGAAATTTATTCTCTCCAGCCAAGAGCCCGCAGAGCAAATCGCGTTTTTCTCTCGAGTAGATGTTATCATTTTGGCAGGAGCAGACCGCATCAACAAGCAAATTAAAAGAGCGCCTGCCTCTCACCAACTTAATCGCATCCACCGCATAACCATTCCTGTATTCGCTGATTGCGTAAATGAATTCTGCAAAAACCATCTCTGCTTCCTTTGAGAGCCGGCGGTTCGCCTTCATCCCCTGTTTTTTCAGGCGCTGATGCTCAAAGCAGAAGCACGCCATACCTTGATTTTAGCAAAGGATTAAGCGGCTTCCTTTCTTTTACCATTTTTTCAATCAGCCAAGCGTCAGACGCGAAAGTAGGCCCTTCGCGCATAAATGGTTGTCTTTCTTTTATCGCTTTTTCAGGCGGGCGCGTATTCCGACCAATAGGTTTAGTTGCATCCTTTGAAAAAATAGCCGCTATTTGTTGTGCCATCCAACCACCCGCTTATACTATGCTACACAATTATTTTAAAAACAGCAGATGCGGAATTCTCACCATGAAAGAAGCCCTCCTCTACGAAAAACTGCCAAACAATCTCGTAAAGTGCCATCTTTGCAGGAGAAACTGCACCATCGCAGAGGGAAAAACCGGCTTCTGCCATGTGCGCAAGAATGAAAACGGAAAGTTATACTCATTAAATTACGCCAAATGCTGCTCATACAACACCGACCCGATAGAAAAAAAGCCCTTTTATCACTTTTTGCCGGGAACTCTCTCTTTCTCAATCGCAACAGTAGGATGCAATTTTTCCTGCCTCCACTGCCAGAATGCCTCCATCTCCCAAGCAAGGGAAATAAGTGGAATTGACCTGCCACCGGAAAAGGTTGCGCAGATGGCAAAATCCCAAAACGCAAAAAGCATCGCATATACCTACACAGAACCCACTATTTTCATGGAATATGCTCTTGATTGCGCGAAATTGGCAAGAAAGGAAAAGCTTGCAAACGTATTTGTTACAAACGGATACATGAGCAGGGAAGCCATTGCCCTCATGCAAACTATTGACGCCGCAAGAATAGACCTGAAGGCATTCAACGACAAATTCTACAAGGAAGTCTGCGGAGGCGCTTCTTTAGATGGAGTGCTTGACTCAATAAAACTACTGCACAAGAAAATGCACATAGAATTGATTGTCCTGCTCATCCCTACGCTGAATGACGATGAAGACGAGCTTCACCAAATGTGCAAATGGGTGCGAAAGCTCTCACCTGAAATTCCCATTCACTTCACCGCCTACTACCCATGCAACAAGATGGCGATTCCGCCAACCCCGCTCTCCACTTTGCAGAAAGCCCGCCGCATTGCTTTGGAAGAAGGAATCCATTACGCATACACTGGAAATGCGCCTGGAGATGAGGGGGAAAATACCTACTGCCCAAAATGCAAGGCACTGGCAATAAAGAGATTCGGCTTTTCAGTTTTGGAAAACCGCCTTGCAAAGGGAAACGCCTGCCCGAAATGCGGCTATAAACTGAAAATAATAATGAAAGCGCCATGAGAGAAACTTTTAAAGCATACCTTGTTAGTATTATCCCATGGAAAGAAAAACAATATTCCTATCGGCATTCTGCATTTTTCTTTTTTCTTCTGTTATTTTTCCCTACACACTTTCAGGGCAGGTAAGAAGCTCCTCCAACGTAATGCTTATCGGCACAATTGTTGAGGCGTCAAGCCCCATAAGGGTGGTCGCAAGCACTACAGCAGGCATTGACGGAAGATATTCACTTTCCCTTGAAAACGGAACATACTTCGTAGTTTTCAGGCGCCAAAACTACCCCGATAATGTGCAACTGCTCGCCATCAATTCCAATATGGAAAGAAACGTTGTGATAGTGCAGAACCGCCAGTGCATTTACGGAACGGTCAAATCAACACAAACCTTGGCTGGAAAGGAGATATACCTTCTGCGCGGCGGGCTTGTCTACTCAAAAACCGCAATGAACGAAAACGGGCAGTATGTTTTTTCCTCCGTTCCAGCAGACACCTATGAAATAGAAGTAAAGGCAGTAGGCAACCCGAGATTTGCGGGAATACTCATTGCGGAAAAAGTATCCCTCAAATATGACATTGACTTAACGGGAATCACGCAAGGGGGGGAAGAAGGAGGGGAAGGTGGCGCTCTAGAAGAGGGTTACTCCCTTTCAGTTCCCGAAATAATCCAGCCAGGGCAGACAATAACTGCAACCCTTCTTATTGGCAACCGGCCAGCCATAGGCGAAAAAATATCCGTGCAAACGCCGATTGGCAATGTCACGCGCACAACAAACATAAAAGGACAGGTGAACCTCGTTGCACTTGATGAGGGGAATTATCGCTTCACTTACAAAGAGCTTTCATACAGAGTAGTTTCAACATCAAACTCCAATCCGGAACCGACAACCCCTTCAGAAACCGGACAGCCGACTCCTGCACAGCCACAGGAAGGTGCAGGTGCGCAAATCACGGAAGAGACAAATGATCCAACGATGATTTACCTTCTTGCCGGCGGAGCGCTTATAGCATTTATTCTGCTTGCGCTTCTCCTGCTTGCAATTGCAAAGGCAACGAAAGCAGGGAAAGCGCACAAGGGAAAAGAAGAAGCAAAAGGCATCCACGCGCATGAAGCAAAAAAGAAGAAAGAAGCAAAAGGCACCCATGCGCAGGAGGCAAAAAAGGGAAACGGAAACGAAGGAGCAAAAGGCATCCATGTGCAGCATGCAGCGGCGCACGAAGCGATGGAAACTGCGGAAAAAGAGCAGGAAAAACCCCATAAAAAGGAAAAGCACAAACCTGCGCATGCAAAAGGGAAGAAAAAGGGGAAAGCCACGCTCCCCCAAGAAGGGGAAGTTCCCCTTGAAAACTACTTCTCGCAATAAGTGATGCCATGGGCATCCTTGAGCTATTTTCAGGAAAGAAGAAAGAAGGGGGCTTTCAGCTAAAATGCCAAAACTGCCAGGCAGCCATAACCTCTGAAATGGAGCGCTGCCCGAAATGCGGCACGCGCCTCTCTTCCATGTTCCGGATAAAATGCCCAAAATGCGAGGAGGCAAACGAGTGGGGCGCGAAAAAATGCAAAAAATGCGAGTATGATTTTGAGGTGCGCGCTCTGCGGCGCACGCGCTTTGTCTGCCCCATCTGCCGCTATGAAGCGGATTATTACATGCTCTCCTGCCCTGCCTGCGGGACAAGATTTTCGTGATTAATCTTGGCTTTCTTATCTAACTCTAAACAGTCTTTTCCTTTATTAATTTCTTTTCAAGCGCGCCCATTTCCTCTATCGCCTTCTTATAAACAGCACCTGCACTGCCCTGCTTTTCCTGCCCTCCCGACGTTTGCTTTTCCTTTTGCGCCAGCGCATTTCCAAGCTTTTCAATTCCAGCTATGGCATTTTCCAATTCCGCGAATCGTTCCCTTCTCTTATTCTCTTCTGTTTTCAATTCCGCGAATCCTTTCTTATTCTCTTCCGTTTCCAACTCCGCAAACCTCTTCCCTTCTTTTTGCATCAAACTGCTCTTTGCCATTGCAAAGCTTAGTGCAGGAGTGTATATATTAGTTTCGTGCGGAATTTTTTTCAGGTATTGCGATGTATTTGAAAATTCACGGGAAAGATGGAAAAAAAACGGTTGCGGTATGCGATTGCGAGCTTTTGGGAAGAGTACTCTTTGGAAACGGAATGAAGCTTGATTTGAAAAAATACGCTGGGTTTTACAAGGGGGAAAAAACCCAAGACGCCGCCCTTATAGCCGATGCGCTCCTAAATGCCGATTCCGCAAACCTCGTGGGGGAGCGATGCATAAAAATAGCGCTGGAGAAAGGATTTGCATCCGAAGAAAACGTGATGCATATAGGCGGCGTGCCGCACCTTCAGATATACAGATTTTCGCCATAAGCCATATTGGTTTTCACTATGAAAAAATTGCCTAATAAAAAAGGGTATTTTGGGGAATTCGGGGGGAAATTCGTACCCGAAGTGCTCATTCCCGCATTAAGCGAGCTTGAGGAAGCTTACCGGAGAATTTCCAAAACCACTGTGTTTAAACGCGAGCTTTCTTTTCTTCTAAAAGATTTTGCAGGAAGGCCCACCCCCCTTTACTTTGCTGCCAACCTCTCAAAATACGCCGGCGCAAAAGTATACTTAAAGCGCGAGGACATGGTGCACACCGGCGCGCACAAGCTGAACAACACGCTTGGGCAGTGCCTGCTTGCAAAACACATGGGAAAAAAGAGGGTGATTGCGGAAACAGGAGCGGGGCAGCACGGAGTGGCAACTGCCGCCTCATGTGCAAAGCTCGGATTGGAATGCGAAGTGTACATGGGAGAAGTGGATATTGAAAGGCAGAAGCACAATGTTTTGAGGATGGAGCTGTTTGGAGCGCGCGTTGTGCCTGTCTATGCGGGGCAGAAAACACTCAAAGACGCCGCAAGCGAGGCGCTGCGCGACTGGATTGCAAATGTAAACACTACTTACTATTGCCTTGGCTCCGCAATAGGTCCGCACCCATACCCAAAAATCGTAAGGGAGTTTCAGAGGGTGATTGGAAAGGAGGCGAAAAGACAGCTGCTTAAAGCCGGCATAAGCGCGGACTGCATAATCGCCTGCGTGGGAGGAGGAAGCAACTCAATAGGCATATTCTATGATTTTCTCGGGAATGCAAAAGTGAAATTGATTGGTGTTGAAGCCGGTGGAGAGGGATTGAATAAAAGGCACTGCGCCACCCTTTCAAAGGGCAGGATAGGCGTCCTTCACGGAACGAAAAGCTACCTTCTGCAAACCCCTGACGGGCAGGTATCAGATGTGCATTCAATTTCCGCAGGCCTTGATTATCCCGGAGTAGGGCCGGAGCATTCATACCTAAAGGAAAGCGGAAGGGTGAAATACGCCCATGCAGGCGATTTGGAGGCACTGGAAGCATTTGAGTTTCTCTCAAGGAAAGAGGGAATAATACCTGCGATGGAATCAGCGCATGCGCTTGCATACCTCTTAAAAGAAAAGGAAAAATTCAGGGGAAAAACAGTAGTGATATGCCTTTCAGGCAGAGGGGACAAGGATTTGGGAATCTATCAGGAGAACAGGGGGAAGCGTTATGGGTATTAAGCAGAAGGGGCAAAGGAGAACAGGAGGAAGAAACATGGGCAATAGGCTTGCGCACGCGCTGAAAAGAAAGGGCACCCTTACCTCCTTCTTCACAATCGGTTATCCTTCCCTTTCCGCTTCAGAAAAAGTTGCGGATGCGCTTGTGGAAGGAGGAACAGACATTTTAGAAGTAGGCATTCCCTTCTCCGACCCGCTTTCAGACGGGCCTGCAATACAGCTTGCCTCAAGCACTGCAATAAAAACTGGCGCCACAACAAAAAAGTGCTTTGCAGAGATTGCAAAAATACGCAAGAAACACCCTGAAATTCCCATAGTCATCCTTACTTATTACAATAAGCTTCTTTCTTTAGGCGTTGAAACTTTTGTGCATGAGTCAAAAAAGGCAGGGGTTGATGCGATACTTGCGGCAGATTTGAATATCGGCGAGGGAGGGGAGTTTGAGCGCGCCTGCAGAAAATACGGGATAAAAACAGTCTATACTGTTGCACTGAACACTCCTGCGCGAAAGATAGCGAAGATAGCTGCAAGGACAACGGGCTTTCTATACTTAGTTTCAGTTTTTGGAGTGACTGGCACGAGAAGGGAGCTTCCAAGGGAGCTTGCGGAGGCAATAAGAAAAGCAGTACGGCCAGCAGGAAAGCCAATACTTGTGGGGTTTGGCATCTCCGCTCCCTCGCAGGTGAAATCGCTTTCGCACTCCGGGGCGTTTGGCGTGATAATAGGGAGCGCATACACCAAGCTAATAGCAAAAGGCAGCGGGAAAGTATTCAAAAAACTCACTCATTTGTCAAAACTGTTTAAAAGTGCGCTTGTGAAATGACAAAGCGGTGCGTTGCGCTTGTTTTAGCCGGCACACTGGAAAGAATAAATTTTGGAGGTGGAGGGCATGAGGCACATAGTGGTTGTGGCAGAAGACAAAAGGGGCCTGCTTGCTGACATTTCGTACCTCCTTGGAAAGGCAAAGATAAACATGGAGAACGTCAGCGTTGAGGTAGTGGGCACCAAGTCCATAGTGCGCATCTTCGTGAAAAACGAGGAGAAGGCGGAAAAGGTGCTTTCAGCCAACGGATATAAAGTGCTCTCCCATGACAACTTAGTGCTTAGGATAGAAGATAAGCCCGGCGAATGGTCAAAGGCTGCCGAACTTCTCAAAAAGGAAGGGATAGAGCTGAAAAACGTTTCCCTGATTACGAAGGGAAAGAAATACCACTTCTACTCAATAGTGACTGACAGGAACAAGCGGGCTGAAAAGATTTTGGCGGATTATGTATGGAGCGAAGGGGAGCTTTAACTATACCTCAACCTCCGCCTTCCTCTCCCCCCTTTTCCTTGCCTTTTTTATCTCCTCTTCAACAGCCTCAAAATTATCATAAATTCCCTTTGCGCATTCCATGTTCATTTTATACTCTTTTTCAAGATGGAGCGCCTGCTCTTCCTGTAATCCTATCCTTTCTTTTACTTTCTCAATTTCCCCTTCCCTTTTCGCGCCCTTCTCATCCACACTTTCCACATTTCCAAAGTAATATTCATCAGCAGCCTCGCAAAGGGTTTTTGCCTCCATTACCTTAACTCCCGCAGGGCATGCAAGCTTCGCGCATGCAAACTGCACAATCTTTCCATTTTCATCAGAGTACAATGAAGGGACATTCTCCCCTCTTATTCTCTCAACTTCCAAAAGCACCTTCTTTACCTTCCCTTCCCCTACCTCCGAATAATTCTCTCTTTCTCCAACTCCCGCACGCCTAAGCGCCTCGCGCATATAATTCAATCCAAGGGGTATTCTTGAGAAAACAGCAATCGCGTATTTTTTTTCGTGTATATCCTTCATCTCGGAGAGAGAAGGGGAAAGGGAAAGCACAGGCGCAGGAGGCAGGGCATATTCCCTTTTCGGGAAAATCTCCCTCTCCTTCCATTTCCTCTGCACAAGGGCGCGCAGTATCACATTATTCCCATCGAGCAAAATAATGTTCCCCCCGCCAAACATTTCAAACACAAGAAAATACTCCAATTCCCCTACTCCAATTCCCATCCTCACTATCCTGTCATTATTCATCTGCGCTATCCCAAGCACCCTGCCCCCCCTTATCCTTGAGCGCAAAAACTCAACGAAATTCGTAATCCTTCCGGTTTCCTTTGGAACATATTTAGTTTCGTGCAGTCTCACGCCAACTGTGCATGCAATCTCCCTGCTCCCTATTTTGAAGCGGAAATTCTCCTCGTCAAGCTGGTAGATATTTTCAATATGCGCGCCAATCATTCCCTGCAGTTCACCGCATACGCGCGCATACTCAAGATTTTCCATTTCACGTGCCATTTTTCTCAACTCAAACCGTTCACATATTTTCATTCATCTCAAAAATGCGAAGTGGAGGTAATACCCAATATTTCCCCAAGCAGTTTTTCTTCTTCCTTGCCAAGCGCACAGCGGCATTTTTTTGAAATTTCCCCCCATTCCCTTTCAGTCAGGTGCGCATAAAGTACATCCCCTTCCCCAATATCCTTCCCAAAAGCCGCTCCTTCAATGGAGATTGCCACCTGCTCCCCTTTTTCTGCCGACTGGGCTGCTTCATTTTTATTTTGTATCCCCTTCACCTCTCCTATTTCCTTTCCCCTGCTGTTCATAAGCGGGCATTTTACAAGAAGCTTTCCGGCAAGCACATCCACTCCGAAAATGGCGGGGTTGCTTTTCCTAAAGCAGCAGCCGGGCAGTATTTTGAGCTTAACGGGGTAGACGTGCGAGGAGAGAAGCTCGCATTTCTCGCGCTCGCGGCAGGAGCAAACCCATTTCTTATAATCTTCAATAAGGGAGTAAATAACTTCATTTGCAAGTATTTTCACTCCTCCTGCCGCCTCCTCCTCTTCAGCTTCCTTGCTGGCTTTCACTCCAAATCCGAATACGGCAGAAAGCGCCGCATCCTCCCCCCCGGAGCGCCTTGCCTCAAGCGCATCCTTTTTTGAAATCTCCCCAATCCCGGATTTTCTTACGGGTATTTTTTCCACCTCAAGCAGGTTGAGCATTGCTTCAAGCGAGCCTAAGCTCTCCGCCTTTGCCACAACCCCGTGCTCGCTTTTTTCAAACACCACTTTTTTTATCTGCCCTTCTATTACTTCAGACTGTGCGGTCTGCTCTTCGGGCGTGTTTGCGATTGCAAAAGGAGAGCCGGAAAGCGCATCCTCAAGCCCAGGTGCGAATATCCTTACCCCGCACGCGGCAACCGCTTCTTTCGGATAATCATATTTTTCCTGTGGATTCACTATTTTTGAGGCAGGCTTTGGCTTTATGATGGAGCGCACCTTTGTTTTTTCCGCGCCGTTTATGGTGCCAAACACAATTGTATCATTCTGCTTCAGCATCCCCTCGTAAATTATCGCATCTATTATCGTCCCCAGCCCGCGCTCCTCCCTAACCTCTAAAATGCTTCCGCGCGCAGGGCTGTCCTCTTTTGCGTCAAGCCCGCTTTCAAGGAATTTCTGCGAAAGCCCTGCCAAGAAAAGAAGAAGCTCAAGCACCCCCTCGCCTGTTTTTGCGGAAACGGGCACGAGCGCAATCTGTTTTGTGAAATCTGTTACCCTGTCAAAGCGCTCCGCATTCATTCCAAGCTCCCCCATTCTTCCCACAAGAGTGTAAAGAAGCTCATCCAACCTTGCCTGCACTCGCTCATTCTGCCTTTTGATGCTTTGCGCAATGCAATTTCCCGAACCGCCCTTCCATCCGTCAATCACATCCACCTTGTTTGCGGCAATTATGAAGGGCGTTTTGAACCCTTTCAGTATCCCTATGCTCTCAATCGTCTGGGGCTGAAAGCCCTGATTTATGTCAATGACAAGCACCGCAATGTCCGCGATGCTTCCCCCCCGCTCGCGCAGGTTTGAGAATGCCGCATGCCCTGGCGTGTCAATAAAAAGAATTCCCGGAATCTCAAGCTTTATTTTCATCCGTGTAAGCGCGTCGCCGCACACCTCCCCAATCGCATCCCTCGGCACCTCGCTTGCGCCTATGTGCTGTGTAATCAAGCCCGCCTCTTTTTTTGCAAGGGAGGTTTTCCTTATGGCATCTAGCAAGGATGTATTATGCAGAACCGTTCTTTCAGCTATGAAATTTTTTGTTTGGGGGACTGAAAAGTCATATACGAATTCAGATTCCGGTTCAACAGCCTTAACAGTCCTTACTCTGACGAAGCGGATACTCTCTTCAGTAAAAGCCCGCATTTCTGTTTTTGTTTTTTCAGAGGCGCCATATACAAGCATCTTCATAACCGTGCCTCTGGACAGGCAGCTGTACTCAAAATACCTGCTTGCATAAGGCACTTGACAATCATTTACCGAAACATTCCCCTTCAGATGCGCGCCATCAAGCGGTAACATATCAAAAACACGGCTTGTAGATGTTTTTGGAATTACTGCGATCATCCTGTTTCTTTTGAATTTTAAGTTAGAACCTATATTTTCAAGAAATTTTTTCACATATGGCGCATTGGCTATTCTTAGAGTCCAATACCCATTTTTTTCATAAATAACTCCAAGTATGCCGAATCTAAGAAGACATGCCGCAGCCATTTTGACCATTCTTTTGCTTTTGCTCGTTATTTCTATGCAGTTGTTAATTTCAGAAACATAACCGTCTGTATCAAACCATCCCCTTATGAAAGAAGCCGTAGTGTCGTTGCGCAGTAAAAGCATATCAGGGACGATTATCGATTCGCTCTTATTTTTGAATGGAAGCCCAAAAATTTCAATAAAAAACCTGCCGAGCGTCATGCCTCCGGTGCTTACGACTGTCTTGCAGGTGTGATTCTGCACGACCTTGGCATCCAGTCCAAACACCTGCTTTAATCCTTTCATATATTCTTCATGTATCTCACTATCATTGTTATGAAGCATCACCCTCTTCGAGTAAAGACATCCGTCTCCCTGCACACATCCAAGAACATACGCCATGGCGGAAAAATCTGCTTCATCTCTAGGAAGGCGCATTTTGTTGCTGGTATGCCCTGCTCTCCATTTTCTAGACGAATTCTTTATGTGCCCTATCATATCATAAGCGCATTCAGCCGTAAAACCAAGATAAGAGCAGAGCCTAAAAAAATCAACTGCGCGGAACCTGCTTTCCTTTACACAGCAATATGGATTTGTTGAGAATAGCTCCCTCTTTCTCATTGAATCTAAATTTGCATCAGAAATCTTTCTAAAAAACTCGGCTCCCTTTTCCTTGTCAACAAAGACAACAAAGGATTCAGCAACCATCAATTTCTTTGCGATTTCTTCCTTCAGCCGGCTTATGGGCGCTTCTTGCAGTTCCAACTTTCCTGCAACGAGGACGAAATCGCCTTCTTTCAGCGTGCCTGCCTGCTTCCATCCATGCGGCGCTTCCGCGCTCGCTGCGTAGAACGGATGCTCCGGAGTTACTGTCAGCGTGTCACCGCTTGCAAGCCCAACCCTAGTCATATTCTTTGGCGAGTTTCTCTTCCACACATGCGATACTCTTTTTCTTACTATTTTCTTTCCATCAAAACTAAAAACTTCAGGTCCCTCTTCCAACTCTACAACAGTTCCGTCGTCTATCTGCATCTTCGCTCCCTTTTCGGCATAAGCTTCATACAGCTCTTTTGCTTGCAAAAGCCTTCCGTCCCCTAGCTGAATGACAGTATCTGGAGCAACGCATTTCCCGTGGTCAACATGGCCCAATACACAAACTATCGGCTGGCGCAGCATAAGAAATCACAGAAGGAGTTTCTCTTTAAGAGAATAAAAAGACTTCGCGGGCGCTACTTATTCTCCCCCTGATACTTTCCACGGTATTTTTTCGCGGTTTTGCTTTCCAATCTGAAAAAAACAAGCTGCACAACGCGTGCATTCCTCTCAAAGGTTATTCCCTGCTGATTCGCAACCACAAGCAGAGACTCGCTCCTCCCCTCATAGCCCGGATCCCAGACAGCGCACTGCAAAAATGCCCCGCAGCGCAAAAGGGAAGAGCGCGGAAAGGCAAGTGCGATGCAATCCGAAGGTATTCTCACATACTCATTATACAATATTTTGTAGCAGCCAGCCTTCAAATGGATGCTCCCGTCGCTTCCAAACTCCATCTTCCGGCTTTCGCTTATCTTCCTTTTTGAATTATCAAAATCAATCCTTCCGCTTCCCTCAAACACGCGCACTTCCTTCAGGCTCAAATCAACGCCAGCCCCCTGGAACTGCAAATCATGCAAGTAGTCCGAAACAAGCTCCTCTTTCCGGATTCCCTTCCCTTCAATGACGCTCAACTCATCTCCTCTTTGGCATAAGCCCTATCCATCCGCTTCAGGCTCTCTCCTCTTTCGTGTTAAGCGCCACTTCATTTATGCGCTCGTAATCGCAAATTTCCCCTTTTGAAAAGAAGCGCGCAATCTCTTTTTCCGCAGTCTCAAGCGAATCAGAAGCGTGTATTAGGTTGCACTGCATTGAGGTGGAAAAATCACCCCTTATCGTTCCGGAGGGCGCATTTCTTGCATTGGTGGGCCCGCACATCTCCCGCACAAGTTTCACGCACTCCGCGCCTTCCAGCACCGCTATTACAACCGGCGCGCTTTTCATGAACTCCTTTATAGCGCCAAAAAAAGTTTTTTCCTTCAGGTGCGAATAATGCTCATCAAGCACCCCGTCATCAAGGCGCCTCATTTTCATCGCAATCACTTTCAAGCCGCGCGCCTCAAACCTCTGCAAAACCCTTCCGCACAATCCGCGCAGTACGCAGTCGGGTTTTAATATAATAAGGGTTCTCTCGCGCATTCAATTCACCCTACTTTTTCTCCGATTTCTGCTGCTCAATTTTTTCCGCAGGTTTTGGCACGTCCTTTCTCTCCACAGGCTTTACTCCCATTCCTTTCTTTCCATCCGGCTTCCTTGTCCTAATCCACTTGAGCTTTTTTCCAACCCTGCCAAGCTGCAGGTTCCGGTATTCCTTCTGGTTTGCAAAATAAAGGGTGGTGCCATCCTTTTTCACATACATAAAGCCGGTTCCCTTTGGCATTTCTACTCCAGAATAGCTTGATTTCATATAATCTACCTCGCTTTCCCGCCCCTTATAATTTTACCTTGCCTTAATCTCCTTTGCCTCCCTCTCGGTTTCCAAAAGAAGGAGCAAATCCCCCACCTTCACAGGACCCTTCACATTCCTTCTTATTACCCTTCCCAGGTCCCTGCCTTCAAGCACCTTGCACATGACCTGATAAACCTCGCCGTGTATGCCTGTCTTTGCCTTTATCTGCATCACTTCAACGCGTATTGCTTCGTTTTCAGCCATATAAATCATCCATTAATTTACTGCCCTGCTGCGGGCGCGCCTTCCTGCGCTGCAACCGGCGCTTCCTTTTTTTCCTCCTGTGCAGGCGCGCCTTCCTTTTTCTTCTTAGGGGCGTGGGGCTTTTTCTGCTTGACGCTTTGCGTCAAGACTTTTGACGCCTCTGCGTCAAAATTTTGAAAGTTCTTTGGAACTTTCAAATCTTTCGCAGACTTCGTCTGCTCAATCGGCTTCTCTCCGCCTTCTTTCCTTTCCTCGTGCTTTTTCTCTTCGTGCTTTGCCTCTGCCTTCTTCTCCTCTTTCTTTGCCTCTTCTCTTTTCTCCTCCTTTTTCTTTGGGAAAACCGGCTCAAGCCCTTCCTTCACATCTCTTACCAATTCGCCTGCCTGCCCCTCCTTTTCTATTGCAACGCACGAACAGGGAACGTTCAAGCCTGCCGCAGCGCCAACCTCTGCTCTTGTTGGGAGGTAAGCATACACTAACTCCTTCTCCTCGCAGAGCATGGGAATGTGCAGTATTATTTCCTCCGGGGAAACATCCTCCGCCATCACTACAAGGGCGGGCCTTGAGGATTCTATGCATTTTGTCACTTCGTTAATTCCCTTTCTTACCCTTCCGCCGGTTTCCCTTGCGCGGGAAAGCGCCTGCTTTATCTTTTCAAGCAGTGCCTGCGGAGTCTGAAACTTCACGTATTTTCCTGCCATTTTATGCACCTCGCCAAATTTGGTTTCATCGGCCTTATCTATTAGAATAAGGTTGAATACAGCGTATTATGCCTGCTTCCCTTTAAAAAACATTTGCCTCAAAAAAGCTTTCATGGAATTCGTCCCCCCAAAGGAAAAATGCAAAGCCATATTGCTGACTTCAAGCGACCAGATACGGGCTCTGCAAAAGCAGCTGAACTCCATCCTAACCGCAGAAGGCAGGGAAAGCATAAAGGAGGACGGCTGGCTCGGGGAAAAGACAAAAAAGGCGCTGATGGAAGCGCAGGCTCTTTTCAAGATAAGGGCGGACGGAATATACGGGGAGCAGACAAAGGCGGCAATTGCAAAATACCTCAACGAATACCTGCCTGCAAAGAGGGAAGCGGAAAAAGCCCGCAGCCAAGCCCGGAAGGAGGAGATAGGCAGTGCGCAAGCCGCGAAATCAGCCGGAAACACTCCTTTCCTAAACTCAACTCCAATGCACCATGGGAAGCCACCGCCGGCAAAAAGGCCCATACGGCGCGGAAAAAATTATTATGATTGCCTGCGGTTGGCAGAAGAAGCCGACCGGTATAGGAAGCTGGTTCCGAAAAAACCGCCAGCGCAAAAACCTGAAGAAGCCCCCTCTCCATCACAGCTTCTTGAAAAAAGGCTTTCGCGCGAGATAGGGGCGGAAAAGGCGCAGAGTTTCATCGCCTCGCTTGGCGAATACTGCATCGCAAACGGCATCAGTGCAGAAAACGCGTGCGCCAATCTCAACAATGCTTTTGAAAGCATAAATGCAACGGCTCGGAACCTCTGGAATCTGCGGGAGCTTTCTGAAAAAAAGTATGAATGGGTCAGGAGCAGATACTCCCCAAAAGGAACCAAGGAGGAGCTTTTTGAAATAATCGCATCCTCCTATTTCATTGAGCGTTTTTTTGGCATTTCTGCGGAATTCATGCTTTCAATAGCATCCAGGGAAACGCAGTTCAGGGACATTTCGGGGTACAACGGCAAGGGGCCATGGCAGTTGACTTCCTCCTCGTCAATCTCCGAATTGAAAAACAATTACTGGCTTGGGAGGGTGCAGGACATGCTCCCCTTCGGCTTGGAAGCCCCTATAACGAGCCTTCAAAAAGCCAAAAGCAGCATATTGAACAATTCAATCTCCGCCGCTGAAACCATTCTGCTCAAAATAGCGGTTCTAAACGAAGAAGAATGGGGCGGGAAGGGAAATTGGAAAAAAGAAGACCTTAAAACAAACGAACAATTCCGCAAGAAGGTGCTTGAAAGATACAACGCGCACGAAGATTACATGTATAATTACAGCAAGGACACGAATAACCTCTATTTATACATCTCCTCAACGGACAGCGTCGTTTCCGTATAAGCTTCACTGGTAGATTTTCGCGACCAGCACGCCGCCAAGCGCTCCAAGAAGAATGCCCGCAGGCACGCTAAGAACAAAGCCAACCGCTCCAAGTATCGTCTTGTCGCTGACAACCCCGATAAGGTTCAGCCAGCTGTATCCCATATATGCTACTCCGCCAGCGAGCATGCCCCCAAAAATTCCCGCAACCAACCCGCCGAGCGCCCCAATTACCGCGCCGTCCTTGAGGGAAATCGGCCCTCCGTGCTGAAAGCGCAATGCAGCGGCTGAAATCGCGCCGCCGAATATCTGCAATAAACAGCAGCACAATCCCCCAAGCAAGCCTCCAACTATCCCCCCTATCAATGCGGAAATGCCCGCCTGCACGTTGTCGGCGCTTTCGGTTATTTGCATAAAAATCACTCCAAAACTTTTGGCAAAATTTCCTTTTCCCCTTTTGCTATCTTGTAAGTGTCATATATGATAACTATTGCAAATATCGGGATAATCAGCCACGGAAAGCAGCAGATGCTCCCAAGAAGGGCCATAATGCCTGCCACTACCCAGTAAATGACATTCCAAACTATTGCGCGCTTTTTCTTTCCAATGTAATACATCCCAAGCGAGGGAAGCAATCCAAAAAGAAGCGTTCCGAAGATTCCAAGCACCAAAGCGACCTTTGGGTCTTTTGCAGTCTGTTTTTGCGCGGGTTTAGCCACAGCTCTTTTTGCCATGCTTTCCTTACTTTAATTATGTATATAAACCTTCATTCCAGTCAAAGCGCATCGTCCATAATACAAAAAACGCCCAAATCTGTATTATCCATAATACAAAAACTATCCTTTTTTGTATCATCTATAGTACACTCCTTCCTTCACTCATGGCTTATTTTTCTCACGCCAACCCCCTTGAAATAACTTTAAATATCCTTTCATCCATATATAGATAAAACAACTTATGTTTGGAGGGAACCAGATGGCGCATTCTCAACTTCCCAATTTTGGTCATACTACAAAACAGATTTTGGGAAATCAAAGCCGCATCACAAACAACCGCCACAGGAAGCGCGGCTCCCACATACACCCAGGGTACGAATTTTCCCGCAAACTTGGAAATCACTGGGCGCAGAAGGGAATGCATACACAAGAGCCGCTTGTTGAGAGTGCAATTAAACCCGAGAAGAAAACAAAAAAGGCAGAAACCGGGCAAGCCCCCCAAAGTCCAAAAGATGGAGCAGTCACAATAACGCTAAAC
The DNA here is from genome assembly GCA_001871475.1 of Candidatus Micrarchaeota archaeon CG1_02_47_40. Taxonomy (GTDB): domain Archaea; phylum Micrarchaeota; class Micrarchaeia; order Anstonellales; family CG1-02-47-40; genus CG1-02-47-40. Next base: position 115,266 of record MNVE01000009.1, on the reverse strand, counting down.
GGAGAGAGGATAGGCTGGAACGTGATTTTGGAATGGGCAGGGGAATTTGCGCAGATTGAAGAGGCAATCAAGTCCCTCCGTGGGAGCCTCCGTGATTCCGGATTATTCACTACCAACGATTTTCATATTCCTGCATTAAGCCAGTTTGCAAGCCGCGCTTTAACAACCCAAAGCCGCATCGCAAAGCAGGAAATCATGAATTTCTTGAAGGAGCAAGGCTTCCTCGCACCTGCCGATAATGAAAGATGGAGGGAGTGCATAAAAAAACTGAAAGAAGCGAAAAATGCGCATCCTCCGGTCCTGCAAATTACAAGCGAAGATTTTTCCTCGCTTGAAGGAGCAAAAAGCAGAATATCAAAAACGCTGATAATAAACTTTGTAACGGCGTTTGAGAGGTGAGGGGTTTTTGAAGAAGCCGCCCTATCCGTTTAGCTTTACCCTTCCCTTCTTCAAATTCTCTTTAACAATCCCGCAAACCTCGCTTATTTTCACCCTCTCCTGCCCCCCATCATTCCTATACCTAATCGTAACCGTATCATCTTTCAGAGTATCATAATCAACAGTAAAGCAATAAGGAGTGCCAATCTCATCAGCGCGCGCATACCTCCTTCCAATAGAGCCGGACTCCCCATACGCGGCATCAATTCCCTCTTCCCGTAAAGCCGCAACCACCGCCCGCGCCTTTTCAGCCATCCCATCCTTCTTCATTAAGGGATAAACTGCACAGGAGTAAGGCGCAATTATAGGGGGAATGTCAAACCACTCCCACTCCTTTCCATTCCCCTTTTCACGGAAAGTATGCTCCAAAATGCACCAAAATAGCCTATCCACTCCCATTGAAGGCTCAACAACATGGGGCATCACTTTTCTTCCTTCACTTTTTCCTTCCCCATTTCCATTTTCCTTCTCTATAAATACTTTCAAATCCACCCCGCTTTTTGCGGAATGGGAAGACAAATCAAAATCAGTCCTGTAAGCATTTCCGACAGTTTCAATCGCGCCAAAAGAGGTTTCCACCTCCAAATCAATATTTCCGCGCGAATAGTGCGGCGTATCCTTCTTTCCCATCTTCTTAAAATAGAATTTCTCATACGGGATTCCAAGTGCAATGTAAAAGCGCATCTGCTTTGCAATAAAATAAGCCATTATTTCATTCGGTATAATTTTCTTCTTCACCGCCTCCTTTATGCTCATCTTCTGCATCCTTTCACTGCCTGCGACCATTATGCGCATCTGTTCATGCTCAACCCCGGCAAACCCGTCTATTTTGTCATTCTCCGGGTCAAAGAAGTATTCCATTTCCATCTGCGTGAATTCACGCAGGCGTATAATCCCCTTTCTCGGGGAAATTTCATTGCGAAAGCTGTGCCCCACCTGCCCTATGCAAAGGGGCAGTTTTGTCCCATGGTTCCTGAACACGCGGGAAAAATCAAGGAAAATCCCCTGCGCGGTTTCAGGGCGGAAGTATGCGGTATTTCCTTCAACAGGCCCCACATTCGTCTTGAACATAAGGTTGAACCAGCCGGCAGGCTCAATCTCCGTGCTCTGGCAGTTTGGGCAGGCAATTTTCTCCTGCTTAAGCAATTTTGAAAGCTCCTCCGGCTTTTCCCAAACACCTTTCACAAGTTCATCCGCTTTAAATTCTCCCTCGCATTTTTTGCACTTTATCATCGGGTCTGCAAAATTTTTCGCATGTCCGGATGCTTCCAGAACGGGCAGGGGAAGAACAGAGCATGTTTCTATCTCAAAAAAGCCGTCCTTTTTTATGAAAAACTGCCTAAAGCGCTCCTCTATCTTCCTTTTCAATAAGCACCCTACCGGCCCGTAATCATAAAACCCTCCCACCGTTCCGTATATCTCGCAGGAGGGAATGAGAAATGAGCGGTTTAGCGCAATTTCCATCAATCTTTCGTGCAGTTTCATAAGGCAAGAAATTTGAAAGAGTATGTATTTATCTGTTTGCCCTCCGGGCAAAACATTTGAAAAAGCGCTTATGGGCGGCTGCTCCGCGCTTTTTCAAAATTTTGCAAGTTTCGGAAAAACTTGCAAATCTAAAAACCTCTCGGTTTTTTATACCTTACTTCCGCATTAATACGCGCAGTGGAATAAGGGAGGATAAGGAGGTCGATTTTGATGTTTAATAGGGATAAATACATGCAGCGGGCAAGGGGAGCGGTAGTAAAGGCGGTTTCAAGCCGCGACCTTCTCCTGTGCCAGACGGTTTCCGCCGCCAACGAACTTGACAAGTGTATAAACGTAATGTACGAAAAATTAACTGAATGGTACGGGCTTTACTTTCCCGAATTGAGAATGAACGACGTGAAGGGGTACTGCAATTTAGTTCTGGTGCTTGACAGGAAAAATCCAGACATGGAAATAATTGCGGGTGCGGCAGGGCAAAAGAGCGCGCAGTCAATATTCAACCGCGCGAAAAATTCCATGGGGGCGGACTTCTCAATAGCCGATTTGGAGGAGACGCGCGCGCTTTCAGGGAACATTCTCTCCCTTCTTGAATTGCGCACACGGGTGGAAACCTACCAGAATGCGATTGCAAAGGAGCTTTGCCCGAACCTCTCCCATCTTGTGGAGCCGGCTTTGGCAGCAAAGCTGGTTGCGCAGGCGGGAAGCCTGCAAAAGCTCGCGCTGATGCCCGCAAGCACAATACAGGTTATAGGCGCCACAAAGGCGCTTTTCAAGCACCTGCGCGGCGGGGCAAAATCCCCAAAGCACGGAGTGATTTTCCAGCATTACTCAATTTCCTCCTCCACAAAGAAGATAAGGGGGAAGATTGCGCGCGCGCTTTCAGCGAAAATAGCCATGGCTGCCCGCGCAGACGCTTTCAGCGGAAATTTCATCGCGCAAAAGCTCAAGGAGGATTTTGAGAGAAGGTTCAACGAGCTAAAAACGAAGTAAGAAAACGGTGTGACACATGAGATTCCTTGCATTGGCTGATTTGCACGCAAGCGAACTTGTGCTTGACAGATTGCGCGTAATACTCATGAGGCGGAATAATTACGACAAGATACTTGTCGCAGGCGACATCACCAACAACGGCCCCATCTCTTATGCGGAAGAGCTTATCGGCCTAGTGGGAGATAAACTGATTGCGGTGCACGGCAACATGGACCCATTTCCAGTGCAGCAGCTTCTTGAGCAAAAGGGAGTTTCGGCGCACTGCAAAAAGATAAAATTAGGGGAATGGAATGTGGCAGGTTTGGGAGGCTCAAACCCTACGCCTTTTGGCACACCCACGGAATACAAGGAGGAGACGATTGCAAAATACCTGCAAGCAGCACGCATTGACGAATTTTCCATCCTTCTTTCACATCCTCCTCCTTTCGGCTTTTTTGATACTGTAGGTGGAGGGGTGCATGTTGGAAGCGCCTCCGTGCGAAAGGCAATAGATGAGAAAAAGCCCATCCTGTGCATCTGCGCACACGTACACGAGCACCAGGGAAAGAAACTGCACAACGAAACGACAATAGTGAAGCTCGGGCCTGCGGAGCATCTCTCTGCCGCTGAAATAATAATTGAAGAGGATATAAAGGTAAATTTCATCAGAATATAACATGGAAGAAATTACTTTTGGAAAAATAGAGGATGAGGAGGATTTCTGCGACATAGGTGCGGTCATACTCGAGATATTTCCGGAAGCGCTTCTTGAGTTTGATGAAAACAATTCCTACTTTTTTGCAAAGAAGGGGAAACAAATTATAGGCTTTGCGCATGCAATGCGTGCCAAGAAGGGAGAGTATATCCTGCAGGGCTTGGGAGTGCTGCCTGAATTTCGTGGGAAGGGAATTGGAAATAAACTGGCTGATTTGGCAATCGAATTCTGCGAGGGGATGGGTGCAGGGCAGATAGTGCTGAAGGTGAAGATGACAAACCCGGCAATACTGCTTTATCTGAAGAAAGGATTTTTCCTGAAAAAGGTTTTGGATGTTTTTGTGCTTGAGAGGAGGAGAAATTCGTAAACCAAATCTTTATATCCTCTAAAATGCGAAAACTACCCTTACGGGGAGATGGGCCAATCTGGTAAGCTTCCAGGTTTGGGACCTGGCGATCTGAGAGGGTTTTTTAGAAATAAGAAACTCCAGAACTTCAAATCTCAGTCTCCCCATTTTTTATTCGTTCTTCATTTCCCCAATCGCCAGGTAAATGTCCTCTCCTGTAATCGTTTTCCTTCCGGCGTGCTTTGCGTATTTGAGCGCTTTTGCTGCCACCTTCATCGCATACTTCTCCAAAAAGTCTGCTAATTCTCTTGCAGCTTCGTTGCTCACCCGCTCTGCTCCAGAATTTCTAATTAACCTTTCAACAGGCGCAATCGGCAAAATCATATCCTCACCTGCCTTATTTAGGTAAAAAGGGGTTTATTAATGCTTGTTTTTTGCGAAATGAAGGCAATCAGCTAATAATATATTATATCTGCAGGCTAATTCATTCCATATGCAAATCTCCCTCCCTCCCCGCGCCTACCAAGAGAACATCACCAGCACAATTCTTCCTAATCACAATTCTCTCGTAGTGCTTCCAACCGGCTTGGGAAAAACTCTAATCGCCCTTCTTGTGCTGAAGGAGAAAATAAAAGATGGAAAATGTGCCTTCCTTGCGCCGACAAAGCCATTGGCAAAACAGCATTTGGAAACTGTATTGAAGCTGACAGACCTTCCGCCGGAGGAGGTTGCCCTAATCTCCGGGGAAATTTCTCCTAAAAAAAGGGCAGAACTCTGGAAAAAACTCCTGTGCATCTCCACCCCCCAAACTCTCAAGAATGACATTGAAAGCGGGAGAGCGGCATTCGACTTTGCATACATTCTGTTTGACGAGGCGCACAGGGCAGTAGGCAATTATGCATACACTTTCATTGCAAAAAAGGCAAACGAAAAGGGGGCGCTTATTTTGGGGCTTACTGCCTCCCCGGGCTCGGAAGCAAAGAAAATACAGGAAATAGTGGAGGCTCTTTTCATCTCAAACGTGCAGATACGCACAGAAGAGGATGAGGATGTCGCGCCATACGTGCAGAAAATGAAAATCTCCTTCATCCCCGTAAAACTAACACAAGAGCTTCTTTCCCTGAAAAAGCCCCTTGATGAAATGATGAAAAAAGAAAGGGAAACCCTTGCAAAGCTCGGCTACCCGGTGCGCATGAATTCAAAAAAGGAGCTGCTGCAGCTAAAAACCCGCATCCTTCTCTCAAAATCCCCTTCAAAATACGGGGCGCTCTCGCACCACTCCACCCTTTTCAATTTAACCCATCTCTCCGAATTACTGGAAACGCAAGGGACAAGGGTGTTTGAGCATTATGTGGAGAAACTAAAAGCAAGGGAGGAAACAAAAGCAATAGCGCGCCTGCTTGAAAATCCCTTGATTTCAAAACTCCTCTCCTCCCTTCACCTGCTCTCTGAACATCCAAAAATGGGAAAGCTCCTTGAGCTTGTGCTTGAAAGAAAAAATGAAAAAATAATCGTTTTCGTGCAATACCGCGACCAGATAGATGAGGTGGTGCGGGAGCTTAAGGGAAAGGGAGTGCTTGCGGAAAGGTTTGTGGGGAAAAAAGACGGAGTCACAAGAAAAGAGCAAGAGGAAACAATAAACAACTTCAGGGAAGGCGCATTCCAGGTTTTAGTTGCCTCCTCAATAGGAGAGGAAGGCTTAGACATACCCGCGGTGGATACGGTGATATTCTTTGAGCCAATCCCGTCAGCCATAAGAACAATACAGAGAAGGGGAAGGGCGGGAAGGGCAAAAGCAGGAAGCGTTCTTGTGCTTTACACCCAAAACACAAAAGATGAGGCGTACTTTTGGTCTGCAAGAAGAAAAGAAAAAAACATGAAAAGAATAGTGAAGGGAATGCAGGAGAAGAGCAATGAAGGCAGGGCAGAGCGGCAGGCAAAACGAGAAGACGGAGCAAGCGGTAAGGAAGGAGCACGGGAAAAAACGGATGAAGAAAAGAGAACAACCGGCATAAAGCGCGAGCGCAGGATTGGACAATCAAGAATAAGCGATTTCTTTTAAAGCAAAACTCCCAATCTACTTCCAATGGCAGGCGAATATTACTCCCTTTCAATTGAGAAGGCATTTGAGACGCTCTCCTCCTCACCTTTCGGCTTGACGCAGAAAGAAGCGCAAGCACGCCTTTCACAATACGGAAAAAACGCACTAAAGGAAAAACCCCCTGCAAAAGCGCGCGACATTCTTCTCTCGCAGTTCAAAAGCCCATTAATTTGTGTGCTCTTGGTGGTGGGAATCATCGCCCTTGGGATAGGGCACCATATTGATGCCGTAGGCATATTCCTGGCAGTAGCACTCGCTGTGCTCTCCGGTTTTGTGCAGGAGTACAAGGCGGAGCGCTCAATAGACGCTTTAAGAAAAATGGAGCAGAGCATGGCGCGCGTCCTGCGGGATAAAAAGGAATACATCATCCCCTCTTCGGAAATTGTGCCCGGAGACGTGATGATTTTTTCTGAAGGGGAAAAGCTCCCTGCCGATGCGCGCATAATAGAAGCAATCAACCTTGCTTGCGACGAATCCCTTCTAACAGGAGAATCGGTGCCGGCAGTGAAAAGCGAGGCGCAATTAAAGGAAGCGCAATCCCTCTCCGACATGAAAAACATTGTTTTTGCGCGCACTGCAGTTGTGCGGGGCAGGGGAAAGGCAGTTGCGTTTGCGACAGGGCAGAGCACCGAATTCGGAAAAGTGGCGCAGACGCTTGCGCAGACTGCCGAAACCCAAACCCCCCTGCAGAAAAAGATGGATGAGCTTGGGAGGAAGATAAGCGCGTACGTAATCCTCCTTGCAATCGCCTATCTTGCAATCGGCGTGCTCCTTGGTGCGGATTTTGAGCAGATGTTCATAGTCGCAATAGTGCTTGTTGTGATGGCAGTGCCTGAAGGGCTTCCCACCATAATGGCAATCACGCTTGCAATAGGCATGCAGAATATGGCAAAAAAGAACGCGCTCATAAGAAAGCTTCCGGCTGTGGAGGCGCTTGGCTCAACCACAATAATATGCACGGATAAGACGGGCACACTTACAAAAAACAAGCTGACCGTGCGCCGCATCTCCCTTCCAGGAGGGGATTACGAGATAACGGATACTGGAAGCGAGTTTGAGGGAAATTTCGTGCTTGATGGAAAGAGGGAGATAGGCACCCTTCACTCGCGCCTTGAGAAGCTCGTGGAAATTTCAGTTATGTGCAATAATGCAAGCATCGTGGAATCAGCACAAGGGGAGAGGATGGCAGGCGACCCGACGGAGGGGGCACTGCTTGCAGCTGCAAAAAAATTCGGCTATGACATTGAGGGTGAAAGGCAAAAAACCCCGCTTTCCCTTGAAATTCCCTTCTCCTCCGAGCGCAAGATGATGTCCGTGGGAAAAGCGCATGAGGGGAAAAACACAATATATGTAAAAGGCGCTCTGGAAGTGATGCTTCCAAAATGCAAATTCATACTTGCAGAAGGCGGAGTTCGGGAAATCTCATCCGCTGATATTTTGGAAATAAACAAGAAGAACAACCAGATGGGCGAGAGCGCGATGCGCATACTCGCAGCAGCATACAAGGAGGCAGCAAAATTCCCTTCAACACAGGAGCAAAAGGGAATTGAAAGCTCGCTTATTTATGTTGGGCTGATTGCGATGATGGACCCGCCCCGGGCAGAAGTTTATGGTGCGGTGCAAAAATGCCGCAGCGCAGGCATACGCATAATGATGATAACCGGCGACGGAAAAAAGACCGCCTTTGCAATAGCGCGCGAGCTTCGCATATCATCCAGCGAGGCAGAAGTGCTGGAAGGGTTTGAGCTTGACGGAATGGATGATAAAGAACTTTCGCAGAGGCTGAAAGGAATAAAGGTGATTGCGCGCGCAAGCCCGCACCACAAATACCGTGCGGTTTCCCTTCTCATGGCGCAAGGGGAGTCCGTTGCAGTCACGGGAGACGGAGTGAATGATGCGCCTGCCATAAAAAAAGCGAACATAGGAATTTCAATGGGAATAGCAGGCACCGATGTCGCAAAGGAAGTTTCCGACATGATTCTAACCGATGATAATTTCGCGACGATAGTGACTGCCGTTGAGTATGGAAGAAGAATATACGACAACATAAAGTCGTTCGTGCGCTACCAATTCTCCACCAACGCCGCCGCGCTCCTTACGATGTTCTCCGCGCAATTTCTTGGGCTTGGGCTTCCGATGACGGTTTTGCAGATGCTCTGGATAAACATAATAATGGACGGGCCTCCAGCGGTAGCGCTTGGCTTTGAGCCGGCTGCGGCAGATACGATGCAAAGGAAGCCCCGCGACCCAGGCGAGCCTTTCGTAACAAGAAACCTAATCACTTCAATACTCTTTAACGGGGCGGCAATGGCTGCCGGAACAGTGGCGGTGTTTGCCTATTACTTGCAGAATGAACCAGTAAAGGCAGGTACGGTTGCCTTCACCACTTTCGTTGCTTTTCAGCTTGCAAATGCATTGAACTGCAAGAGCCGCTCCCAGTCAATATTCGGCAATCTTCTCTCAAACAAATACCTCTTTCTTGCAATAATAATTTCCATTTCTTTGCAGCTTGCAATGATATATCTTTCCTTCTTCCAACAGTATTTTCAGACGGTTTCTCTTTCGCTTTCGGACTGGACGGTCATTGTCGGGGCGGCAGCACTCATACTTGTCTTTGAGGAGATAAAAAAGAAGTTTTTCAAGGGGCAGACTGAATATTAACAAGCCCAAAAGAATAAAAACAACTTAATGCATATTCTTTCGGTGAGGCATATGAACGAGCATAAAACCATCACTCTTGATATGATATACCGCGAGCTAAAGTCCATACGAAAAGAGCTTGATATAGTTGGGCATGCGGTCATTCCGGTTGAAAAACTTTCAGAAAAGGAGCTTTCCGAACACCGAAGAGATTTGGAAGAGATGCAAAAAGGGGAAAAAACAGATTTTAGGGCGCTTTCAAGGTAAGGAAATGATTGTTTTCTTGGGGAACAAAGCAAAAAAGGCGTATGAACACCTGGATGCAAAGACAAAAGCAAAAATATACTCTCTTTTTGAAGTTTTGAGCACAAATCCATGGCCCGCCCGTGTTTTTGATATGTCAAAAATCCATGGAATAAACGACTGCTTTAGAATAAGAATAGGAGATTATAGAATATACTATCGTGTTAATGCCGGGCGAGGAGAAATAGAGGTTTACAACATAGAACGAAAATCTGAAACTACATATAACTAACGTGATTTGGTGGGAAAGGAAAAACGCATCATCCTTGCATTGCGCAGCTATTTCGCCTCCGCCAAAAGGAAAAAGGCAGTCATAGGGATTTCAGGAGGGGTTGATTCTGCTTTAACTGCATTATTGGCTGTTAGGGCGATTGGAAGCAAGAATGTTATTGGTGTGCTTCTTCCCTCTTCCTTCACTCCTAAAAAAGATATGGAAGATGCGCGCGAATTATGCCGGATGCTGAAAATAAGGAAAATCGAAATAAATGCAATCCCGCTTGCAAACGCAACCGCCGGCTCGCTTCCGATGAAACTCAAACCGCTTTCCTTTGGAAATCTTATTGCCCGCCTTCGCATGCTCATTCTATATGCACTAGCGAATGAAGAGAATGCTCTCGTAATCGGCACAGGGGACAAAAGCGAAATTTCAATAGGCTACTTCACGAAATACGGAGACGGAGCGTGCGACATTCTTCCAATCGGCAATCTGTATAAAACAGAAGCAATCTCCCTTGCGAAAAAGTTTGGAATTCCTCCTTCCATCTGCAATAAATCTTCTTCTCCCCGCCTGTGGAAGGGGCATTCGGCAAAAGGGGAGCTTGGCGCAGAATACGAAGAGATAGATTCCGTGCTTTCACTAATTGAAAAAGGGAAAAAGCCAAAAGGAAAGTTCGCGCGAAGCATTGCAAAGCGCATAAGAGAGAGCAGGCACAAGAGAATTGCGCCCCCCGTAGTCTGATGGGAATAACCGACATATTGGTTATTTTCAGCTGTTTTTAACCGACACGCCACTCAAAGAATATCATAAAATAACCGAAACATTTCAACATCAGCACATTAGTGCAAACGCCCACATTGGCATGAATAACACTCCCCTGTCTAATTTGAGCACGTCCCTTGTCAGAATCAACCCGAGCGGCTGTTTTCGGCTCTCCAGGAATTCGCGCATGGGAGCGGATTCGGGATTGCGCCGGTATTTTGATTCAATGGGCAGCTCAAGCCTGAAGCGAGGCAGCCGAACCACGAAATCCACCTCACCCTTGGAGCTTTTCCAGCAATAAACGTTTCCGCGGATGTTCAAATTGAGCTTGAATGACAGCCTGTTTATGTGGTCGCAGGCAATTGTTTCAGCAAGATGCCCCTTATCCGTTTCACTGAAGGGGGCATCAAGAAGCCCGCAGAGCGCGTTGCGCATCCCAACATCCTGAAAATAGATTTTAGGGTGCTTGGTGCTTCCGAGTTTCGTCCCGCTGTAAATCGGGATTTCGTTTATCAGGCATGCCTCATCGAACAAATCGATGTATTTTCTTACCGTTATGTACTGCCTGCCCTGAAGGTGCTTGAGCAATTCATTAACATTCAATTCCTCCCCGGATATTTTGGCAAGCAGATACAAGGTTTTTTCAGCCAAATCGTAATCCCTGATTCCGCGGCTGGCACCTGCCAAATCTTTTACAATTACATCTGTGGCGTAGCTGTTAAGCAGGGAATTGCACTGCGAAACATCGTCGCTTATCGCAATCTGGGGATAGCCGCCGCGGGAAAGGTAATTGCCAAATTCTGCTTCAATGTCGGTTTCCTGCCGTGAAAGCAGGCTCCTCCGCTCCAAGCAGAGCTGTTCAAAACGGGAAAAGTCCCTTTTTTGGAGAGCCTGAAGAAACCAACTGCGCATTTCCTTGCCGCTGTTTCTCAATGCATCGGCATCGTGACGGAACATTCCTTTAAAACTCCTGATGCGCAAAAAATCAGCGAATTTCAGCGGGAGCATGACCTGAAGAAGCGACCTGCCTGGAAGTGTTTCCTTGTTTTTTTGTGAAACGTTCAGGCTGCTTGAGCCTGTTGAGAGTATGTGCAGTTTTTCGTAATGGTCAATATACGACTTGACCGTTTCCGCCCATTCATCGTCTTTCTGCACCTCGTCAAGAAAGAGGTATGCATCTGATTTTAGCTGTTCAAAATCCTCCTGGAGAATGTTCCGCCGATATAGGCTTATGACGTCGTAAAGCGGGTGCGCGCATTGGAGGCGTATCTCCTTGTCGGAGAAATCGGCGTAAATGATTCGGTTGGCCGGAATGCCCTGCTCAAGCAGGCGGCGGATTATCTGCTTTGAGATGGTCGTCTTTCCCACCTGTCTCGGTCCGATAAGGGTAATCGCACGCGAGGTTTTGATTTTTTCAAAAAGATAATCAAAATCGCTTCGCTGAAAAGCCGGCGCGGCTGCCTGCGAGGTTATCCACCAAGGGTTGAGCTTATTCGTCAGCAGTCTGGTAAGTTCCTGCTCTTTTTCCGGTTCCATGGGTGTATTATAACGTATTACAATATAAATCTATTGTTTAGTTATGTTGTAGTATAACTTAATCATTAATTACATTATAGATAAATATAACATAATTTTTGGAGAAATGGAAAAAATCGGCGAATTAGAAAGTATACGTGAAATACTCCGCCAATTCTTCGAATAAAATAACAAACATGCCCCTTTAAGGGCATATTTCCAAGGGTCGTGTCCTTATAAGAGCATATTCTCAAGTTTTCTGCTCTTACAAGAGCATATCTTCCAGTTTTGCGCCCCTTTAAGGACACATTTTTAAGTTTTGTGCTCTTAAAAGAACACATGGCAATACCCACGAAGAAGGAGCTAATGGACTTTTCCCAGATAAATACCGGAGGCAGGGAGGAAGTTCCGGAATATAAAAGAAAGGTATTTTCAGAAATAAAAGAAAGCCTTCAGAAAGGGCTTATAACCGCCATCACTGGTTTGCGGAGAGTCGGCAAAAGCACGCTCATAAAACAGCTTCTTGGAGAAAACTCCTTTTATTTCTCCTTTGACGAGAAAAAATACGTCAATACGGAAACACTGAAGAACGTGCTGGAAGTATTCACAAATGAGTCCGAACATCCAACCATAGCGCTTGATGAGATTTACAGGGTTGAGGATTGGGCTGGAGTGCTGAAACGATACCATGACCAAAAAAAGGCAAAATTCATCGTAAGCGGCTCTTCCTCGCTGATGATAAAAAAGGGAGTGGAAAGTTTGAGCGGCAGATTGTTTGAGCATTATGTCCCTCCTCTGCGGTTTGATGAGTATATTGAGATGAAAGGAGAGGCGCCAGAAACCCCGAAGCTAAAAGACGCTTTCAGGGTGAAAAAAAGGCATAGGGAGGATGCAGAAGAATTCCTCAAAAAGGGCTCGTTCCCCGAAATAGTAACGATGGATGAAAAAACCGCTTCTGGTTATATACGCACAAGCACTATTGAGAAAATCGTATTTGATGACATTCCATACACTTTTCGGATAGATAATCCTTCCAAATTATATGATTTGCTCAAACTATGCGCGGCAAATTCCTCCCAGCTTTATACTGAAGTGAATTTTGCCGAGGCGCTCCAGATGAGCCGTCATGCGGTTTCAGACTATCTTCTTTATCTTCAAAAGGCATATCTTGTGGATATACTCTATTCAAGAGGCTCTTTTCAGAAGGCTCTGAAGAAGCAGAAAAAAATATTTACCAAAACCGCATCCATTTACAATGCAATCAGCGAGAGCCCTTCCCTTGGGCAGTCGGCTGAAACTGCCGTTTATGACAAGTTGAGCTGTATGAAAACTGCCTTCTACAGGGATTCTCAAAAAAGAGAGGTGGACTTCATAACCTCTTTTCCAATAGAAGTGAAGTATCAGTCTGCAATCACGAGCCAGGACACTGCCAATCTTCTTTATTACATGAAACAGTATAAGGTGAAAGAGGGGATTATGGTGACAAAGGAGCTTTTTGACGAGAAGGAGATAAACGGAAAGATTATACGCTATATTCCCCTGGACGTTTTCCTTCTTCTGAAATTATCCTGACGGTTATGCGTCTTCATGCCTTCATAAAGGCAAGAAAACTATTGATTTCATGCCCATATAAAGGCAAGAAAACAGCACTTTTCATGCCTCCATAAAGGCAGAATTTATCTGCTTGACTTGCAGTCAAGTCTAAAAAAGTCTTCGGACTTTTTTATAATAAGCCTTATAAATATCTTAAACTCATTTCTTCTCATGCTAAACGGGAGAAAATGGAAGTCGCTGATTTTCCTATTCCTCTTGCTCTCTCCCGCCCTTTTCGCAAGCACTCCGGGACCTATCTCCACCTGCCAGACGCTGGACACGGCGGGAACTTACACGCTTACGGCAGATATAACCGGCAGAAGCACCACCTGCTTTACCGTAACTGCTGTGAACGTGGTGCTGGATGGGCAGGGGCATGATGTAAATGGAACAGGCGCGGCTTCAAGCTACGGCGTTTATTCAACAGTTTCCGGCACGACTGTGAAAAATATAAAAATAAATGAGTTTTACTATGCCATCTATTTTTATTATGCCGACAACGGGCGTATACAAAATGTTTCTGCAGATATAGCCTCCGGTTCCTCCGCCATCAGCCTAAAAGATGCAAACTACATCCAAATCATAAACTCAACAGGCAGTTCAAACTCTCAACAGGGCATCAACCTCCTTTCAAGCTCAAACAACAACATTACAGGCTCAACAGGAACCTCTAACACCAGCAGTGGCATCTTCCTCACCTTCAGCTCAAACAACTCAATCATAAACTCCAATGGCTCAGCCCGCATAAGCCCCGGCATCGGACTCTCCTCCAGTTCAAACAACAACATAATAAACCTAATGGGCATCTCAAACACCGGTCTCGGCATCAGCCTCTCCTCCAGCTCAAACAACTCAATCATAAACTCAACCGGCACCTCCAACACCAGCTACGGCATTTACCTCACCTCCAGCTCAAACAACTCAATCATAAACTCAACCGGCACTTCTACTTATCCCGCTATCTATCTCATCTCCAATTCCAATTACAATCAAATCATAAACTCAACCGGCACCTCCACCATCAGCGCCGGCATCGTCGTCCACTCCAGCTCAAACAATTCAATCATAAACTCAACATTCACCTCCACCTCCAGCGCCGGCATCCTCATCACCACCCGTTCAAACAATACTATAATACGAAATACAACTATAAATGCCTCAACCTATGGCATCTACATACCTTCATCTGATTCAACCAACAACTCTATCTTCCACAATTACCTTTACCGCGCCTCCACTTACATATACAATCTTGGCGGTGCGTCAAACACCTTCAACACAACAGCAGGAGGAACAGCGCAAGGAAACTACTACGACAACATACTGACAAAGGAAATCTATGACTATTCTCCTGCTGACAACTACGGAGACATAGGAGGAGACTATCCCTATTCCCTATCGGGAGGCTATTATGACTGGGGTCCCATCGGCGCAAGATACAATTCAGGTGAGGCGGTGGAAATAATCTCCGGCTGCCAGGCGCTTGCAAACTTCCCCGACGTTCGGGATAAAATCTTCTACCTCAACGCCGACCCAAACAGCGGAGGCACCTGCTTCAACGTGACAGGAGAGAATATTACATTAGACTGCCAGGGGCACACCATCACCAACACCGGCGAAACAACTCCAGGCGCGTCAGCTGTCTACTCAAATGGTACAAACACCACCATCCGAAACTGCATCATAAGCGGCTTTTACTACGGGGCGCATTTCCACGGGGCAAATTACAGCACCATCAGGGACAATACCTTCTACAAGAACACCAACAGCGGCTACGCAATATACTTCAACAATCTAACAAGCAGCAACAACATCACCGGCAATAATATCTACTCAAACGGAACCGCCTTCTACTCCAATTACAGCGGCAACTCAAATGCGTCCTTCCACACTATAAAATCCAACACCATCCGCGCAACCGGCTACGGCATGCATACCTCCATGTTCTTTGACAGCAACGTCTCCTACAACAACTTTACCGCAAACGAAAGCTCCGCGCTGTATATCTCCTCTGCCCACGATACGGGCAGCATAATAACCCATGACGTTTTCTCCAATAACAAGATAACCTCGTATTCGGCAAATCCGGCAGTCTACCTTTACTACTACAGGTACACAAACATAACCAACAACCACATCATACTGAAAAATTCCAGCGCCACCGGCATCCGCCTCATCAACTCCGCATTATACAACTCAATCATCAACAACACGATAGAAGGCGGGAACACGAGCATCCGGCTGGAGGCAAACAGCAATTACATATACGGCAACTACCTGCTTAACGCAAGCACATATTATGTAAACACCCATGCGACTTCGGGAAACGACTTTGAGGAAACCGTCGGGGCTGTAGACCGGGGAAACTACTACGACGACATCAACTCATACTGGCCCAACATACTGGATACGAATGCGGACAATTACGCGGACGCCTCAATAGGCGGCGCGCTCCCATATCAGGCAAGCACAAAAACCAAGTGGAACGGCTCCGCCTCCTCGGACTCCGCGCCCATCCAGTCAATCCCTCTCCTGAACGCCTCAATCTCCCTCAACACAAACGCCATGTTCGCCGGCGACGAGGTTTTCGTTTACGGAAAATTCAACTTCACGAACAGGTATTCAAACTACATGAACAGGACGAATCTGTCAGGCTATGCGTATGACGTTTACCTGAAGGATTGGAACGGGTATGAAACCCTTGCCGTTAGCGGGACAACAAACGACACAGGGCATTACAATTCCTCCTTCACAGTGCCAACCGAACCAGGCAATTACACCCTGATAGTGAATTCCACCTACTTCAATGAAACCACCAACATAGGCGGCGCGTACGGAGTGGTTGGAAGGAACACAACTTCCGTGCTGTTCGTTTCCACAAACATACGCAGCTGCACGAATCTTAACATAAGCGGAAGGAGCTACGTCCTTAACGAGTCCTTCTCAACCTCCGCCTCATTAGGGTGCATAAACATCACGGCAGAAAACATAACCCTTGACTGCCAGGGATACATGTTAAACGGAAACAACGCCACGGACACTTACGGGATTTACTCAATCTCATTCAACACTACCATACAAAACTGCAGAATAGAAAATTTCTCAACCGGAATATACTTAAACGGCGCAGACAACGGAACCATTACCGACACAACCGCATTCACTACGAGGTCCGGAGATGAAACGGACGCAAACGGAAAAGGAATACTGCTGCGCGCCAGTGCAAACTACAACACAATCTCAAACTCAAACTTCACCTCAACCTCCGGCTATGGCATCTGCCTCTCCACTGGCTCAAACTACACTCAAATCATCGGCTCATCAGCCATCTCCAATTCGCAAGACGCAATTATCGCAAGCTCTTCCTCCTCCAACCTCTTCAACAGCACCTATGCCTCCTCAAACACGAAATCAGCCTACAACCTGACAAACAACCTGGGAAACAACACCATAGACTGCGGGAGCAGTTTCATCCTTAACGGCACAAACACCACAAACACTTACGGGATTTATTCAGATTCCTTCAACACCACTATATTGAATTGCAGAATAGAGAATTACTCAACCGGCATCTACTCTACGGCAGGCAGCTCTACAGTGCTCAACACAAGCGCCTTCACCTCAAGGTATGGGGATGGGATTTCAAACGGGTACGGGATGTTCATTTCCGAGTCAGCTCCCCTCAATTCCGGCAGCCTCATAATAAACTCTTCTGCGGTTTCAAATGCAAACGGCACGGCAGTCCTCCTCGGCGGGGCTTACAGCCTGCTGGAAAACTCAAATGCGACTTCAACCGCAGGAGCCGGCGTCCGCCTATTCAGCACGTATCTGGCAAACGTTTCATATGCAAACGCCGTCGGCTCGCCTGCGATTGAAATCAACGGGCAGGCAAACTCCTTCTCCGAAACCAGCCAGGCAGACTTTGCCTTTGGAACGCCTGCCGGCGTTTCCATAGCCAGCCAAAGCGGCAACATAACCCTGACCCCTGCCGGCTCCCAGTACACAAGCGACGGAACCTACACCTCAAGGATATTTGACGGCTCAACAGCCGTGAACTGGACATCCGCAAACTGGAGCGAGGCATTCCCTTATGGGGAAGAACTGCCGGACAACAGGCAGGTTGAAACCGTCCAGGGCGGGGCAAACATGGGCGGAAATACCCTGCTGATTCACACGAACAACGCCTGGACGGATACCAGCAGTTCCGGGTACAACCCGACTGCTTTTGGCGCCACATTCACAAACTCATCCAAATTCGGCAGCTATGCCGGCAGTTTTGACGGAAATGATTATGTCCGGGTTACCACTTCCGGCGGTCCGATTTCGGCGACCGCAGCCTTCACAATCTGCGCCTGGATATACCCTACCTCCGACAATGCCGCCCAGACCATCTACGGAGCGTCAAACTGGCAAGAAGGCAGTTGGGCTCTGCGATTTGACAAGGGCTCCGCGTATGTGACAAACGGTGCTGCTACTCCCGAGATACAGTATAATAGTTACGTGCCCGTAAATAAATGGTCGCATATATGCCTGCGCAGGGTCACTAATTATTATGCATATGTCAATGGAATCTACGTAGGATGGATGACAAATTTTGACCCAAGGCCAGTTATAATCCAGCTTGTCGGAGCATGCCCTGGCAGAAACAGCGGCAGCGGCACCTACCATGCAGGCGTATTTTTCAACGGCAGGATAGACGAGCTTGCGACATTCAACCGCGCCCTGACGCCGACCGAAATAGTCACAATGTACCAGAGGGGAGCCTATCGCCTAAATATGTCCGCCCGCTCCTGCGACGACGCTGAATGCTCCGGCGAATCCTGGACAGAAGGCTATGAAAATGCCACCTACAACTTCCTGAACCTTTCCCAAAACAGGTATTTCCAGTACAAGTTCAGCTTCAACACGTCAAACATATCCTCCAGCCCGGTGCTTAATGACGTTTCAATAAGCTACCTCCGCCCTGAAAACCTGAATCTCGTAGCGAATTCAAACGCGACTTCCGTTTCCGGCTCCGGAATATACATAAACGGAAGCTCAAACAACTCAATAGCAGACAGCATCAGCTCCTCCACAAGCGGAACAGGGATTCTCCTGAATCAAAGTTCGGGCAGTGTGATTGCAGGAGGCAGTGCCTCGTCCGGCACAGGCTCGGCTCTTGCGCTTTTTGCCTCTCCATACTCCTTCGTTGAAAACCTTTCAGCTGTCTCAACCTCCGGCAATTCCACCTACATATTTTCCTCCAACTATTCAAACTTCACAAACAACACCATAAGCGGCGCATACGGCTTCTACATGCGGAACACGAAAAGCGTCTTTTTGGTCGGAAACGCGGTAAGTGCGACAATAAACTCATTCTACTTAAACGGCACATCCGAAACCGCGAACACCTCCCTGTCCCAAATTGAAAACAACACAATAAACAATCCAATAAACCTGACCGAATTCACCTACGAAAACTTCGGCTGCGGCAGTTCCGGCTCAACTGTTTCTGATTCCGGAACCGGAAATGCGGTTTATGCCGGCAGCACCTGCGGAGCTGTGATAACCATTACGGCGGTGCCTTCTTTCGTGGTGAAAGGAGCGAATGTTTCTGTAAATGGAACAGCGACCTTCGGCGACAGCCTCATCCTGAACAAGGCAATCGCCATATTCTTCAACGGAACGCAGGTGGCAGATTCCAACATGGCGCCTGCCGGTCCCCCGCAGACAAACTCAACAGGCAGGTATAATTACACCTTCAACGCCACAAACGTTTCCTGGACTTTCAGCAGTTTCCGCTATGCGTCGGGAGAATACAACATAAGCGTGAACATAACCGAGGCGGCAAGGACAGCCAACGCCACAAAGAACATTACTCTCTTTGAGTATTATCCCTCCCTTGCGACAAACAGGAGCAGCTACGATTCCGCGGAGAGGATGGGCACGACAATAACCCTTGCCACTGACAATGCCGGGCTTGGCAATGAGCCGGCTGACGCGATTTTTGCGTGCATAGGCGCAAGGACAGCGCCTTCCGGCTGTTCCGTATTTTCACTTAATCTTGCAAATCCTTCTGAAGGAACCTATACAAACACCACCAACCTGACGAATATCGCACCTGGCAACTACTCTCTTTACATGAACGTTTCCATACAGGGAATTGTGCTTACGAATATAACGAACATTACTGTGGACAACGACACCCCGCGCGTGGAGAACGTTTCCACAAGCGGGCTGAATGCTTACAATTACACTTCTGCCAGCTCTTCCTACACCGTGACATTTGACATAGGCGAAAACATCGCGCTCTCAAGCGTGCTCTGCGAGCAGAACGGTGTGAATTACACTGCTGACGCGGGAGCCGGCAACTCCCACTCCTGCTCTTTAACAGCTCCAAGCGCGGGCAACTACAACATAACAATATACGCAAACGATACGGCAAGGCACTCAAACTCTTCAAGGTTTGAGATGAGCACCGTGGCGACTACAACGGTTTCAATGGTCTTGTCCGGCTCAACGCTCCCGCCAATCTCAATTACCGACCTCTCCCCGGGCTACTATTTCATATACAATATAACCCTGAACGACACCGGCAGCGGAAAAGCCCATCTGGCAAACGTTTCAAACTCCACCAACACCTACTCGCAATACATAAACGCCGTCACAAGCACCGAGAACTGCACCGAATCCATAAATTACTCATACGGAACCTGCGTTGTTTCCTTCAACATAACCGTGGATGAGCTTACCCCCCAGGCGACCTACTACATCTACTTCAACGGAAGATTCACCAACAACGACCTGACAATAGGAAATTTGGCTGAAAAAGCCCTTCCCATATCCATAACCGGCAATCCCATCCTGACTACCATTGAACTGCTGAACACGAGCATAAACCACTCGGAGACAGACAGATTCAACATCTCGCTGAACTCCACTGGAAACGCGGAAATAGTTGACACCGAAATAACCTACATTGAGGAAACCGCTCTCACGGGCTGGTTTGTTTTCGCGCCCGCCGCAATCGCAAGCCTCGGGGTGGGGGAGCGCACAAACCTCTCGCTGAACATAACCGTCCCTGCGCATTACGCGCCGGGCAATTACACCGGGCATTTTGACCTGAACATCTCAAACGGGAACGACGTGCGCATAAACATAAGCATAAGCGTGCCCGCGTCCCTGACATGGAACCTTTCCCCCTTCAATCAGACGAATACGAGCGCAATAGACCAGACTCAATCCACTGCCCCGCTTGGAACAGCGCGCATAAACAACACCGGGAACGTGGAGCTGAATTTCACAATCGGCTACACAGGCTCTTTTGTCGGGACAGCGGTGGACCCGGAGAGCAACCCATCAGCAATACAGGTGCCGGCAGGAGTATCTTACAACCTGACGCCCAATTTCATCGGCTCGCTTATAACCGGCTCCTGGACTCTGAACATCACTCTCACAAACACAAGCGCCTCTCCAACAACAAACTACACGACAATGTATCTTGTGGTGGAAGACCAGCCTCCAGTAGTCGCGCCGCAGATAAACATAACTAACGCTTCCAACTACGCCCCGATAAACGTAACAGACGCCAACATCCAAATCCGCGTGAATTTCTCCGCTTCCGACGACCAGACACAGATAGACTACAATAACGTCCACTGCAACTTCACCCTGAACTCTGCGACAGAAAAAGTTTCAGCCACTCGCGTAGGGCTCCTAAACAGCTTCTACTGCCTCTACACGCCTCAATGGGGGGGCGCCTACAACATTTCAGTCCACGTGCCTGACACCGGAAACAAATACGGAAATGGCAGCATCCTCTTCATAGTCTATGGGAACACGAGCATGAGAGCCGGCTCAAACATCACCACCGCAGTAATTTCAGGAATGAGCCAATCCTCCCCGAAAACTTTCTCCTTTGAAATATCCGCAAACAACACCGGCTATGGAACCGCGATAAACGCGACCGGATACGGACTTCCCTCAAATTCCAGCTGGGGCTCCACAATATGCAATTTCACAAACATAACGAACAACTCAAAGCAATATGCGAATATAACAATCACAATCCCGGCAGGCACGGAGCCCGGCACATATTATGTGACTCCATATATCAGATGGACAAATCCCGACAGGAGCAACTTTACCAATTATACTGCTGACATAACTGTCAGCGTGCAGGGGAATCCCGAATTGCTCCTGCAGTTCCCATCGGCGGCGAACATCTCGCAGGGAAGCAGTTCAAACTTCACGCTTATAGTGAATTCAACCGGAATCAGCAACGTTTCGGGAATAAACCTGACCTGCTCCGGCGCACAGTGCACCGCATTCAGCGTAGCCTTCAACGAGAGCGCCCTGTTCTCGCTTGGGATTGGGCAGGCAAAACCGATTACGGTAACGCTTACTGCCTCCGCGGGCAAGGCGACCGGGGCATACCCCAACCTCTACCTCAATGCCACTTCCACGGAAGGCGCCAGCCACCAGTTCACCTCAACAATAAACGTTTTGGCTGATTACAACTGGACGGTCAGCAGGAGCAGTATAAACACCTCAAACGTAATCAACGCAGCCGGAACCCTTGCCACGACAATAAGCAACAACGGAAATGAAAATCTGGCATTCCTCTTCAACTTAAGCGGGAACGCTACGGGCATATTCGTTCTTGAAGACGCAAGCCAGACTGTCCTGGCAGGCACCAACTACACCCTGAACATCACTTACTCCCTTCCAGGCGAGCCGGCAAGCTACTACGGCAATCTGACATTAAACGAAACCCACGAGGGCGCCACCCTCAACTACACAATTCCGATAGATTATCGGGTTTTCGTAGGCTCAATGAACATAAGTCCGAATTCAACTGTAAAGCAGGTCAATATAAGCGCAGGAGACACGATATACATAAACGCCACCATACTTGCGGGGGACGACTACGTAAACGAGAACGCAACCTTCAGCGTGCAGGTAAATGGAACGAGCTGCCCCGTGTCCGCATACGCGAACTTTTCAGGGCAGAACCTCTGGCAGATAAACTGCACCGCCCCAAGCGCAAACGACGGGCAGTGGCACAACCTGACAGTTATCGCAAATTACAGCACAATGGACATACTCATAACAAACACCACGCAATCCTCCCTGCATTACCTGGACATCACACTGCCGGCGTTTTTAGCCAGCAGGATAAACATTTCAGGGACAAGCGCGTTCTTCCAGATTAATGCAAGCGACAACGTCAATGTCAGCACTGTAAAGGCATACGTGCTTTCGCAGAACATAACCGTAAATCACTCCTACAATTACACATATGAATTCAACATGAGCGGGCTGTCAGTCGGCGATTATGATGTTTATTACTGGATTTCCGATGCGCAGGGCAATTCCAACACCTCCTCCGGCTACTTTGAGATATGGACGGACGCAGGCTTCGCAGGCGACATAAAGAACTCATCCAGCCAGCCCGTGTCAGCGGGCTTCACTCTCTACCGCCCCGCCACCTCGCAGGTTCTGCAGAATTTCTCAACAAATTCAAACGGGGCATACAGCGCCGTCATACACTCGCGCACCTACGACGCGGTTGTCTTCTCCTCGCAGATGAGCATGAACATAACCCTGCAGGAAATAGAGCTTTCCTCCTACTCGGATTCGCTTGACTTTGACAGGATAGGCAAATGGGAATCCAGCCTGGTGAACGGGGTGAACGGCATAGGGGTGCGCACCAACTTCACCGGGGGCGCGGCAATATCCATCTCATTTGACAGCGGAGAGCTTTCCGGAGCGGAAGAATACATAAAGATGTACAAGTGCGCCGGATGGAATTTCTCAACCAAAACCTGCTCTGGCACGTGGGGCATGCTTACCACGGTAGTGGACAAGGTCTATGACAGAGTGTATGCGAACGTTTCGCAGTTCTCCGACACGGACGGGGAAACGGCGTATATGCTTGGGGAAACCGTCACGACGAGCGGACAGCCGGACATCTCCCTGTCCAGCATAGACTCCCTGTCCGTCCAGCACAACGCGACCGGAAGGACAAACTTCACCATAACCTCAAGCGGGACCGGAACCGCGCTTAACATCTATGCCGTGTGCTCCTCGGGCACGATATGCGAGATGGCGGATACGGCGATGGCGCCCGCATATATCGCCTCAATTGCACAAGGAGGCATTGAAACTGTCAATATAAACGTGTCCATACCTTATGCCCATGCGCCAGGCACATACCTTGCGAACATAATCGCATACGGGGACGGCATCTCAAACAAGACGGCGCAATTGCAGGTTACTGTGCCGACCAACGCAAGCTGGAGCATAAACCAGACATTCTTCAACGCAACGGTCGGCACCGGCGAAACCACAATAGGCTACGCAAGAATATACAACAACGGGAACGTTAACCTGCGCCTGAATTCCTCCACAAACGATACAAGCGCGTATGCAAATGAAACAGATATCCAGATTCCCAAAAACTCCACCTCCCATACCATAAGGATATACTCAAACGCGACCGCTCCGGGGAACATGACTGTCGGCATAACCATTGCAAACGCATCCGCCTCCCCCGCTTCGCTGACCCTTAATGCAACCCTGCGCGTAATCAACATGACCGTGCTGGTTTCCTCTCCAAACTCGTCTTTGCCCGCAGCAGAAATAATTCCCGGCGCAACCCTCAACATAAGCGCAAATGCCTATCTTGAGGGAGCCGAACTGACAAGCGGGGCAACCTGGAGTGCGGCAGTAGGCGGAGCGGACTGCACTTCTCCATCCTATTCATATTCAACCTCCGCATGGCTGATTTCATGCCTCGCCCCGGATATAACTACCCTTAACAACAGCATAGTGGTTGAGGCGCAGTATGGAGGCTATGGCGGCGCGGACACCGAAGCCGGCGCAGTCATCTACACCGATACCACGCCGCCCTCAATAATAATAAGCGCCGCGTCAGCTTACAAGGGCGCAGTGGTCGCAATTTCCCTTCTCCCAAGCGACAATGCCGGTGTTTCAGGCATAACCGCCAACCTTACCCATCCCAACGGAACGGTTGACAATCTTACTCTAACCTACTCTGCTCCCTATTACACCAACAGTTTTGCCACAATCGACGCCGAATATGGCATGTACACCATTCGTGCATGGGCAAACGACACCTCCGGCTTGAACGGGACGAACTCCTCCACCTTCAACGTCATGCAGGGGGCTTACATTGCCGGCAACTTCACAAGCGCAAACGGCAGCACGCCCACGGTGGAGATATGGATACTTGACAATGCCTCCAACGTGATGTTCGTGTTCAACACTTCCGGCATTTTCAACCAGTCCGTGAATGCCACGAACATAGTGAATTTGCAGATAAAGGCATTCGGGCAGAGCATCACATTAACCGGCGTGAACATGTCGCAGAACGTTTCAAGCCTCTTCAGCATTGACAGCCTGACTCCGAATTACGTGGGAGGGGGGGCGCTGACCGCAGTAACGCTGACAAACATTTCAACCAACTACACTGGCGGCAGCATCACAATGGATTATTCCGGCACCTCCTATGCCTCCGAGTCAAATGTGGGGCTTTACAAGTGCTCCACCTGGGATTTTGCCACCCGCCTTTGCACTTCCGGCTGGGAAAGGCTGACTTCGGTTTCCGTGGATAGGCTGAACCACAAAATCACCGCGAACATTTCCAGCTTCTCCGCCTACGCTGCCGCGGAATACATCTGCGGGGACGGGGTTTGCCACTCCGCATACGGGGAGGGAAGCGCAAACTGCCCTGCGGACTGTCCGGTGACAACACAGACGGTAAGCGTGACAACCGGCGGAAGCAGCGGCGGCTCATCTTCTTATTCCACCACCAACGTGGAGGGCGCAAGCGAGGCGCAGCTGCAGGAGATACAGGACAAGATAGACGAACTGCAGGGAATGCAGCCAGACTCGGAGGAATTCAACCAACAGCTCTCGCTTCTGCAGGAGATGTACGAGAACCTATCGGAAAAGATGCGCTCCGGCGCGAACATTTCCACGGAGGGAATGGAGACGATGACAAACAGCATCTACTTTGAGCTCTACCCTGGAGAGGAAACAACTACCTCCACCACAATAAAGAACACGCTTGGCGAAACCTCCACAATCAGCATACAAACGGCAGGCAACATAAAATCCTATGTTTATTCCGAGCAGAGCTCGATAACGCTTGAGCCGTATGCGGAAAGCGAAGTGGCTCTTTTTGTTTCACTGCCTGCCGACACAAAGCCGGGCGTTTATTACGGCTCAATAGAGTTTGAAAACGAAGCAGGCGGAAGGATACAGGTTCCCTTCAACCTGCGCGTGCTCCAGCTAAAGGACAGGCTTCTTGACCTGAAGATACAGCCAATTGACAGCACGGTTGAGCCCGGCGGGAAAATCCGCATAGAAACAAACATTTATAATTTAGGGGAGGCGCGCAGGGTGGACGCACAGCTCAAAGTGCAGCTTATCCAGCAGGAGAACGAGAAAATAGTCGCGGAGCTTGAGGAGGCGCTTGCGATTGAAACATCACTCTCAAGCATAAAGACAATGGACGTGCCTGCAGACACTCCTGAAGGGAAATACGTGCTGCGCGCGGTTGCAACTTACCCGGTTTCAAGCGGGCTTTCAAGAGAAGCAACCTCCATTTCCACCATAGACGTGCGCCGCTCCCTGACTCCGCTTTTCGTATTTCTCTTTGCAGTCGTGCTTGCGGCAGGGGGGTACGCGATGTGGAAGAGGATGGAGAAGGAGAAGAAGCGCTTCCTTGTGAAAATTGACTTCTCAAAACTGCCCAAATTTGACGAGAGGGCTGCCTTTTTGGGAAAAGTGGCTGAAACAAACGTGCGCGCCGCCTTCCCGGTTGACAAATTGGTAATGCACGCGCTTGTGGCAGGCGCTTCAGGAAGCGGAAAAACCGTTGCTGCGCAGGATATAGTGGAAGAGGTCCTCAAAAAGAAAATATCTGTTGTGGTGTTTGACCCGACAGCGCAGTGGACCGGCTTTTTGCGCAAAAACAGCGTAAAGGAGATGCTGTCATTGTACAAGGACTTTGGCATGAATGCCTCGGACGCGTGCGCGTTTCCGGGCAACGTGTTCATAGTAAAGGACCCCAACCGCAAGATAAACATAAAGGAGCTCATGAAGCCCGGGGAGATAACGATATTCGCGCTCAACAACTTCAAATCAGTGGACATAGAGACGATAGTCGCAAATACGATAGAAGAAGTGTTTGCGCTTAACCTTGAGGAGTCAAAGGAATTGCGCCTACTGATTGTATTCGATGAAGTGCACCGCCTCTTGCCGAAATTCGGAGGAACGGGGGCGGGCTTCAAGAACATAGAGCGCTCCGTGCGTGAATTCCGCAAATGGGGGGTGGGGATGCTCCTTGTTTCGCAGGTGCTCTCCGATTTCGTGGGGGAGATAAAAACAAACATCTCAACCGAAGTCCAGCTTCGCACCAAATACGAGGAGGATTTGAACAGGATAAAGATGAAATACGGGGAGGAGATACTAAAGTACATAGTGAAGGCGCCTGTCGGTGTGGGGATGCTGCAGAATGCCGAATTCAACAGGGGGAACCCGTATTTCGTGCTTTTTAGGCCGCTTTTGCACTCTATTGTTAGGCTTTCAGATAAGGCGCTTGAGAAATACCATCTGTATAATGAAAGGATAATGAAAGTAATAGAAGGGATGGAAAAGTTAAAGGCAAAGGAAGTGGACGTGTTTGACGTTGAGCTTGAGCTTAAGCTTGCGCGGGACAAACTGAATAAGGGAAGCTTTGAGGTTGTGGAAATCTACTTGGAATCCCTTGAGAAGAAGGTAGGGGAAATGCTGAAGAAGCTGTAGGTTTGGGAGAGATGGTGAAGAAGATTTAGATTAGGAAGAGATGCAAAAGAAGATTTAGGTTAGGGGGAAATGCTGAAGACGATTTAGGGAAGATGCTGAAGATATAAGTTAGAGGGAGATGCAGAAAAAGATTTAGGTTAGGCGAAGATTCTCAAGAAGAGCGGGGCAGGTTTAGGCGAATAACCAGCTTCTTTATTAATCTTTTCCCACTTAATATAAGGTAGGGCAACATCCGTTCAATCTCTACAAAGCATGAAGAAGGGGCAACTCGTTGACTTTGCGGCATTTAGCAAAGGGGAGCAGACGCAACTCAATCGCTTTCTCACCTTTCGACGGAAGCTTATGAGAGATAAAACATACTCTATTCTAACCCTCGAACAGGAGAAAGAAGCAGCCATAAGCGCAAGGAGAGGCAATCTTCAGCCGTTGGTTCTGCACAACCTGCGCTTTGCAGCGGACATAACATACAAAAAAGCGTTTGCTTCAGGGAATCCAGAGTTCGTATGGGATTTGTTTGCTCAGGCTTACCTTGGGCTGCAAAAAGCCGCACGAAGGTTTGATGAAACGTCAGGAACCAAATTCATAACATACGCGGTGAATTGGATTAAACAGAGTATGCAAGAGGGATTAGCGGAACTTCAAGGAAACGATCCAGGAGGCAAAAACGCAATCGCTGTGCCTGCCTACGAAACCGATTCGCCTGATTTCAATCTCCTTCTTGGCGAGAGAAAAGAGGTTGTGCAAATCAAGCTTGGCAAGATGCTGGCGCTTTCAGAAAGAGAAAGGGAAATCGTCACATTATATTTTGGGATAGGGCAAACACATTCTCTGACTTATGAGGAAATAGGAGAACGCTACAGCCTTCCAAAGGAGAGGATAAAACCGATAATAGAAAAGGCGCTTTCAAGAATGAGATGCGTCATTCGGAACCGCCCGGAAAAATTTGAGGAGTTCGGAATTTCCCAGCCAAGGGATTCTCCTTCCGCAAACAGGGTAAAAACTCCTTCTACCTTACTCCCTTCTTCCCTATCTCCACTACCAATTCCAGCGTCTTCTCCACATCAGACAAAGCGCACACCTGCACATTTGAGTGTATGTATCTCGTGGGAACGCATAAAGCGACTGAAGGAATGCCTCCCCGCACATTATAAACAGAAGCCGCATCAGTCGCGCCCCCTTCTATCACTTCAAGCTGGTATTTCACTTTCGCTTTTTTTGCGGTTTCCATTACCTCTTTCAGCAATAGCCTGTCGGCAACATTGCCCCTGCCAGATGCCTCTACTGCCGTAATTGCCGGTCCTGCCCCTAATTTCAGAGGCGCTTCTTCCTCCCCAACTTCCGGGTGGTCGCCTGCAATCGCAGTGTCTATCGCGATGAATGCCGAAGGCTCAAGGGAATATGCAGACACCTGCGCCCCCTTCCCGAAAGTGGAAACCTCCTCCTGCACAGTCCCCACGAACACGACATTCTTATCCTTGAGCATTTTTGCAGCTTCCAGCAGTATGTAGCAGCCAACCCTGTCATCAATTGCCTTTCCCGTAACTATCCCATTCGCCAGCTTCTGCATCTTCATGTCAAAACAGACCGCATCTCCGACCTGCACGCCCAGCTTTTCCGCGTCCTTTCTATTCTTCGCGCCGATGTCAATGAACAGGTTTTTCTTGTCGATCGCGTTCTTCATCTCCTCGTCCTTCATCAGGTGGGGCGGCTTTGAGCCGATTACCCCGTAAATATTGCCGTTTTTCGTCTGCACAACCACTCTCTGATTCAGGAGAGTCCGGTTGTCAATCCCGCCAACTTTTATGAATTTCAAGAAGCCCTTTTCCGTAATGTATTTCACCATCATCCCTATCTCATCCATGTGCGCAGCCAAAACAAGCGGGTTTTTCCTCGCGCCCTTTCCCTTCGCAATCACATTCCCCATCCTGTCCGTTTCCGCCTTCAAGCCGATTTTCTTAAACTCGGAAAGCATAAGCTCCTGTATTCCGTCCTCCCTTCCCGGAACCCCGAACACTTCGCTTAATTTTGAAAAAAGTGCAAATTCCACCACAAAATCACCTCTAACAAGTCTATAATTAAAAGAAAAGATTTATATTGAGGATGTTGCCGCCCTTCTCGTTCTTACTACGTTTTTCATCTCTTCCTCATCTGCCGCACTCTTCATAAGCTGCATTTCAAACGCTTTAAGGGATTTCACGAGCGGCTCACTCTCGTTCAGCTGATAAAGTTTCGCCCTCCCGACCGTGCGCACCAGCTTCACAATTCTGTATTTCTCAATTTCACCCCAGTAGTTGAAAAGGCTTGCCCAGCTTATCCCTGCCCCCTTTGCAATATCCGTTTTCGTGAAATCCTCCAGGCGGTGCTCAAGCAGGAAGTCTATTACCTTAAACATGGGCGAATCTCCGAAGAAATCCAAAAACAGGGAATTGTTTTCCATATGTTTGGAATTATAAACATCAACATTTAAATATTTAACTGTCAATATTCATCTCATTGATATAATGGAAGCTCTAAAACCCAGCAGTGCGCAGATAAAGGCGCACATCCTTTACAAACTCTCCCGCCATCGGCGATGGGGAGGAAAGCACACCGAATTAATAAACGTTAGAAGCGCCCTTCCCCGCGAATTTCAATCCCAGGCAGAAGCAATTGCAAGGGAATTGGCAGACGCGGATTTAATCACGTGGCTGAAAAAGACAGGGCAGATTCACATTTCCCTCAACCCCCATAGAAAAAAGGACATTTTTGATATAATTGAAAGATATTTGGGAAGGCAGGTTTGGTGAAGCAAATTTAAAAGCACTGTTTTCCCTATCTCCCTTATGTTTCGCATCGTATTTTTGGGAACAAGCGGGGCAGTGCCATCTTCCGAGCGGAGCCTGCCTGCAATAGCCATGCAGAGGGACGGAAGCGTCTATTTGTTTGACTGCGGGGAAGGAACCCAGCGACAGATGATGAGATTCAACGTCAGCTATGAAAAAGTAAAAGCAGTCTTTCTCACCCATCTTCACCTTGACCATGTGATTGGGCTGTTTGGCTTATTGGAAACCCTGAAGCTGAAGAAGAGGGCAGGGCTGAAGATATTCGGGCCCCCCGGAACATCTGCGCTTATTTCGCCCTTTGCAAAGGAAGCCGGAAGGGCAGAAATAAAGGAGATTACCGGAGAGGAAAAGATATTTGAAACAGACGATTTTTCCGTTTCCTCCTTTTGCACGGAGCATGGACTGCGCCATTCATTCGGCTATATCATACAAGAGAAGGAAAAAATAAGATTCAACGCAGAAAAAGCGCATTCCCTCGGAATGAAGGGAGAAATGTTTCGAGAGATACAGGAAAAGGGAAAGATAAAAGTTGAGGGGAAAACGATAAAACTAAGCGAAGTTGCGTGCGCTGTTCCCGGAAAAAAAATCATATACTCCGGGGATACGAAGGCATTTGCGGGCATGGCAAAAATTGCAAAAGAGGCAGATTTACTCATACACGAGGGAACTTACGGGAATGATAGGGAAAAAGAAGCGAACGAGCGCTTTCACACAAGCGCAGTATCCGCCGCCAAAATAGCAAAAAAAGCAAAAGTCAAATCCCTCATTCTAACTCACATCTCCTCGCGCTACCCAAAAGCAGAAGTTTTGGAGGAAGAGGCAAAAAAAGTGTTTGCAAACTCAAGGGTTGCGTATGACGGGATGGAAATAAGCGTTTAGTTTTTGTAAATTTTGTCGTGATGGTCAAAATCCTCCAGCATAACTATCTTTTTTTCTTTGTCTATTGAAAAAGTCAGCACGAAATGCTTATTTATATGCACTCTTTTCCGGTTTTGCATTGGCGCACTCAAGTTTTTGTAATGCCAAGGGTTGAGCAGTATCTCTTCCGATTTTTTCTTTATAATCTCATACTGTTTTTCCTAAATAACTTCTGCAGTTTCTCATCCAAGCTCGGCCTGACTGCGAGAATATAAGTCATTTTTCATACCTCTTTCTAAAGCCCTCGATGTTCCCCAGGATAATCGGAGTTTCTTTCTGCACCTTGCGCATTTTTTCAACGTATTCAGGGCGCAGTTCGGGCTCTAGTATCCCGCCTCCATATTGCTCCGCCATCATGTCTATCGCCTGCGACTTGTCCCGCAAGTCGTATTTTGCCTTTATTATCTTCAAAATCCGATTTGCATAATCGCTTATGTTGATGACTGCATATACCATCCAACCACCTCATTACAGATATTAATCCAATGTTAGCAGAGTATTAATACTATATTAACATATAAACCTTGCGGCAAGTTCGTCTTTCTGAATAAAAACCAAAAAGTCGCGTATGACGGGATGGAATTAACGCTTTGACTCTTTTTTTACGATGCCGGCTTCGCTCCTTCATTCCCGCCGCCCTTTCCTATCGAAATCCTTGGCGGAACCATCGGGGGCGCCAGATTCACCACGCGCGTTGCAAATATTCCGTTTGTGGAGCAGGTGAAATTAATCGTATTTATGACAACCTCTGCAAACTCCTCGGGAAGCTTCTTTTCCTTTTCCCATCTCTCCTTTATTTTCTTTGCAGCCTTCTCCTCCTCGTTTGCGTAAAGCACTCCCTTCAATTTCAGCTCCCCGACCTTCTCATCATAAGTCGCAATGTAAGTGTAGCTTACCTCAACACGCTTCCCCTCCACCTTCACTCCATCCATGGAGATGTTTACGGAAAGCCCGCTCATCTGCGCATCCGAATCCCTGCGCGCCTCAACCGAAGTAATTTTTCCATTCACTATCATAAATACACCTCTAATCTCCTGATGCTTTACTTATGGCAGCATTCCTTTTAAATAGTTATTTCGCTTGTATATTCCTATGCGAAGTGCCATTTTCGCCATTTTTGTTATTGCGATTGCAATTTCCCTATCCTATAGTGCATTCGTGCTTGAGCGCCTGACAATCTCTGTTTCCGTTGATGAAAAGGGCGTTTCAACCGTGCAGGAGAAGGCGGAGCTTCTTCTAACAACCCCTGCCTCCACTGAAAGGTACAAAAGCCCGCTTGTAAAGCACGATTTGGCGACATGGAGGGAAATAACCGGCTTAACAGAGCTTCGCCACCACATTTCAGGCGCAAACGTGGAGATGCGGGGCATACGCGTGCGCCCCCAGCCGCCCTGGCGCTGCAACGATTTTGAGGGGACATGCCATGCGGCTATCCTCATAGACTATGTAGTATATCCATTGTATGCAAACGGCACCATCCTCCCGAACACCGGGCTTTTCTTTGCAGAGCGCTTCAAGCCCCGCACCACCCGCTTCACGCTCAACACAAAAGCCATTACGGTGGGCATAAGCGAATCAGGGGATTTGGTGCTTGACAAGATAACCAACCTGACAATCTCCATCCCCCAAAACTCGCAGAATATATACGTGCAGCCCCTGCCGCAAAACGAGGGCAAGCTGACCGGGGCGCAGGCATTCTTCTGGAGCAATGCCATCCTGCCAAAATTTGAGTTTTCCTATGAGGTGGAGGAGAGCCTTGAGAGCGAGGTGCTTGAGTTTTTCAACTCTGCGCAGCTTTCCCTGCAGGGCGCACTGCTTGGGGCGCAGGGGCTCGCGCTAATTGTCATACTGATTGTGATAGTCTCCTCCTACGTTTACTTAAACTTCGTGAAAGGGAAGAACAAGGAAAGATAAGGGATTTGGATGGAACTTCACCAATACGAGAAAATGATTTTAGCTGCGCTTGCAGGTGAAAAAGAGCCGCTTGCAATTGAAGAAGTTGCCAGGAAGGCAAATCTGAATAAAGACGCGGCAATGAAAGCCGCGATGTGGCTTGGGGAGAAGAAACTCGTGATTATTGAGGCAAAAGAGGAAAAAACCCTTGAGCTGACAGAAGAAGGCTTGCAATGCCTCAAAGAAGGCTTCCCTGAAATAACGCTTGTGAAAAGGGCAAAGGAAGGAATAGAAATAGGGAAGCTTTCGGAAAGGGAAAAAAGTATCGGCATTCAGTGGGCAAAGAAAAAAGGCTGGATAAGGATAGATGGCGGAAAGGTTTTTGCGACAAAGGAAGGAGAAGAGGGAATCAGAAAAGATGAGTTGCGCGCATTGTTTGCAAAAATAAGCGAGGGAAAAACAATTCCGCAGGAAATAGAAGGAGAGCTAACCCGCCGCGGGCTTTTGAGCGTGAATGAAACGAACAGTTATCGAATGGCACTTACAGAGGAAGGAATGCAAAAAGCGCAGGAGTTTAAGGGAACGATTGAGCAGGAAACAAACCAGATTACGAGAAAGATGCTGCTTGATGGCAGTTGGAAAGGCGCACACCTGCGCGAATACAACATAAGCGCCCCTTCAGAAGAGCCCCTCATAGGAAAGCGCCACATAATCGCAAAGCTTGCAAAAAAGATAAGCGGCATCTTCACGGAAATGGGCTTTGAGGAGATGGAAGGAGGAATGATTGAATCCTCTTTTTGGAACTTTGACGCACTTTTCCAGCCCCAGGACCACCCTGCGCGTGATTTGGCAGACACATTCTACCTTGAGGGAGATTCCCCCCTGCCTAAAGATTCCGAACTCGTAAAGCGGGTAAAGCGCTCGCACCAGAAGGGCTGGAAATACTCCTGGCAGAAGAAGGAAGCAGAGAAAGCGATACTGCGCACCCACACCACCTGCGTTTCCGCGCGCACGCTTTACGAAAAATGCACTGGCAAAAAAGAGGGAAGGAAATTCTTTTCCATAGGCAAGGTATTCCGCAACGAGGCGACCGATTACAAGCACCTGGCTGAATTTTTCCAGGTTGAGGGGATAGTGATGTGGGAAGACGCCACCTTCTCGCACCTTATGGGCTTCCTCACCGAGTTCTACAAAAAGATGGGCTTTGAGAAAATACGTTTTGTGCCAAGCTTCTTCCCATACACCGAGCCCTCTCTTGAGGTGCATGTATGGCATGAGCCAAAAAAATGCTGGATGGAATTGGGAGGGGCGGGGATATTCCGTCCGGAAGTCAGCATCCCTCTCTGCGGAAGGTATCCTGTGCTTGCCTGGGGGCTGTCCCTTGAACGACCCTTGATGCTTTCCCTCGGAATAGAAGATATACGTTCATTTTACAAAAACAATGCCGGTTTCCTGCGTTCCTCAAAAATGCCCTGATTCGGAGGTGTAAAACATTTTTTGGCAAAAAAGGCGCACTCCCTTTCTTGCTGCCTGCGCCATTCTCGCATTCTTCTTGCTCGCATTTATTTTTCTCCTGCCTCCTTCTTCGCAAAAAGCAAACCCTTCCTCTAAACTGGATTTTTCCATCTCCCCAAAAGACTGCGGGGTGGCAAACGCGCAAGGGAGTTATGAGGCATACTGCCACGTTCTTCTTTCAGGCGCTTCCAGCGCCAACCTTACATTGTATTTCTTTCCGCAGCCTCCAGCCCGCCAGGTTTATTTCATAGACTCCCCGCGCATAGAAGCAGGAGGGTTTGAGGCGCTTAAAAAAAGCCTGCAAAAAGACCTTGCGCAAACAGGCATCCCCTTCCTCGTGATTCCTGCGGAGAATGCCGCCTCACTTCAAAATTCCATCATCATAATCCCAAGCGGAGTCTTTCCAAGGGCGCTTTACGAGCGCCTTCCAAAACTGCTTTCTTCCGCAAACGTGCTGATATACAATGGGATGCCCCTCTCCTACCTTCTTGAGGCGGACGGCTCAATCGCGCAGAATGAAAACGCTTCTATTCTCCCACTGCCGCAAAAAACGCACGGCTGGGAAACATTTGAAGCAAACTCCTCGCTTATTTACTACAATTCAAAGACGCTTGACAAGCTCGGGGGCATAGGAGAAGCGGCTGATGATTTGGCGCGGGCAATAATATCGCAGGCGTGGCAGGAGGGAAACGGCAGCACCATTGCACTGGCAAATTACAGCGGCGTAAAAACGCTTTTCACCTCTTCATCCATTGCGCAAGGCTACCCGCGAATTTATTTTGAAGCTGATGCAAGAAAAGGCATACTTGATTTTCCAAAAGCCTCAAAATTTCCCGGCAACCTGCTGCACCCCACTCTTGTTTCCTCCTCGCGCGCCCTTGAGCTGCAGATAGCGATAAACAAATCCTTCTCCTCTTCCGTATTTCTCTCCCTCTCCCTTCACGCAATGCTTGAGGGGACGAGCGTTTACGTGCAAAAGATAGGGGAGGCGAACATAAGCAGGGTATGGTTCCGCTCGGTTTCTCTGCAAAGCGAGCTTCCACCTGGAAATTATGTCATTCGCTTAAGCGACCAGTATGCTCAAACCCATGCCGCCTCCTACCTTCACGTGAAGGAAATAACCGTAATGGAGAAGGATTCCGTGGAAGGGGCGTACTCGTTTTATTTTGAGGAGGACGGAGTGCCCCTGAATGACGTTTTTGCCGAAGTGTTTTTAGATAACCAGACTTTTGCGGGGAGGCAGCCGGTTTCAGGCGGGTATCTGCGTATAAATCCCAAAACCGATTTCTCAAAAACTCATATTTTCCATTTTGACATTTCGGGAAAGCGCATCTCCATTGAAAGCACCCCTTCGCAAAGCATCTTCTCCTTTTATGCCGTTTACGGAATTCCCGCAGTTCTCCTGGTGGCTGGCGTATATCTCCTTTTCAGGAGAAGAAGAACACCCTTCTCACTGATTTTTCCTGATGCGAAAAAGGGGGGTTTTCTTTTTGTGAGAATGAAAAAGGGGCAGGCACTACAGGCAATAGGGCGCGCTTCACGCGCTTTCGGAAAAGTTCCGCTTGGGCTTTACATTTCCGACATAAGGCGCGAGCTTGAAAAAACCCTAAAGGGAGAGGGAAAAAACATCGTGCTTTTTGATGAGAACGTGCTTGAGGTGCTCAACTCCCTCAAGGAGGAGGGGAAAATTTCAAATTACGGGGATTTTTACATGCAAAAATGCACAGATGCACGGAAAGCCGCACTCTTAAGGCAGGTTTATGAGAAGCTGGTTGCTGCAGGCAGGCGCTTTAGGATAAATAAGGATGGGGGCATCATCTGCGGGCAGGAAGAGATACGGATCCACTCTCAAAATTCCCTTCCAAAACTTCCCAAAAAAGGCAGGCTGATTTTGGTATTTGAAAATGATGAAGAAATTGACTCCTTCAGGAAAAGCCTTCTTGAATGCGAGAAGGAGAAGCTGCGGTTTGCGCTTGCAATAAGGACGAAAAAAGCCATACTTACAACTTCGGAGAGGTTGGGGGAGATTCTTTAGAGTGCATCCACTCTCCAATCCTGCCTCGCAAAGCATTCTGACAATTTCATCCTTTTTCCCCTCGCAAAATAATCCGCCCCGCAATAGGCAATCATCGCACCATTATCGGCATTAAACTCATTTCGCGCAAAGCCGAATTCCACTCCTTGCTCTTTACACATTTCAGCAAGCATCCCCTGCAGTTTTTTATTCTGTGCAACCCCTCCGCACACTATAAGCTCTTTTTTCCCTGTCAGGCAAAGCGCCCTCTCGCATGCCTCGCAGAGCACTGCAAAGGAGGTTTCCATCAGGGAATGGCAAACATCCTCTTTTTTCTCCTTCCCCATCATCCTCTGCGCATGCGTGAGCAAGCCTGAAAAGGAAAAATTCATCCCCTTTATCACATAGGGCATCTCAATGTATTTTCCTTCCCCTGCCAATTTTTCAACAGTTGAGCCGTGCGCAAATCCCTCTCCCAAAGAGCGCGCAAAAACATCAAACAAATTTCCAATTCCAATATCAAGAGTCTCCCCAAGGACGCGGTATTTTTCTACACTTGCTCCATCACGCCCACGCTCTTTTTCTCCCGCTTCCCTAACAATAACCTGCGTGTTTCCCCCGCTGACATAAAGGAAAATCGGGTCTGTAAAACCAGTTTCATTCATGCTTATCTCAAGATGCGCCCTGCAATGATTTATTCCCAAGAGAGGCTTTTCGTATTTTTGCGCCAAATAGCGCGCGGCAATGCAGGACACGCGCAGGCACTGTCCTATTCCCGGGCCTTGGGAAAATGCGAAAACATCAACATCCTCAATTTTCTTTCCCGCCACCCGCAGCGCTTCCTCCATTTTCTCCTTTATCTTCTCCTGATGATGCTCCGCCGCCTTTCTTGGAAGCATCCCTTCTCCCGGCGGGGAGCGGTAGAATGCAACTGCATTTGCAAGCACCTTCTTTTCAGTGGAAATGCCCACTCCCAAAGTGTGCGCAGTGCTTTCTATTCCAAGGCAAACGCAGGAAGCAGTTTTCATAAGAAATACACCACATATATTACAGTAGCCAGATTAAATATAATATGCGCAATTACCGGTGCATAAACCCCCCTGCTCCTCTCATACACGACGCACAGCCACCATCCCAAAAAGAAAGCCGCCGCTATTTCAGCTATTGAGCCGTAGAAAAAATGCAGAGAAGCGAATATTGCGCTTGAAAAAACTGCGCCAATCTCCCTTCTCAAAAATCCCCTGAAGAAAATTTCCTCCGCCAAGGGGGAAAGGGTAACTGCAAGCAAAAGAAGGTAAGGCGGAAACTCCAGCATTTTTTCATAAACATTCTGCTGGTCGGAAATTCCAAGAAGGTAAAGTGAAAGGGAAACAAAAAAGGCGATTGCAAACAAGCCAAGCGCCCCAATCACCCCCCGCATGACAATAGCGGTTATTTTTCCATTTGCAAAAATGCCCGTACCTCTTCCCCCCTCAAAACCCGCACCGCTTCCCCTCTCAAAAACAAGCCCAACTTTTTTCGCACACTCCTTCCATCCCTTTCCATCCATTCCATAATAGTAAAAAGGCGCAGCCAAAAACGCAAAAGGCGTCAAAATCTCCATCGGAAAGCCAAAAAACTCCAGAAGAATGAAAATAAGAAACAGCAAAAGGGTGTGCAAAGGGCAAACTTCCCCAAATTCCCTCATTGCATGCAGAATGAAAAAAGCCAAAAGAAGAAAAGCAATTCCCGCAACATTCACTCCATTTGCAAACTCAAAAACCCCAAACATCTGCGCAAAAACAAAAAGTGCGCAGGAGAGGATGAAAGAACCAAGCAGGGAATTATACTTTTGCATGCCTAAACTCTTTCAAAATACCCGCAGTTGCCGCAGGAAAGGCGGTTTGCGTGCTTTGCCAGTCTTTTCTTGGGCCCGCATTTAGGGCAGGTTCTCCCTATTTTCACGTATGCTTTTGCATTTACTTTCTTTTTCGCAGGTTTTTTTTCTTCAGCCATAAATATTCAACCTCTTATCTGTTTCTTTTTTTTCTTCTTTGCAGGCTTGCTTCTTATTCTTTCTTTGCCTCTTTGGGTTTCCTCTCTTTTTTTTCTTCCGCTTTCTTCGCCTATTCTTTTTTCGCTTCAGCAGGCTTGCCTTCCGCCTTCTTTATCTATTCCTTCTTCGCTTCCTTAGGCTTCTCCTCTTTTTTTGCCTCTTCCTTCTTATGCTCTTTCGGCTTTTCTTCGGCGGCTTTTGGTGCTTCTCCTTTTTTCTCTTCCTTCACTCCCCTCTTCAATAAATACCCCGGCTCAATCTCCGCCATCCTCTCCTTTTTCTGGTAAACATGCGCAATGCCGGTAAAGGAATGGCTTCCATACACATTTCTTATCTCCTTTATGGTGATGAATTCCTCCCTAATCGCAAGCCTTTCAGCCAATTTTTCAAGCACCTTCTCCCTTGAGGGAGTAATTCTTTCCCCCTCTCCGGCAAACTCAATTTCCCTTCTGCCAATCGTCTTGTTTTCTTTTTCCTTTGTTATTTGAATATCCATTTTTTTCACCTTGTTTTATTCTCCTCTTCCCATTTTCTCTTCTTCATTCTCCCTTTATCCTAATGACTGCCCTTCTTCCAAGCGCTTCCATCATTTCGCATTCCTTTCCCGTTTCCACCTTTCCCACAAGCTCCGGAGGGATTGCAAGCTCATAAGTTTCAAAGCTTTCAGTATCCATCATCTGCATGGTGCTTCCCGAAACGGATATAACCTGCGCGCTTTTTCTTTCAATAATAGGCACTTCTATGTCCGCATCGGATGGCACGAGGAGGTTTTTCTTCTGGTTGTCAAAAATGCCCATTCCAACCACCCTCATCTTTGCCGCCCCGTGCTTTCCCGGCTTTGAGGAGTCAATGCTCACCACCCTGCACGGCACGTCGTCAATCATCACGTATTTTCCTTCCTTTAATTCTTTTGCAACTGAAAAAATCTTGCTCATCAAAAATCACTCCCTTAAAATTTGAGCTACCAAAGGGTTATATTTGATACAATTTTTAAAACATCCGTATGGACGAGACTATTAAGATGGCTGATGCGCATGCGCACCTTGAGGCAATACCCGCGTTCAAAGCCCCGCCAAACTTCACAATATTTACCTGCGGCTATTCCCACGAATCCAATGTGAAAAACGCCGAAATTGCACACAGTTGCAAAAACACCTATGCCTCTTTGGGAATTGCGCCGCAAACCGCGCAGCAATATGCGAATTTAGCGGAAGAACTGCCAAAATGGTGTGATTTTATACGCAAAAGCAAACCCGTGGCAATAGGGGAAACCGGATTGGATTTTCACTGGGGCAAGACGGAGGAGTTGAAGGAAAGGCAGAGAACATGTTTTGGGGAGATGATAACACTTGCACAGGAGATGCGCCTCCCGCTTGTAATTCATTGCAGGGATGCGTATAAGGAAGTGCTTGACGTGCTGGAATCGCATTCTCCCCTCTCCTTTATGCTGCACTGCTTTTCAGGCAATGAAAAGGATGCGAAAAGAGCAGTTGAAATGGAAGGCATTATTTCCATCCCTCCGCTTCCTTCAGCAGGAAGAAGGAAGGCAATAAGGGAAGTAGGTATTTCCCGCCTCGTGGCTGAAACGGATGCGCCGTATATAGGAAAAACCCCGCTTGACGTTGTCCAATCCATAAGAATAATAAGCAAAGAGCTGGAAATAACTGAGGAAGAGGCTGCAGAAAAGACATGCGAAAACGCATTGCGCTTCTACGGCATTCCCGGTGACGTAATATGCCAAACGTGAATTTGATTGAATCCATCAAGAAAATGATAAAGCAGAAGAAGGTAGAGGGGAACATAGCTCTTCTCATAGACGGCCCCAACACCATAAGACGGGAGATGAAGCCGGATTTGATTGCCGTGAAAAGGGAAGTGGAGAAGCACGGGCAGATAAAAGTGGCAAAGGTATTCCTTGACCAGTATGCTTCCGACAAGCTGATAGAGGCAATGACCAACCAGGGATTTGAGCCGATAATCACAACAGGAGACGTGGATGTGACAATGGCGGTTGAAGCGATGCAGCAGGTTTTCAATCCGGCAATCAACAAGATTGCCTTAATGACAAGGGATAATGATTTCCGTCCTGTTTTGATAAAAGCAAAAGAGCTTGGAAAGGAAACCATTGTAATAGGCGCGGAGCCGGGCTTTTCCGTTGCATTGAGAAATACTGCGGATATAGTGATAATAACGCCGATGAGGTGAGAAGCGCGCTTATTTTTGCGGGAAGAGCGAAGGGAAGAATTAGCTCATTTGAAAATCGCTTTACGCGGATACCGTATCCTTCGGATACGTATTTCGCAGGTTTCGTCTGCTCAATACCCCGCGCTTCGCGCAGGGAGGAGCGATTTTCAAAATTTTGCAACGAGCTGGCGGATACGGCGGGCTTGCCCGCCGAGAGCCCTCGTTGCAAATCATCATCTTGTTTTTGATATTTTGCCTTGCATTTGAGAAGCAACTGCCTTTCCATTCGCGGTTAAGCCAAATATCTTCCCGCGTCTTAAGTTTGGCGTCAGGCATTCCACTATCTTTTCATTTACAAGTTCTTTCAAAACAGTACTGGTATGGGTTTTGAAAAGCTTAATCTCGTTTGCGATTTGCGAGGGAGTTTTTGGGGCGGCAGCCAAAGCCTCCACGATTTTACTTCGGTATTTGCTTGCCTTTACAAATCCATAATGGTTCCAATTAATTGCCATAACTAAATTTAGTCACACTTTTATAATAACTTAATTACAAGTTAATTACAATATAGTTAATAGATAGGTTAATAAATCTTTTTGATGCAATGGAAAACATGAAAGATTCAACTCTTGAGATGTATTCCTCCGGGCAGGCAGTTGTTCAAATCCAAAAGACCGAAGATTGGGATTTTGAAACAGCAGATACACGGCATAATACTCACGGCATGCATACTTATCCTGCCAGGATGGTGCCGCAGATAGCCGAAAAGCTGATAAAAAAATACTCTCAAACAGATGAGCTTGTTTATGACCCAATGTGCGGCAGCGGCACGGTTCTTGTGGAAGCAGTGCTGTCAGAAAGGCAGGCTATTGGAACAGACCTCAATCCCCTGGCTATCCTGCTCTCCAAAGTGAAAACAACGCCAATTGAAACCAATTATTTAAAGAAACAAGTTTTTGAGTTTCTTGAAAAATTAAATTCTCAATTTAACAAGTTTGATACGTCAAATAAACGAAAGCCATCTCCTCCAGATTTCGGGAATATAGAATTCTGGTTTAAACCCCAAATAATATCAGATTTAGCGATAATTCGGGAGCAAATCTTTAAAGTTGAGGATAAAGAAATACGAAATTTTCTTTTAGTTCCATTTTCATTAACTGTCCGCAAAGCTTCAAACACACGCTCAGGCGAATTTAAGTTATACCGTTATTCTCCAACTCTCCTGGAAAAACACAATCCAAATACTATGAAAATATTCAAAGAAGCGCTCAAAAAATCAATGTCCTGTCTGCTGGAATTTAACCAATCCACCAATTTACAAAGCCATTGCCGTGTTTACAAAGCCGACGCAAGATATACAAAAAATATAATCAAAGACAATAGCATTGACCTTATAGTCACCTCCCCTCCTTATGGCGACAGCAGAACAACAGTAGCATACGGTCAATTTTCCAGGCTTTCTCTTCAATGGTTAGGGCTAGACTGCGATGAGATTGGAAGTTACGAGGAAATTACTAAATTAGATAAAGCCAGTTTAGGCGGCTCATTAAGGAAGAATTACGACTACTCCTTAAAATCTAAATCGCTTGATAAAGTGCTTAAATCGATCGCTAGCAAGGATATTCAGCGTGCCGAAGAAGTAGCATGGTTTTTTGTAGACCTAAATGACGTTTACAAGCAAATGCACCGAGTTTTACGTAAAGACGGGGTTGCCGGCATAGTAATCGGCAATAGGACAGTTAAAGAAACATCTATCCCTTCAAGCACCATAACCTCGGAATTATGCGAGGAAATCGGCTTTGAAACTATTGAGAACAACGGCAGAAATATTCCATATAAAACAATTCCCCTAATCAACAGCCCCACAAATGAAGCGGGAATTGTTGGGAGGACTATGGACAAAGAGAGTATTATTGTGGTGCGCAAATAGGCGCGTGTGCGGTTTATAACTCTGTATTGAGCAAGCCCCGCTATGGGCAAGCTTCCAGTTATAAATTTCAGAAAAAAGCTCAAGGGAATCTATAAATTGGGTTTTATAGAATCGCTTCGTTCAGGAAACACGGGCATAGGCAAAACTCTTGAAGAGCTATTCGGCATACCTGAAAACAACGTTTCCAATGATTTTCAGTTTGAAGGACGAATAATAGAGTTGAAATCCCAGCGAGCAACTGCCAGTTCTAGAGTGACTTTGATAACAAAATCGCCTCATTGGAATCCATTATCTGCCGAAAAAATAATAAGAAAATATGGCTATTCTGACGCAAAAGGCAGACAAGGATTAAAGGTGACAATTACTGCCGTTGATTTTAATACGCACAGGCTCAAATTGGAAATTAATAAGCCCCTCAACAGGATTAACATAATTCATAAAAAAAATGGGGCCGTTTGCTATTTTGAAATCAAAGAATTAATGGGCAAGATAAAAGAAAAATTATCCCAAAATCTGCTGATAGTGTTTGCCGAAACACGAAAGAAAAGACGCAAAGAGCAATTCCATTATACTGAAGCTTATTTCCTTTCCGATTTAAGCGAAGAGAATTTTGAACAGCTGCTGCTTGATGGCGTGATTGTTTGGGAATTTCGCATGCACATTAAAGAAAATGGATCAGTTAGGGACCATGGGGCTGGTTTCAGAATAAGCGAAAAGCACTTGCCTGAATTATATTCCGCTAAAGAGAAAATCAAAATGGATTTTTAAGAGGTGAACTCTCGTGAAAGATAAAAAAGCAATGCAAAGCCCATGCCCTCTTGTTTTCCTTGCAGTTTTCATCTCCCTTCTTGAAGGGGTGCTTATTTTATCAGGAGTTATTCCACCAGTCCTTTTCTACTCGCCTGCAAACATTATTTTCTCGCTTGCGGGATTGGCAGTAGTTGCGTATACTGGCATTATTTATGCAAAAGAAGGCATCTTCACAGCTTCAAAATACGGCGCGCTTGTTTCATTTGCTTCAGCGCTCGCGTTCTGCCTTTCGGAGCTTTTTAGCCATCTT
The DNA here is from genome assembly GCA_001871475.1 of Candidatus Micrarchaeota archaeon CG1_02_47_40. GTDB lineage: Archaea > Micrarchaeota > Micrarchaeia > Anstonellales > CG1-02-47-40 > CG1-02-47-40. The sequence continues at coordinate 71,999 of MNVE01000009.1, read as the reverse complement.
TTTCTTAATGCTCCGGTGCTTGGCATACGTTTGCCAGATATCCCTTCACTGCTCTTTATGCTTGCGATAATAGTGGTGGAGAACACTCTCCTCGGCGGAATAATTGCGGGTTTGGCAGCGTGGGTGAAGAGGAGAATCCACCCCTATTAAGTTTTTATCCTTCCGTCGTTACATCTTTTTATGAAGAAAATTTATGCGGGCGTTGAACGCCTGAAAATAGAGCTAAAAGCCCTCAACAGATGTGGAGAACTACCAGCTTATACTTCGCAATATACTCGCATCGTTTCAACAGTAGCGAACGGCATTCAAACACTCTGTAAGGAAAAGAAATCGTTTGTCAATCTGGCAAGTGCACTTAAATCACAAGGCATAACTGCGAAATCTGATATTCGTGACGATTTGCTTTATTCTGCGTTAAATAATGGAGATTGGGATTGCGACACGCTCTCCTTTTTAGTATTTGACATTCTACGTGAATTAGGGGTAAAATCCAAAATAATTCTTGTGGCAGAGCACGTTTTTATTGGAACAGAAAATGGTTATTTTGAAACGACAAACGGACAGTTTTATCCCACTCAAAATGCGCTTCCAGTTCATAAAAAAATAAGATACTATAAAGGTTCAGATGTGAAACAAATTCAAGCTATAACCTACCACGCATTGGGTCATTATCATGAAAGAAGCAGAAACGAAGGATTGCTTTATCGGGCTGCCTTGAAGTTTGGTCTTGAAGAACATTTTGACCGAAGTTTAGCGTGCTACAATGAAGCGGTAAAACGCATACCTAAATACGCTGTCGCATACAACAGCAGAGGCAATAGACATCGGACATATTACAATAACTTTCAACAGGCAATAAAAGATTATGCCAAATCGATTACGTTTGATTCGAATTTTTTCAAGGCTTATATAAATCGCGGGAGGGCCTATGTTCAAATTAAGAGGTTTGACAAAGCGAAGATAGACCTAGAACTGGCTTCGGAACATACTGATGACCAAGAAGAAAAGAAAGAAATAGAAGAAAATCTTGCCTATGTTAACTCTCAATTGTCAAAGCTGAAAAATTCAACCATATGATTGGAATTTCAATCATACGCATCATCTCTCTTTCTGACGCGGTATAAAATTACGCCTGAACCGCTTGCCTCAAACACTATGTGGTAATTCCTCACCCTTTACGAAAAGCAGTTTCGCTTGCGCTTTCATATTTGCTTTCAAAGGCTACAAGGGTTTTTGGCATCCTCCAACCACCAAGCAATTATTCTTCAAGAAATTTCACAGTTTCATCCGCAATTCCATCAAAATCCGGAACGTCATTCATGAATTGAGCCAAATCTCTCTTCCAGTCTTTTCTGAACAAGTTTATCCTTCCTTTCAGTTTTGAGGGTTCGTATTCTTCATTGTAATAGGCAAACTTCCTTTTTATCATCAGCTTATCCGCCTTTATGCCGCGTTTGAACAGAAACCAGACATCATACAAATCTCTGACGGCAATTCTTCCAAAAAGCGCGTTAATTTTTTCCGCAAACAGCTCCTCAAGCGGAATCACAAGCAATTCCGCATTGCCAAGATTATATTCATCCACAATCGCCCTTTTCTCCGGCTTTGACGCGACGTTTTCGCGGAAACTGAAATCAAAGCGGATTCTCTGCGTATGCCCGAGAATGAAGGAAAATTTCAGGGCGGCCCTCAAGCCCGCGTGCGACCTTTCTTTTTCCAGGAATGCGAATCTGATGCCTTTGAGTTCTCTGTCTTCAAAAAGCGACTTCAGTTCATCCATTATCGTCCTCTCATCAGATGCCCGTGCAGCAAAATCCAAATCTTCGGAAAATCTTGCATCGGGAAAATAAACCTTCTTGAGTGCAGTGCCTCCCTTGAAAAGCATCCTTTCAGCAAGGACGGATTTTGAAATATGGAAGAGCACAACCGAAAGCACGTAATCCTTTTCCATTATTGCACGCGGAATGCCGGCGGATACCGCCTTCCTGTTCAATTCTTCGGCGTTCATTCAGTGCACCTCCATGAATTCAAGCAAATCCCGTTTTTTCAGATTTATCTTCAATCCCCATTTTTTTGAATATTCAAAGTCATCCCTCAGATTTGACGGGTCCAGCCAGAAATAGCCGGAAAAAACACCTTCCAACTCCTTTGCCTGCCTTCTGAAACCAAGAATCTCAAGAAGATATCCCAAACGCCTCCGCACGGCGTTTTTTTCGCTTTTTGCAAGGGAAAGAAGCTTTTGCCACTCAATATCTTTTTGCACAAACCAGATTGCCTTGGCAATTCCGGCGATTCCAAGGCAGTATTCCGGGAAGGACAGCCCGTCCAGTATCGTCTGCTCAACCGTGGAAATATTAACCTTCGTATCGCCTAGAGAAATCTGCAAAAACTTCCCAAGCCGCTTTTTTTTGACGAAAACAAACCGGGACTGCACCGCATCAATGCCTCTTTTCTGGCGTTTCAGGGCAACATAAACCACTATGGGCAGCTGCTCCGTCATCCCCCAGTGATTCATAGCTGAAACAAAACCGATGTAAAATCTTCTCTTTCCTACGAGCATGGGGACCACCCGAAACGCATCTTCCGACCATAAGCCCTCCTCGCCGCTGCGCAGCGGGGCAAAAAGATAGGCGCCCCTCTGCAGGCGGATAACCCTTCTTTTTTTCATCAGGCGCTTGAGCACATTCCAAACGGAAGCGTCTGAACTGCCGAGTATGCGCTTGGCATCCGCAATGCTGAACAGCTGATTCTCGCGCTGTTCAAGCGTGAACATGAGCCGCAATTCCATCTCTCCGAAACGTTTTATCTTTTGCATAACAATACTATCTCCAAACGATAGTTTCGTAATACAAAGCATATAAACCTTTGGTTTTGAGGAAGGAAAAGAAGAAAAATAAATGAATGCAGGGGACACTTGTCCTTGCGGACAAGGCCCCGCATTTTGCAAGCAAAATGCAGGGGGCAGGATTTTTAGGCCGCCAGCAATGCCCCGATATTGGCATTATTTGCGAGAACCTGCGAAGGAGCTAGTCCACAGGATTTCATCGCGCCAGTGCGCTCTTAAGTCCTGCCCAATTGACCAAACTCTGGCACCCCTGCATACTAAACTTGTATTATTCAACAAATAAAAACGAAGCAGGCAGATAAAAATTAACTCTCCTCTTCATTCACCGTATCGGCTCATACCTCTCCGCCGGCTTGTTGAAAAGTATGTTCATCAGAAGATTGGTGAAATGGAAGAAAAAGAACTTGGGATGCCCCCAGGCGCGCAATCTTCTTGAGGAGGTGTAAACGATTGCTTTGGGGGCAAACACTACCTTCCCTGCCTTTTTCACCCTCCTCTGCAAATCCAAATCCTCGCAGGTAACCAAAAGCGGGTCGTACCCCCCTATTTTCTCGTAAGCAGTCTTTCTTATGGCAATGTTTGAGCCGGGTCCGGTCGGGTGTCCGAGGAAGTTGAAAAATCCGTAATAAAGGGGCATCACGTGCTTTATGAAAAACTCATCAAGCCGGCCCGCGTCAAGCATGTAAACGTTTCCGTGCACGCACACCACGCTCTGGTCTTCAAACGCCTTTACAAGTTCCGAAAGCCACATTTTATCAGGCACGCTGTCTGCATCAGTAGAAACCAGAATATCCCCGTGCGCTTTGGCAGCGCCGTCCTTCCTTCCTGCTGAAATGGTTGATTTTTTGAAAACATACGCATCATCGGTGTATTTTTTTGCAATCTCCAATGTTTTGTCAGTGCTTTCAGCGTCCGCCACTATTATTTCCACTCCCCCCTCATACTCCTGGTCTACTATTGCCTTTAAGCAGCGCTCTATTCCCCCTTCCTCCATATAAGCGGGTATTATCACCGATATCTCCATAGTATCTCTTTTCAAAAAGAAAACCTTATAAACCGCTTATTCGTGTCAAATAGCATTCTGCCATTCGTAAGGCAGAGGGGTATCCATATGAAAATAATCAGAAACTGCCCGCCTGGAAAGGAATTTCTTTTCAAGCTGCCAAACGGAACGGTTGTGGGAAAGGCAAAAAACATCTCAGAATTTACGGACATAATAAAGATACTGCCCCTCCCCTCCCTCATATATCATACGGAAGGGAGGCACTTCTCCGCCTGGCTTGAGATGGTGGGGGAGAAGACGGCTGCAACTGCATTGCGCAGCATGCCAATCAACCACGCCACCATAAGAATTTCAGTCCTAAGGGCGCTGAAAGGTTAGGTGCAAGCTATTTATTCTGCGGAGGCAAAACTCCCACTATGCAAATAGATAAATTCCGCGATTTCGGCTTTGGAGCAGGCGAGCTTTACCGTGCAAGGGAAGCAGTAAGGGGGATGAAAAAAGAGAAAGCAACCGTTTTCCTCTCCTTTACTTCAAATCTTGTTGCCTCCGGCTTAAGAGATACAATACGCGAGCTTGTGAAAGGAAAGTTCGTTGATGCTATAATAACGGCAGGCGGGGCAATAGACCACGATGTGGCAAGGTGCAAAGTGAAGTATTCGGCAGGCTCTTTCGGCGAGAATGATACTGCTCTTCATAAGAAAGGAATAAACCGCCTTGGGAACGTGCTCGTGCCGAATTCCGCATATATTTATTTGGAAAAAGTATGCAGGAAAGTTTTTGGAAAAGTGAAGGGTCACATCTCCCCGTCTGAACTCATTTCCCTTCTTGCTGACGAATGCGATTCCTCCTCCATTCTTTACTGGGCGAAGAAAAACAATATCCCAATATTCTGCCCGGGCATTACGGATTCTGCAATAGGCTTGCAGTGCTATTTCTGGAAACAATCTCATAAAGAGTTTGGCATAGACGTTGTAGCTGATATGGGGAAGCTTGGGAGCATGGTGCTTGATGCAAATAAAACGGGAGGCATAGTGCTTGGAGGAGGCATCTCAAAGCATTATCTAATCGCCTCAAATATTTTGCGCGAGGGGCTTGATTATGCAGTCTATATTACTACAAATACCCCGTTTGACGGCTCCCTCTCCGGCGCACGCGCAGAAGAAGCCGTAAGCTGGGGGAAAATAAAGGAAAAGGCAAATTACGTTACGGTGTATGGGGATGCCACCATACTGTTTCCACTGCTGATGGAAGAATGGGTGCGATAGAATGATACTGGAATTTCTAATCTCCCTGCTGAGCGGCTTCCTTGTGAAGAAAACGGATGACTTTGCAGATGCGAGAAAAAGGAAGAGAGCGGGAATCGCGCAGTATGCTTTTGCTTTGCTATACGGGGCAGGAATTGCCTATTTCATCTTCTTCACTTCCGCCTCCTCCCTCTGGCTTGCCGCTTTCCTTGCGATGCTCATAGTAGGGAAAATAGACAATAAACTGCATTATACTGGCGCGTTGCCAGTGCTTTTCTGCCTTCCTTTTTTCCCCATTCCCCTCCCTCCCACTTTACTTTTTGCCTTCTTTCTTACCTCTGCCGCCCTGGACGAGCTTGAGCCGTTTAAAATGCGCCCGGTTCTCCCATTATGCGCTCTTTTTACCTCTCTGCTTACAGGGGAGTGGCTTTATTTTCTTTCAATAGCTGTTTTTGACATTGGGTATAAGATGGCGGAAAGGATATAATTTTGCAATGCGCACAACCCCCTATGGCAGACCTCCTGTTTTGCGCAAAATACCCCTTCACAAAAGAAGCAAGGGAATACGTTAAGGAGAGCGAAGCGAAAATATCCGATGAAATAATTGCAAGGGCAAAAAAGCGCGTTCTTTCAGCTCTTTTGGAAGGAGAAATACCAAAATTCTCTGAAGTACTCTCTGAAAACCTTCCAAAAGAAATCTTTTCCTACGCCGCCTCAAGGATGATTGTCTCCCAAACCAAGGGCAGGTATTTCATAAGCCGCTATGCTGTTGCGGAGGCAAAGAGGGCGGGAAAATACCTCTCCACTGAAGAAGACGGGAATTTCTCAAAGGCGCTTTTGGAATTTGGCATCCAATTCTCGCGGGAGGGAAAAGACACATTCAAAATACCAGTTCTAAAATACCTAAAATACTCCCCAAAATCAATTGATTACAAGCTGGTAAACCGCGAGGTGAAGGGGGGTGCAGTATTCTGTACAAAACAGCAGCTTGCAAGAATAGCTGAGGAGGCGGTGAAAAAGAGCATAGAAACTTCTCTCCCCATAAAAGCAAAAGTGCCCTCTCAAGTGCTTGGGGCGGCAAATGAAATAATAAAACAGCTTCCTGTTCAGGAGACGCAGGTTTCAAAAATCGCTTCCGAGGATTTCCCTCCCTGCATAAGAGATTTGCTTGAAAGGCTGGCGGTAAGTGAAAACTTACCTCACACTGCCCGCTGGGCGCTGGCAGTGTATCTGGTGAATGCCGGAATGAGCGTAGAAGCAATTGCAAATATATTCAAAACCGCTCCCGACTACTCAAGGGAAACAACACTTTACCAAATAACGCACGTAAAAGAGAGAGGGTATAAAATGCCCTCCTGCGCCACGATGGACACTTATGGGATATGCAATGCAAGGTGCGGCTGTTTTTCACCGTTACGGTATAGGAAAGGAATGGAGCTGAGAAACACTGCAAGAAACAAGGAAACACAGGGTGACATTTGATGGATGAGCAAACCTTCACTCTGCAAAAATTCCGTGACTATTACTCCTCGCACCCTCCGCAGGTTGAGGATGTTGAAAAGCGCGAATTCGGGTTTGGAACATGGGAGAAGAAAATAGAGTACAGGCACATGCACTTTAAGAGCAATGAGGAGCTTTTCGCAAGAATACTCAATGACAAGCCTCCTTTCATTTCCTACTCTGCTGCGTATTATGAATTTCCGGATGCGCGCCCGATGGTGAAAAAAAGCTGGAAGGGAGCGGAGTTGATATTTGATTTGGATGCGAAGCACTCCGAATGGGATACGCAAAAGAAATTCCCCGACTGCGATAAATTCACCTGCGAGAAATGCTTTTCCCACATAAAGGAGCAGGCGTGGAAATTGATTGAGGAGTTTTTGATTCCTGATTTTGGCTTTGAAAAAAAGGACATTTCAGTTAATTTTTCAGGGAATAGGGGGTATCACGTGCGGGTGAAAAATGAGGAAGTGCTCTCCCTTGGAAGGGAGGAGAGGAGGGAAATAGTTGATTATGTGCTTGCAACCGGAATAGGATTTTCAAATTTCTTCTCTTTCGTGGAGCAGAAGCTAAAGGAAGCGAGCAAGGAAAGGAAAAGCACCGAGCCGATGCCCTCGCAAGGGGGGTATTTCGGGAAGTTTGCAAGAAAAACCATCCTGCGCCTTGGGGAGAAGGAGTTTGCAGAATGGCTTTTAGGGAAAAAAAATGCCACTGCGGAGAATATTGAGAAGTTTGCAAGCGGGATAAGGGAAGGCAATTGGGATGCCATACACATTCGAAATAGGGATGAGAAATTCCAAAAAATATTCGAGGAGCTCAAGGCGGTTTCATCTGCAGAAATAGATGCGAATGTGACGTTTGACACCTCAAAATTACTGCGCATGCCCGATTCCCTGCACGGCTCAAGCGGAATGTGCGCAAAAAGAATGAAACTGAATGAGCTTGAGAAGTTTGAGCCTACAAAAGAAGCTGCCATTTTCGGGGAGAAACCACTGAAAGTGAAAATAGTGGAGAAGGTGCCAGAGCTGCAGTTTTTGAATTCTATTCACGGACCATTTGAGACGGATGCAGAAGTTGAATTGCCGGAATCGCTGGCAGTATACTTAATTTGCAAGAGAAGCGCAAGATTTTCAGCTGATTAAGTTGCAGTATTCAAAGAAATATGCCACCCAATTACTGCCTACTCCTCTTCCAGCAGCCAGTCCCTAAGCCTCACGTATGTTATCCGTTTTCCCCTCACGTCCTCTGTTTTTTTCAAATCCCGCGTAATTACGAGCAGTTCCGAGCCTTTTCCGCTCAAGCCAAACTCTTGCGCGGCTTCAACCAGCGCGCCAACCTCCCTTTCCTTTATCCGCTCATCAATTTCATAAGCTACCTGTATCAGCATTTTAATCCGCGAGCCGCTTTTTACGGCAAAATCCACTTCGCGGTTTTCCTGCGAGCGGTAATACACTATCTGCTCAAGCTGTCCGAGTTTTCTTCGCAACTGCAAAAAAACCGCATTTTCGTAAAATCTCCCCCAGTCTTTCTTTCCGGTAGCCGCGTAAAAAAGTCCGCAGTCCACAAGATAAACCTTGCGCGGATAAAGCGTCCTGTCCTTTATCTTAGTGGAATAAATCTGCACGAAAAACGCAAGATACGCCGCTTCAAGAAGCCTCTCAAGCTCAAGAAGAGTTCCCTTTCCCACGCTATGCCCTGCCGATTTGAGCACCCTTTCCGTTTTTGTTGCAGAGAAAAACGTCGTCCCCGCAAGCTGTGAATAAAAGTCAAACACCACCCTAAGCGGAATATCCGAGAGCGCAGCCACGTCCAGCGAAACTATAGAATTCACATATTCCTGCAGTATCCCCGCCTTGTTTTCGGAAATAACAGCCTCCGGAAACCCACCGAAAACAAGATACTCTTCAAGGGCGCGTTCAGCCGCTCCAATCCCCCGAACGGTTTTTGCAGGCTCTATCCCCTTAAACTCCAAAAACTCCCTAAACGACAGCGGAAAAAGCTCAAAGTAAGTTATTCTTCCCCGCAGTTCCCGCGGGGGGAATCTTGAGAGTTTGTTCAGCGAAGAGGCTGTTATCAGGCGAATGCTTTTCATCTCATTTATCCTATGCATCCAGCCTTCCCATCCCGGCGCGTTCGCAACCTCATCAAGAAGCAGCCATTCCGCATCCTTTGCGTGCTTTAAAATCTCGTCAAGCGCGCCCTTGAAACGGAGCCTGTCATCCTCAACATTCACATAAACTGCCTTTCCTCCCTTTGCGGCAATTCTTCTGTAAATCAGCATAAGCAGGGAGCTTTTTCCGGATCTACGGACTCCGGTAATGGAAATCACCCTATCACGGGATTCCGTTATCGCCCTTTCAAAGTCAAAATCCCTTTCTCTTAAGGGCTTCTTTTCAGCCGTTTGCGCCCATTCTCCAATCACATCTCCAATGTTTTCCATAAATCGTTTTTTGACAGAACGACTTTTTAAACATATCGTTTTCTACAAAAACGACTTTTTTACATGAAATATATGGCGTTTGGTCTGCATTTCCCCTGCAAGTTCTCGGCAAAACCCTCTTAAACTCCCATCCTCAAAATAAATGAGGGACAAATTTTATCAGCTTGCCCAAAGGGCAAGTCTAAAAAACCAGAGGTTTTTTTATGCCACTTACTTACTCGGATTTAAGGGAACTTCAGCGAAAAGAAAGGGAGAGCGCAACCCTCTTCTCCCTGCCAAAGGAATACTTCTCACAGGTGTTTGAGTTTTTGCGCGAGAGGAAATCATCCATCAGCACGGATTCCTCTATAAGCGAACTGCGAGAATTTGACAACGTGCAAAAAACGGTAAAGGACATCATCTCTCTCCGGCAGAAGAAAATACTTTTTCGTGCGCTCAAAGGGGCGGAGCACGATTCTTCAGGTATGACTGAAGAGGAGCACAAGCTGTATGATGAGGTGCGCGAGTGCCTCAAAAAAACGGATGACGGGCTGGATTTTGCAATGCAGGCGCAGAAACAGGAGGAGAAAACGCCCCTAAGCGTTAAAAAGGTTAGATTCCTAAAAGATATTCCCGCTTACAAGGGAAGCCAGCTGAAAACATACGGCCCCTTCAAGAAGGATGAGGTGGCGGCGCTTCCAGGGGAAGAGGCATCATTTCTCGTCGGGGCAAAGATGGCAGAAGAAACGTAAAATACAAGGTGATATTCGTGAAATTTCCAAAAGAGCTTAGAACATATTGTCCAATCTGCAAGAAGCATACCGTTCAGCAGGTCAGGATTGCTTCAAAAGGCAAGGCGCGCCCAATGGCTTTCGGAAACAGGAAGCACGCAAGAAAATTGATGGGGCACGGGGGAAAGCGCAAAGGTGAAAAGACGGTCAAAAAGCAGGGAAAGAGGCAGAAAATCATGCTGACCTGCCCGGTTTGCAAGAAAAAGCAGGAGCGTGTGATAGGCACAAGGACGAAGAAGAAAATAGAAATTGGAAAGTAATCCGATTTATCGGAGGTTTTTTTATGAGTAAATTCCTGAAAGTAAAATGCGGCTGTGGAAATGAGCAGACTATATTTGCGCACTCCTCAAGCAAGGTGGGCTGTTTGGTATGCTCAAAGGAGCTTGCCACCCCCACAGGGGCGCAGGTAAAGCTTGCAGAGGGAGTAAGCATAGTGAAAGTGCTTTAGAAAATTTGATTTTTATGAATGGGCCAGCGCAGGACGAATTCGTTATTGCAAGGATAAAGAAGATAATGCCCTACGGCGCTTTCTGCGTGCTTGAGGATTATCCCGGCGTTGAGGCGTTCGTGCACATTTCCGAGGTTTCGCCAGGCTGGGTAAAGAACATACACGAATACCTGCGCGAGGGGCAGACGGCCGTTGCGCGCGTTTATCGCTTAATCCCTGAAAAAAATCAGATAGACTTATCCATAAAAAGGGTTTCAGAGGCGGAAAAGAAAAGGAAGCTGGAATCCATCAGGAGGGGAAGGCGGGCTGAAAAGCTGATAGAGCTTGTGCAGAGAACCCTGAAAATGCCTGATGCAAAAAAGCAGAAAACAATTGAGCTGTTAAACTCCTCCTTCGGGGATGTGCTGGCTGCTTTTGAGGCTGCGCTTGAGGAAGGGGAAGAGCCCCTTGAAAGAGTAGGGGTTGAGAAGGAAATCGCGCAGGCAATTTCCGATATTGCAAAAAAGAGCATAAAGAAGCAAAAGGCAGAGGTAGAGGCGACACTCTCATTGGTATGCTACTCCCCAAACGGGCTTGAAACGATAAAGAAAAGCCTTTCCTCCATAACTGCCCCGCCAGGCGCGGAATGCTCAATAACCTTCCTTGGCTCGCCGCGCTACCAGCTGAAGGTGCTTGCTTCGGATTTCAAGGATGCGGAGAAGGCGCTTGATGCGATAGTCGCGCAGATTGAGAAAACTATAAAAGGGCAGGATGCGTCATTCACCCACTCAAGGACTGAAACGTAGGGAATAAAAAATGAAAAAAATACGCCGCTGCCAAGCGTGCCTTTCCTACACCCTTGAGCAGACGCACTGCGGGCTTGCCGCAAAATCCGTGCACCCCCCGCCTTACAAACTGCAGGACAGGTTTGCGGATTACAGGAGAAAGGCGGCAGGATTGGAATGAAAATAATCTCAAGAGAATGAACGGGAATCAAAGGAAAGGAATGAAAATACCCTCAAGAGTGATTGATATGTTTGAAACGCTCATTGTAAGGAAAAAGGGAAAAATCCCACTCAAAAATCCGGTGTTGGTTGCCGGGCTGCCGGGCATAGGGCTTGTGGGAAAGCTGGCAGTGGATTATATGGTGAAGGAGCTCAAGGCGGAGAAAATAGCAGAGCTCTACTCCCCGCACTTTCCCCACCAGGTGATAATGCAAAAGAACGGAGTATGCAGGATGCTCAAAAACCGCTTCTACCTAATACGCGAAAAAAAACAGAGCATAATCGTGCTGACCGGCGACGTGCAGGCAATCACCAGCGAGGCGCAGTACGAGGTTTGCGGCAAAATCCTTGAGTATTTCCGCTCAATAGGCGGCAGGACAATATACACGCTCGGCGGGTACGGGACAGGAAGAACTCCGACGCACCCGAAGGTGTTCGGCTCGGCAACGCACAAGAAGCTGATTCCCGAATACAAAAAACACGGGCTGATATTCGGGGAAACGCACGGCTCCATAATAGGCGTGGCAGGATTGCTGCTTGGCATGGGGAAGATAAAGGGAATGGGAGGAGTCTGCCTGATGGGGGAGACGCACGGCGCATTTGCCGACGCGAAAAGCGCAAAAGCAGTCCTGGAATCCCTCTCAAAACTGCTTGGAATAAACATGAACCTCTCAAAAATGGATGAGAGGGCAAAGGAAAGCGAGATGTTCATGAAGAAGATGGAGAATGAAGCGCAAAAGCAGCTGAAGGGAATCGCCCCGCCGGAAGGGCAGGGAAGCGGGCTTTCTTATATCCGGTGAATGAGGTGAAGAGGATGAAGGTTGCAATAAACGGCTTTGGAAGGATAGGGCGCCTTGTTTTGCGCTCCGCGGCAGAGCGCGGAATGCTCGGGAAGAAGTTTGACTGTGTTGCGATAAACTGCACGCACTCCCCAAAAGATATTGCATACCTTTTCAAATACGATTCAATTTACGGTGTTTTTGAGGGGGAAGTTTCGTTTGATGAGAAGCATTTGATTGTGAATGAACGCCCGATTCCAATTACCTCCGAGCGGGACCCCAAGCGGCTTCCATGGAGCGCGTTAGGCATTGACGTTGTAATAGAATCAACAGGCGCATTTAATGATAGGGAAGGCGCTGCCACGCATATTTCCGCCGGAGCAAAGAAAGTGCTTATTACCGCTCCGGCAAAAAACCCGGACGTGACAATAGTGCCAGGCGTGAATGAGAAGGCTTACAACAAGAGTGCGCATAATATAATTTCCCTTGCAAGCTGCACCACCAACTGCCTCGCGCCAGTGGCACATGTGCTTGAGAGGGAATTCGGCATCTCTTCGGGTTTTATGACTACGGTGCACGCATACACCGGCGACCAACTGCTCACCGATTCTTTTCATGATAAAGATGTGAGAAGGGGAAGGGCAGCCGCCCTCTCTACCATCCCTACCTCTACCGGCGCGGCAAAAGCTATAGGGGAAGTGATTCCCTCCTTAAAGGGAAAATTGGACGGGATTGCATTGCGCGTGCCAACTCCCACAGGTTCGGTGAATGACCTGACCTGCGTTCTGAAGAAAGAGGCTGATGCGCAGACGGTAAATTCAGCGATGAAAAAATCCGCTTTGGGTGAATTGAAGGGAATACTCCAATATACAGAAGAGCCAATAGTTTCCTCGGATATTATTGGAAATGCGCACTCCTCAATATTCGATTCCTCCCTTACAAAATGCCTCGGAAATTTATGCAAAACCTACTCCTGGTATGACAATGAGTGGGGCTATTCCTGCAGGGTGGCGGATGCGGTCTGCCGCATTCTTTAAATAGGAAGCGCGCAAAAAGCCATTCATGGAGTTAACCTCAATGCTTCGCAAGGATTTTGTTCTTTTTAAAAGCGAGGAGATGGCGCGCGAAGTGCTGGAATTAAGGGAGGAGAAAAACGCGCAATTTGTGAAAGACTCCCTGCTTGAAATAGAAAGGCAGCTGAAAGTGGCGGCAGAGTATAATAAGGAGGCGCAGTCAGCACTTTTGCCAATCATTGAATACGCCCATTCTCTTTCCCAAAAGGAGCATCCCGCCTCCTTTGAGCTTCTGGTGCTCTCCTCCCGCCTGCAGAGGGTTCCCTTCAAACTCAAAAGACTTGACCTGCCCGGAGAGAATTCAAAGGCGCATTTTCTTGAGGAGAAATCCCTTGATTCGGTGAAGGTGTTTGAGCGCGAGCGCGACATAACTTCCCTTTTTCATTTAATCTCTTCTGCAAGCGATTCCGTTGCAATCGCTTCTGTGCGCGCCATTTCAAAACTGAACAACGCGGCCCTTCTGAAAAAGGCGTGCTTTTTGGGGAATGCACAGGCGGCTTTTGAGGCGATAACACACCTTGAGAAAATGAAAGCGGTGAATGAACTGGTGGAAGTGGCTCTTGAGGCGCGCGATTCAATTGCGCTAAAGGCAGTAGAGGCGCTCAATAAATTGCACTCAATAGACGGACTGCTCTCCGTAGCGATGAGGGGAAAGGTGCAGATGGTTCTTTTAGCAGTGCATTTCCTTGAGAAGATGGAGGCAGTTTCCGCATTAAAGGCTCTTTCTCTTCTTTCAGGGGAGGCGGGAAAAGCTGCTTATCAGGCGCTGATTAGGCTGAAGATGGCTGGAAAGGAAGTGTCATTTTAGTTTTATCCTTCGAGTAGCTTTGTCATCTTCCCAAAGTCATACTGTCCTTTCGCACTCTCCTTTCCTTTCTTTAAAGAGGCATAAGTGAAAGGAGCGCCGAATTTTAAGCACTCGCTTCTTGTATTTTTTCCTTTCTTTCCCATGCAGAAGAAGATGGCAGTGTCTTTTTTTGCCTTTTTCAGCGCTTCCATTGCATTCCCGCAGTCTCTTTCACTTCTTGCAGTTCCTACTATTTTACAAATATCCGCGCCAAGCTTCTTCATTTTTGCATATGTTTGCAAAAACTCCTTCCTGCTTGGAGTGCCGGCAAAATAGTGCTTTGAGAGAATGAGCTTTGCGCCTGCCTCTTTTGCTTTTTTTCTTACCTTTTCAATGAATTTCCTGCCGCTTGAAAGTTCGATATCGGCGTATGCGAATCTTGCTGCTTTAAGCATTTCCAAAAAAAGCGCCAGCCTCTGGCGTTCATTCCCTTTAAACTTCCTGCCCTTGCTCCGCTTCGGGCAGTTTGACTCTTGGGAGTCAAATCTTTCGCGGACTCCCGTCCGCTCAATCCCGCCCTTGCTCCGCTTCGGGCAGTTTGACTCTTGGGAGTCAAATCTTTCGCGGACTCCCGTCCGCTCAATCCCGCCCTCGCTTTTTTTCCTTATCGTGAGGATGAGTTTTGCTTTAATTTTTTTTGCTATTTCCGCGAGTTTTTCCCTCTCCCTTTTCCCAAACCTATCCAGCCTAACCTCTACCAAATCAGTTTTTTCTGCCGCCTCTTTGAGCATTTTGCAGTCAAATACAGGAATGCAAATTCTCTTCATGCTCCATCTCTTCTCAAAAGCTTTATATAATCCCTCCCCTTTATTTTGAGCGTGATGCCTATGGGAGAGGAAGAATGCTGTTCTGATATTGACATAAAGAAATACGACCTGAAATTAAGCAAGTGGAGCAACAAATCATTTTTAGCAGTCAATATACTGCATATTTTTCACATACCCCTTGGGATGGGTTCGGCTGTAAAATACGCGTTTAAAACAGCAGAGAAGGCTGGAATAATGCCTTCGCAGCCAATGCTCCTTTACGGAAAGGAAGGGCTTTTCTGGGCAAAACTCTTTTTAGAGGTTCAAAAACAGCCTTCCGAGAACAAGGAACTTTCAAAGCAGATAGTTTCCCTTGAAGGGACTTTCGTTTCAAAGGCTTATCAGGGAAGCTATAGCAAAATGGGAGCGGCAATAAAGGAGCTTAAGGAATACGTAACGCAGAAATACCAAAAGGAGCCCCTGGAATACTATTTCTGGTATGCAAACTGCCCCAAATGCGCAAAGAAACAGGGAGGGGAAAAGACGGTAATATTCGCAAGAATTTCCTAAACTGCCCTGCACAGCTCCAAACTTCCAAGAGGATGCAGAAGAAAAACCGCCAAAGGTATCTTATTCCTGCCGAACTGATTTTTGGTTATGTAAATAACTCCCTTCTTTTCCTTTTCCACCTTCCCGAATTTTGACTCAAGGAAATAAGTCTTCCCCTCATGTCTAACGCAAAAATCAATCTCTCCTTCCTCCCCCCTCTCAAAATGAATATACCTTCGCGGCTCAAAGTCGCTCTCCTGCTTCTGCCCATCAAGAAAATCAACCAGGCAGGAATAAACGCACAGCTCCGCAAGCTTTCCGCAGGTTTCCAAACCCAAATCCTCCACTCCCGCGCCGTCAATCTTTCTGCCCCGATAAAGCGCAAGCCAGTAAAGAAAAGGGTCAGAAAAGTAAATCTTCTTGTTTTTGGGCATCCCCTCCTTTGCCCGTCTTGATTTCTCTATGTATCCGAACACGAACATGTCCTTAAGAGTCTCAACATACTCCGCTATTGTCGGGTGGCTTGCGCTTCTGCTGATTGCACTCCAAGTAGTTTCATTCGTCAGTGCATTGGCAGCTCCGTCCATTATACCAGTCGTGATTTCAGGTGATTTTTTCACTTTTGCAAGCTCCCCGTCAATCCACGCAGAATACACCGAAAACAGCTCCTCGTCCAGCCTTCCTTTTTCTTCAAGAGCATTCTGCGCCCGGATAAATCCGCCGTGTATGAAATATCTGTAAAGGAGGGGGTTCAGCTTATCCAGCCCGGCAAGCGCGGATTTTGCATCCTTAAACTCCATCCCGTAAAGCCTTGCCGATTCCGCGAAAGAGAGCGGGTAAAACCTGTATTTGTTCTTTCCCTTTGCCAGCCTTCCGGGAAGCCGCTCTGATTTTTTCATTATGTTAAGGGAGCTTGAGCCGCTCAAAAGCGCGCATTTCCCTTCAAAAGCCCCTTCATCCACAAGCGCCTTTATCCCCCTCTCCCAGTCAGCTATCGCGTTTATCTCGTCAATGAAAATGTATTTTGGGGAATATAGCCCACCGGCAGTCTTTACCGCCTCATACAGCTCAAACCTGTCCCTGACTGTTTCGGCATTCAGGTAGAATATCTCCGTTGATTTACAGGTTTTCAGAAGGTTTGCTATTCTTCTCTTTATCCAGGTAGTCTTTCCGATCTGCCTCGGACCGTAGAGGACAACCACCCCCTCCTTTGCCGGAAGATAGCCCTCCCTCTCATACACATACTTATAATTTTCCAAGAGCCTAAAGTGCCTGTCCTGCCCTTCCCATCCTTTGGGGTTCCCCCACCAAGGGTTCTGCTTTGCAATGCCTTCTATTTCCATAAAGGGTATTTTAGGCATAAGTATTTAAATACTTTTCCATTATTGAAAGTCTGCTTTCAATAATTAGGCAAAAATTGAAAGTGAGATTTCAATAGATTAGACGCAAACGGCAGGGAAGCGGCAGAAGCAATAAAAGAAAAAGCAACGCGCATACTTTTCAGTGCGGGGTAACATCTCCTACTCCTTTTTCACTTCGCTTGACGCTCTACTTGCGCTCTGCGCAAGTTCCGACAGCAAAGCTGTCGGTTTCGCGTCAAGACGTTTGAAACGCTTTGCGTTTCAAAATTTTGAAAGTTCTTCGGAACTTTCAAATCGTTCGGAAACATTTGACGCTTCTGCGTCAAAATTTGACACCTTCGGTGTCAACCCTTGCGGTTTCCTCACTTCCCAAACTACCTTCCCATACCTTCCAGCCGATGCCTCAACCTTCATGCCAAGCCCCTTCCCCTTCACAAACTCATTCACTTTCCCAACCGCTTCCAGCGAAACATTTGAAAAAGCGCCCCTTGTACGGTTACCCTGCGCTTTTTCAAAATTTTGCAACGAGCTGGCAGAACGCCCTCGTTGCAAACCATCCTCATCATTCTGCCACATGCACGCCTTCTCCATGTTCAGGCAGTCTGTTATTATCCCCGCATCCAATTTTGGAATGCCGAACTTCACAAGCTCTTCATAAACTCCCCGTTCGCTCATTCCCATCCCTTCCAATCTCCCGACTTTGCTTTGCGGCTTTCCGCTTCCGGCTTTGGCTAGCTCCTGAAAATAACTCTGGTCGCTCATGCGAGGAATTAGAAGGAGAAAATCTTTTAAGCAATTCCCGAACTTCTGCCCCTTACCTTCCTTTGATATGAAATCGCAAACCTGTGCGCCTCATCCCGCGCGTGCATGAGTATTTTGAGCCCCTCATCCGTTTTCGGCAGGGCGATGGGCTGTGAAAATTTCGGCGAGTAGACTTTTTCCTCTTCCTTTGCAAGTGAAATACACTCCAAATCCACTCCCAGCTCTGAAAGCGCCTTCATTGCGCTGTTTAGCTGTCCAACCCCCCCATCCACGAGCACCAAATTCGGCATTTCTGCATTCTCCCTGCCCAATCTCAAATACCTCCTGAACACTATTTCCTTCATAGAGGCAAAATCATCCTGCCCCTTCACTTCCTTTATCTTAAATTTCCTGTAATTCCCCTTGTCCGGCTTCCCATCAACAAAGCGCACCATCGCTCCTACAATTCCTTCCTTCCCAAGGTTTGAAACGTCAAAGCACTCTATAACCCTCGGAATTTCACGCAGGGAAAGTGCGCGCCGGAGTTTTACGAGTGCAACAGGTATCTCACTTTCCATGTTCTTTGCGAGCAATTCCAGCAGTTTTTTCTTATCCCCTTTTTGCGGAACAGTTATTGCGACTCTGCTGCCTGCAATCCCTCCAAGATACCCTTCAAGTGCCTTCCTTCCCCCAAATTCCTCCTGCACGTAAATCTTCTGCGGAATGTTTCCTTCGGCATAATGCGCAAGCATAAACTCCTCCAATTCCTTTCCTTTTTCCGCCTCAAAGGAGTGCTTCTCTCTTTCCTTTATCACTCCCCCAATCACGCGGAACATCTGCAATGAAACGGCGCCTTTGGCATTCCGGGCATAATACAAATAATCCTCATCTTTTCCATCAACCCTTTCTATTTTCTGCCTCTCCTGCAATCCTTCAAGAACACGCAGGCTGTCCCGCAGTTTCGCAGCCCTTTCAAAATTCCTTTTTCCTGCTTCATACTCCATCTCTCCCTTCAGCTTTTCCAGCAATCCCTCATACCCCCCTCCTTTTCCGGAAAGCACTTTCTCAACTTCCTTTACCTTCTCCGCATATTTTCTCTCCCCTACTCTTCCCTCGCATGGCGCGGTGCAGTTTCCCATATGGTATTGCAAACATGCCCGCCTTGGCATATTTCTACAGGTGCGAAGCCCAAATATTTTGCGCAGGGTGTCCACAACGAGTATGCGCGCGCTTCCTTTTGCGAAAGGACCGAAAACTTTACTGCCTGCACGCGCGCATCTTGAAGCTGTTGGATTGCGCGCAAGAAAAATTCTTGCAAATCTTTCATTGCTGAAAATAATGTAAGTGAATCTCTCCGAATCCCTCAAATCAACATTATACTTGGGCTTATTCTGCCTTATCAGGCTTGCTTCCAGGATGAGCGCTTCCGTTTCATTATCCGTGACTATGAAATCAATATCTTTAATCTCTCCAACCATCCTTGCAGTCTTTCCCTCTTGTTCACCTGAAAAGTAGCTTCCCACCCTCTCGCGGAGGTTCTTTGCCTTTCCTATGTAGATTATTTCCCCTCTGCTCCCTTTCATCAGATAGACGCCAGGGGAGGAAGGAATGTCTTTTGCAGAGTGCCGCATCTTCCGCACCGCCTTACAGCCCGGCTGCGCCTGCAAGCGTGCCAACCAGATATCCTACAATCGCCGCCAGCCCTCCAATAACTGCCATCTCCACTCCATCATGCAGTATCTTTCCAGTAGTCAGCTTCCCCTTAACCATCCCTGCTGCAAAAAGTATAACAAGCGAGATGGCGATAGCCGCAAAAAAAGCAGAGGAAATAGGCAGCACCAAAAATGCAAGCAAAGGAAGAAGAGAGCCGATAAAGGAAGAAACACCAACAACAAGAGCCTCATTCTTCGGCTTTATTCCCCCAACATCCACCAATCCAAGCTCCTCCTTCATCATTACATCCAGCCACATCTTCTTATTGCCGGTGATTACCTTCACCACTCTCTCCAAATCCTTTCCCCAAAACCCCTTCTTCCTGTAAATCATCCTTATCTCTTCCCTTTCTATGTCCGGCAGGTTTTCCATTTCATACTTTTCAACCGCGAGCATTCTCCTGTAATGGTCTTGTTCAGCTCTTGTGGAAGTATACGCAACCGCCGCCATTGAAACCGATTCCGCAAACGCTGCGGCAAACCCCGCCACCAGCACCATCCTTGCATCGGAAGTGGCTGCCGCAACACCAAGCACTATTCCCAGCACATTCACTAATCCATCCTGCCCCCCTAAAATTGTCTGGCGCAGAAGCTCACCCGTACCTCCTGTTTCCTCCTCTTCCATGTGCTTTCTTGTAATTCGCGCAAGATTTGCCATAAATCCGCCTATATGCGTTTAATCAGTTCGTTCCAATCTTCCTTTGAAATCCGTAGTTCTCCCGACACTTTCACATATCTGGCTCCTGTCGGATTCCGTGTACCTAAAATTCCCGCGAGTCTTGCCGTGTCCTCAACTTTTTCAAGTTCATTGCGGTATGCAAAACCCGCAACTTCGCAGGGAACCGGTTCAAAATCAGCCAATTTTTCCCTATAGCTTCCAAAATGCTTTTCATTCTTCAGCAGTTCTTTAAGCTCCTTCTTTGCAATTCTGATGAGGTGGTCGTCAGGCAGGTCAATTCTAGTGAGAATATATGCGTCAGACTGCCTGTTTGCAGGCTCAACATCTGCGGTTCCAAGTATAAGCCAGCTGTTCCGAAACTTTGTAGCTTTGACTGCGACTCTTATTTTAGGTTCTCTAATCCCTGATTTTTCCTTGACTCCTATAATATCCTGCGGAACAATCTCATCATGCAGGTCAAAATCCAACTCAACATCCAAATTAAAATCCCTCTTTAAGAATTTTTGAACTGCAATCTCTCCAAGCTGCCCTCTAATCCAGTTTGTCAGGTTCTGCCCCGCTTCTCTTTTCCTTGAAGTGCCCCAATCTGCAGCAGTATACCCTCTGTAATGCATTGCGAGTGCGAAATCAAAGCATTTGGCATAGTCACGCACATCAAGCAGCAGAGTTCTTTTTTCGCGTGCAGCTTTCCATTCATCCAAAGACTGTTTTGAGCAGACCCGTTTTCTTCCTTTTTTGAAAATAGGTATCTCTTTGCTGTTCTTCAGAAAAGAATCCGAAATGCCGAGATATTTGCATGCCTGTTTTGCGCCGTATTCTTCTTCGTCCATATTGATATAAATGCCATCTATCTTAAAAATCAGCAGGTTCGCAGCATGGATAATCTCACCAAAACCCAGCGCAGCAGGACAATGTCAAAAATCCGCAGCAGATGGACGGTTCAGGAAAGATTAGTCCGAAGATTTTTGAAGCAGCGGAATATAACCTGCAGAATGCATCCTAAAATGCGAGGCAGTCCGGATATACTTCTTCCTAAAAGCAAAACTGCCGTTTTCCTTCATGGCTGCTTCTGGCATGCCTGCCCAAAATGCTATAAAGAGCCGAAAACAAACAGGAGCTACTGGCTGCCGAAAATAAGAAACAACAGATTGAGGGACAAACGGAGCATACAAGCGCTGAAGAAACATGGATGGAAAGTCAAAATAATCTGGGAGCATCAAATCAAGAAGAATATTGAACGGGCATGCGCTGGACTATCGGGCAAGAGCTGAAGCTGCCTCAATTTTTTGGCATTTTTCCGCAGCCAATGCGCAGGCAGCCTCATGTTGAGCGTCTTTCAAGCTGCTGAACATTTCCAAAATCCGCTCCGCCACAGGTTTTATTCCTAAAGGCGGAACAGCATTTCCTATCTGCTTTCTGACCTCTCCCACCGGTCCTAAAAATTGAAAATTATCAGGGAATGTCTGCAGCCGCGCCCTTTCCCTGTTTGTCAGAGGTCTTGGTTCAGAATAATGGTAGCCCCAAGTTCCGCCTCCTCCGCAGGCGACTATTGTAGGCGAAGGTTCGTCAGGATGCAGCCGTTTGTATATCAGGCTCATCCAGTTTCTTCCTGAATATTCAGCTAAATCTTTATAGTTTCCGCCCGGAGGAATTCTTTCAATTTTCTTTTTTGTAGAATCAAGCATTCTCAATTTTTCATTATTTAACTTAACTTTTTCAACTCCTTCAAGAGCAGTTCTTGTATTGACATGCCTATCTTTATGCGTCGGCTGCGGGAAGACAAATTTAAGGTTCAAATCATTTCTAATTCCTACTATAATCACTCTTTGCCTGTTTTGAGGCACGCCGTAATCCGCGAGATTAATGAGTTTATATTCAACATTATACCCGATGTGGTCTACTTTTTCAAAATCTTCTTTTATCTTTTTAATTGCCCACCCTCCGTGTGCGCTTAACAGCCCCCTGACATTTTCAGCTGCAAAAAACAAAGGCTGTTTTTTTGATACTGCCTCAACGAATTTAGTATAAAGCAGGCCTCTTTTTGATTCAAAGCCTGGGCGCGTATCGCCTCTAAGAATTGAGAAATCTTCGCAGGGGAAGCCCCCTATAACTACGTCTGCCGGCGGCGTTTTGTCCAAGTCAACATTCCAAATATCTCCGCAGACAATTTCATGCTTAAGATTTCTTTTGTATGTCGCGCAAGCCCATTTCTCAAAATCATTAGCCCACACCATTTTATACTCGTAAAGCGGATGCTCTGCCAAAAGGAAGCCCAAATCCATCCCTCCGCAGCCGGAGAAAAGCGACATAACTCTTATTTCAGTTTTCATCCATTCCGCCTCAATAATTTACGTCTTGCAATGATTGCTGTTCTTCCCTCTCTTTTAAACCTTATTAGGGCAGAAGTCCGACCCCCCAAGACCTCAAGACCATGCAGGCAATACCCCAAGACTTCATTACTTCATGACTTCAATACTCCCTTCAGATACTCTCCTGTACAGCTTTTATTGTTTTGCGCAACCTCTTCCGGAGTCCCAAGCGCAACTACTCTCCCGCCTCCCTCCCCTCCTTCCGGACCCAAATCAATAACATAATCCGCGCACTTAATCACATCCAGATTATGCTCTATAACAATCACCGTATTCTCCTTCTCCACCAATCTGACAAGCACATCAAGCAGTTTTGCAACATCCGCAAAGTGCAGTCCCACAGTCGGCTCATCAAGAATGTAAATTGTTTTTCCCGTCCCCCTCTTTGAAAGCTCGCTTGAGAGCTTCACCCTCTGCGCCTCCCCTCCGGAAAGCGTGGTTGCGCTCTGCCCAAGCTTCACATACCCAAGCCCCACATCCCGCAGAGTTTTGAGCTTCTCCCTAATCTGCGGAATGTTCTCAAAAAACGCGGCAGCTTCATCCACGCTCATACTCAAAACATCAGAAATATTCTTCTCCTTGTAAGTTATGGAAAGCGCCTCCGAATTATACCGTTTCCCCTGGCATTCCTCACAGGGCACGAATATATCAGGCAGGAAATTCATTTCTATTCTCTGCATTCCTGCCCCTTCGCATTTCTCGCATCTTCCCCCCTCAACATTAAAGGAGAATTTCCCGGCAGAATATCCCTTTATGCGCGCAGAAGGAGTTTTTGCAAACAACTCGCGTATGGGAGTAAAAACACCAGTATAAGTTGCGGGATTGCTTCTTGGCGTCCTTCCAATCGGATTCTGGTCTATGCAAACTGCCTTATCAATATAATCCAGCCCCTCAAATTTCTCAAACTTTCCCGCCCTTTCCCTTGAGCCGTATATTTTCTGCGCAAGCCCCTTGTGCAGAGTTTCATTCACAAGCGTGCTTTTTCCGCTTCCGGAAACGCCGGTAACGCAGGTGAAAGTCCCAAGGGGAAAGGAAACATCAATGTCTTTCAGGTTGTTTTCCCCGCACCCGCGAATAATCAGAAACTTACTGCTCCTTCTCCTCTTCTGTGGAATCGGTATTTTCAGCTTTCCTGAAAGGTATTTTCCAGTCAGCGACTCTTCACATTTCTCAATATCCTTCACGTTCCCTGCAACCACTACTCTCCCTCCCGCTTCCCCTGCACCGGGCCCCATATCCACCACATAATCCGCATTTCTCATCGTCTCCTCGTCATGCTCCACCACTAAAAGAGTATTTCCCAAATCCCGCAGGGATTTCAGCGTCTTTATCAGCATCCCGTTGTCCTTTTGGTGCAGGCCTATACTGGGTTCGTCAAGCACATACACCACACCCGTAAGCATTGAGCCGATTTGCGTGGCAAGCCGTATTCTCTGCATCTCCCCCCCTGAAAGCGTGCCTGAAATGCGCGAGAGGGTAAGATAAGGCACGCCCACATTCACCAAAAATCCAAGCCTTTCCCTTATCTCTTTCAGCACAGGTGAAGCAATAATCGCTTCGTTTCCCTCTGTTTTCAGCCCCTTGAAAAATTCCCCTGCTTTTCCTATTGGAAGCTCGCAAACATCCATTATTGATTTCTCCTGTATTTTCACCGCAAGCACATTTTCCATCAATCTTTTCCCGCAGCATTTAGGGCAGGTGCTCTCGCGTATGAATTTTGCAATCTCCTCCTTTCTCCATTCGGATTTCGTTTCTTTATGCAATCTCTCTAAATTTGGCACAACCCCCTCAAACCCGCCTTCATACTCAAAAGAAGAATTTCCATTCCTTGATTTGAACTTGTATTTTACTTTCTCTTCCGTTCCGTAGAGTATTATGCGCAGGTTCTCTTCTCCAATATCCTTAAGCGGAGTGTACATATCAAAGCCAAGCTTTTTGCCAAGCGCCTCCAGCATCCTCCCCCTATAGCTTCCAACAGCGCTCTGCCAGGGAACAACCCCACCATCCGCAATGCATTTTCCCATATCCGGAATTACCAACTCCGGCACAAATTCCATCTTAACTCCCAAGCCATGGCACTCCTCGCATGCGCCATAAGGGGAATTGAATGAAAACATCCGAGGCTCCAATTCGCCTACAGAAATGCCGCAGTTAAGGCAGGCATTTTTCTGCGAGAACAGTTTTTCCTCCTTTCCGATTTTTGCAATCACCGCCCCCCCGCTTTCCTTCAGCGCAGTCTGCACCGCTTCAAAAATTCTGCTCTTTTCCGCTTCAATTATTGCCAACCTGTCCACAAGCACTTCTATCGTATGCTTCTGCTGTTTTTTCAGAGGCGGGGCTTGCGATAGCTCGCACGCCTCCCCATCCACCCTTGCGCGGGAAAATCCCCTTTCAGATAATCTCTCAAGCAATTTCGCATACTCCCCCTTTTTCCCCTGCACAATCGGGGAGAGTATCTCCAGCTTCTGCCCTTCATTTCCCTTCATTATATTCTCCACAATCGCCTGCGGGGTCTGGCTTGCGATTTCAATACCGCATTTTGGGCAGTGGGGCTTTCCTACTCTTGCCCACAAGAGCCTCATGTAATCGTAAATTTCCGTCATCGTGCCAACAGTAGAGCGGGGGTTTTTCCCGCTTA
This sequence comes from Candidatus Micrarchaeota archaeon CG1_02_47_40, assembly GCA_001871475.1. GTDB lineage: Archaea > Micrarchaeota > Micrarchaeia > Anstonellales > CG1-02-47-40 > CG1-02-47-40. The sequence goes on along the minus strand of MNVE01000009.1, from coordinate 47,275 downwards.
CTTTTTGTTCTATGGAAATGGCAGGGGAAAGCCCTTCTATAGAATCCACATCCGGCTTTCCCATTATCCCAAGAAACTGCCTTGCGTAGGTGGAGAGGGATTCAACGTACCTTCTCTGCCCTTCCGCGTAAATAGTGTCAAATGCAAGAGTGCTTTTGCCGCTTCCCGAAATGCCGGTAATTACCGTAAGGGAATCCCTTGGAATATCAACATCAATATTTTTCAGATTATGCTCGCGCGCTCCGCGTATTACTATATTTTGCATATTCATCACGCTCTCGCACTACGTGTCCTTGCGGACACGGCCCAACAGCTTCGCTGTTGGTTATGCTCGCGCGCTCCGCGGACAATTATGTTTTTTTCCATTTCAATCGCTTCCCCTTCATCGTCCTCTCCAACTTACCCGCCAATTCAGCTTTTCTTTCTCCTTCCTTTTTTCATCCTCTTCAATTCAGATAACCTGTCCCGGAGCTCAATCGCCTTCTCAAATTCAAGTGTTTCAGCCGCCTGTTTCATTTCCTCCTCTAAAATTATTATCTCCTCTTCCAATTCCAGCCTTTCTTCCTCCCTTCCTTTCCCCTTCCCTTCCTCTTCATAAGCGCTTATTCTCTCCTTTATCTTCTTCACGATGCTTTTCGGAGTTATGCCATGCTCCCTATTGTACTCCTCCTGCACCTTCCTCCGTCTTTCAGTTTCATCAATCGCCTTTTGCATCGCCTCACTTATTCCATCTGCATACATTATCGCGTGCGCATTCAGATTGCGTGCAGTCCTCCCAATCGTCTGTATCAAACTTGTTTCCGTTCTCAAAAACCCCTGCTTATCCGCGTCAAATATCGCAACAAGGCTCACTTCCGGCAAGTCCAATCCCTCCCTCAAAAGATTTATCCCCACAAGGCAGTCAAACTCCCCAAGGCGCAACTGCCGTATTATCTCGCTTCTTTGCAATGTCTCTATCTCCGCATGAAGATAGCGCGCCTTAACCCCCTCGCTTACCAATCTCTCCGCCAAATCCTCTGCCATTCTTTTCGTGAGGGTGGTTACAAGAGTTCGCTCGCCTGCCTCTGCCCTGTTCTTCACCTCTTTAATCAAATCCTCAACCTGCCCGAATGTTGGGCGCACCTCTACAGACGGGTCAAGCAGGCCTGTGGGGCGCACCAACTGCTCTACTATTTGAGAAGAACGAGTGCGCTCATATTCCGCAGGCGTTGCTGAAACAAAGATGGCACTTTTCCCTTTCAGCTTCCCTTCAAACTCCTCAAATGTAAGCGGACGGTTGTCGTATGCGCTCGGAAGGCGGAAGCCGTAATCTATAAGCGCCTTCTTGCGCGAGCGGTCTCCTTTCTGCATCCCGTGCAGTTGGGGGAGGGTTACGTGCGATTCATCTATCACTACAAGCGCATCTTTGGGAAGGTAATCAAGAAGGCAGTAAGGAGGCTCTCCTGGATTTCTGCCGTCAAAATGCCGCGAGTAATTCTCAATCCCGTTGCAATATCCAATTTCCTTTATCAACTCCAAATCATATTTCGTTCTCGTCTTAAGACGGTATGCGCTCATCTCCTCCATTTCCGGCAATCTCTGCTCCAATTCCGCCTCAATCTCCTTAATTGCCTTCTCCCTCTGCCCCTCCGGCACGAGGTAATGCTTTGCGGGAAAGAGAATAAAGGAGGAAGGGGTGCTTATCATTTTTCGGTTCTGCCCGTCCATAATAGTTATGCTTTCCACTCCATCCCCGGAGAGCGACACCCTAACCACTTCCTCGGAATAGCTTGGCATTATCTCTATAGTATCTCCTTTCGCACGGAATTTTCCCGAAGAAAGCGCCATGTCATTCCGCTCATACTGCATGGAAACAAGCTTTGCCAAAAAAGAACTCCTCGCAATCCTTGCCCCCTTCCTTATCTCAAACGTCATCTTTTTCCATTCTTCCGGAGAGCCGATTCCATAAATGCAGGAGACGGTCGCAACTATTATGCAGGGCTCCCCGCCTGCAAGCGCAGCAGTAGCCGCCAGGCGCAGCCTCTCTATTTTCTCATTCACCTGCGCATCCTTCTCTATGTAGGTGTCGCTTTGGGGGATGTAGCTTTCAGGCTGGTAATAATCATAATAAGAAACGAAATAGCCCACCTTATTTTCAGGGAAAAAATCCCTAAATTCGGAGTAGAGCTGCGCTGCTAAGGTTTTGTTATGGGAGATTACAAGCGCGGTGCGGTTTGTTTTTGCAAGTACAGAGGCGATGCTGAACGTCTTGCCGGAGCCGGTTACTCCAAGAAGAGTTTGCATTCCTTCCTTTTCCACTCCTTTCGCTAACTTCCCTATTGCCTCTGGCTGGTCTCCTGCAGGTGAGAAATCGGAGTGAAGCTTAAGGCGAGTCATAAGAGGGTTAGGCATTTTTGCGTTAATAAGTTTTAGCAGGGCAGAAGTCCGACCCTCCCATAGCCCCTTTTTCTTTCCAAAAGAAAAAGGTGCTGAGGGCTTCACCCCCAAAAAGAAAGGGTTTCACCCTCCCAAATTCTAGCTCTTCACTTCCCCTCTTCCCTTACCCACAAAATAGAATTCTTGTTCTTTGAGAGGTAAACATTCATCTTCACTGCCGCATACGCCCCTTCCCAAGTGACGTGCCAGACATCCGTTTCCCCTTCAAATTCGGAAAGCAATTCATAAGAAGCCTTTGCATCCGGATATTTCACCAGATACGCTCCCACCCTCTCACTTCCGGCATAAGTGTGGGAAGCAGCCACCGCCTCCTCCTCAAATGCTATAACGCACTCCGGCAGCCCTTCGCATACTTTGCAGTTTCTTGTGATATTCTCCACCCAGGTGACAAAATGCGAAACGGGATAATCGTAATAAAGGTGCAGCCTCTGCGGGCAGGGGGAGGAAAGCGCAGAACTGACCCTTCCCTTTATCTTATACGCTCCATTCTCCTCCTTTGAGGAGATTACTTCGGTAATTTCCGCATTCGGGTACTTTGTTTTCATATCCTCCAGCACGAAATTCCTCGCATCCTGCATTGAAACGCCGGCATTTCCCTTTGGCATGAGCATAACCAGCGCCACGACGATGGCAAGCAGAAGCAAAACAACGACTTCGGTTTTCATGCATCTTCCACTCGGGCAGAATATATAACATTTTTGGTGAATGCAAAATTCGTCAATTGCCCATCTAAAATGTTTATTAATGTTCTTCTTGTAAGTGGAATCAGGCGAGCAGAAAAATGAAAGGAAAGAAAAATGCAAAGGCAGTTTCCATGCTAGAGGATATTACTATAAAAATCGGCGGAGAAGCCGGAAGCGGGGTAGCGATAATAGGGCTTGCGATTGCAAGATGCCTCAAAGACGCGGGAATGCACGTATTCTCGGAGAATGATTACCCATCACTAATTAGAGGGGGGCACAACACAGTAAGCGTAAGGGGAAGCACACAGAAAATACATTCCCTTTGCGGAAAGGTGAACATGTTAATCTGCCTAAACAAGCAGACGGCAGTGCTGCACAAGGATGAGCTTGAAAAGGGGGCAAGCGTTATTTTTGAGTCGAATCACCAGGGGGAAAGCGTGAATTTTGCGCAAGATGAAAAGAGAAAGGATGTAAATTACGTTCCCGTGCCCTTATTGGAGTTTGCGCAAAAGGAAGGCAACCCGATTTTCACAAACTCGGTTGCGGTAGGCGCCGCTCTTGCGCTTTTGGAAGCCGATTTTGAAATTGCAAAAAAGGAAATGGAAAAGGCATTTTCGCGCAAAGGGGCGGAGATAGTGCAAAAAAACATTTCAGCCGCAAAGGCGGGCTACGAGTTCATTTCAAAAAACTTCTCAAAAGCGCGCCTTTCCATACCCATAAGAAAGAAACTCCCCTCCACAATTCTCCTGAATGGAAACGATGCAATCTGCCTTGGCGCACTGCGCGCAGGATGCAAATTCGTTGCGGAATATCCTATGAGCCCCTCAAGTTCCGTTCTGCACTTCATGGCTGCGCACGAGAGGGAATTTGAGCTTGTCGTAAAGCACACTGAAGATGAAATCTGCGCAGTGAACATGCTCTGCGGCGCGGCATTTGCAGGCGCGCGCTGCATAACTGCCACTTCAGGAGGAGGATTCTCCTTAATGGCAGAAGCGATAGGCATGGCAGGAATGGCAGAGCAGCCCATAGTGATAGTGGAGGTGCAAAGGGCAGGCCCCTCAACAGGCTTGCCAACCTACACCGACCAGTCGGATTTGCAGTTTGCGCTTCACATCTCGCACGGGGAATTCCCGCGCCTCATGTTCTGCCCGGGCGATGTGGAGGAGTGCTTTTACGGAATGGTAGATGTACTAAACTGGGCGGAGAAGCTTCAAATGCCCGCAATAGTGCTCTCGGACAAATATTTGGGGGAACACTTATGCACCACTCCGAGATTTGATATGAAAAAGGCAAAAGTACAGAGGGGAGGGAGGGCAGGCGACAAAGAAATGGCAAATGCAAAAAACTTCAAGCGCTACTCCCTCACAAAGAGCGGAATTTCAGAGCAATGCTTTCCAGGGCAGCAAAACGGCATGCACGTGACCTCCTCATACGAGCACGATGAGACCGGCTTCTCATGCGAGGAGGGGAAAATGCGCACTGCAATGATGCAAAAGCGCGCCAAAAAGCTTGAAGCGATGGACAGGGAGATAATAAAGCCGAAAATATACGGGAAGAAAGATGCGGAATTTCTCATAGCCGCCTGGGGCTCCACAAAGGGGCCTGTTTTGGAGGCGCAAAAGCTTCTTGAAAAGGAAGGCATCAGCACCAAATTCATGCACATTGCGTGGGTTTCCCCCTTTGACTCAAAAACCGTGCTTGAAGAATTGAAAAAAAGCAAAATGCATCTGATATGCGAGGGGAATTCGCAAGGGCAGATGCGCGCGCTGATAATGGAGAAGACGGGATTTTACATAAAAAACGCGCTGTTGAGGTATGATGGGCGGCCGTTTGAAGCGGATGAGATTGCAAGGGAAATAAGGAGGCTGCACAAATGACTTCTTCCTGCTTTGATTCGCCCCACAAGCCCCAATGGTGCCCGGGCTGCGGAAACTATTCCATCCTGCTTGCGCTAAAGGATGCGCTCTTGCAAAGCAAGTGCAAGCCGGAGGAAACGGTGATTGTTTCAGGCATAGGCTGCTCAAGCAAAATGCCCCATTTTGTGAAAACATACGCGTTTGAATCCCTGCACGGCCGCTCATTGCCTGTGGCATCTGCAATAAAGCTTGCAAACAACTCTTTAAGAGTGATTGCAGTAAGCGGAGACGGGGACGGGTATGGGATAGGCATGGGGCATCTTGTGCATGCAATGAGGAGGAATTTTGACATAAATTATATTGTAACCGACAATCAAGTATACGGTTTGACAACCGGGCAAACTTCTCCCACCAGCCCCAAGGGCTTCAAAACAAAGAGCACTCCATTTGGCGTTATAGAAATTCCCGTAAACCCCATGGCGCTTGCTATTGCAAGCGGAGCAACCTATGCTGCACGCGGTTTTGCAGGGGATATAAAACACCTTTCCTCCTTAATTGCTGGAGGTTTGGCGCACAAGGGATTCTCCTTAATAGACGTTTTGCAGCCCTGCGTCACCTTCAACCAGCTTGGCACTTACCAGTATTATCAGAAGAACTGCTACAAACTTGAGGGAACAGGGCACAATCCGCAAGACAAGGTTGCCGCATTCACACGCTCGCAGGAGTGGGGGGAAAAGAAAATACCCATAGGCTTATTCTATACAGAAGAGCGCCCCACTTATGAGGATGAGATTCCGCACATACAGAAAAAACCTCTTGTGAAGCACGGCATTTCTAATGTGAATATCTCAAAATTGCTTGATGAGCTGGAATAGCCAATTACAGATTTTCACCCCAGCATTTCCAGTTTCATTGCAAGGTCGTTTTTCAGCTCCAGCCAATCCTTTGGACGGCAGCCTGCAGGTATGAACGGGTTTGCAAGATTGCGAAGTTTTTTTGCATCCGCCTTTTTTACCGTTGCAGTTGCCTTCTCCAAAAATTCCTCCGCAGTTTGCCCGCTTCCTTCGCTTAAGAGCATTTTTTCAATCGCCCCCTTCATCCTGCCGCATAAAGGCAGGGCATTATGCACGTCGTAAAAATCCTTTCCCTCCCCCCTAACGCAGAGGGCGCAAAGCTTCCTTGCGCACAAATCCTCAAGGGAATACACATTAATTCCTGCGACGGAGCGCCCTGCATACGAAGAGGAGGCAGTTCCGAGCGCGGTAGGGTTTTGCGTGATTATTTTTTTTGCGGCAATGTCAATCCTAACATGATCAGTTCCGCCAAGCAGGCTTTCAAAGCCGCAGTAAAGCTGCAGCGTGCCGCGCACTTTTCGAAATTCACCTATTTTGTAGCCTTCAATCCCCTTTGCAAGCTTCCTGCAATACTCCGTCAGCCCAATCTCCCTCTCCGCGCTCAAATCAAAATCCAAATCCTCTGAAAAGCGCTGCATTTTCCCAAGGTAAATCTTGTTGAGCGCGGTTCCTCCCTTGAAAACAAGCTCCTTCTTTCCCGCAGTCAGTTCAGCAATCTGCCCGAGCACGTCAAACACGTAGAACTCCTTTGCGACAAACTGCAGGGGCAGCCCATACTGCACCGCAATAGTCCTGCACACCTCAAGATTGATTTCCATTTTATCAACTCCTTTGAATAAGCTTTTTTACCTCAAACATATCTACTGCCGCCTTTTTTCCCGCAAATTTCTTGACATAATACTCAAACTCTTTCCATTCCTTCCTTTCAAGCTTTGCCTGCGAAAACGCCTCAACGAGCTTCTGTCCCTCTATGGAATAGTGCGGAAGGTAAAGGCAGTCAAAGAGCGTTTTCGCCCTCGTTGAAACATTGCAATTTCCAAGCCGTTCAAACCCGACCGCCCTATCTCCCAATGCGACTGCCCTAAACTCATACTCGCCAAAACTTCTTGTTTTGGAGAGGTGCGGCGTGACAATGATAATAGTGAAGGGCATCTCCGTGTTCAACTTATGCAGATAAAGCGCTCCCGAGAAGCCAACATAACCGCCAAAAATCGCCTGTGCAAGCGCATAAGGGTCCCGCACAGGAGTTGCGGAATAAACGCCTCTTTTCACCCTGATAATCCTGCCTGCCCTGTTCAGCCTGCTAATCGTGGTTTTGAGGGTAGGGAAGGAGCAGAGCTGAAGGCTTCCAAGCACTTCCAAGGAAGCGATGCCAAATGGCGAAGATTCAACTGCCTTGAGCACCTCCTCGGTAATTTTCAGCTTTGACATGCAATAATAAACAATTTGTTTATTATAAACGTTTTGTTTTGTGCTGGCAATTCAGAACAAATACAAGAGCACTGTCGGAATTATTATGCACCCCATCACATGTATCCTTGAAACCCCGAAAAGGACCGGCAGGCATCCTATTATTGCCGAAACCGCCAGAATGGCAACCCCCTCAATGCCGCACACGAGAAATACTGCCAATGCCAAATACGCAATTATCGCGGGGTAAACGGATTTCACCCTTCCAAAATCAAATCTCTTAAGTGCGCCTGCAAAAAGGGAAAGTAAAAGCGCCGCCATTCCGATTGCAATTGCAAACACCCCTGCCATCCAGTAAATGCTCCCTCCTGTTGTTTCACCTGCGATTGCAAGCGCCCCCACTCTTGCCTTTCCAATCCCTTCAAGAGAAGCAAATGCAAAAACCCCCTGCGAAACCGCAATTGCCGCTATCAATGCAAGGTATTTTCTTGCATCGTTCCCTTCCGCTTCATCAGATTTGTTTTTTCCTTCCGTTTCATCAACTCTGCTTTTTCCTTCCGCTTCATTATCTGCGCTTTTCTGCCCCTCCCGCATCCTGCCTCCGGCATAACGCACCCCTCCAAAAAAAATCCCCCCAAGCAGAGCCATCTGCGCAGGGGATGAAATTCCAGGCAGCAAATCGGCAAAAAAGCCAAGCGCGGTTCCAAGCAGCACCTCCTTCCAAAAATCAAAGCGCACGCGGCGCACCTCAGCCTGATTTCCTGCAATACTTTCCCTGCTTTTCATTGCAAACAGCATTCCGCTTACCGCAAAAAGCCCGCAAAATAATGGAAAGAGGGAATCATTCACCTGCGAGTTCAGCACCAAATAACCAAGCATGCCTGAAAGCACTGCCACAAGAAGGGCAGACGCCTTTCCCTTAATTCCCTTCTCTTGCAAAACAAATACTGCAATTGCAATCAGCAGCAAAATCCAAACTCCCTCCTTCACAATACCGTAAGCAAGCGGGTAGAGGAAAAGTGCAAGGGGAAGGAGAAGCATTGAGAGGATTGCGGCACAGACTGCGGAAATTGCGCATACCTTCAACGCTTCAATTCCCCTTCCCTCCCTTGCCAGGCGGTGCCCTGGAAGCACGGACAAAACCGTTTCACTATCGGGTATCCCAAAAAATATGGAAGGGATGAATGCGAACATTATCTGCGCCCCGAAAAGCGCAACTATGAAAACCCCTAAATAGTCGCCAGAGAAACTGCCTGCAAGGATGGCTGAAATCGTATTCGGGTGCAAGCCGGGAAGAAGCCCGCTAAAAACGCCTAAAAGAATTCCAAGAATGAGAATTATTGCGTAAACAATCATACTGCACACGCTCAAACTTTTCAGTATTCACGCTCTTTCAATCTTGTCCGCACTAACGCTCTTTCCCCCCATATATTCCTCTACAGCGCCCCAAACCCTCACAATCCCCCCTCTTGAGAGAAGGGCGGCATTATATTTTTCATTTTCCACCTTTACATTTATGCAGGCATTTGAGTCGCAAACGGAAATTTTCGCTCCCCAATCGGCGTAATCAATTTTCTCCACAATTCCCGAAAAGAAAACCCTCTCTCCCTCTCCTCTTCCCTTTATTTGCGAAACTTCCATTTTCGCATATTCAGCCTGAAGTATGAAAAAGAGAAAAACAAGACCTAAAAGTGAAAGAAAGAGAGCCAAAATGCGCAATTGCTGCCCGCCAAGTGAAAGCATCGGAAACTCAAACCCCTACAAACATTAAAAACGCTCCCCTTCAAACACTTATCCTATGTCAATTCTGATAAAAGACGCAACAGCAATAACGCGCGAAGGAAAGGCGAAAAAATGCGATGTGCTCATTGAGGGGAATACAATTTCAAGGGCGTCACCAGGCATCAACGCTTCTGCAGAGCACAAAATAAACGCATCAGGCAAGCTCCTTCTTCCGGGTTTTGCGAATACGCATGCCCATACCGCAATGAGCCTTTTACGCGGCTATGCGGACGATATGGAATTGCACAAATGGCTCAAGGAAAGAATATGGCCTGTTGAAAAGAAAATGAATGCGCAAAGCGTGCATGCAGGCGCGATGCTTGGAATTTGCGAGATGATAAAAAGCGGCACAACTTCCTTTTCAGATATGTATTTTCAGATGGATTCTGTGGCAAAGGCAGTTTCAGATTCAGGGATGCGCTCAATGCTCGGCTATGGGATGGTTGATTTAGGGGATGAAGGGAAAAGAGAAAAGGAACTAAAGGAGGGAGAAAGGTTTGCGCGGGAATGGAACGGAAAAGAAGAAGGGAGAATAAGCACTTGCATTGCGCCCCATTCTCCAATTACATGCTCTTCGGAGCTTTTGCAATCCTCCGCGCAAATTGCCAATAAACTCAACTGCAAAATACATCTTCACCTTTCGGAAACAAGGGAAGAGCTATTTCAGATAATGCAGAAAACCAACAAAAGGCCTGTTGATTACCTTGATTCACTCGGCTTTCTCTCTCCGCGCGTGTTAGCCGCTCACTGTGTTTGGATTTCAGCGCAGGAAGCGGTTTTGCTTGGGAAGAAGGGCGTATCCATTTCACACTGCCCTGTTTCCAATATGAAATTAGCGGGAGGGGGCGCTGCTCCTCTTCCTGAATTGATGGGGGCAGGCTGCACCATCTCCTTAGGCACTGACGGAGCCGCAAGCAACAATTCCCTTTCCATGTTTGAGGAAATGAAATCCTGTTCTTTACTGCAAAAGCACGCAAGATGGGACGCAGAAGTGATTAAGGCGCAGGAGGCATTCGCATTTGCAACAAAAGGAGGGGCTAAAGCCCTCGGAATTAATGCAGGGGAAATAACACCTGGAAAATTAGCAGATTTGATTCTGCTGGACGCGAAAGCCGTGAATTTACAGCCTGCGCACAACTTAATCTCAAATATAGTTTATTCCGCGCACGCGGGAAATGTAATGGACGTAATAATTGACGGAAAACTCATAATGCAGGAGAGAAAAATACTCTCCTTTGACGAGGAGAAAGTGATTGAGAAGGCAGAGAACGAGGCGGAAAAAATATGCTGATTTTCCAAATACGCTTTCAAGAAACAGAGAAGCCAAGCGGCTTATCCCAAACCATCCCAACTCCGATAATAGAACCCTGGATGAATGACATAATAAAACAGAGAGAAAGCGAAATCCCGCCAGATATAAAGAAAAAGATGCAGGAAAACACAATCGTTTATGCTGCGGTCGCGCATATACTAAAAAACACCCAAGGAGATGCCACTTGGAGAGCATTCCGCTCCTTCTCCTCCCTTCTTTCAAACCCAAACTTCAATGAAAAAGCCTTTGAAACAGCTCTTTACATAGCAAAAAACATCCAAGGAGACGCCACCTATTACGCATTCAGCTACTTCTCCTTCCTTCTTTCAAACCCAAACTTCCAAGAAGATTGGATAACTCCGCAAAGTCTGGTTTACCTTATCAACACCCTCATCCAAACAGTAAACGCAATAATCTCAAACACCCAAGGAGATGCCACTTGGAGAGTATTCCGCTCCTTCTCCTCCCTTCTTTCAAACCCAAACTTCACAGAAGACTGGATAAACCCGCAAAGCGAACAATATCTTATTGACAATCTCATCCAAACGACAAACGCAATAACCTCAAACACCCAAGGAGACGCCACCAGATACGCATTCAGCTCCTTCTCCTTCCTTCTTTCAAACCCAAACTTCCAAGAAGATTGGATAAATCCGCAAAGTCTGGTTTACCTTATCAACACCCTCATCCAAACAGTAAACGCAATAATCTCAAACACCAAAGGAGACGCCACCTGGGAAGAATTCAGCTCCTTCTCCTTCCTTCTCTCAAACCCAAACTTCAATGAAAGCTGGATAGACAGATACTGGAACCCCATCTTTACTGCAATAATCTCAAACACCCAAGGAGATGCCACTTGGAGAGCATTCCGCTCCTTCTCCTCCCTTCTTTCAAACCCAGATGAAAACAATGCATTCCTAAAATACACAAGAAATGACATAACAATAACTCAACTTCTCTTTCACCTTTCCACAATGTTCGCAATAGAACTCGGAAGACCGTTAGACGATTTGCATGACAACACGCCTGAAAGAATGAAATATCTCTCCTCTCTAACCACAGTTCAAGTATTCTCCTTCCTCTGCTCAAAACCGGAATATTTCTACACCTCTACAAACGACCATCTCTTTGACAGATTAAAAAAAGACCTGAAAGGAAAAACAGTTGAGGAATACCTAAAGGAAATAGCAGGAGTTTCCTTTGACTCCGAACTGGGCAGAAACTTCCTTTTCCGTGCAATAAACTACGACAGATTGTTCGGGAGGGGAAACTCCCTCTTAAAAAAAGAAGAAATAAACAGCGCGGCAAAGGCGCTTATAACCCCAATCTCAAACACCGTTTTTGACGCGCAATACTACTCCCTTCTTGCAAACGGAATAAACAGCGCAATTAAGTCGGAAGTCCTAAACAAGGAGAAGCTCCAGGGCATCATAACCGAAAGGCTGACCGCAATTCCAGAGTCGGAAAAACAAATCCAGAGAGCCCTTGAATACTCCCTTTATCTGCTCAATCCAGAAACAACCCTCCTTTCAAACTCCCAAAAGCAAGAAATTGCAAACCTCCAAAAACAAACCAAATTCAACCCAAACAGTTACCTCAATTCTGACGGCTTCATAACCGCAGTGCAGGTATTTGACAGGGAGGACATGCAAAGAGACGATCATTGGAGCCTGACCAAAGACCGGTTCAAAAAAGAATACGGAGCGCCGAAGAAGGCTTCTGAAAACGAATTCATCTATGAAAAGGGAGGCAGAAGAATAATTATCTACATGGGTGAAAATGAACAGGAAAATCAATCCTTCATAAAAGAGAAGTTATCCGAATACCAAAACCTCGTCTTCACCTTCAGAGGGCATTCTTATTCTCTGAATGACAACTTCCCTGCAAACATCTTTTCAAACAGCACCGGAAACATCCTCTTCATTCCCGGAAGCTGCGGCAGTGCAGGCTCAACAGCAGACTACTTAATGGCAAATCCGAACACAAACCTTAATTTCATCTCCTACACCTCAACCGGAAGAGGAGAGGTGACAAACATCATACTCTCAAGTCTCCTTAATTACAGCGCACCGGTTGAGTTTGCGGCTGCAATTGCTGACAGCGCAAAAACGATAGAGAGCTACGAAACTCCGATAAGCACGATACGCTTCTCCTCTTCAGGCGAACAGCTGATAAAATACGTGCTGGCTGGAAAGCAGTGAAAGATCAACATCTCAAATTTACCTCCAATCTTCCCCAAGCATCCCTCTAATCTTCAGAAAACCTTCCTCTCCCGCAAGCGATTTCGCCTCTTCATCAAAGTTTGCCTCTATAATCTGCATTATTTCTTTAGCGTATTTTTTCAGCCCGGTCTGCCCAAGAAACCCCCAAACAGTCTTCTGCTCAATCTTCAAGCCCGCCAAGCTGGCAGCATCATAAACATCCTTCCAAAGCTTTGAGCGGTAATAATCAAATTCAGGGCTTGTTTTTAGAAGAATGCTTCTTCCCAAGACCGCGCCAAGTTTGTATGTCAGGAGCAGTTCTTTAGTCGGCAAACAAACACTCGCCGAGCCTATTTTCCGTTCAACATTATGCTTTGCAGCCAGGCTCCAGGGGATTCTTGCGTCTTTTCCGTCAAAAAGAATTGTTCTCTTTGCAGAAACCGCGTCTATTATTATCTCAATTTCCCTATCTCCTGCCTTCACTTTTTTCACGTATTCCTTATCAAAAAAATCCCTGCGCTTTTCAGCATATCCATGGGAATGGAAATACGCCGCCAAAGTCGCATCCTTCGCCCTGTCGCCAAGGAACACGACATCAATATCCTTTGAGCCAAGCCCGCCGATGTAAAAATAAACCGCCCAGCCTCCGACAATAATCGGATAATTCCCGATTTTTTCATTGTACCAGCGCGCCATTTCCTCCAATTCTTTCAGGCTAGAATCGGTAATCTCCTTTGCGTAAAGCTCTTTCATTCAAGCCCACTCCGTTTTAATCAATCCTTCAGCCGCATACGCCTTGTTGGCGCAAAACAAATCAATTATCGTTCTAATTTTGTTCGTTACGATATACTTACCTGCTTTCTCAATACCGTGTCCTTCTGCTTGTCCTTCGGACAAGTCTGTCGGAAACCTTTGCCGGTTTCCTCCATCGGACACGTATTTCGCAGACTTCGTCTGCTCAAAATCATCCTTATTCAAATCTTCCCTGTAAAGTTCAATGCGGCAGTAACCCTTTGGCATTCGTTTTAATTCTTCAATAATTTTTTCATCATCAAGATAAGCATGAACTGCCGGGTCGCGATAATAGTCGCCGTGATATGAGAGCGCGCTGGTCAGGCACAGCGCCCCCCTTTTCTTTACCAACCCCAAAGCCCGCTCCCTTTTCACATTCACATCAAAAACAGCGTATGGCTTGAGGCTCCGGTAGAGGGGGAAAAGCCCGAATATTGCAGCAGGCGCAGTTATTTCATATTCCCCTTCCCGTTTTGCAGCATATCCATGCTGAACAAACCAATTGACCGTGCGGTTTACGAGGCTGAAAGTAATTTTTTCCTTTTTGCTTATCTCATATTGGGTAAATCTTTTCATCCGCAGCATTGCGCGAATAATTCTGTAGGTTTCTCTGCTTGTCGGTTTCATATATATCACTTTTTAGTGATATTATCTATAATTAGAGATATATAAACCTTTCTAATATTTCAAACTCGCCCCCAACCTTCCCATTATCCTTGAAGCTAATTTTGAGGCGATATCCCCACTTTCCTTTGCATTCTTCCCGCTGCCAATCCCAAAAAGAAACCCGCCGGCATACCAATCCCCTGCCCCGGTAGTGTCTATAACGCTCTCAACCTCTTGTGCAGGGATTCTCACAACCTTCCCTTCTGAATATATTTCACTTCCATTCGCTCCTCTCTTCAGGCAGAAAATTTTTACGCGGCTCGTTATCTCCTCCATATTCCTTCCAAGCGCTTTCAATTCCTCTTCATTCGCAAATAGAATATCTGCAAACTCGTTCACTTCTTCCCAAATCCTTTCCTTTTCCTCCGCAGCCATTTTCGGGCTTTCAATGGAATAGGCGATTCTCACTCCTCTTTCTTTCGCATTTTTCAGCGCCTTCTTTGCAGTTTCCGCAGTTTTATTTTTTCCGCTTGTAGTAATAGAAGTGGTGTAAAAGAAATCGGCAGAGCCAATTCTCCCTATTTCCTTCCCTTCAAGCTCAAGCCCAGCCCCCAAGTAAGCGGCAAACGTTCTCTCAAATCCCTCATCAATTAGGGCGATTATCCTTCCAGTTGAATGCTTGCTGATTCTTCCAACAAGCGAGCCAATCTTTGCCCTCTCCAGCCCATCAAGAAAAAACTTTCCATCTTCATCATTTCCGACCGCCCCGAAATATTCTGTCTTTCCCCCAAGTGAGGAAAAACCCTCGCAGGCATTCCGCGCATTGTCCCCAGGCACCTTTGCGATTATTTTCAATTTTTTCTGCATTTCCCCTATTTTTTCTCCTTCCAAAAAATGATTCGTAGAACCCCTCTTAAGCCCAAGCGCGCCAAACTCTCCACTTTGCACTTTCGCAAAGTAATCAATTACTGGCGTTCCGATTGCAAACAAAGAAGGTGTTTTTGCCATTTCCAATATCCTCTTAAATCTCTTCCTCCAAACAATTTCCATGAGCAAAGTAAAAAACATATCACTTTCAGCTGCCGGAGAAAAAGAGCTTTCCTGGGCAAGGGAAAACATGCCCATACTTTCAGGAATAAGGGAAAGATTTGAGAAGGAAAAACCCCTGAAAGGAGTGCGCATCTCCGTTGCATTGCATCTTGAGAAGAAAACAGGCATACTGCTTGAGACTCTGCAAGCCGGCGGGGCAGAAATTGCCGCCTCTTCCTGCAACCCGCTTACAACGGATGATTCTGTTGCAGCCGCCCTCTCAAAGAAGATGGAAATATTTGCATGGAGCGGGCAGTCAAAGGAAGAATATTATGGATGTCTGAATGCAGTGCTGGAGCAGAAGCCCCAAATAGTGATAGATGACGGATGCGATTTGATTAACCTATTGCATGGCAAGCGGCAAGAACTCCTCCCGCAAATAATAGGCGCGTGCGAGGAAACCACCACCGGGGTGATAAGGCTGAAAGCGATGCAGAGTGCAGGCAAGCTGAAATTTCCAGTAATGAGCGTGAATGACGCATACTCAAAACATCTATTTGATAATAGATATGGCACAGGGCAGAGCACATTGGATGCGATAATGAGAATAACAAACAAGCTGATTGCGGGAAAAACCGCAGTTGTGCTCGGATACGGCTGGTGCGGAAGGGGAATTGCCTCACGTTTGCGGGGAATGGGCGCAAGCGTAATAGTTTGCGAGATAGGAAGCAGGCTTGGAGAAAGCGGAATCGGGACGGAGGACGGGGCATGCAAACCCGCCTCCGCGCAACAGAAGCGCGAATCCGGCTGCCACCGCGCGCTGGAAGCGCTCTACGACGGCTTTAGGGTGATGGGAATTGATGAGGCGGCTTCATTAGGGGACATTTTCATAACCGCAACAGGCAACAAGAATGCGATAGACGTTTCACACATTGAAAAGATGAAAAACGGCGCGATAGTTTGCAACGCGGGGCATTTCAACAACGAAATAGATATAGAGGGGATTACAAAAAAGGGCGCAAGAAAAGAAGTGCTCAAGGAGAATCTGGAGTGCTTCACTCTCAAAAATGGAAAATGCATTTACCTCCTTTCAGAGGGAAGATTGGTGAATCTGGCGCGCCCTTCCGGGCAGGGGCATCCGATAGAAATAATGGATGGCTCCTTTGCAGTGCAGGCGCTTTCGGCAGAATACTTAGTGAAGAATAAAGGGAAGCTGAAAGCAGGCGTGATAAGCGTGCCTTGCGGAATAGATGATGAGGTTGCAAGATTGGCGCTCTTCTCGCAGGGAATAATTCTCCCAAAGCCGACAAAAGAGCAAATAGAATACTCAACGGCTTGGGAGCACGGCACTTAGGAAACAATTTTGGTGCACTTCTCTTCTTTTTTCCCTAAAATAAGGTTTTCAATTCCCTTCAGATTTCCCGCCCCCACAATAAATGTCGGTTTTCCGATTTTCATAATCTCCCGCAATTTTTCCTTCATGCCCCCAGTAACGTCATGCCCTCTTGCCTTTCCTATAACTCCTTTTAACTTTTCCAAATCTTCCCTGCCAATCTTCCGAATGGTTTTTCCCTTACCATCCAATATACCATTCACTTCAGTAATGAAAATCACTCTCTTTGCCTTCCTTCCCAAATGGGAAACAACCTTATCGCCAGAGCACACGCTCCCTCCAAGCACGGTATCAAACACCACATCCCCGTGCAGAAGAGGAGTAATTTTCTTTTCAAGCGCCCGCATAATAGAGAGCGTGTCAAACTCTTTTATTTTTCCTTTCTCCTGCAGGATGAAATGAATCGGTGAAAATAAACAAACTTTCATCCCATTCTTTTCAAATTCCCTCATGAGCAAATAAGAAAGCTTCAGCACGCTCGCATGTGTTTTCGCAAATCCAATCTCCTGCTTCTTAGTACGCACTCCATCAGCTATCTTATATTTAATCACCTGGGGGTGCCCGAAAGAGCCCGCCCCATGCACAAGAATTAGCGGCTCGTTTCCCTTTTCTGCTGCCCCTGCTATTACTTTCGCAATCTCCGCTATCCTTGCCTTTCTTGCCTTTTCAAAACCCCCCTTATCCGTGATGGCGCTTCCGCCTATTTTTATTACAATCATAAGGGAGAGTTTGGCAAGCGCGCTTTTATTACTTTCCGCACCCATTCTCCCATATGGAAGACCTTCCCATTCTTTTTATCATCTGTGCCGCCCTGGCGGCGATAGTTTACAAGATGTACGAAACCGCAGCAAGCAAGAAGTATATACAATCGTGCACCGATACAAGAAAGGAATGGAAAAATCAGAAGGAGACGAAAAGAGAGAAGGCTTAGTGGTTGAAATGAAGAGAAAAAATCCCGTTTCAGACGGGGAAATCACTTCAGCCATGCGCTCCGTTGCCATTGAGAAAGGAAGGGAATTCATCCTCATTTTGGGCGTTTTTCTTGCGATTTTTTTCCTCTTTTTTCTCTACCTCAACTTTTTCTCCCCCCCTAAAATTTCCACTTCCTATTCGCAGGAAACTCTGACTCCCCTTATGCCCCTTCAGCTTTCCGACGGGGAAAACTACTCATACGCAAAAAGCGACGGGCAGAATTTCACATACTCCCTAAAAGCAGGGTATGGCTGCCTTGAAGCCTATCTCTCCATTGAGAATTACAGCGTATTTTCAGGATGCCTTGATAATTTAGGGAGGGAAAAAAGCGGCTTCGCAAAGACATTTGAAGGAATGCCCTTTGAGGAGTGGATGCTTTCAGTAAAGGAGGGCTGGAGCTGGGGAAGGAACGTCACGGTGCTTCTTGAGCCGCCGGGAATAAGGAGCATTACGCAGTATTATTACAGGGCGCTTGGAAGGGAAAAGAAATTTGGAAGAGATACTTACCTCGTGAGGGTGTCGGTTCTTCCTGAAAACCGCACATACTTTGAGTGGGTGGATGAAGGGAAGAGGATAATGGTTGCAAGCGAGGATGGAAAGGGCGGCACAGTTCGGCTTCTTTCCTCTGTAAAATAGTTCGTTTTTTCCCGAACAAAAACGCTTCCTTTTAAATAAAACCACGCGCCCAATTTTTTCAATGGGATACAAAAAAGGGATTGCGTGGATGGTTTTGGTATTTCTGCTCGCGCTAGCGACGCTCTCCCTCGCGGGCTTTGCAGTTTCAATTTCCCCTCTTATCTCTTCACTTTCATAACCAGCCGCGTCCAATCAACTCAACGAAAGGTATATAAATTTCAGTAAAATAAGTATTGCACTTTCAAAAGGTGATAATTATGGGAAAATTCGTTATTGCAAAACAGCTCGCAGGCAAAAGAATCATAACAAACGACGGAGAGGACTTGGGAAAGCTCGTCGATATTACCGTGAATGAGAGTTCCGGAAAGCTCGAATCACTGCTCTTTGAGCCGAATCTTGACAATCCCACGGCAAGGAAGCTGAAAAGGGAGGAAGGGCTTGCCAGAGTGCCCTACGAGGCGGTGCTGGCTGCTTCCGACCACATGATAATAGACAAGAAGCACGTCGGATATTAAGTTTCTTCTTCTTTTCATTTCACCCCCCCTACCTACGGGATTATATCTATTTCTTTCCCTATTCTTCCCGTATGATTTGCGGAGTGGATGAGGCGGGAAGGGGCTGCATAATCGGCCCCATGGTATTCGGCATAGCCTCACTTGAGGGAATGGACGAATTCAAGCTCAAAGGGCTCGGGGTGAAAGACTCAAAGAGGCTCTCTCCCGCAAGAAGGGAGGAGCTTTACCCGCAAATAAGGAAAATCTGCGAAACGCACGTGCTTTGCGTGCCTGCAAGCGAGCTCAACATTCTGATGAATTCCTACTCTCTAAATGAGATAGAAGCTCAAAAAGTGGTAGTGCTCCTTGGCAAGATGAAAGCAAGGGCTACGCGCGTGTTCATAGACTCTCCTGACTGCCCTGCGGAGAATTTCACAAAGAGGATAAAAAAATACCTCAAAAACCCCATGGGGCTTATCTGCGAAAACAAGGCGGATGACAAATACCCGATTGTAGGGGCTGCTTCCATAATGGCAAAAGTAACTAGGGACAGGGAGATAGAAAGAATAAAGGAGATAGTGGGAGAGGATTTCGGGAGCGGATACACCTCCGACACGAGAACAATGGCTTTTCTCTCAAAGCACGTAGGGGATGAGAAGCTTGCCCCATACATCCGCACGAAATGGAAAACCCTTTACAATTTGGGGCAGAAGAAGCTAAGCGAATACTCTGCCGATTAAAAGGACCCCCTGCAAACACTTTTAAACTATCTTTTGTTTTAATCTGCAGGTGGTGGAATGGACCTTTTAGTTGGCGTTCTTTTCGGGTTTGTGAAATTCGTTTTCAGCGTTGTGCTTGCAATCGGCTCTGTTTATGCAGGAGTGCTTGCCTTTGACAGATTAACTGAAGGAATAGAAGAAATGGAGGAGCTGAAAAAAGGCAATACTGCCGTCGGCATAATAATCGCTGCGGTAATAATCGCCATCTCCTCCGTAGTGAGCTCGGGCGTATCCCAATTCACCGCCGGAATAGACCCGATGTATTCCGCCACCCTGATGATTTCCCTTGCGGTAATAAACATAGTGAAATTGGCATTTGGCTTGATAGTGGCAATAATAACGGTATTTGTCGCGCTCAACTTCCTTGACCACCTTACAAAAGACATAGCGGAAATAAACGAACTTAAAGAAAATAATGTGGCAATGGCAATATTCATAGCGGGCGTTCTTGTTTCAGTAACTTTAGTGGTGAATGCGGGAATGAGCACTGTAGTGAATACGGAGGCGCTTGACTCCTGCCAGATTGCGATTTCCTTTGCGAATGCGGGCTTGCCGATAGACGCGCTTGGCTGCTACACGACTTTAGGGATTGCGCCGCCGGTGCCTGCTCCTGTTGTTTGAGAGGGCTGCGAAAGAAAAACCACCCTTCCTCTTAAGAAAGCCTTATATACTTATTAGGGCATAAACTTATGCGTGGTAAATATGGCAGAACAAACGCAGGAGATTGTGCATTACCCTACCCTGAAAACAATACTTGCAATTGAGAAGGCAGTTGAGAAAGCAGATATTGCAATAAGCAGGAACAAAATAATAGATGCTCTTCCCACCAAAGTGATGCGCTCCACTCTCAATGTCGCGCTTGATTACATGGAGAAGAGAGGGCTTGTGCTGGAAACAAAAAAGGGCTTTATCTGGACTTTTAATCCGAATAAGAGGCTTGCAATTGCAGAGGCTGAAGGGCTGGAAGTGTAGCAATGGCAGAAAAGAAGGTGAGCGTGAAGCTTCTCGGAGAAGCGAAAGACGAATATCTGCACCTGCAGGAGATAGTGAAAGACGAAAGGAAAAGATGCATAAAAAGCTCTTTCCATCAAACGCTCCTAAAATCAATTGACTCTAAGCTGGCAATCATGAAAACGAATTACGATTACGGAGTTCAGATTCCAAGAAGAGCAATTCCAGCAAAATATCTCCAAGGATACGGCGTAACCAACCTCTGGAAAGTTGATTTGTCAGGCTACTGGCGCATGATTTACACTCTCAAGCAGCCGCAAAGGGAGCAAGCAGAAATTGAGATAATTTCAATATGGCTTGATGTTTTGGATATAATTGACCATCCAAAATACGACAAAGTATTCGGATACAGAAAAAGATAGTCTTATTTTTTCTGCCTTTTCAAACACGCATCCAAAAAAGCCGCAAACAAGGGAGCAGGAGCCAAAAATCTGCTTTTCAGTTCAGGATGCGCCTGCGTGCCAATCCCAAACCCTTCCTTCCACTCCATCATTTCCATTATATCTCCCGCAGGCGACTTTCCGCAGAAACCAAGCCCGCCTTCCTCCAATCTCTTCACGTAATCATTATTTATCTCATATCTATGCCTATGCCTCTCGCTTATCTTCTCACTTCCATATATCTTGCAAGCCACGCTTCCCTTCTCAAGCACGCAATCATAAGCCCCCAGCCTCATGGTCGCCCCTTTTGCAGTAATCTTTCTCTGCTCGGGCAGGAAATCCACAACAGGATGGGGAGTTTTCTCATCATTTTCAGTAGTGTTCGCATCCTTCAATCCGCACACATCCCTTGCATACTCCACGCATGCAAGCTGCATCCCATAGCACAATCCCAAATAAGGAACTTTATTTTCCCTTGCCCATTTTATGCACTCTACTTTCCCTTCCGCGCCCCTTTTTCCAAACCCTCCGGGCACTATGAGCCCGTCGCACCCTTCCAGCACTTCAGAAGGCTTCTTTCCCTTCTCCACCTCGCTCGTCTCCACCCATTTTACTCTTACTCTTGCCCCAAATTTCGCGCCCGAATGCACAAGCGCTTCTGAAATGGAAATATATGCGTCTTTTACTGCAGTATACTTTCCCGCAATCGCAATGGTCGCCTCTTTTGAAGGATTCTTTATCCTCTCCACGAGCTTTTCCCATTCCCCAAACTCCACCTTCTTCTTTGCAATCCCAAGCTCCCTGCAGAGCACCTCGCTCATCCCCTGCTTTTCCAAAAGAAGGGGAAGCTCGTAAATGCTCCCCAAATCAGGGTCGTCAAATATCGCATCCGCCTTTACATTGCAGAACAGCGCGATTTTCTCCTTCACATCCTTATCCAAGGGCTCGTCTTCTCTGCAAACAATCACTTTCGGCTGTATTCCAAGGCTGGACAGCAATCGTGTTGCATGCTGGGTTGGTTTTGTCTTCTGCTCGCCGGGAGAAATGCTCATCACATATGTCAATTGTATGAAAAGCACATCCTCCTCCACTGCCAGCTGCCTCATCGCCTCAAGAAAATACCCATTCTCCAAATCTCCTACAGTCCCTCCAACCTCTATTAACACAACATCCGCGTTCCATTTCTCCCCCACCATTCTTACATGCCCTTTTATCTCATCAGTCAAATGAGGCACAATCTGCACGTCCCTTCCGAGGAATTCCCCCCTTCTCTCTTTTTCTATTATTCTCTTGAATATTTTTCCTCCTGTTAAGCTGTTGTCCGCATTCAGGTTCAGATTCAAAAAACGCTCGTAAGTGCCAAAATCCAAATCGCATTCAGTCCCGTCATCCAATACAAACACTTCCCCGTGCCTGAAGGGATTCATTGTGCCGCAATCCACATTCAAATAGCCGTCAAACTTTATCGGCACTGCCGAGTATCCCATGGATTGCAAAATTTTCCCGACAGAAGCAGAAACGATTCCCTTCCCAAGACCGCTCATGAGCGAACCGACAATCACTATGAATTTCCTCTTCTTTGATTGCATGGGATATTATTGGGCTGGGGGTTTAAATAAGTTTATTTTTCCTTCCGCAGGCACAGCGCATTTATAAAAACGATGTGCTTAACAATACTCATGAAATCAGGCGGGCTTTCCTGCATTCTTGCGCTGTTTATCCTTATTGCGTTGAGCGGCTGTGCGCAGGAAGGAGGGGGCGGGGAAACCCCCACTGGTGCAGGTTCAATCAAGGATATCCAGCCATCAGAGTATTCCTGCACTGATTTTGACGCTTCAGCCTCCAATCCCGCGTTTTCCCAAAGCCATGCCCTCGTTAGAATGAACAACGGAACCGAAACGGAATATTATGACAGGTGCCTGAATGAAGGGGCGCTTCTTGAATTTTCCTGCTCAAAAACAGAAGGGCTGAAATACTCAAAAATAGACTGCAAAGGCGCATACCGGACTTCCTGCGAAAACGGAGCCTGCATTGAGCCAGGCACTACGCCGGCTCCAAACTCAACCGAATCGCAAAAGTGCATTGACGGAACCTCCCTTGGCTCCTGCTCCGCCGGATTGGGGGGAAAGGGCGGGCAGCCGTACAAATGCATCCTCAATCCCAAGCGGGGAACCTTGGAGCTTATTGCCTATTGCGAGGAATGCGGCTGTCCGGACGGCACGCCATACTGCGTTCCGTATTCGGCTTCAGACACAGGCTCAATAGTTCCGAAAGGCAAATGCTTTGAAAAGGACTTTCTGCAGATTATTAACAATCCCCCGCTTGAATGCAGGCTGATGAGCCCAAGCTTAACCGGGCATTTAGCCGCCGGAGAGGACGACATCGGGCTTGACGGGGTTGATTTAGGCGCAACCGCGCTGCACAAGGGAAAGATATACTACTTCTTCGGGGACAAGCACGGGGAAATGGCCGGGCAAGACCCCTATGCGAAATCAGCCAAGGGCGACTGCCCTGAATTGGAGTGGTTCAAAAAAGGGAATTTAGCCAAGTCAATGATTGACTGGCAGATAACCTCTCCGGGCTCCCATGTGCCGGCAGGCGCATTCAGCCTAAACGGCAATATTTACGTTTACATCATGCACGTGCCTGATTGGGGGGCTGTCAGCACCAATACAGACTCTTACCTTGTGAAATCGGAAAATGACGGCGAAACTTTTGAGCTCGTAGAGGGAGTTTCCTGGCCAGCCGGCTCAAAGTTCATCAACATTGCGCCAATCGCCGGGCAGTTGGACGGGGAAGAGGCAACCTTCTTCCTTGCGACAGGAGATTACGGAAAATCCCCGGTTTATTTAGGCTATGCTTCTGATGTGGAAAAAATCAGCGAATACCGCTATTTCACGGGTTTTGACGGCAGCAATGAGCCTATCTGGTCCTCCAGCCCCTCCGATGCAGAACCAGTTATTGGCATAAACGGAGGCAGGGAGTTTTCAGTCCAATGGAGCGGCTACCTTGGCAAATATATCTCCATAATAACCGAAGCCACGCAGGGCCACAACAGGATGCTGTATGCAAGCTCGGAGAATTTGTGGGGTCCCTGGGAAACCTCGGAAATCTCCTCCCTTAAGGATATATGCACTTTTGAGTGCTATGGGGGGTACATCTTTCCTGAACCGGATGGGAAAGAAATACGGGCTGTGATTTCTTTGTGGTTTCCGTATGCCTCATATATTATCCCCTTGGATTTGGATGCTTTGGAAAGCTCGCTGTAAAATCATAACGCAAATCGTTATGTTTAAACTAACAATCGTTACGTTTGGCATAACACCTTAAGGTGCGGACTTCTCCCCTCCTTTTCTTGTCAAAAACCGCAAGCCGTCAGTCAGTGACCGGCGGTTTTTGACAGCCGTTATTCCACCTATGCTAACTGCCAGTCAAAGACTGGTGGAATAACGCAATTTTAAATCTCAATTTCCAAACTCTTCTTATGCACCCCCGTCTCCCGCAGGAGCTTGCAAGCCCTCTCATTCTAAAGAAGCTCCAGCTCCAGCTTTCCATGCAGGAAAAGATGAAAGAGGAAATGTTCGGTCCCACCCCTCCCTTTCTTTTTGTCGGCTCATACGGCTACCCAAGCGTGAGCTGGGGTCCGATGGTTTCCTTTGAGAGGATGGACGACAATCCCGCGAACTGGTGGGGCTTGCCTTATGAAAAGATAATAGAAAACTGCTCCCTTTTGATAAGGGGAAAGAAAGAAGCAGGCGTATTCTCAAAGGAGAGGAAATTATTGGAAGCACAAGAAGCGGTTATGAGCACTTCCGCGATTGATATGGAAATTTCCTTTACGAAGAAGCCTTCCTTTCAGATAGCAGTTTCCACCCACTTGCAGCCGATGGGCGCTTCCGCTCCCCTGAAAAATTTGCGGGTTGCAGACAATCCCAAAATTCCAAAGAAAGTGGATGAGGTAGTTGAGGAGGGAATGCTTGCAAAGGAGGCGATAAATGAGCTTTACTCGCACGGATTTGACAATTATTATTTAACGAAATTACTGACTGCAGGCATACTCGGAAAGCCGCAGAACAAAAAGCTCGTGCCAACCCGCTGGTCGATTACCGCAACGGATGACATGCTTGGGAAGAAAATGATGGAAGAGGTGAAACAGCTTCCCGAACTTTCGGAAATAAGGATTTACTCTACAGAATACCTGCACAACCACTTTGAAATCCTCCTTCTTCCCGGCGCATGGGAATTTGAGCAGTTTGAGGCATGGGCTCCAAGCACTCTCTGGAATATGCAGAAACTGCAGGAGATGGGCCTTGACATTTCTGTGCCGAGGAAGAAAGTGGAGCCAAGCGTTTCGCAGAGCGCGCCAAACTCATTCTCCGTAGCGCACGAATACGAACCGAACTGGGGAAGAAGCATTTACGCGCAAAGCGAAGCAGGAGGGTATTACGCGGGAAGGTATGGAACTCTTTGGGGCTTATTGAATAAAGTAAAAAGGCAGGCGCGCGCAGTCGTTTTTAGGGAAATAGGGGAAGAATACACAGTGCCTGTCGGAGTCTGGGAAGTAAGGGAGAACGCGGTGCACTGCTTTGATGAAAAGCCGGAGGTATTTGCAGAAGTGGGTGAAGCACTGAAGCATCTGGCAGGCAGATTGCGCGTCCCTATTCCGGAATACCTCAAAAAGTCGCAGATAATAGGGCAGAGGAAACTAAGCGACTTCTAAATCTTCATCTCCATCTTCAGCATCCTTGCTTTTACGACGGGCCTTACCTTCACCCTCATCCCTTCCTTGTATTTTTCCAGGCTCAAAAGTCCAAAATCTTCCAACAGCCTCGCGTCAAACATAACACTTTTGAAATTGCGCCCAAGCATTTTTGCAAGTTCATAAATGGAAGAAGGCTTCTGCGCCCTTGCAGTCCGAAGCACATTCATCCTCTCCTTCGTCAGCACCTTCCTGAAGTCATCTATGGAATCGAAATAGATTATCCAATCCTCTTTCTGCACTTTTCTCTTTTCAACCGCATCTATCGTTTCCTTGAGAATGGATTCGTCATCCATTATCACTATTTTCACCATGCACTCACCTCAATCTTTTCCATATTTCATTTTTCTATATCCCTTAACCATCCGTTCAAATTCAGACATTGCTTTCTTCCAGTCAAAATCTACATCTTCCCGTTTATTCTCGCGATGAATGTGCGGCTGCCCATGCGAGTTTTCTATTGCGAATGCGGTTTCGTATTCTTCCTTTTTCGCTTCATAGCGCAGGTATCTGAACGTGTAGATTATGCCATCCGCATATCTTGCATCATCCACCTTCATCACTTCAACTATTTTCCTATCCGTATTCGGATACTGCTTTTTGTATTGTCTTATGATTTCCATCGGCATCGCCCCGTGGAAACCTGCAATATATGGCATCAAATCCCATATATAATGCTTTCGGCTTCCCGAAACAAGTGCGTTTTGCACCGTTTATATACAAGCGCAGAGGGCAGGATTCCGACCCCCACAAAAACCGCATTCTTTTTAAGCAGCCCCTCCGTATATCTTTCGGGTGGTTTTAATGTTCGGGCTTGACATATTAGCGATTGTAGGAATAGTTCTCCTGTTTGCAATACTCGTGCTCATTTTCATCTACAACAATTTAATCACTCTCAAAAACCGCATAGACAACTCCTGGGCGCAAATAGATGTGCAACTGAAAAAGAGGGCAGATTTGATACCAAACCTCGTGGAGACAGTAAAGGGCTATGCAAAGCACGAGAAGGGCGTATTTTTGGATGTTACGAAAGCGCGTTCTGCAATAATGGGCGCAAAAACAGTAGAAGCAAAGGCAAAAGCCGACAACATGCTTACCTCAACTCTGAAATCCCTTTTTGCTGTTGCTGAAAACTATCCGCAGTTAAGGGCAAGCGAGAATTTCAAGCTTTTGCAGGAGGAACTTTCAGGAATAGAAGGCAAAATCGCCTACGCACGCCAATTCTACAACGATTCTGTGCTTGAATTCAACACAAAAATACAGACGATTCCTTCAAGCATACTCGCCGGCTTCATGGGATTGAAGCAGAGGGCTTACTTTGAGATTGCGGAAGCTGAAAAGAAACTGCCCAAAGTGAAGTTTGAGTGAGCAGGTGATTTTGCTTGGAGCACAAAAGCTTCTACTCGCAGATTTCCGAGAACAAGTGGAAATCTTATGCGCTGTTTGGGGCAGTGCTCGCGCTTGTTTTCATTCTTGGCTTCTTCTTTGCGTATTTAATGGATGCAGGGCCGCTGGGAATGTTTGCAGTTGCAGCATTTGCCATCGTTTACTCTTTAGGCGGTTACTATTACTCGGATAAAATCGTCCTTGCTGCTACCGGCGCGCGCCCTGTCCGAAAAGAGGAATACCCTCACTTATTTCACACCGCTGAAGGCTTGGCAATAGCAGCAGGCATCCCAGCCCCTAAATTATACATAATAGACGATGCCTCCCCGAATGCCTTTGCTACCGGCAGGGACCCTAAAAATTCAGTCATTGCAGTGACAAGCGGCCTTGTTGCACTGATGGACAGGCAGGAAATTGAGGGAGTGCTTGCGCACGAGATGTCGCACATACAAAATTACGACATACGGTTTGCAACTTTAGTGGTGGTGCTGATAGGGATGATTGGCATAATGAGCAACATATTCATGAGGTATTTCTTCTGGTTTGGAGGGGGAAGGGGCGGCGGAGAGAGAAAAGGAGGCGGAGGGGCGTTTATTCTCATAATCGGAATACTTTTCATGGTGCTCGCCCCTATTGCGGCACAGCTTGTTCGTTTGGCAATCTCCCGCAAAAGGGAATTTCTCGCTGATGCTTCCGCTGCAAAGCTTACACGCAACCCGGATGGGCTTGCTTCTGCACTGGAAAAGCTTGGGAAGAACAAACAGCCCCTAAAGAGCGCGTCGGATTCAACCGCTCCCCTTTTCATAGTGAATCCGTTTGCAGGGAAACTGGCAGGGCTTTTCTCAACGCATCCGCCTATTGAGGAGAGAGTGAAGGCGCTACGGGCGATGTGATTCAAAGCTCAAGCGTTTCTATTTCTTTCCTCAACTCATCAGCTATTTTTTTGAAAGGCGGCAAATTCTTGAGCTGGTTGCCTATCTGCGAATCATAATAAGCCTCTGCCTGCGCGAGCTTCTCCTCATTCAAAAGTCTCTCCTTTCCTTCAAATGGGAGTTTTTTGTATTCAACCTTTTTTGAGAAAATTTCCGCAATCCTTTTCCTATCAAGATTGGCGTGCTTTAGAAGATACCATACGTCATAATAATCCCTTACCCTCGTTCTCTGCATAAAACTCCTCAATTTTTCAGCAACAATCTCCTCAAGCGAATAAACTTTCATCGAAAACTCTTTTTTGTAATAAATATTCAAAATCTTCCTTTCAAGAGGCTCATCCACAATTATCTCATCGGCAATCAAATCCACGGCAATTTTGTTTTTATTGCCCTTCAAGCCGACAAACTGCACTTTCACATCTGTGAAATGCCTCTTGCTGTCAAAATCCTTTATGGCAAGGCTTGCATTGTATTTCTCTTCCAAGTAGGCAAGCGCAGTTTCAAACGAACTCCGTACCTCTTCGCTTCCGAGCTCCTTTTTCAGCGTAAAATCCAAATCCTCCGAATACCGGTAATCCCCAAAGTATGCTTTCCTTAATGCAGTGCCTCCCTTGAATATGAGGTTTTCATGGAGGAAGGGAGTGTTCGCAATCGCGTCAAGGAGCAGTGTAAGGAAATAATCCTTCTCCACCACAGTCCAGCCTATGCCTTCCTTCCTTGATATTTGCGCGAGCGTGTTTTGTGTTATCATTCTTCCACCTCCACATTTTCAATTACGCGCCATTTCTTATTTTTCTTTCCTTCATTTGCTCCGCAGGTATCAAGAAGGCAATACCCTCCGGCAATCTTTTCAAGCAGCATTCCCTTTATCTTTGTCTTTACCTTCAGAATATCCAAAAGATATCCAAGCCTCTTTAACACTGCCAAATCCTTCATGCGAACTGCATAACCGTATAATTTTTCATAATCAAGCTTTTCACGAAAGGTTTTTGCTGTTTCGCTCAAGCCGCCGCCGTATTCGGGCAGGTAAAGGCAGTCAATGAGCGTTTTCTCCTTATCCGAGATATTGAATTTCAGATTGCCAATCCATTCCTCTCTTACTCCAAAAAAACGCTTTTTTGAAAGGCAGACAAAGCGGTAATTTTCCGAGTGGAAGGCAAGAGGCAGTTTTGACTTTAAGGTTGCGGTATAAATGGTTCTGCCAACCTGTTCCGTTATCCCGTAATAATTGAGCGCAGACGCAAAGCCAATATAATACGGATTTGCAAGCTTTCTGGCAATGATGTATGGATGGGTGCCGTAGTCTGGTTTTGCGCCTGCTTCCAGTGGCAGGATTAGGTATTTTCCCCTCTCTATTCTCTCAACCCATCCGTTCCTGTTTAGAGAGAAGAGCAGTTTTCTCAAGTTCCCTCCTTTCATGCCAAGCTCCTCTTCCGCTTCTTTTACTGTAAAAACCTCTTTTTCTTTGGCACTTATCTTGGAAAGGAGTCTTGCGCCTAATTTTCCAATTCCCCCGCGCTCTCTTATTTTTGATTTCATATAATTACCTAAAAGGTAATTATGATTAGTTAAACATTTAAATTGGCAGGGTTGCAAGGAGAGAAAGGCATTAACCACATCCTCAAACACACTCCCACAAGCTTTATAAACTCTCTTTACATAACCTAACACAAGAGGTGGGCATAATGGGAACTATTTTGGGAGTCGCAAAGTTTGACAATAATCAGAGAAGGACACTTACTCAAATTTTTGACCTTCAAACGAAGGGAGCAATCCCGATTTCAATTGAAAGATATGCTGCTGAATGGGGGAAAATCGGTAATCGCTTTCTTGCTTATCTGCCTTGCGCTTCAGATCGTTTTGGTTCGTATGCACCGCAGGGAGTTTCTTTTGCGGACGCAAACAAACAGTTCGAAAGCCGCTATGATGGCTATATTGTTTCTGAATATAAGGACGAGAAAGGGAACTCAAAAAAACTCCTTTTCAAGCTGGAAAAGAATCTGTCCGATGGAAAAGGGAATGAAATTGACGTTCTGAATGCGGTAGATAACATCCTTTTAGCAAGGCTTGGACTTGTAAACGACAAGCCGGTAATCCAGTACGAGATTGACAATAAGGAAAATGCAATTATTGTGCGGGCAAACCCTGACAAAATGATATGCGTTCCCGTCTTCACAAAAAACGGCTGGCATGTGTTTGAAAACAATGTTTGGGTGCCTTCAACACGTTCCAATCCAAATGCCTTAAAGTTCTTTAGGTCGGACGGTGTGAATTGGAGCGGGCTTTTCGCCCTTGGCTGCGACATCATCCTCAACTACTACGGCAGGTACGCCGACGCCAGCAGGCGGCCTTCTAACCGCCTCGGGGTGCTGACTGAAAAAACGGGCGCGAATGCGCCCGCGCTGGATTTGGGCGCGCTTATGGCAAAGTTATCCCAGCTGAAGCCGGAAGACATTGCCAATCTGCCTGCAAAAACTCTCAATCTTCTCGGCAATCTAACCGATGCATTGCAGGAGAAACAATAAATATCAGCAATGCAAAAACTTCTTCGCCCCAAGCAAGACTTGGAGCCACACGCCCCTTCACACTCTCATCCCTTTGAGCACGTCCTCCAACCCCGCTGTCGTCTTCACCGCAGTGGGGCAGAAATGCGTCCTTGAAGCAGAAAACCCTTTCTTTTTCAGCATCTCAATAACAGCATCCGTCTTCGGAGGATTCAGAGAATACCTGTCCGCAATCCTGTGCAAATCGTAGTGAAAAGGAGGAAGTGAATTTTCATTTTTCATGAGCAAAAGCAGTTTTGCAATCCTCTCCTTCTGCGCATACTTTCTCTTTCCATTTTTCTTTATCATCTTCAAAAGCAATTTTTCAGAGTGTAATCTTCCCAGGTAAAAAGGACCCCCAACAATCTCATGCTCCTTTCTTTCGCAGGCAAATGGCTTCCCCATTATCCTCCTTTCCAGCGTCTTCTGCTCGTAGAGGAGATAGCCCAACTCCTGCAACTCCTCAAAACTCTTCCCCGCATCCTGCTCTGCCCTGAAAATTATTTTGAAAAAGTGCAGAGCAGAGAGGGAGAAAAGAGGCTCAAGATGCAGGTTAAACTGCGCCCCCATCTTCTGCACATACGCAATCAGTATGCGCACCCCTGCCTCGTGGCACAATTCATTGTGCAGGGGCACAGCCATGTAATCTTTCACGCAGGCGGAATGCTCTGCCCCGCAAAGAACGGCAGTATCGGTGGCGGTAATTGAGAGATACCTTTCCCCTTTTCCCATGCGCGAAAGATGTCTGCATGCGTCAAAAATGTAAGGGGCAGGAGAGCCAAACGGGTCAATTTCCAGGAATTGGAAGTCTGAATCGGTGCAGAGGAGAAAGCGGCTGACCTCTTCTTTGGCGAATGAGCACTCATTCATCCCATTTGCCTTCGCATTCTTTTTTGCGCACTCAACTGCCCTCTCGCTGAAATCAACGAAATGAGTTTTTCCAACGTTCTTATTCTCCTTCTTATACCTAATCCCCCGCACCCCGCTTGCGCAGAATGCATCGCAAACATCCATTTTTTTTCCAATAGCTCCAATCGCAAGAGAGCAGATATCCCGGCAGATTTCCATATTGGGGTTGAAAAAAACTCCCTTTTGGACGGAGAGCGTTATGCCGTTTTCTTTGACTTTCATTGAATCAACCGTATGCTCCCCATTTTTGCATCCATCTTTACTTTTCCCGCCCCATCAACCAATCTTATAATCCCAGCATCTCCATCCACTCTTACTTTCTTCCCATCCCATCCTTTCAGCTTTCCAAAATCAACCTTATCAATCATGGGAATTTCGGAAATTATCGCCCCAACAGCGATAATTGCTTCTGCTTTTTCGTTTATGAGCGCAAGAGACGCCTTGCCATTCTTCTTCAGGCGATAAAGCACATACGAGCCAATAGTTGAGCCTTTTCCGTGAGGAAATGCAAGCACTTTTCCCGCAATGCACTTACCCTGCAGGGGATGCCCTTTCTCCACAACAATGCCCGTATTTGCATCCACTCCCCCGTAGAAGGAAATGGACGCAGAGGAGAAGAGAAGCTCCCCATGTGCCTTCCCGGAGAAAATGCACCTGCCTGAAAATTCAGCCATCCCATTTACCTCGTATAGCGCATTCAACGCATTTCTCAAAGCTTCCAACCCTTACCTTAAACTTTTGCTTTGCCCTTGAATAATAACAGCTTTTGGCTGAATCAGTCGCCACGCACTTAAACCTTCCGGCAATGGGAGAAACCACCATGCAGGTGTCGCAGGCGAATTTAATTCCGGCGTTTTCTATGGCTTGAACAATTCCCTCCTTTTCCGCCTCTTTTTTCACTCCCCGCGAGACGCACAGCCAGGTTTCCAGCTTTACCTTCTTTCCCTTTACCATTTTAGCAATCCTTCTCAACTCAAAGAGGGAGAGGTGAGGGCAGCCAAGCGCGACAAAATCAGGCTCGCAGTCGTCATTCATTTCCTTTAGAGCGGTAGAGATTTCATTCCTGCCAATCAGCAACTCCTCCTTTGGCATTTCCGTTTTTTCAGGAGTAATCCCCTTCATGTGAAACATCGCGGTTCCTCCGTAAGTGGCGATGGACGCGCAAAGCGATTTTAACTGCTCAATGCCGGCATTTTCCTTCTTTACCCCGACAATCAGGGGTATTCTATTTCCTATTTTTTCCCCGACCGCCTTCCCGAGCGCGCCGAATTCGCAGGTTTCCTTTAGTTCGCATTCCACTCTTACCAATACTTGCGCTTGCCTATTCTTTTCAATGTGCATCCCGTAAAGCGGAGTTTTCCCTGTAAGCGCGGCGGCAAGCGCAGAAGGGCCCCCTTCCCTGTTTGTGCGCACCCCAAGGACGGAATTCGCAAAGCATACGGCAGAAGATTCGCTCCAGGCAGCGTGCTCCCCTTTTTTGGGTTTATTTCCGATGAAATAGGGGGTGCAGGTGCAGGAAGGGACGATGCCCATTTTCACGAATGCGTTGATGACGCGCTTCTGTTTCCCTGCAAATTCTTCTCCTATCCCCAGCTTCCTATAATTCTCCAAATCCATCCCTGCTGGATTCAGGGTGGTTAGCACTCTCACCTTTCCATCGCGCGCAAGCTCCTCCAAATATTCCAAGCCAGCCTCCCCTAAATTGTCATAGGAAACGCCTGCCACTTGAACAGAACGGATGCTAACAAGTCTTGCTGCCCCGTATATTTTCCCAAGTGCTGCCAGAATTTCCATTGACTTTTTGGCGGCTTTTCCGCATTTGCCGGAGAGCATTTCCTTCTCTTCTTTTGTTAGGAGCATAGAATCAATCCATCCTGCGCTTTCCAGCGGGCATTCCCTTTTCTTCTCTTGCAAGGAGCATATTTTGCTTCACATCCGTGCCCTTTCAAAATCTTTACCTTTACTCATAAGTGATTTCGTCGCGTCAATTCCCATCTTTGAAGTTGCGCGCGTGGCGGGGTCTGCGGACGGGTCAAGGGAAGAGCCTTTCTCATTCTCCTTCACTACAAGCCCTCTTTTCGCCTGAAAGCGCACAGCAACCGCCCACTCAACCTCTTCCATATTGTAAATGTCTATGTCATCATCCACTATTACTGCGTGCTTCAGGGAAGAATGCCCCCTGAAAGCGGCTTCAAGAGCATTTTTTCCATCTTCCTCTTTTTTCTTCCTTATACTTACCACTGCATGCAGCCAGGAGCACCCTCCAAAAGTCAAATTCACTCCTCTGCATTCACAAACCCTGCTTACTTCCCTCCAGATGGTGGGCTCGCGCGGCATTCCCATCAATAACTTATGCTCATTTCCCCCTGGAAGGAGCGCATGATAAAATGCTCCAGTCTTGTAGTAAATCTTCTTCACTTTTACTACTGGCTGCTTTCTCACAATATCATAAGTGTTCGTCAAATCAACAAATTTCCCCTCATCAGCCAGTTCAGGAGTGATTTCCGCAATCATCACAATCTGGGACTCGGCAGGCACTGAAATGCCATTCTCCAGCCTCACGGTTTGAAGAGGCATGAGAGAATTCGCAATACCCAGCTCATCCACTCCCAATTCCACGGAAGTGGCAGCCGCAAGCAAAATATTGGGGGGCAGACCGACGCATATTGCAATCTCCTTTCTCCCGCCCGCCCTTTTTATGAACTCATTGAGGTGTCTCTCCAATATTCTTGCAACCAACTTATCTTTCCCTATCTTCATCATCCGGTGGAATGAGCAATTTCTCCCGTATTTCTCATCCTGCGCAATAACGACTCCGCTTGTGATATATTCCCCCCCATCCTGCGGATAGTGGAAGAGGAGAGGGAGGCCGTTCAAATCATCCGCCTCATTTTCAAGAAATGCAGCAGTCTTTACTTCCTTTGGCTTTGCGGGCTTTTCAATTGCCTTTAGCATCCTCTGCACAAGCTCCTCTTTTTCGCATCCCAAATATTCAGCCACCAATTCCCGCGTGCAAAAGAGATTTCCTATTACGGAAAATTTGCTTACATCCACATTTTCAAAATAAACAGGCTTTCCCTCAAGGGAGTGCATAATTTTCGCGGCTTCAAGGTGCGATGAAACCTTTTTCTTCACAATTTCCATTCTCCCTTCTTTCTTCAGCTTTGCGATGAATTGCTCCAAAGTAACGCTCATTCCTTCCACCTCTTGTAAAGCTTATTCTCCACTCCCAGCGAATCAAGCGCCTTCCCCACGACGAAATTCACTAAATCCTCCACTCTGTCGTGCTTTGAGTAGAATGCGGGGCAGGCAGGCAGTATGATTACCCCGATGCGCGAGAGCTTCAGGCAATTTTCAAGGGCGATAGGAGACAGGGGAGTTTCCCTTACCACAAGCACCAATTTTTTCCCTTCCTTTATGCAGACTTCCGCTGTGCGTGAAATCAAATTATCCGAGCAGCCGTTTGCAATAGCTGAAAGCGTCTTTAACGAGCAGGGGATGACAAGCATCGCGTCAGGCGCGCGCGAGCCCGAAGCGAATGGAGCAAAAAAGTCCTTTTCAGAGTAATCAGAAGCAGGAAGTTTTACTCCTTCCTCCTTTGCAATAAGTTTTGCGGTTTCGGAAATGACGAGTGCCGTCTTGTGCTTCGTCTTTCCAAGCGCTTCAACTGCCCGTTTGCCGTATATTATGCCTGAAGCTCCTGTTATCGCTACCACTACATTTTTTTTCATTTCTTTCACAAGGAGATATTTCGCACTGTATTTATATTAGTAGCGGGGTTGGACGATTGCCAAACCTACACCCCCGCTTCCTTCCTCAAGATTTCCGCCTTGTCCGTTTTCTCCCAGGTAAACTCCGGCTCATCTCTCCCGAAGTGTCCGTAGCTGGCGGTCTTTGAGTAAATGGGGCGCAGCAGGTCAAGATATTTTATTATGCCTGCCGGTTTCAGCGGGAAAACCTTTTTTGCAATCTCCGTGATTTTCGCATCGGGCATTTTTCCCGTTCCGTGCGTATCCACCAGAAATGAGATAGGTTCAGCGACTCCAATCGTATAACCAATCTGCACCTCGCAGGTACTGGCAAGCTTGGCAGCGACTATGTTTTTTGCGATGTGACGCGCCATATAAGAAGCAGACCTATCCACTTTTGAAGGGTCCTTCCCTGAAAAACAGCCTCCTCCATGTGCGCCCCATCCCCCGTAAGTATCCACTATTATTTTCCTTCCCGTAACCCCTGTATCCCCTGCCGGTCCTCCAATTACAAACCTTCCTGTGGAATTCACGTGTATTATTGTTTTCTCATCCATCCATTTGCCGCAAACAGGCCTTATCACCTGCTCAAGCACGTCTTTCTTTACGTTTGCCTCATCCACATTCTCATCATGCTGTGCGGCAATCACCACCGTATGCACCCTTTTCGGCTTCTTATCTCCATTTCCGTATTCAACAGTCACCTGCGTTTTTCCGTCAGGCCTTAAGTAAGGGATGATTTTCTTTTTCCTTGCTTCCGCCAAGCGCATTGCCAATTTATGCGCAAGTGAAATCGTAAGGGGCATATATTCCGGTGTTTCATCGCACGCATAGCCGAACATTATCCCCTGGTCGCCTGCGCCCTGCTCTTTCTCCTTATCCTCATTCACGCCCATTGCGATGTCAGGGGACTGCGAGTGCAGGGACACGAGCACCCCGCAGCCCTGGTAATCAAAATTGTATTCAGGATGGGTGTAGCCTATCCTCTTTATAGTTTCCCTCACAATCTGCTGTATTTCCGAATAGCCCTTCGTAGTGACTTCGCCCATCACAACCACCAAGCCCGTGGTGGCTGCCGCTTCCACAGCAACCCTGCTTTTGGGGTCCTGCCGTATCAAATCATCCAAAATTGCATCTGAAATCTGGTCGCATATCTTGTCCGGGTGCCCTTCTGTAACCGACTCCGAAGTGAATAAGTAAGTGTCTCCCATAAAAAAATCACCTTCTATTTCTTCCTCTCCAATGCTTTATATTATTTGTGAATTAAGTTATTCCGATAAGAATATGGAAACGATACGCAAATGCGCCCCAACAAAGGCAATACTCATAGGCGAGCATTTCGTAGTGCATGGGGAAAAGGCAATTGCAATGCCTGCAAAACCCTTAAATCGCGCAATATTGCAGGAGAAGGGGAAAGAAAGCAGTTTGCGCATAATCGGGAAAACAGGAGAGGCTATTTTTGAGGCAGGCGGGAAAACAAGCGGGCAGAAGGTTTTGCATTCCTTCGGGCAAATCTACTTTGCAATCCTGAAGAGGAAGGGGATAAAACAGCACAAGGGAATAGCAATCACCCTGAAATACTCCGGCGCGCCAAAGGGAATGGGAAATTCAGCTTCGCTTGCGTGCGCTGCTGCGAAAGCATTATGCGGGTATTTCAAAATCAAGCCAACCAATGCAGAGCTCTTCAGCCTCGTCCAGCTTTCCGAGAAAATAGCCCATTCCAATCCTTCGGGAATAGACGCCAAGACCATAGTTGAGGGCAAGGCGCAGGTTTTTCAGAGGGGAAAAGGAAAAAAACCCGCAAGATTTCAGGCGATACGGATAAATCTTCCAAAAGAATGCTCCTTTCTTGCAATAAACTCCGCCAAAAACAAGCCGCCCGCCAAAACCTCCCTTCTCGTGGAAAAATTCTCGCGCTTGGTGAAAAGCGCGGAGGGAAAAAAAGCAACTGCAGAGTATAGGCGAATTTTCACATCATTCCTGCGCGAGATAAAAAAGAAAAGCCCGAATCCAAAAACACTTGGGGAGTTGATGAATGAAAATCATTCTCTCTTAAGGGCTGGCGGGGTTTCCTCTGCCTCAATAGAGAAGGCAATTGCAATACTGGCGCGCCAGCCTTCTGTTTATGGGGCAAAGCTCACCGGCGCAGGGGGGGAAGGCGGAGCTGTTCTGGCGCTCGCAAGCAAAAAAGAAGAGGGAAACATAAGGCGGGCGCTCGCTAAGAGCGGGCTAAAAAGTTATCATTTATAAACTTTTATGTCCATAATACAATAGCTGATGCTTATGCTGAAGTCTAACCTCATTCCCAGAAATAGCAATGGCGCAAAACCAACCGGCAAATTCACCGACAGGGCAGGCGGGCAGGATTTGCTTGACCTAGACCAGGGCAAGCTAAACAAGCTCATACTTGGAATGCTCAAACACAAGGATGCGGCAGTGCGCGCCAAAGGAATGAAACTGCTAAAAGAAAATCAGGGCGCGGCAAAAATGATACTGCACAGCGGGAAGTTTGACAAAGAGGCGACAAGCGAGGCGCTTAGGGTTATCTGCTCTTATTCCAAAACGCCCTTTCTTCTTTATGCCGTTTCCCCCCACGAGATAGTGCGCAATGCCGCCCTAGAGGCGTTAAACGGCTTGCAAATTAAGGAGCTGTTGAGTCTTTTTCCGTTAGCATATCAAAAAAACGTGCCGCCAGAGGCAGCAAAACTCGTGTTCGGCCTGCTAACAGCCGCGGCGGAGGGAAATAACCATCCCGCAGTGCTTTTTGTCCGCAACTTTCTTGACTCAAACGCGGAAGGACCTGCCAAGGGCAAGGAGTAAGGTTTATATTTTTTCTTTGCGCATATGGCAGGCAGGAGGGACTATTTTAGGCAGGGGCTCCAGGAAAGCAGCCTATTCTTGGTATTCTCAAAATAATAAGAGGTGGAAACTATGTCAAAGAATTTGGAAGGACAGCAGGTACTGATTTTGCCCGAGGGCTCAAGCAGAATCCTCGGCAGGGATGCGCAGAGGACCAATATAGCCGTTGCGTATGCGGTAGCAAACGCCATCCGCACCACTCTCGGACCGAGGGGAATGGACAAGATGCTGGTAAGCGACATTGGCGACATAGTGATTACAAATGACGGTGCGACAATTTTGGAGGAAATGAACGTTGAGCACCCGGCGGCAAAGATAATGGTGGAAATAGCAAAGACACAGGACAAGGAAGTCGGGGACGGCACCACAACTGCGGTGATGATTTCAGGCAACCTCCTAAAGAAGGCAGGCGACCTTCTTGACCAGAACATACACGCAAGCACCATCATAAAGGGATACACGCTTGCCTCGGCAAAGGCGGTTGAATCATTGGAGGAAATCTCCTCAAGGGTTTCCCCAAAGGACATTGAACTGCTTGAGAAAATCGCCTCAATCGCGATGGGCTCAAAATCAGTCGGTTCAGGCAGCTCAAAGGATTTTCTTGCAAAGCTTGTCGTGAAAGCAGTTACGCAGGTGGCGGAGCAGAAAGACGGCAAATACCTCGTTGACCATGACCTTATTAAAATAGAGAAGAAGGCAGGCGGGGACATACAGGACACCACCCTCATACACGGCGTGCTTGTGGACAAGGAGATAGTGCACCCGCAGATGCCCAAAACAATCAGCGCGCCAAAAATCGTGCTTGTTGATGCCGCGCTTGAGATAGAGAAAACGGAAATAGACGCAAAAATAGAAATCACCTCCCCGGAGCAGATGCAGGCTTTCCTTGGGCAGGAAGAAAAGATGCTAAAAGACATGGTGGAAAAGATTGCAAAAACCGGCGCAAACGTGCTTTTCTGCCAGAAAGGCATTGATGAAGTTGCACAGCATTACCTTGCAAAGAAGGGAATCTCTGCAGTGCGCAGGGTGAAAAAGTCCGATATGGAAAAGCTTGCCCGCGCAACAGGCGCAAGCATAGCTACTTCCCTTGATGATTTGGATGAGAAGCAGGTTGGAAAGGCAGGCAAGGTTGAGGAGAAGAAAATCTCCGGGGAAGCAATGGTATTCGTGGAAGGGTGCGAGCACGCGACTTCCGTTACCATTTTCGTGCGCGCCTCTACTGAACACGTTGTATCAGAAGGGGAAAGGGCGATAAAGGATGCGATAGGCGCGGTTTCAAGCGCCCTTGAGGATGGACGGGTGGTTACGGGAGGAGGCAGCGCCGAAATAGAGCTCTCAAAAAGATTGTATGAATACGCGACGCAGATAGGCGGAAGGGAGCAATTGGCAATAACCGCGTTTGCAGAGGCGCTTGAGATTGTGCCGCGCACTTTGGCAGAATCCGCAGGAATGGATGCAATAGATGCGATAGTCTCCCTGCGCAGCAAGCATAAGGAGAAGAGCGGCACAAACATGGGGATAGACGTCTATACTGCGAAGATAGAAGATATGCAGAAATTGGGAGTGCTTGAGCCGGCGAAAGTGAAGAAGCAGGCAATACAGTCCGCCTACGAGGCGGCGAAAATGCTCCTAAGAATTGATGACATGATTTCCTCAAGGGGCAAACCCATGCCAAGGGGCGGGCCAGGGGGAGATATGGGCGGAATGGGCGGCGGGGACTACTAAAGTTTCCGTCTTCTTTTTTTCTTTTTCTGTTTTTTTGTTTTTATTAAGGTCGGACTTCTACCCTAGTTTGCTTTATAAAACAGTTTTGCATAACTAGTATTCAATGGGAACCACTCACAAGCTGATAATCGGAAACTGCATGGAAATGCCGGAAATTCCGGATAAAAGCATTCATCTCGTCGTAACTTCGCCCCCTTACTTCAATGCTCCGTTTGATTACAAGGGTTTATTCGCAAGCTATGAGCAATATCTAGGCGTTTTAAGAAATGTTTCAAAGGAACTTTTTAGGGTGATGGCTGATGGCAGAATAGTCGTTTTGAATATTGATGACATGCTGATAAACGGCACAAAATATCCTATCGTGGCGGACGCAACAAAACTATTTCAGGAGGCAGGTTTCAACTATCGGGACAGGCTAATATGGAAAAAACCCGACGGCTACTTAAGAATAAGCAGAAGAAGCGGGGTTTTGCTCCAAAATCCGTATCCAATGTATTTTTACCCAGATAATCTGCTTGAAAGTGTCATCATCTTTCAGAAAGGAAAATTTGACTATCGTTCAATATCGCAGGAAATAAGAGAAAAATCAAAAGTAAACATAAAAGAGTTTTCAGACAAAAAGTGGTATACGACACTCTGGGAGATGAATAACGTCATGCCCGGGTCTCCGCTTGAGAAGAACATTGCCGCATTTCCTACCGAGCTTCCATACAGAGCGATAAATCTATTCGCTTACGTAGGCGAAACCGTTTTAGACCCATTCGCAGGCAGTGGAACGACGATGAAAATCGCAAAGCAGTTGGGCAGAAACAGCATTGGAATTGAAATAAAAAAATCGCTTGCATCAATCATAAAAAAGAAAACAGGTTTTGACGGACAGGAAACGCTGAACGGAGAGGAAAACAAGTTTGAAGTCATACTAAGAAAAAAGGGCTGGATTGAATGAGCGAAATAAATGCAAAAATAAAAAAGGGTATACTTTATCGTCCTTTTCTGTGCAGGGAATTGCAAGAATACTCTTTTGAAAATCTTGAAACTGCCCTGTCAAACGATTCC
Organism: Candidatus Micrarchaeota archaeon CG1_02_47_40; assembly: GCA_001871475.1. Taxonomy (GTDB): domain Archaea; phylum Micrarchaeota; class Micrarchaeia; order Anstonellales; family CG1-02-47-40; genus CG1-02-47-40. Next base: position 6,731 of record MNVE01000009.1, on the reverse strand, counting down.
GTATTTGTGCTGCGAATAGATGACAAAAACCAATTTGCCGTAAGCAGGTGGGTTTCCGCCAAAAGGACAAGGTCATATCCTTACGCGCGGGTTTATGACACGCTGGAATTTTCTGGGAAAAGAATAACCATTATTCCAATACTCAAGGATGAGGGCAAAGACGGAGACAGGGATTATTTAGAGTGGGATACGGTTTCACTGATGAGTCTGCTTGGCGTGTACGTAATAATCTCATACTATACAAGCGCAAAAAAGAGCGCCAAAAAGGATCAGGAGCACAAAAACAAGATAACCGACCAAAGATTTGATATTAAGCAGATAAAAAGCGAAATTAAACAGCTTCTATCCTATCACCTTGATGCTTTGCACTGGAATCTTTGGCAGTTGGATAAAGCAAAGGAAACTGCTCAAAAAGCGCTTGCGTCATACGAGAGAATTTCAAGGGAATGCTCAGTTGAAATGCACTCAAAAGAATTTTTTGAGAAGAGGATAAATGAACTGTTCAAGGGCGCAGAGTCATTTAAGCAGTTTTCAAGAGATTTGGCGCAGTCCGCACAAAAAAGGGAAAGCCTCACAATTCAGCCAAAAGAGAAAACGGACGACACGAAAACCTCCCTGACAATAAAAAACTACCTCGGCGGGCATTACTATTTTACCGTAGATGAAGTGAAAGTTGATGGAAACGAGATTTATCTGACTGAAGCAAAGCATACAAAGGACGATAAACTCCCTTCATCTGAAGATGTGAAAGATGGATTATGGAAAATGATTCTTTTTGTGAATTTGGAAGATGTAGAAATGGGCGGAAGAAAATACGCCCCAAACGCCATTTTGAAGCTTACAACCGGCAAAAATTTCAGCTTAAGCGCTTTGACCAGCAGCCAGTCTAAATTTTTGGAGGTTTTGAAAAAAGAGGCAAAAGAAAACAGATTCAAACTCCTCATAAATGGCGATTTCGTCATATGACTTCCCTAATAAAATAACCTACTCCCCGCTTCCCAGCGCATCAACCGCATTCATTTTCGCCGCCCTTTTTGCCGGGAAATAGCCTGACAATACGCCGGCTGCAAGGGAGAAGAGAAGGCAGAAGAGAACAAGCTCCGCCCCTGCGTAGGACGGCACCCCAAAGTACGAGAGAACAAGGGAAACGCCAACCCCCAACGCCACCCCTATCAACCCGCCTGCAAAGCCCAGCAATCCCGATTCTATCAAAAACATCTTCGTGATTTTTTTCTCATCCGCCCCAACGGCTTTCAGCGTGCCAATTTCTTTTGTGCGCTCAAGCACCGCCATGAACATGGTATTGGCTATTCCCACCCCTCCCACAATGAGCGAAACAGCCGCAACCCCGCCCAAAAAAAGGGAGAGCATGTCCGTTATCGCCCCAATCTGCTCTTTGAGAAAATCGGAAGTTATCAGGGAAAAATCCTTTTCCTCCTCCCTTAATTTGTGCGCGGAGAGGAGCTCGCTCGTTATCCTTTCCTTTACCCCTGCAATATCCGCATCCGGCACTATCGTCAGCCTTATTGCGGAAACCTCGTTTTCAAACAAGCTGTCGCCTGCAAGTGAGCGCGCATCCTCAACAGGCACGTAAATTGCCGAATCCATTCCGCTCTGCGAGCCTGATTTTTTGAGCACCCCTACCACGCGGAAAGATTTTTTTTCAGAGCCCATCCTAAAGACGCTTCCCACCTCCACCTTCTCATCAAATGCGTCAGAGGCAATCTTTTCCCCTATAACTGCAACCTGCCTGTCCGTATCGGTCAGGAATCTCCCCTTTTCTATTTCAAGCGCCTGCGTCTGCTTGAATACCGATGGCTCTATCCCGTTTACCGATGCGGTTATACTCTCTTTCTTAAATGAAATGTCCGGCCTTGTCTGTATGACTGTTGAAATATATTCCACTCCCTCTATTTTCTTGAGCCTCTCCGCATCGTTTTTGTAAAGCTTTCCAATGCTTGGGGGGCGGTAATTCGCGCTTGAGAATGCGGACTGCAAGCCAACGCTTCCTCCCGGAATAACAACTATGGTGCGCGAGCCGAATTTCTCAAGCTGTTCACTTATGCCTGCATTCAGCCCCTGCGCAAGCGAAACGAGCACTATTATAGAGGCGATGCCTATCACTATCCCAAGCACGGTCAGCCAGCTTCGCAGACTCCTCTGCTTTAGTGAATTTATGGCATAAGCAAAGAATTCAGCATACATAAGGGGAGGAAACGCAATTAAATTTAATAAGGCTCTTTGCGCAGTTGGTACCATGGTTTGTGCTTCGCAAGAAGATGGTGCATATGGTTTGTGATGCAGTGCAGAAAATATGCAAAGACATACGCTCCCTGAAAATACAGGGTGCGCGCAACGTCGCAATAGCGGCTGTGCGGGCGCTTGCAATGCAGGCGCAGCAATCGCGCGCGAAAAATGTGCGGGACTTTTACGCGGAGCTTCTTTCTGCTGCGGATATGCTTTGCGCAACCCGCCCCACGGAGCCCATGATGAGAAATTCCCTCAAAAAAGCCCTCCGCTTTGTTTTTTTCAGGATGAAAAAAGAAGGGGGAAGCTTGAGCGTGGAGAAGCTGAAAAGGCTGATGCAGGAAGAGGAAAAAAATTACACACTAAACATGGAAACGAACGCCCTGCGCATTGCCAAAATAGGCGCAAAAGCGCTTCCAAAAAATGCCTGCGTCCTTACGCACTGCCACTCAAGCACCGTAATGCGCATACTCCTTCGCGCGAACGAGATTGGGAAGATAAAATACGCCGTCTGCACTGAAACGCGCCCCCTTTTTCAGGGAAGGATTACTGCCAGGGAGCTTTCCGAAGCGGGCATTGACACAACAATAACGGTTGATTCCGCCGCAAAATACGCAATGGAGGAGTTTGACATTGATGCGGTTCTCTTTGGCGCGGACGCAATCACCTCCGGCGGGGATTTGATAAACAAGATAGGCACCTCGCAGATTGCGCAGATAGCTTCTTCGGCAGGCATACCCGTTTATAGTGCGGCGGAAATATACAAGTTTGACCCCGCAACCCTCTGGGGGGGAAGAGAGGGGATAGAAATGAGGGGAAGGGAGGAACTGCTTTGCGGAAAGGAATTCAAAAAGGTGAAGGCATTCAACCCTGCATTTGACCTAACGCGCGCAAAATTCATTTCAGCTTACATTACGGAATTGGGAATACTCCCCCCGCAGGGCATTTCAAGGGCGCTCTGCAAAAAATTCAGCATAAAAAATCCGATATGAGGAAATAAACATGAATGGAACAGGCATAAAAAAACATCCGGATTCAATGGTATGGGGAAAAAAGGACCTCAGCGCGCGCGCGAAATGCTTTGACATGACAAGCGGCAGGAAAATAGTTGTGCTAAATGAGGAAGAGGCGATTGAGAATGACATTTACCCCTCTTACCGCGTGATGGTGGAGAATGCGGGAAAGCAGACGGTGGCAATTGCAAACCTCTCGCGCGACCTTGTAAAGCGGGGCGAAATCGGCATATATGTTGAGGTTTCAGAGGAGCTTTCCCTGCACGATGGCACAATGGTAAGGCTGCGGCAGATGGACAGGCCAAGCGCAATAGAATTTATAAAAAAGAAGCTTGACGGGAAGGAAATCGGCGAGAATGAGATGAAAATAATAATAGCAGATTTGATGGACAACCGCCTTTCCGAGGCGGAGCTTTCTGCATTCATAACTGCCATGTACATACGCGGCACCACGGACAATGAGGTAGTATATCTTTCAGATGCGATAGTGGAATCAGGGGACGTGCTTGACATACAGCGCCATCCGATAGTTGACAAGCACTGCATAGGCGGGATTGCGGGAAACCGCACCACCATGCTCGTGGTGCCGATATGCGCAGCTGCCGGGCTTTTCATGCCAAAAACCTCTTCGCGCTCCATCACAAGCGCGGCAGGCACCGCGGACACGATGGAAGTTCTTGCGCCGGTTGACCTTGAAATAGAAGAGGTGAAAGAGGTAGTGCTCAAATCCCATGGCTGCATAGTGTGGGGCGGGGGAATGAACCTTGCTTCTGCCGATGACAGGCTGATAAGGATACGCCATCCGCTTTCCCTTGACCCCAAGGGAGTGATGCTTGCGTCAATACTTGCAAAGAAAAAAAGCGTGTGCGCGGAATATGTAGTGATAGACATTCCCGTTGGCAGGGGGGCAAAAATATCCGACCCCAAAGAGGCAAACTCACTTGCAAATGATTTTATAAGCATAGGGAAAAGGCTGGGGATGAAAATAGAAGTGCTAATAACAGACGGGAGCGACCCCATCGGCTGCGGGGTGGGGCCCGCGCTTGAGTGCCGTGATGTGTTTGATGTGCTTGAGGGAAAGGGGCCTAGCGATTTGCGCGACAAGAGCTGCCAGATGGCAGGCGTGCTCATGGAGCTTTGCAAAAAGGTGGAGAAGGGAAAGGGGTACGCGGTCGCAAACGAGATTATCTCATCCAGAAAGGCGCTTTCAAAATTTCGCGAAATAATAGAACTGCAGGGGGGGAACGGAAAGGTGAAGCGCGATGAAATAGAAGTGGGGAAATACGCCCATGAGGTGCTTGCGCACGCAACGGGCAGGATTTCGCACGTTGACAACAGAATGATTTCAAAAATCGCCCGCGCCGCCGGCGCGCCTGCGGACAAGGGAGCGGGGCTTTACATGAACTTTGAGCAGGGGGACAGGGTGAAAAAGGGAGAAGTGCTTTTCAAAATATATGCGCAAAGCGAGGCAAAGCTTGATTTTGCAATAAAGACGCTTGAGAGCTGGGAGGCTTTTGAACTGCAGAAAGTCATACTGAATACGGTGGAGTGAAGGGGGGCGAGACCTTAGGGAACACCGCGAAAGCAGGCTAAGTAAAATTTGTATTTACTCTGCTTGCACGGTGTTGGGGCGCAAGCCCCCTAGGTGCAGAAGGTAATTTTGAATACTGTGGAATGAAAGCATACGGAAGACGCAAAAAACAAGTGCGAAAAGGATAAATTTATCGCGCTTCTTCGCAAGGGCATTCACTTCAAATACAAGATGTACTCAAACAGAAACGAGATTTACGACTGAAAAACAAATAAAAACGCAGCAAATCCGTTCCCGAAAAGATAACCCTATCGTTTTTTATAGCTTTTTCAATAATAACTGCTCTACTTTCTTATATTCCATGAGAATTGGAGGTCATTTGCATGAAAATCTCTGAACTAAAGGCTGGAACAGGCAACGTGAACGTAGAAGGGGAAATAGCAAAGCTGGAGGAAGCCCGCGACGTGGTTTCAAAATTCGGCAAGAAGCTCCGCGTGGCAAACGCAACCCTCAAAGACGACAGCGGAGAAATAACTCTCTCCCTTTGGGGAGACGACATAGAAAAGGTGCAGGAAGGCGCGCATGTACGCGTGGAAAACGGCTGGGTTTCCGAATTCAAGGGGGCAATGCAGCTTTCCGCAGGCAAATACGGCAAGCTGACAATAGTCTGATTTTCACGGGTGGTAAGGATTTGGTGCTTTCAGACCGCGACATAAAAAGGGAAATGGGAAAGGGCGCAATAAGATTCACGCCCCAGATTTCCCCTTCGCAGATTGGCGGCGCTTCGGTTGATTTGCACTTATCAGGCGAATTCTTCGTTTTTGGAAAAGAGCACATTGGAAAAAAGATTGATTTGCAAAAAACAGGTTTTGAGAAGGTTACAAGAAAATACGCACAAAGCAGCATAACCCTTTCCCCGGGGCAGATGTGCCTTGGGAAAACTCAAGAGAGAATAACACTCCCTTCCAATATAATGGGATTTCTGGAGGGAAGAAGCAGATATGCAAGAATGGGCCTGGCAGTGCATGTAACCAGCGCGCTTGTGCAGCCCGGCTCTGACAACCACCAGGTGCTTGAGATAGTGAATATGGCTCCTTTTTCCGTAACCGTAAAAAAGGGAATGTGCATCTCGCAGGTGGTGTTCGAGTACCTGAAAACGCCTACTTCAAAGCCTTATAATAAATTCGGGAAGATTGCAAGAAGGCAGTAGAATGGTGAAAAGATGAGCAGTATAAACATAACGCATGACAACGTTTCAATTCTTTTAACTCAAGCAAGAGGAAAAATCAGAATCTGTGACGAACATGGCAACCATCTCCGAAAACCAACCGAAGCAAAACTTGAGCCGACATATAGCATTGAGTGGATGATAACAAATGACGAAGTAGTAGCGCTTGTTAAAAGCTTTTTACAAAATAAAGAAAAAGAAAACATCAAAACGGTTCTCAATACATTCACTAACTTTATAGACAAAAGTGAATTTTTTAAGAGAGAAGCAGTTAAAACAACGCAAATCACTTCATTTGAGGGTTTTACCGTCTACAAATATAGTGAAAATTTCTTCTCATTTGAAAAGATTCTTGATTCGAAAATAAAAATAAGGATCGCACCGAAGGTCGGAGACTACACTCTTGCTCCGCACGCTTTCCTTCTTATCCCTCTTTCTTTTGTTGGACTGATACTAAAAAATAAATATCTGCGCCCTAAAGGGCGCAGTTTTCCCTACATGAAGGAAATGAGGTTCATTTGCTCAAACTCTTTCTGCATCGAGCCAATTGATTGGGCAAGCTCTTTTCCCTTGTGCGCTGAAATGTATGTATAGACAGTGTTTGAGCTGATGTTGCTTACCGACCTGTAGAAACTGCCTCTTGACCAGAAATGCCCTTTGTAATAAACGTACTTTTTGAGGCTCGGGAATGCTGCAAAAATCTCCCTTGAGC
>MNVE01000001.1 GCA_001871475.1 Candidatus Micrarchaeota archaeon CG1_02_47_40 | reverse complement strand
ATTCCAACCACTGCCAAGAATTAGTGAAGCACGACTATTGACGTAGTCACGTATTTAATTAGGGTTTTTACGGGGTCTATGCCCTTGGTTTTAAGTTCATCCAGCAAATAGTCTAGACTCTTGTTTGAAGAAACAATGTTTCCATTTTGTATTGCCACAAAGGAATTGTTGTTCTTTTTTGCTATTTCACCAAAATTTGAGTTAAACCATGATAAGTCTTTTTTTGCGCTTCTTAAAAGCGAAAGTTCTTGATTTATGCTGCCATGCTCCATTTTATCCCCTTGTTTTATCGTTTTCTTCATTTTAAAACCAGTACTCTTCAGATATTATTCTAAAAGAAAGCGCCTCGACCGGGATTGACGGCTTTGCCGGCAAATTTTGACGCCAGTCAAAGCTTTCGAACCCGGGTCGCCAGATTGACAGCCTGGAATGCTAGGCCACTACACTATCGAGGCACAGGAGTTACTTTTGCCCTCTCAAACTTTAAATACATTCTCCATTAAAACAAATCACCCGCCATAGCTCAATCTGGCAGAGCGTCTGGCTGTAGCTTGAAAGACTGCACAAAAGCAGTTACCAGAATGTTGTGTGTTCAAACCCCATATGGGGGCTTGCAGCCCCCCTAAGGGTTCCACCCCCCGCTTAAGGGAGGTGAATGAGGTCTCAACCCCCCATTAGAGGGGCAAATAAAACCTCAACGGGAACATATCACACTGGCGGGATTTTTTGGTTCTTCATTCGGGGAGGGTCGGAATGAAACCTTAAAACAGGGAGGGGCAGAGCCCCTCCGCGTTTTAGGTCACACTGGCGGGATTCTTTTTCTATGGCGAAGAAGAGATAGTTTTCTGCTTACTCTTCCAGCGCCAAAAAACCCCACCAGGGCTCTTTTTTCTCCAGCAATTCTAGATTTTCCGCATCCACTTTTTTCTTAACATTCTTGTCTATGGGAATCAATCCGAAAAGCTTTGCTTTTTCCTTCTCCTCAAACTCATAAACCGGCTTGTCGTTCTCAACCCCGACAGTAATTTTCTCAATGTTTAACTGCTTTCCTTCAGGAGAAAACATTACATCCTTTAGATTATTGTCAATTTCTATCTGCTCGGTTTGTGCATCTTCACCAGTCGTAGTTATCAGGAGCTTGCCGCCCTCTTGCCGTAAGGAAATGCCTTCCTTTGCAGCAATATCAACTCCGATTTGCCCGGAGTTTTCGGTTTCAATCAACAGGGTGCCTTTATCCTCCCAGAGCTCCAGGCTCGCCTCATAGCTTGCGCCAGGCTCATGCCCTGCTTCATAGCTATCAGGACCTGTTCCGGGGTTGTCCCCCCATTCGCCGGAGGCGTCGGAGCATTTGACATCAACAATGCAGTCGTACCCTTCTCCAGAGGGTCCCATCACTGGTGCGCCGTAGCAATGCTCGCAGGTAAAGCACGCCTTTTTCTTTTCTTCTAACTTTTCTTCCCCCAAGCAGGGGCCTTCGTACAGATGAACGCATTCAGAAGCGCACTTTTGGCATATTTCATTGCCGGTTTCGCCTTCGGGACCGCCGCCGCATCTTGTGCCCGGAGCTTCTCTGGAAACGCATTCGGAAATGCACCGCTGCTCCTTGCTCATGCTCTCAAGCTCGGGCGCGTCGCCGAGCATATCGCACTCCTTTTCGCATTTTTCCCCGTTTAGCTTTTGGCAGGCAAATTCCCCAAGGTCGCAGTCTTTTACTATGCATTCGCGCATGCAAAGCTCGCCTTCATCTTCAGTTTCTGGGGCTTGCATTGCTGATTTGGAAGATTCGCATGCACCGGAGCATTCGCCTTTTTCCACATCATTTATGCTTGAGAATGACTTGTAGATGGATTCAGAGAGTAGATATTGGGCTTCGCCGTTGTCAGTATGTAATATTATTTTGCATTTGCCATCCACCAGGCCGAGGATGTCTATTTTGGAAACCTTCGCGTCGGACACTGGCGGGGCAAAGGAGGCGGCTTGGCAGCTTTTTACCATCTGAATGTTGTTCTGCTGTGCTGCAATCATCCTGTCCAAATCCTGCCCGGAAAAGGCAGGCCCGCCCTGTCCGGAAGGCAGTTGGGAATAAAAAATAGAAGCAAGCGCCAGCAGGGAAATGAAGAGGAATGCTTTTCCCATGGCATTAGTAAATGAGAGGCTGTTTTTAAAGCTAATGCTGACAAAAAGAATCAACAAAATCAGGAGGTGATTTGCATGAATAAGAAATCTGTTGCCGTGCTTGGAGCTACCGGAATGGTGGGGCAGAGATTTATTCAGGCGCTGGTGAATCACCCCTATTTTGAAATAAGTGTGCTGGCGGCTTCTCCTAAAAGCGCAGGAAAGAAATACTCCGAATCAGCAAAATGGTATTTGGAGGGGGGCATGCCGGAAGAAGTGAAGGGAATGAAGGTAGTTTCAACAGAGGCGAGGATTGAGGCAGATATTGCATTTTCCTGCCTGCCTTCTGAAAGCGCTTCGGAGATTGAATTGCGGCTTGCAAAGCAAGGGGCGGCAGTGATTAGCACCTCCTCAAATTTCAGGTATGATGATGATGTGCCCGTAATAATTCCAGAGGTGAATATTGAACATGTTGGGCTTTTGCTTGAGGGGCAGAGAAAGAGAAGAGGCTTTGAAAAAGGCTTCATTGTGAAAAAACCAAACTGCACTACTACTGGTTTGGTGATGACGCTGAAACCATTGCAGGATAAGTTTGGCATTGAAAGCGTAATTATGACGAGCATGCAGGCATTGTCTGGCGCCGGGTATGAAGGAGTTCCCTCAATGGCAATAGTGGATAATGTAATACCATATATAGGTGGAGAAGAGGAGAAGGTGGAGAAGGAAGTGCTAAAACTGCTTGGGAATGGGAGGAAGGATGCAAAAATGAAAGTTTCCTGCTCCTGCAACAGGGTGGGAGTGACTGACGGGCATCTGGAAAGCGCTTTTGTGAAATTGGGGAGGAAGGCAAGTGTGGGGGAAGTGAAGAGAGTGATGAGGGAGTTTGAGGGGGAAGTGCAGAAAATGAAACTGCCTTCTGCGCCAATCCCTCCCCTTATTGTGATGGAAGAGTTAGACAGGCCCCAGCCGAGAATGGATAGGTATGCGGGAGAGCCGGAAAGAGCAGGAGGCATGGCAGTTGCAATAGGAAGAGTGAGGGAAGATAACGTATTTGAGAATGGCATTAGGTATTCCCTCTTATCGCACAATACTGTAAGAGGGGCGGCTGGGAATGCTGTGCTGACGGGGGAGTATCTTTTCAAGAAAGGCATGGTTTAAAAATCTCCCAGCCAAAAGCCTCTTTATGAACCCTTTTCTGAAGGCAGGAGTGCTTACTGCAGTAGTGGTTATGCTTGCGTTCCTTTTGGTTTCGCAGATAGATTCTGCGCGCTCAAATGAGCTTAAAAAAAGCGTGGAGGCGGTGCTGGCTGAAAAGCAGGCGGAGGAGGTTCTGCACTCCTACGCAGCGGCAATGGCAAGAAATCCAGAGGAGCTTTGCCCCTACCTTTCCTCCCTGCGGGAAAAACAGCTTGGCAAGACGTACTCAATCGCAGAGCGCATGCAGAATTATGAGAGAAGCAACCTCCTCAATGATGAGTATGAAATGATGAAGGTGTCTTATTTCCTCGGGCTTGCGCAGATGTATGTTTCCGGGTTTGAAAACAGGAAAACCTGCGATGGGGGGGAAGTGCCCCTTGTATTCTTTTACGCGGAGAAGGAAACCTGCGCTGACTGCATGGCGCAAAATGCAATACTTTCTAAAGTGGGGGAGCGCTGCAAGAACGTGCGCATATACGCATTTCCCTTTGATTCAGAACTTGAGCCTGTCAGCATACTTGTTGGGAGGTATGAAATAAAGACAGTGCCCTCAATAGTTATTGATGATGGAACTGCTCTTATGGGGGTGCAGAGCGAGGCGGAGCTGGTTGGCAGGCTCGCTAAAAGCGGCGCGTCTTGCGAATAGCAGCCCATGCCGTTTGTGATAAAATGGAGCTTAAACACTATGATTCGCAGACCGGGCTTTTGGATGGCGCGGTCGCGCCAGGCGGGTTTGAGCGCTCAAAAATAGACATACCCGCAAAAAGGAACATTGCAGTGTTAGGGCTGATTCTTCTTGCGGTTGCAGTAATTTTCTCTCTTTTCATCTCTTATCAGACCATTTTCATGGCGTACAGCATATTCACAATTTTCGTATTCCTCTCTTATCTGGTGCTGTGGGTGGATGGGGCTTGGGAGGATAGGGAGCCGGCGGAACCGAAAAAATGGCCGCACGTGTCCCTGATAATTCCTTCTTACAACTCGGGGCACACGATTTTCAAGTGCGTAGAGGCGTGCAAAAAACTAAAGTATCCCGGAAAGCTTGATATTGCGGTAGTGGATGACGGGAGCAGGGACGGCTCGTATGAAAAATTATCTGAAATGGAAGGGATAGAGGTTATAAGGAAGAAAAAGAATGAGGGAAAGGCGTCTGCCATGAACACAGGCATACTTGCAAGCAGGGGGGAAATTGTAGGGTGTGTGGATTCGGACACTTATCCTAAAGAGGATGCGCTCCTGCACGCGGTGAAATATTTTGAGGAGAAGAAGGTTGGCGCAGTTGTGCTTTTCATAAACACCACGCCCCCGAAAAACTTCGTGCAGGCGGTGCAGGAGATTGAGTACTGGATTTCGTTCGGGTTTTTCTTCAAGACGATAGCGGCAATTGACGGGCTGTATGTTACACCTGGCCCAATGGCTTTATACAGGAAAAAAATGTTTGAGGAGCTTGGAGGATTTGATGAGAAGAACTTAACGGAGGATATGGAAATCGCACTGCGGATGCAGAGGCACGGCTGGAGGATAAAGGCGTGCCATACCTCGGTAGTATTCACCGAAGTGCCATCAAAATTGAAAGCCCTCTACAGGCAGCGCTTAAGGTGGTTTAGGGGGGGCATAATGAACATGCTGAAATACATTGACATGTTCCTGAACCCCTCTTACGGGAATTTCGGGCTTTTTGTGCTGCCCGTAACATTAGGGAGCGGTTTTTTTGCAGCCCTTTTCGTGCTTTGGACGATTATCAATTATGCACGGGCTGGATTGAATTTCGCGCTTCCCTGGGCGATGCATTTTGCCGCGCTTGCGCCAAGCGGCTTTGTCGCACCCCCTTTTGACCCTTTCCTTTTTGATTCGGCAATGGTATTTGGCTTTGTATCGCTTGTGATATGGGTGTATTTTGTGCACAAGAGCTTTAGCATATCACACCAGAAGCCTCAAGCAAGGCACGCGCTGGCGCTATTTGGGATGATTTATTTATACCCGCTTTTCGTGGGGTTCACTTTTCTGTCCGCGTATGTGCATGAGTTTTCGGGGAAGAAGTATAGGTGGTAGATATGCGCGCAAAATTGACTGATGGAGGATATGCAAAAAGGATTTTGGGAATTTGCGATTCGCATTATAAGAAATACGGAAAGAGAAAGATGTGTGTAAAGGAATTGGACGAGCTATGCGGAGTGAGTTAGTAGTTCACCACTATCTTATTTCCGCCTACCGAGGAAATCGTGTCCATTGAGAGGTGGAATTTCTGCCCGAAGGGGGACTGCACCACCATGGTGTGGTTTTTCGCATCCACTCCGACTATTTTTCCTAAGTATGAGCCTATCTGCGAGAGCACTTCCTTGTTTTCAAGCTTCATTCTCAAAATAATGTCTATTTTTATCCCCTTCATTATCCTTATGCTCACGTATGTCAAGAGTACTGAAACGAGCACAGTCGCAAGGAAGTCGGCAAATGAAACGTATGGGGGCGAGAGGTTGAGCACCCAGGTGGAAGCCACGGAAAACACGAGCCAAAGAAGGGAAATGCTTATCGCGTAGAGCCCGTATTTTGGCATCTCTATCTTCCTCTTCTCATTCACCAAATCTATTATCCTTCCGAATATGAGTAAAAGAACTGCCCAGGGGAAAATCACAAGCAATCTTTGCAGAGTATATGCGGTAACTTTCACCCCGTCAAGCCCCTGCATCATCGCAAAGCTGTACCCCTGGTATGCCATCCAAAAGGAGATGAGAAAAAAAGGGATGGTGGAGATGTAGAGCATGAGGCTTAGGCGCTCTACCGAAAAGTCAAAGTTGTGGAACATGCGCCCTATCCCCTCTTCTATGCCAAACCCCTTTGCAACAAGGTAAATGCCAAGCAGGGCGGCGACAGGCTGCCAGCCCATGTGCAGTGAGCTTGTGATTGCGAAAAGAAGAAGGAGAATGGCTGGAACGCCGAATATGATGCGCGAGTAATAAGGGTCTTTGAGCTTTTCCAAAATGACGAAGTAGGTCTGCTCAAGCTCTTTTGCCTGCTTCATCACAAGAAGTTTTACGGAATCTATTTTGAGGCGCGAGCGGATGACGGGCATTATCTCCTCATCCGAGGCTCCGTCTGAAATGAAAACGCATGATTCTGCAGGAAATTCAGCCAATACGCGCTCCAGCTGCTCTGAAATCTCCTTATCCGCAGCAAAACCCATGTTCTTGTTTCCGGTAAGGGTGGCAACCTCAACGTTGTATTCGCCTGACAGCTCATCATAAGTGGAAACGGCTTTGAAAATTGAATTTGAATCCGGGTCTTCCGGGTCGGCAAGCGCCAGTTTCGTGGCTGCCTCTAAATTGTTCTTCCTCCCTATTATCGGCCCGGAGATTTTCACCTTCTCGTAAAGATCGTTGTCCCGGTCAATGCAGAGCACAAGCAGTGATTTCTTTATCATGAGTAAGCCTATGAGGATAGATATTTAAATATTTGTGGGCAAAGAGTAGAAACTGCTGTTTTTTATAGCGAAGCTTTGTGGTTTTTATGAGTGAAAATGAACTGGTAAGCCCCGGTGCCGAACTCGGGTTTGAGGAGGAGTACGAGGCAGGGGAGGGAGTTTACATTGCTGATGGGAAAATATACTCTTCTGTCTTGGGGGAGCGCGTGATTGAGGGGAGGACTATTGGCGTGAAGGCGAAGAAAAAGCTCAAAAACCTCTCCATTGGGGATGTGCTGTACGGGCAGGTGGGGATGGTTGCCGAGCCGGTTGTGGCGCTTATTGAGGTGCTCGCTCCAAAAAAGAAGGATGCTTATTTTCCCTCAAACTCTGATTATTGCAGCCTGCATGCCTCCTCATTAAAAAGAGGTTTTGTCAGGAATATACATGATGAGATAAAGATAGGAGATATTGTGCGCGCTGAAGTGCTTGAGGTGAAGAAGACGGAAGTGTGCCTTACCACCAATAAGAACAATCTTGGGGTGGTGAAGGCATTTTGCACAAAAGACAGGGCAGTGCTTGAGATGAAGGAAGGGGCGCTTATATGCCCCTTGTGCGGAAGAAATGAGATAAGGAAGGTAAGCGATGATTACGGAAAGGCGGAAGTTTAAAGCATGGGGGTTATTAGATGGAAATAAACGTAATAAAACAGGAAAAGAATTTTGTTGAGATTGAGCTTGTCGGGGAGGATATAAGCTTTGCAAACGCGATAAGGGAGATTGTGCTCGAGGATGCGGACGTGGAGTTTGCCTCGTGCACGCTTTCGCATCCGCAGATAGGCCACCCGAAGCTTATAGTGCGGACGAAGAAGAAGGATGCGCTCAAGGTGCTTTCTGCCGCTGCGAAAAAGTTGGGGGAGATGGCAGGAAAGTTCAAAAAGGAAGTTGAGGAGTAGGATAGATACGGGAATAGTTGAAGAGTAGGCGGATGGAAATGATTGAGAATTAGGGCGGATGGACGCGAAAATAGTTGAGGAGTAAGCGGATGGACACGAAAATGCTTGCGCAAATGAATAAGAGCGGGATATTCTACATTCTTATCGGAATCTGCTTTGTGCTTTTTCTTTTCACCAAAAGCCCTGTGTTCGGGGTGCTGGTGGCGATTTTCATAATAAGCCTCCTGCTTGTGGAAGCTTTGGCAGGCGCCAAGGAGCATGGGGTGAAAAAGGAGATTTGGGAAACCTTTATTGCGCTTTTGGCTGCGCTTGCCGCGTGGTATGCTTTTTCCTTTCTTTTGGGGACGAGCGCTCCGCTGAATGGGATTGTGACTTGCAGTATGCTCCCTAATTTAGAGAGGGGAGATATGGTAGTTTTGCAGGGAGGGGAAGTGAAAGCGGAAACCCTGCAGGTAAGTGCTTCTGATTTTGAGAGATTGAAAGAGCCGGATACATTAGTTAGGTATGAAGGCGGCTCGCTTGAGGTAAATGGTTCTATGTTTGCATACTGCACGCAGAAAACTGAAAATTCTGCGCTTTGCGGACAGTTCGTGCAGGAGCCGGAGAAATTTAGCGAGGAAAGAGGAGCGTTTTCATTTTCGTATAAAAAGTGCCCTGTGAAATTGGAAGGAGGGCAGACGGGTTATACTCCGTGCATTGATAAAATTGAATATGACGGGAAGAGCGTTGCGTTTGATAAGAGGAATGACATAATTGTGTATGCGCCAAGCGCAGGAGAATTGTATTCTCCGAATGATATTATACACAGGGCGTTTGTGTCAATTGAAAGCGAGGGGAAAAAATATTATATTACGAGAGGGGATAATAATGTGATTGCGGATATTCAGGCATATAATTATGCGAATGGGAAGTTTAATCTGCCCCCTTTACATGAGCAGGTGAAGGGAAAAGTTCTTGTGCGCCTTCCTTATGTAGGGTATTTCAAGCTGTTCATTTCCGTTTTCCAGATAGGAGATTTGGCGTTTGTGGAGCCGCAGGGATGCAAGAGCGTGCTTGGGAGTTAGGGAAAAGCTGG
>MNVE01000012.1 GCA_001871475.1 Candidatus Micrarchaeota archaeon CG1_02_47_40 | reverse complement strand
CAATTGGCTCGATGCAGAAAGAGTTTGAGCAAATGAACCTCATTTCCTTCATGTAGGGAAAACTGCGCCCTTTAGGGCGCAGATATTTATTTTTTATAAAAAAAGAAATCGGAAGAATAAATGCAATAGTCGAATCTTCATCTTTCAAGTGCATCAGCGATTTTAAGATAAATGCATTCTCAATCCGAATGCGTTTTTTATCCGCTAAACTGTTAACCAAATACTCGTCAGGTTTAGGAAGCTTATGTGCATATCTTTCTTTGTAATAGTAACTTCCGTCAAGATTAAATTTTGTGAACGGAGGATTTCCGATAATCAATTCAAACTTCCGCTCTAAAGGCAAATCAAAAAAATCTGAAGGTTTGGCCGTCAATTTTGGATCTATCTCGCAACCTTCGATGTTCATAAATCCCCTTTCCTTAAGAACTTGAATAAAGCTACCCTTTCCAAAAGAAGGCTCAAGAATTCGGACGTTCCTATCGCAATCCGCGTATTTAAGAAGCAGTTCAACAAGCTTTTTTGCAATTAGTTTTCTTGTAAAATACTGTCCAAGAATAAATTTCTTATGGGGCATAAACGCGCCTCTATAATTTTTCTTTTTTTATTTTGCTGCTTATAAAAGATTTTTCTGAAAGCCATGCAATAATAACGTTTCTGACGACTTCAGCATCGCTTATGCCCATCTCTCCCTTTAACTTTTCAATAAGATTCCACTGCGAATCTGAAAACGAAACTTGGACTCGTTTCATTTTTTCTTTGACCAAGGACACACCCAGTACACATATAAGACACAAACTTTATAAATCTATTGCGGAAGGGGGGCTTTAAACTCCCGCCCTTTTCCTCACCCATCCTCTGCTTATCCCTGACTGCGCCCCTCTGTACATTATCTTCTGCACCGCGCTCCACATCGCCATTTTCACGCAGTCGCGCAAATTCTTCCCCTCATTCAAGCCGCATATAAAACCTGCAGAAAATGCATCCCCAGCGCCAATGGTATCGACCGGATTTACCCTTGGGGGAGAAAGGGAAAACTCCTCCTCCCCTGCAACGAATATCTCATCCCTGCCCGCCTTTAGCACGCACGTTACCCCATACTCCCCTGCCAGCCTTCTTGCGGTTTCCTTAGCATCTCCCTTCCCCCCTATAAGCAAAATCTCACTCCTGTTTGCAAATAAATAATCGCAATTTTTCAGTATTGGCGCAAGCCTCCCCTCCCCCTCGCGGGACTTGCTCCTTCCAGGGTCAAACAGTGCAACCGTTCCCTTTTTTTTTGCAATCTGGCCCGCTTTTTTCAGCAATTCCAAGTCCGCTCCGGTCATGTGCAAAAATCTTGCATTTGCAATATACCGTTCATCAACCGTTCTCTTCTCTTCCGTAACCCCAACGCTTTCAATCACTTCCACCTCTGCCGACTTGTCCACTACTACTATTGCAGTGCCGCTGTTTCCCCTCATCCGTTTCACCTGCGAAACATCAACTCCAAACTTTCTGAAATTTGAAAGAAGAAAATCCCCCTGGTGGTCGCTCCCCACATTCCCTATAATGCCTGCCTTCATGCCAAGCATCGCCGAATTCACGGCAACGTTTGCCGCGCTCCCCCCGCCAGAGGTTTCTATAGGGCTTTGTATAAGCGCCGTCTTATCGGGCTTTGGCAGATGGTCAACGTAGCAGCGCACATCGTAGAGAATGTGCCCCATGCAAACCAAATCCAGCTTCATTCCCATAAGGGGGGCGCGTCCCCCCTTGAGGGTTTCAACCCCCCTTAATGAATTCATTGCTGAAGATAATCTTTGCAACCTTTATAAAAGAAGCTCCCTGCAGTTATTCCATTTCTCTCGCTCCAGCCCGCGTTCACCTCAAGGGCGTATTTTGCGCCCTCCCCTGGAAGGTAGCTCTCGCAGATTTTCGTTTTGCAGGGCGGCACATCCGCTTTCACATCCACCACTCTTCCCTCCCCTGAGATAAACACCATGTCAAGCGGAATAAGCGTATTCTTCATCCACATGGCGTGCCTCCCTTCCTCCTCAAAAACAAAAAGCATTGAGCAGTTTTCGCACAAAAACTCCCTATGCATCAAGCCTTCAGCGCGCTTTGCCGAAGTATCTGCAATTTCCGCAGACAAGTTCAGCGTTTTCTCCCTTCCTGCAATCCCAACAGTGCAGTATTTCGCCTCCTCCTTCTGCACACAGCCAAGAAAAAGAAGCGCAAACAGAAGAAAGAGTGAAAGTTTTTGCATCCTTCTCACTTTTTCATGTAATTATACAAATATGCAAGGGAGAAGAGGACTGACACAAGAGTTGCGAAAACGAGAAGCTCAATCACCTGCATCTGGTCGGCATTCTGTCCGAAGGAGGCAATCCCGTAAACAGTTGCAATTGTGTTAGGCACCGAAATAACGATTCCCACAATCGTAAGGAACATCATGATTTTCGTGAGCTTTTCAATGCTCGCATTCAGCTTTTTCGTCTGCAGGGTATCGTACTTGCTGCTCGTCAGGCTGAGCTCTTTTCTTGCAGTGCGGCACCTGTCCGCAAGATGCCTTGTCTGCGCAAGCAGCAAGTCAAACTCGTAATCAAGCACCGCCGTGTCAATGAACTTCATGTCCTTATCCTCTGCGCGTATCAGCAAGTGCAGAAAGTCGTCAATAAGGTCGCGGAATTTTTTTAGCTTCTTGCTTGTGGATTCTATCTGCTCAAGGTGAAGAGAGTCCTCAAGCGCGTCAATCTCCAAATCAATCATCCGAAAATGCTTCTGATACCCCTCAAGGGCGCATTTGAAAACGCAGTACGCAACAAAAGTGCTTTCCCCCCAGGAGCTTTCCTTCTTGAGCTTTGAGAGGCTCACCCCAGGAATGCTTTTCACAAGAGGGTAAACCAGGCAGTACTCCTTTGAGAGAATCATTATCATGTTGGGGCTGCCCTCGTAAGACACGAGCTTTATTATCATGTATTTTGGGTACGCCTCAAAGAAGAGGATGCTCAATGTTTTTAGCTGCTCCAAATCCTCCTCTACCCCGAATTCTCTTGCCTTCTCCTTGAATTTCTCAAAATCCTCAAATTTGCAAATCATAAAGGAGAAATTATTAACCATATTATATAAACATTCTTGTATGCCCTCAATCGTCTATTCCACAACCAATATCGCAAGCGCTTCAATAGCGCGCGCACTGCAGGAGAATTTTTCCCTCAAAGGAATTGATTTTGTCCAAACAGATAAGCACATACTTGAAATTCCCTGCGATATGCAAACCGACTTTATCATCGTCCCATCAACCCATAAAAGCCAGAGCAATATGCGCACGCTCACTGTGCACGCTCCGGGAAACTGGTGCAAAGCTGATTTTGGCGGGAAGGAGAAAACACTCAATACAGTATATGCATCAAAAATGAAGGAAATTTTATGCAGTATGCATTCACAAGTGCAGGAGAAAAAGCTGGATTGGAATGTTTCCCTGGAAGTAGACCACCACGGGCCCACCTGCTCCTCTCCCATACTGTTCGCGGAAATAGGGAGCACACAACAGGAATGGAGGGATGAACAAGCCGCCCAAATAGTTGCGCAGGCAATTTGGGATGCGCTTGCACACACTAAAAAATGCAAGTGCGTGCTCGGGATAGGGGGAGGGCATTACGCGCCACTTTTCTCAAAATATGAAATTGAAAAGGAGGAGCTTGCAATGGGGCACATGCTCCCGAAATACCGCGTTGATGAAGTGGAATATAAGACATTTTTACAGGGAATCACAAAAACTGTAGAGAAAACCGAATACGCAATAATTGACTGGAAAGGGCTTGATTCAAAGCAAAGGGAGAAAATGATTTCGTTCTGCGACAGGGCGGAATTACAATACGAAAAGAAAAAATGAGCTGGGCGATGGCGCAAATGGGAAAAGATTTGATTCACACGAATGAAAAAGAAAAGAGCTGATTTGAAATGGAAGAAGAGAAGAGCTGATTTGAAATGGAAGAAGAGAAGAGCTGATTTGAAATGGAAGAAGAGAAGAGCTGATTTGAAATGGAAGAAGAAAAAAAAGGGACTCTTTTTGCGTTTTTGGCAATGCTCCTTTCAGGCGCGTTTCCGGTAGTGGGAAAATTCGCAACCAATTCTCTGCCGCCTCTTTTCTTTGCCGCCGCCTCGCTTCTCGTAGGAGGAGCGGCTTCCCTTCTATTCTGCAGGAATTCAAAATGGGGGGAGGCAAACCCCCGCGACGCATTCCTTCTGATTTTTTTTGGCGGGATTTTGGGAAGCGCGCTCTTCTACATTGGAATAAGCCAGACGAGCGCTGTGAATGCCTCCATACTCGTGCAGGCTGAAATACTTTTTTCACTCATACTCTCCTACTTTCTCCTTGGTGAGAAAATAACTCCGAAGCAATTTTTCCTTTCCTTCTTAGTGCTTGCGGGCGCGCTTTTAGTGCTTTTTCGCGGTTCGCTTTTTCTGAATGCAGGGGATTTGCTCATACTTGCTTTCACTTTCTGCATGTCAGTGGAAGCATACCTTGCAAAAAAGCTCATGGAGAAAATCGGGGTTTTTGAGACGATTGCGATAAAGGCGGTTCCGGCAGGCTGCGTTCTGCTTCTCTTCAGCTTCCTCGCAGGCGAAACTCAAAACACATCCGTGTTTGCGCTTCCTTCAATCCTTCTGTTTATCTGGCAGGGCTTGCCCGGATTCTTCTTTGCCTACTTCTTCTGGTTTGGCGCGCTGAAGCGGATAAACCTCTCAAAGGCGACTGCGATAATGGTGCCTTATTCCGCAATAGGGGTGGTTTTCTCGGCGGTGTTTTTAGGGGAAGCAATAGTTTGGCAGCACATAATCGGGCTTGCAATCATTTCATTTTCCGTCTTTATGCTTGCAAGGACAAACTCCGAAAAAAGAAATTAGGGGGCTACTTCTGCAATAAAATCCCGTTCACTACCCCGTCCTGCCCGACTCTATTTGTCACTTTCACTTTTCCAAGTTCAGTATCTATTATCGCGCCCTTTGTAATTATGTTCTGTCGGGCGTGATGGCGGTTGTCAGGCGTTTCCACAACGTTCCTTATCTTCGCCTTCTTCATCCCGCTTGGGGTTAGCACGTTTGCAGACGACTCCCTTTTCAATTTCACCTTGAAGTTTCCGCCCCTTCCTGCCAGGCATTCAACTACTCTTTTTTCCGCTACTTTCGTAGCTACGGGGGGCCTTCCAACAAGCCTTAGCTTCTTATCATGCGCCTTCTTGCGCTTGCCGCCCGTGCCCTTGTTCGTCGTTTTGGAATAACCGTGATATTGCCTCATAATAAACACACCTCAATAATTTGGGAATTCTTTTTATGCGGGGCGGTTTAAATAACTTCTTGTGTCCGAGTCTATCCGCAATATCCTGAAAATCCATTTAAACCTTAACTCCCAATCCCTAACCATGGCTCAAAACTTCGATTGGAAGACGTTCAAGCTATTCCTAAAGAAAGTCATCGTTTTCAAAAGCAAAACGAGCTTCATTTACATCAATGCGGATGGCTGGGAGGAAGCCATCTTTTTTGCCCTTAAAAAGATGGGCGAAAATCCGGAGTGGAGGCTAGGCTCTCACGAAAAAGGCGCAGACGTAAAAATCAGCAAATTTGCAATATCCGCAAAAGCAGGCAAGATTGAGAACGGGCATCTTACGCTTTCATCATACCGGCTTACAAGATACAAAAACATAGCCGAAATGACGAAATTCATAAACGGCGAGATAAACTACGATTTCTACCTGTGCTGCGCCAGAATCAGGCTCGGGGACGGCGGAAGAAAGTACTCGGTATTCAGAGTCCCATCCTCGGTTTTCAAGCCAAGAGCCGAAGGCTGGAAAAAATACCAAAACAAAAACGGAGACGAAGCTGGCTGGCAGTATATTCAAACGAACGGCGTAAACGCCAGAATCGTAAGGAAAATGTCAAATCAGCTTTGGATGGACATACCTTTGAAACTATGCGAAGAATTGTTTTCAGTAAGCTTCTCAAAAAACGAACTTGGCTCCGATTTGGAGCAAATTTTCGAATAATCTCATTCCGCAGGAACTTGGAGTTTTGTCTGTTTCATTTCCGCCATTATCCTTTCCTCGGCAATCTCGCAATATTTTTTGTTTATCTCAAATCCAACGAACTTGCAGTTATTTTTTACTGCAGACGCGCACTCCGAGCCGCTTCCGACAAAGGGAACGAGCACCACGTTGTCCGTGTTTCGCGCCGCCTTAATCAGGATATCGCAGAGGGCAAGCGGTTTTTGCGTCGGATGCTCAACTCCTTCTTTCAAGCCCGCCCCTCCTGCCAGCGCAGGCACATTTATCACGTCCCTTGGCAGCGCCCCGTTCTTATGCGCAATATAAACGGTTTCTTTCCCCTTCCCAAACCTGCTTTTAGTCCCGTTCCTGACTTTTCCTGCCGAATTTTTGAGGAAGATATCGGTATACGGCACCCTGACATCATCTCTGTTGAAATCAGGCCGGTTATCTTTCCAGCAGCAAACTATGCTCTCATGGCTTCTCTGCCAGAAATTCAAAGAGGGAACGGTTTTGTTTGTGTAATGCCAGACAAGCCATTTTTTGTTTGTGTTTATTCTCACAAACAAATGAGCTAATGTTTCACTAAATCCGTAAATATACATAGTTCCTTTTGGCTTTAGAACTCTGACACATTCCGAAATCCATTTATCGCACCATCTAAGATATTCCTCCAAGCTCTCCCACTGGTTATCCCAATCCGCTTTTATGGCTCTAAAATATGGGGGGTCGGCGATAATCACTTGGCAGGAATCGCTTGGCACTTTTTTTAGCCCCGCCAACGCATCAACATTATATATCCTATTAAATTCAATCTCCCTCCCAGGCGAGTCCAAAACTATCCCTTTCTTCTCCATTGTCATCTCCTTTTCTTTATTTTTCTTGGCTTGTTCCAATATGGGCTTTTGCATTTCGGGTTCGGGCACACCTTGGGCTCGTTGGGTGTTTTTGGAAACCATTTATAACCGCATCTATGGCACCGCAGAACGGTTGAAAATTCGTGTCCGCATTTGGGGCATTTAACCATAAGAAAGATATATACTGTAAAGTATATAACTGTTAGTCTGCCGAAATCCCAAGCTGCTTATACAATAAATCGGCATTCAGGGGTATCTCAAGCCCGAGCACCTTGTGCACGAAAAGAAGTATCTCCACAGCGCGCTTTGGGGGGACGCGGCTGCGTATAACAACATCTGTAAGTGTCTTTTCCCTTCCAATAAGCTCATACACCAATACCCCTTCCCTTCCGAATTTCTTGTAAACCGCCAGGCCGTCATCCCCGTATTTCCCCCTTGCCTCCTCGCGCGAGAGCTTCTTGAAAAGCGCCGCCTTCTTCTCCCCAAGGAATGTGAAAATCCCGTCCAGCTCATCCAATGACGCCCTCATCTGCAGTGCCATCTCCACTATGTCCTTTCCGCTTCCAAGAAGCTTGTAAGTATTAGTGCCATTTGCCTTGAATTTTGCAATAAGTCCTGCCTGCATTCCCGCCTCCTGCATGAAATTCATCTTCGCCTTCATAGGCACGTCTATGGGTATTCCGCCCACTTCCTCTTCTGTGCGCATTACCGAAGATTCTCCTGAAAGGGGGGTTTCATCTACCATCGGGGAGAACTTTCCTCCCTCCCCTTCCATCCCATGCGCGCCGGTTTTAATCCTCTCTTCCTTCTCGCCCATTCCGGCAGGCGCCTGCACCTTTCCCGCATTTGCCGGCTTTTCAAGCTTTATTATCCCCTCATTTTCTAGGAATTCGAGTATTTCAACGAGCTTTACCTCGCTTATCTTTGTCTGCAGCATTATCTCCTCGGCGGTTTTCTGCCCGTCAATCAGGTTGTACACATCCACCCCGAGGGCGCCGTATTTTTGGAATATTTTCTTTTCAAGGGGGGAGAGCGCGCTGGTTTGGGCATCCTCTTCTCCAATTTCCCTTGTCCTTGACTGCGCTATTTTCAGCTCCGGGGAGATTGCCTTCCTCTCCCTGCCTTCCTTTTTAGAATTTTTTTTCTTCCCCTTTCCAGCAGGAGTTTCCTCTTCGGGGGAAATTGCATCTTCTTCAGGATTTTCGCCATCATCATTTTCGTTATCGCCATTTCCGCTTTCTTTTCCTTTCCTGCCTTTTCCAGTTTCGTTATTTTCCTCATCTTCATCGTTCTCATCATCACCGCTTTCTTTTCCTTTTCCATCTTCATCATCATTTTCGCCATCTTCTCCCCTTTCTTTTCCTTTCCTGCCTTTTCCAGTTTCTTCATCATCGTCATCATCTTTTCCGCTTTCTTTTTCCTTTCCGTCTTTTTCAATTTCGTTATTTTCTTCATCCGGATTTTCGTTATCAGCACCCATACTTTTCTTTTCTTTTTCCTCTTCCCCTTCCTCATTTTTTTCGCCAATACTGCCCCCCCCTCCTGCCATCTGCTTGACGCTTCGCGTCAAGTCTTTCGGAAACCTTGAGGTTTCCTCAAGCATCCCGTTTCCCCTCATGAATGCAATTATTTTCTCATACTCCTTGAGAGTGCAGTTGCTGGCTTTCATTATCCCTTCAGCATCCCTCTTCCCGTCAACCGCGCCGAACACGCGCAGCCCGGTTTCCCCGAAACTCCTTAAAATAATGTTCTGGTTGCGGAAGCGCTCTATCGGGGGAAGCTCTCTTTTTTTGGGAATCTCCTCTTTTGCCATTGGGGAAAGAAATACAAATCATATTTATATATATTAGAGGCTTATTTCCTTTCATGGGCGCGGACGAGGAGGAAATCAAAACAGGGGTTGACAGGCTCATAAAACTTCTTTACGAGAGGAAGAAAATTTCACTTGAGGAGGCGTCTAAACTTCTTTCAATACCGAAGGAGAGGCTTGAGGACTGGGCGCGGGTGCTTGAAGACGAGGGGATAGTGAAGGTGGATTACGGGCTTACTAAAACCTACATAAACTGGGCTGCCGGGGAAAAAACCCAGCCGGCAAGCGGATTTGGAAGCGAGATTCCTACTGTAAGCACAGAGGCGGAAATATCCCGCCTTCTTGCGCGGGTGCAGATAAAAGGGGAGCAGATAAAGACGCTTGAGCAGGACTACCTTGAGATTTACAAGAGCCTTGACCCGAAAATGCTTGACGCTTCGGCAAACATCGAGCGGCTCAAAAAGCTTGCTGCGGCGCGCGATGACGCTTACTTGCGCTACTCGCGCAGGCTTGAGGAAATAAGGGGGTCGCTTGACGGAATTGCAAAATCCGTAGGGGCTACAGGGGAGCAGGTGGATTCACTGCGCGAAAAATACAGGAAAACGGAAGAGGGGATGGAAAAGATAAGGGGCGAATATTCCGAATACGAGAAAATTTCAGGGCGCATTGCACAGCTTGAGAAAAAGACGCAGGAAGAAGCATCCGGCCTGCTGGAAGTCATAGGAGCTGCAAGAAAGGCGCTTTCCGCACCGGATGAGGCGCAAGTGCACATGGAAAAGCTGGAAAAAACCTCACGCGAGCTTGAGAAGCTAAAAGAGGAGCTTGGGGCACATGTAAAACATCTCTCCGACATGCACCTGGAAATCTCCAGGGATAACGGGGCGAAAGCTGTGATTGAGAAAACAATGCAAAAGGTTGATGCCGGCGCGGGAAAAATAAAAGAAGAGCTTCTCGCGCTTGAGGAAAAGGCGCGCTCCTTCGGGGATTCCGCAAAAGAAACGCTCGGGCACATAAGGGTGCAAAAAGAGGAGCTCGAGGCAATACTCGGCGCGGAGGCAAGGATAAGGGGGCTTTTTCTGGAAGCAAAAAGCGCAAACCGCCTTGTGAAGGAAACAGAGGCGCACATGGCGCACATAAGCGCCTCGCAGGAGGAGATAAATGAACAGGTGCGCCAGATAAAGGAGGCGCTCTCCCTTCTTCCCTCATATGCAGCAAGGAAGAAAAAAATATCTGATGCAATTTCAGAATTATCCCGCTTCCAGAAGGAAATAGAAGCGGACGTTGCGCGCGCGCATGAAATTTCCCAGGACATAAAAAGCTCCGCGCAAAAGAGGGAAATTTCCGAGGTTGAGGCGGAGAAGAAAAGAATTTCCTCGCAGGTGCTAAAGCAGTTTTCGCAGGTGGAGAAGCTCAAAAGCGAATACCTCTCCCTCTTTGATGAGATGTCAAAAACGCTTTCCTCACTTGATTTGCAGATAAAGGAACAGCAGGCAACCCTTGACGGGCAGATGAAGAAGATGGGCATAGTGGTTTCAAAGATGGGCGATTTCGGCTCGCGCAAGAATGAAGTGAAAAACGTGCTGGACTCGCTGACTTCTCTAAGAAAAGAGCAGACAAAGCTTGAGGGGAAGATAAGTGCGCTTGCAAAAAAAATGGAATTACAAAAGCAGGAGCCAGTCCCCTCCCCAAAAACAGAAGAGAAAATAAGGGAGGAGTTCGCCCTTTCTGCAGAGGAGGCGGCGCGCTTTGAGGAGAAAAGACAGAAACTGCGGAATATGATAGATAAATTATGGCAGGACAACAAGCCGCCGCACACATAAACATGGGCAAAGCCCGCAGGCAGTAAGAAGGGGTCGGACTTCTGCCCCCTCCACAAGATTATAAACGACATTTGGATTGAGAAGAGAAGAAGGCGAAAAAATGACAAGAGAGACAAAACTCCAAGAAACAGCAACTCGTAAAAAGGTTGACAAGATTCTTGAAAATTTAGGGTGGGAGACAAATGAAGAATCCCCTAATTGCAATGTTACAACCGAAGTTCCAAAATTATTAAAACAGAAAAAAGACCTTAATGGAGATGAAGGCGACTATTTCTTATACAAGTCTGGGACGGACGAGATTATAGGAATAGTTGAAACAAAAAGACCGAATGAAAGCATTAAACAAGCGTTAAGTCAAGGAATAGAAAAATATGCAAAGCCCCTGAATGTTCCAATCGTCTTTGCTACCGATGGAAATATTGTAAGAGCTTATCACATAAAAGATAAATCTGAACTTAAAAAAGACGGCATCGCCATATCAAATCTTCTTAGCGAATTAGATTTATTAAAATTCCAAGACAGTTCTCAAATATCTACGCCTGTTGAAGTTAAATATACGAAACAAGAATTGATAAAAATATTTAAGAGAGCAAACGACCTTTTGAGAAAAGACGGATTAAGAGAAGGTGTCGAGAGATTTTCTGAGTTTGCTAATCTACTTTTCATGAAGATGATTAGCGAAACCGAAAATCAGAGAGAAAAGGATGGTTTATCGAGAAGGTTAGAAGAGAGATACGGTTGGAATTACTTCAAGGATTGGGACGGGCAAAGAATACTGGATTACATTAACGACACAATTTTGCCAAAATTAGCTGACAAATATAACCACAGTGGGGATGTTTTTGAAAGAACTATTAATATAAAAAATCCTGATACTATAAAAGAAATTGTAGATAGATTATCTAAATTAAATCTTTCTATTATTGAAACAGATGTTAAAGGAGAGGCATTTGAGTATTTCTTAAAAGAATCTGTCAGTGTTGGTAACGACTTGGGTGAATACTTCACACCCAGACATATAGTAAAATTGATGGTTGATTTAACAGACCCAAAATTTGGGGATAAAGTCTATGATCCGTGCTGTGGAACGGGCGGATTTCTTATTGAAGCCTATAAAAGTCTTTGGAACAAGTGCAAACACACTAAAGAAAACATCGAACTTTTACGGGAAAAAACAATCTACGGAAGAGAGCTTACTGGCACAGCAAGAATAGCAAAAATGAATATGATATTAGCGGGAGATGGACACACAAATATCAACCAGATGGACAGCCTCAGCAAACCAGTTAAGGACGTGTTTGAAGTAATATTAACTAATTTTCCATTCTCTCAGGAAACTGATTACGGTTCGTTATATGGATTCAACACAAAGGATGCAAACCCCATTTTTATTAAACACATTATAGACGCTTTAACTGATGGGGGCATCGCAGGGGTAGTAACTTTCCAAGGCGTTTTGTATGATAATAACAAAGTCTACAAAGACATCCGAGAGTATCTATTAAGAAACTGTGAAGTTCTTGGAGTCATTAAATTACATAATTATGTCTTTCAACCGTATACTGGAGTTAATACCAGCATCCTAATTTTCAGAAAGGGCAAACCGACCAAGAAAGTATGGTTCTTTAATGTCGAAGAGGATGGATTTGAAAAATCTGCAAGTAAACGTGGAAGAAAACCAATCGACCAGAACAATTTAAAGACGCTGGAAGAAATATGGCAAACAAAAGAGGATACGGAAAATTCTTGGGGTATAAATATAAATGAGATTGAAAATAATAATTTTAATTTAAATGCAGAAACATACAAACCTAAAAAGATTAGAGCTAAATCAGAAGCAAAAATAATCCCGATTTTAGAGGTTACAGGAATAATAAAAGAACCTGTTAAAATTTTTGAAGGCGAAAAATATTATCTAACAACTGGCGGAGTAAAAGATAATTTTATTGTAAATCTCGATAAAGTAACCTATACGGTTAGACCTTCGAGAGCAAATTTGTTAGCCAAGGAAAATGATGTTATCTTTTCTAAGATGAAGGATTCAGATAAGAGTTTGTTAATAAATAAAGAAACTAAAGACCTGATATTCTCGACAGGATTTATAGTTTTGAGAAGTAAAGACGAGAGTAGGCTTAATCCAGAATTTCTAAAATATATTGTATCCTCTAAAAGATTCTTGGAAGAAAGAGACAGATTGGCTCACGGTTCTACACAAAAGGCAATAAACGAAATTGATGACTTAAAGAAAATCACCATCCCTATACTGCCTATCAAGTTGCAGGAAAATATTTTAAAGAAACTTAACAGTCATAAAAATATCTTGGAAAAAGCCCATGAATTTGAAAAAAGTATATTCGAAGCCGGAATTGATGATTCTTATTTTGACCATGGAGAGGAAATAATTCTAAAAGACATATGTGATGATTGTCAGTATGGGACATCCGAAAAGGCAGATGCAAAAAAAGAGGATGGGACAGCTATTTTGAGAATGAACAATCTTACTTATGAAGGAGAATTAGACTTTGAAGACTTGAAATATATCAAATTATCCAAAGAGAATAAAACTAAGTTCATGTTAAATAAAGGGGATATTTTGTTCAACAGGACAAACAGCCAAGATTTGGTCGGGAAAACTGCGTTATTCGATTTAGATGAAGAGTTTGTTTTTGCTTCATATCTAATAAGAGTTAAAATTAACAAAGCCAAAGCTCTTCCAACTTATGTTGTTTATTACATGAATTCTAACAAGATTAAGAAAAAATTGTTTAATATGGCTAAGGCTTCCGTAAATATGGCAAATATAAACGCCCAAGAAATGCTTTCAATTCCTATCAAAATACCCGCTTTAGATAAACAAAAAGAGATTGTATCAGCTTTAGACATTCAGTTCAAAGCTCTGCACAGCGTGAAAGAATTAAAGAAAAACTCAAAAAAGATTATTGAGAATGATATTAATTCTCTTTGGTGAAATTAAGAAAATAAGGACTTTAAAGGCGCCCTTTTACGCTTTTTACGAGAAAATGGCAAATTTCCCCCTCCAAAGTAATTTAAACAGCATCAGGCTAACACGCTTCCAAACCCATTTATTTTAAATATGCCCTTCCCGATATTACCCTTAATATACGGTGTGCAAATGAGCGAGAGCGAAAAACAGCGAAAAACAAAGGAAGGCGACCTTTCTGAAGATTCGCTGACTGAAAAGCCCCAGATAAAGGGTGAAGTGCTTGACAGCTACTTCTTCAACTCCGAATCCATCCCGGTGAATGTGAAAATAACCCGCGAGCGCTCGGATTTCGTTCCCTCATACAACCTCTTCATCCCGGGCCTTGGGGAGGGGACGCGCCTGGTGCTGAACACGCTCAAGGCAGAGCTTGTGACAGAAGTAAAACTTTCCGTTTCAGAGATGCTTGACACAAAGAAGGCGGAGGAAGTGAAGGCAAAATTCATTGCAAAAGCCCTAACAATTCTTTCAAAAAACTTCCCCAACCTCTCCGAATCAACGAAAATGGTGCTTGCCTCCTACCTGATACAGAACACGCTTGGATTGGGGGATTTGGAAGCGCTCATGCACGACAACCAGCTTGAAGAAGTTGCAATAAACAACTCGCACGATTCAGTATGGGCATACCATAAGAAATACGGCTGGTGCAAAACGAACATTTACATTCGCAGCGAGAACTCCATATACGACTACTCCTCAATGATAGGGAGAAAAATAGGCAAGCAGATAAACACCCTAAACCCGCTCATGGATGCGCACCTTCCCTCCGGGGAAAGGGTAAATGCCACACTCTTTCCCGTTTCCAACATGGGAAACACAATTACAATAAGAAAATTCTCGCAAAACCCCTGGACAATTTCGCGCTTTGTTGAGAGCGGGTGCATCCCGGCGGAAGTGGCGGGTTTGGTCTGGCTTTGCGTGCAGAATGAAATGTCCTTAATAGTAGCAGGAGGAACGGGAAGCGGAAAAACCTCCTTCCTAAATGCAATAGCAACGCTCATTCCCGCAAGCCAAAGAATAATTTCAATAGAAGACACGAGGGAGCTGACGCTCCCCTCCTTCATGCACTGGGTGCCAATGGTGACAAAGGAGCCAAACGCAGAAGGAAAAGGGGAAATTACAATGCTTGACCTGCTCGTGAATTCCCTGCGCCAGCGCCCTGACAGGATATTGATAGGGGAGGTAAGAAAGCAGAGGGAGGCGCAGGTGATGTTTGAGGCGATGCACACGGGCCATTCCGTGTATGCCACCATACACGCGGACAATTCGCAGGAAACCATCTCGCGCCTGACAAACCCCCCCATCGACATACCAAAGCAGATGCTTGATTCGCTCTCGGGAATAATAGTGCAGTTCCGCCAGAGAAGGCTGAATTTGAGAAGGACATTTGAATTCTCGGAAATAACGCAAAGCGGGGACGCGAACACTCTCTGGCGCCTGGATGTAAAGGCGGACAGGATGATTTCCTCCGGAAGGATGAGCCGCCTCGCGGAAAAACTATCCCTGTACTCCGGCTTGACGCAAAAGGAAATAGACGCTGACGTGAAGCAGAAGGCGGAAATAATCGGCTGGATGGCAAAGCAAAAGCATACTGATGTGAATGTCGTGGGGGGAATCGTTTCCCGCTATTACCAGACTCCGGGAGAAATTACGGAGCTTGCTGCAAAAGGAAAGCCCTGGCGCGAGGGATAAGATACATGCCAAAAAAAAACAGGAAGGAAGAGGAAGATTCATACATGCGCCAGAGGCTGGCGCAGGGCCAGAAAAAGGCGCATGCGCCGGCATTTGCAAAGCATTTCTCCTTTCTCCTGCCGCGCTTTCCGAGGCTGAAGGAAGAGCTCGAAAAGGCGGGCATGAATGGGCACACTCCCATTTCATTCATATATTTCGCGTTAAGCAGTGCGGTATTTCTAACGCTTGCACTCTTAGTGATTACATATTTTTTCATGGCGCGCTCTTTGATTCTGATTCCCATTCTCATTGCAGGAGTGCCAATTTACCTCCTATTGACTTTCCTTTATTCAATGCAGCTTCCCAAGGTGAAGGCGCAGGTGCGCGCGCGAATGATTGATTCGGAGCTTCTTTTTGCAGGGAGGCACCTCCTCATAGGCATCCGGGCGGGCGTGCCGCTTTTTGAGGCAATGGGCGCAATCACCCACGATTACGGGGAGGTCAGCTGTGAGTTTGCGAAAATACTTGAGAAAATCAGCCTGGGCGCCCCCACAAACGTGGCGATGTACGAGGTGGCAAACCAGAACCCCTCGCAGATGTTCCGCCGCGTGATAATGCAGCTTACCAACTCCCTTTCCTCCGGCTCTGACGTCGGAGCCTCGCTTGAGTCCGTATTTGAGCAGATTTCGCGCGAGCAGGTAATCTCGCTTCACGAATACGGGCAGAAGCTCAATCCGATAGTGATGTTCTTCATGATTTTCGGGGTGGTGTTCCCCTCTTTGGGAGTTGCGCTTGGAGTGATATTCATCTCATTCATGGGGGGCGGGCTGGCAGTTGACGGGTTTTCCCTGCTTGGCGGGGCGTTCGTGCTCATCTTTCTCCTGCAGTTCATGTTTGTTTCAATGGCGGATTCCTCAAGGCCGAAATTCCAAGCGGTGTAGAAAAAATGACTTTAGCTGAAATTTTTGACCGGATGGGAAGGGCGCTTTCGCACAACCGCATAAAGTGGGTGGATTCCAAGCTTCACGCAAGCGGCATAAAAATAAAGCCGGAAATTTTCTCGGGCTTTCTGTTTTTCCTGTGCGCGCTTTTGGCAATAGCGCTCTCTTCACTTTTCGTTGGCACGCCCGCGGTGCGGCTTTCGGCTGAAAAGCTTCTAACATACGCTTCGCTCCCCCACGGTCCTGCGGCGGTGCTTTTTGCAATAACCTCACTCTCATTCCTTCTCTCCATCATCCTGATGTCCCTTTTCGCATACACCTACCTCTCCCTTCGTGCGGATGCAAGGAGAAGGTTCGTTGATAATGTTCTTCCTGATTTTCTCATGCTAGCATGCGCGAACATACGCGCCGGGATGAGCACTGACCAGGCGCTCTGGCAGGCGGCAAAGCCGGAGTTCGGCATCCTCTCTATAGAAGTGGAGGGAGCTGCAAAAGCCGCTTTTGCAGGCGAGCCGTTTGACCGGGCGCTGGAGCGGATTTGCAATGCATTTGACTCAAGGCTCCTCCGGCGCGCAATCTCCCTGATAAAGCAGAGCGTGGCGACAGGCGGGCAGACTGCGGAAGTGCTTGACGCCACTGCGCAGGACGCGCGCAACATGCAGATAATCTCAAAGGAAATTTCCTCCTCCCTTCTGATGTACTTGATTTTTGTAGTGTTTGCCTCTGTAGTCGGCGCTCCTTTCCTGCTTGCAGTTTCCCAGAATTTAATAGAAACACTTGAGGGCGTGTTTGCAAAAATGCCCGCCGCGCCTTCAGGCGGAGGGGGGTTTGCACTTGCAAACATAAGCGCATTTCCCATAACTCCCAATGAGTTTTTCCTATTTTCCCTTGCGGTGCTGGTCTGCACAATGATTTTCGCTTCCCTCTTGATAGGGATAATACAGAGAGGCTCAAAGGCGCAAGGGATAAAATACATGCCGTTTTTAATACTGGCAGGGTTAGCAATATACTTCGCGGTAAGGGCTGCGCTTGGAGGATTTCTTTCAGGCGGGGTTTTGTAATAAAATTGGTTTTGTGATAAAATAAGAGGTGGTTTTTATGAAGGGACAAGCGGCGATGGAATACCTGATGACTTACGGATGGGCGGTTCTTGTAATAGTGATAGTTATTGCGGCGCTCTTTTCCTTTACCTCGTTTTTCAAGGTGGGCGAGCAGTGCCTGTTTTCGCAGAAGACGTTTTCCTGCTCCGACCCATCGCCGCAGGTGCTAAGCCCGGATGGGAAAATAATATTCACCCTCAAAAATCTGGGGCAGAAGGGAGTGACAATACATTCCTTTGCATGCATTACCGAGGATTCGGAAGTGCCAACTGCATTTACTACTATCCCAGGCGGAGAGCTCATACCAACCGGCAGTGCGCAGACTTTCTCGGATGTGGATTATAAGTGCAAGAGAAACGGCGGCGCGCTTGAACTAACTGCCGGGAGCGAATTCCGCGGAAAGCTCATAGTAAAATACAATTATGAGAATGAGCCGGCAGAGTACTCACAGAGGCAGGCTGACGCATCATTAACTGCAACAGTGGTTGCGGCAGGCACCGGCACGAGCGGAAACGGGGAATGCCCAGGCGGAGTCTGCGCCCCATAGATGCAAAGAGCGTCATCCCAATGGTTTCCTTTGCGCGCGGCAATTTTTCCAAGCAGGGAACAACTGCCGCTTACAACTATTTTATGCTTTTTTCCCAGGATGAGAAAGGGGAAAGGCGCGACGTTCTCTCAAAGATAGCGGATGCGCAGATAGATTTTCTTTCCCCAAGCGTGCATTATGCAAACTGCTTCTGGGAGGGGATGCAGGCAAGGGTGTTCAGGCAGAAGAACGGGAAGCACCGCCTCGGCATCTTCCATCCGAAAGACAATTTTGCCCGCCTGCGCGAGAGCGTGAATTTAGGGGGCAGGGGCTACGAATTCCCGGAAATTTCCGATGAAGAGATGCTTGCGCAAATGGCGCGTGTGTGCGTGCTGAATGGCTGGGACAGGGAAACACCAAAAGATATTTGGGGAAAGGAAGCGGCAATCATTTACCTGCGCCCGCTTGTTTATTTTCCTCACGGATACACAATCGGCTTGAGGCAGGATTTGGGAAAGCCGGAGCTTGCGCTTGCAGGGATGCCGTTTGGCTCTTACTTGGGAAAGCGGGCAGAGGAAGAAGGGGGCAGGGCGCTTCTTTATGATATTCCACGCACCGTTCAATTTCCAAACAATAAAGCTGCGAGCAATTACCAGCTTTCCCTTGTTTCAAAATCCTTCGGAGTGACTTACCCTGATGCAGTGGAGATAATATTTACTGGCACGGATGGGGGCATAGTGGAGGGAGGCGGGGACAATATTGCAATAATAGAGGGAAACTCAATAGTGATTGCGCCTCCTGAAAACCGCCTGCGCGGAATAACCTTCCTTCTTGTGGAGAAGATAACGGGACAGATAGGCTGTAAAATAAAATACGAGCCCATCTCCCTTGAAAGAATGGCAAATGCGGATTCCGCTTTCGTCTGCGGAAATGCGGCAGGCATAGTTCCCGTGCGCTCAATAATAGTGCCTGAAGGGAAGGGCGTAAGGGAAAGGAAGAGACTGACTCTGCCCTCTCCCATCCTCCATGATGATGCGGCGTCCTCACGAACCTCCGCGGGTGCGCGGAAGCCTCCGCCTTCAGACGGAGAAGGAACACCGTGCGAGCAGAACAGATACGATTCTCGTCATGCCTGCTCTCACGGTGTTGGAGCGCACCCTCTTCGTTCGAACCGAGGCTTCCGCCTAAAGCATCTACTGTTGCGGAAGACGTTTGCAACGCAGAGCGTTGCAAAATTTTGCAGGCGTTCCGCCTGCAAACCTCGGGCTTTAGCCCGCGGAGGTTTACGGACACCTGTTGACGCCTGCGGCATCAATGGAAAGACAAAATACGCCGAATACATTCTTGCAAATGGAAAAAGCGCAAAAAACAAAATTCTGCTGGAATTAAAGGATGAATTTTCCGCCATACTCAATGCTGCTCCGCACGCACAGAAAAAATACGGAAAGCTGTTTGTATTCGTTGATGAACTGCTTGATGAGGATGAAATAACCTATCTGCGGAAAACAGCCGGTGAATTTGAGCGCAAGCGCCAGCTTCTGCAAAAAAAATGCGCCAGCGAAGATTCCCCTTCCTTCCTTGCAAAGGGGCAGCTTTTCATGAAACTGAAAGAGCCAAAACTCAAGAACTTTCCCCTTCATCAAGCTTCCCTTTACTCGCCTCTCATTCTCCCCCTGCGGAAAAAAGAGGCAGGCGTGCAGGTGAAGACGGGGGAGAAGTAAGGTTAATAAACGATAAATGTTACTCTCTCTTTGGTGGTGAAATGAAAGGAAGCCTAAACAGCGAAGCTTTAGAATGGTTTAAAGCGATTGTAATACTCGTCTTGGGGGGTTTTGTAATTCTGAAACTATTGGGCATTTTCTAAAATTTGAAGGGCAGTATTATGCAACCAAACATGGACATGCAGGAATTAAAGAAGAAATTAGCTTTAGTTTATGATTTATTTGGTTCTTTCTTAATCTTTTCTTTGCTATTTTTTCTTAATCTCTATCCGCAAATGCATATTCTTCTGTTTGCCATACTGATTGCATTAGTGCTGTTGTTTGTGTTTATTTTCTTTCCATCAACAATACAACAGTACCTGAAAGAGTTGGATTTTTGGAAGAGTTTGGTTCTATCTCTCGTTCTGTTTGCCCTTGGCAACGGACTCATGTTTATTCTAATATACCCTTCCGCCTACCAAAAAGAAGAACTTCTAAAAATCAGTTTGATATACGTCGCATCAATGCTTTTCATCATTCCAACTGGCGTTAAAAACTTAAAAGACGTTTTTGGGAAATAATCCTCAATCCCCCTCCGAATAATCAACATACTCCTTGTCATTGAAAGTATAAATCAGGCTCCCCTTCATTTGCGCAACCATTTCCTCTTTCCTTCCCTTTTTCGTTTCATTCTTTTCAGCATCAAACAAGAAGTATTTCTCCCCAAACTCCCAGCCGACGAAAACCTCGCGCGCCTTTGTCAGAAACACCACGGCATCAGGCGAGCCAAGAGCGCGAAGCAGTGAGCAGAGCATTATGCATTTGTCCATGGAATCCGCAACCCCAAGCTCCCCAATCTCCTCAAAGGAAAGCCAAAAGCTGACTGGCAGCTGCACTCCCCTTATTCTTGAAATGAACTCAACCGCTTCAGATGCGGCATCCGAAAAATCAGTTTCAGAAGAATACTCATGGCGCTTCTCCTTTATCGCGTTTGCAATCCCCTCAATTTTCGCATGATTGGGCTGCACAAGCCCCTTTAACTCAAGCACACTCTTT
Source organism: Candidatus Micrarchaeota archaeon CG1_02_47_40 (assembly GCA_001871475.1). Classification (GTDB taxonomy): domain Archaea; phylum Micrarchaeota; class Micrarchaeia; order Anstonellales; family CG1-02-47-40; genus CG1-02-47-40. Next base: position 12,364 of record MNVE01000012.1, on the reverse strand, counting down.
GCCTCATTCTCCTCTATCAGCCTCTCATACCGTTCTATTATTTTCCTGTAAATGCTCTCGCGGCATTCATCAATGTGCGGGGAGGCTTCCAATTTTCCTTCTCCCTCTTTCTTTTCCTTTTTTTCCCAAATAGGCAGGCTTATAAAAACTCCAAATGGAAACATACGCATAATTCATGTTTTAGATGATATAATAATGTTGTGATTTCGTATGGAAGTTTCATTTTATGGCGGCGCGGGTGAAGTAGGAAGAAGTTCAATAGAAGTGTTTGGCGACAAAAAGCACCTTCTTTTAGATTGCGGGATAAAACTGGGGGCGGAAACAGAGGTGCCCCAGATAAACGACGCGCTTTTTGCCCGCTCAAAAAACATCGTGATAACGCATGCACACCTTGACCACATCGGCTACCTTCCCCATCTCTTTGAAAGAGGGCAGTCCCCTGCGCTCTACGCCACGAAGCCCACATTCGCGCTCATGGAGCTTCTGCTTGACGATTACTGGAGGATTTCGGGCTCTTTCTCAAAAAAGACAGTAAAGAGGGTGATGAATGCCGGACGCATAATCCCCTTCCTAAAAAAGGTGAAAGAAAAACACGCCCCCTCATTTTCCCTTCACAATGCAGGGCACATACTCGGTTCAGCAATGGTGGAGGTGTTTGATGGCGGCGGGCTGATTTACACCGGTGATTTCCGCCTGCGCGAGGGAAGGCTGATGCAGGGATGCGAGAGAAGGATGCGCGCAAAAACACTCATCATGGAGGGGACGTACGGAGCAAAGATGGATAAACTGCCAAGCATAAGGCGCGCAAGCTCCGATCTTGCAAATTCAGTCAGGCGCACGCTTGAGGGAGGCGGCAGTGTGCTCATTCCCTCATTTGCAGTGGGAAGGGGGCAGGAGATAATGCTCGTGCTTGAGGATTACATGAGAAGCGGCTTTCTTCCAGCAGTTCCGATATATGTTGACGGAATGATAAGAAAGGCAAACGCAATTTACTCAAAATACACTGATTTCCTCCGCCCTGAACTGCACAGGCGCACAAATAAAAGCATGGACAATCCATTTGAGAGCCGCTTTTTTTTCTCCCCAAAGAAACAAAACCGCGCGAAGATGCTTGAAGAGCCCTCAATAATCATCTCAACTTCCGGAATGCTCTCCGGAGGGCCTGCGCTTGAATATCTGCGCCTCATGGCGGGAAACAAGAAAAACAAGCTTATTTTCGTAGGGTACCAGGCAGAGGGGACGCTTGGAAGGAGGATACAGGACGGGGAGAAGTTCGTGCTTCTTGACGGGGAGGAGTGCTACATCTCCCTTGACGTGGAGAGCGTTCATTTTTCAGCGCACGCCGACCACGACGATTTGGTGGAGTTTGCGCGCGGAATGCGGGGCTTGAAAAAAATATTCCTCGTGCACGGAGAGGAGGCAAAACTGCACGAGCTGATGGCCGATTTGAAGAATTTTGAGGTAATAATACCGGAAATATCGGAAACTTTTAAGGTGTGAGCGAGTTTAATACTGAAAATATCGGAAACTTTTAAGGTGCGAACCTCCGCGGGCGGTTTTTTAACCCTTCTCCTGCATAATCTATTCCTGCTTTATATTAGTTTAAAGGGTGGTTTTTTGGAAGGGCTGAACAAATACGAGACAACAAGGCTTATAGGCGCTCGCGCACTGCAGCTTTCATTAGGTGCGCCCCCCCTCATAGAAGTGGATGGGACTGAAAGCGCAATAAAAATTGCGACAAGGGAATTTGAAACGGGCATAATTCCGCTTGTGGTTGTGCGCTAAAAAAATGGACACGCAATTCATCTTAAGGCAGGGAAAAGCCGTATTCAGAGTGAATCGGGCAGGCATGTACCAGCGCATGACATTCCTTGTAAAATACGAGGAGATGCCGGAAGGCAAATCCCCCTATCTTCTTTCAGAAAAATTCCTCGAACCGGCTGAAGCGATGAAGGTATGCGCACAGAGCGGCTTGCCTGTTTTTACAAAAAACGGGAGATTTTTCCCGGCAGGGAAGGGGATGGCTGATTTCATCATTAAGCAATAAGTCCGCTATAGAAGCGGACTTCTACCCTGGAAAGCTTTTAAAATCAAAAAAGAGAGCAATACAAGGGATTAACATGTCCGTTCCGCATCCAATACCTTACCAAGGAAGCAAGAGAAATATTGCAGATTCTATACTTGCCGTCTTCCCAAGCGGCATAAATTATCTTGTTGAACCATTCTCCGGCTCTGCAGCAATTTCTATCGCAGCCGCTTACCACAAAAAAGCCGAGTATTTTTATCTCAACGACATCAACAAGCCGCTTATCCGTCTGCTTGAGCAGATAATAAACAACCCGCGCAAAATATCAGACGAATACGAAGATATTTGGAATTCGCAAAAAGGCATTGAAAAAGATTTTTATCTGACTACCCGAAACAGATTTAATGAAACCGAAAATTCTGCGTGCCTGCTCTATCTTTTAGCCCGTTGCGTAAAAGCTTCAGTCCGCTACAACAGCAAAGGCGAGTTTAATCAGAGTCCGGATAATCGGCGGCTTGGGAAATCCCCGTATAACATGCGCCGCGATATTTTTGCAGTTTCAAAACTCCTAAAAGGAAAAACACAGCTAAGCTGCAAAGATTATAAAGATATACTTAAGCACATCTCCAAAGACGATGTAGTGTATCTGGATCCGCCATATCAAGGGGTATGCCAAAATCGCGACTCCAGATATTACAACGGCATCGATTTTAACGAACTCGTTTTGGAATTGAAAGACTTGGTTTATGACAATATCTCGTTCATTTTGAGTTATGACGGCAGACGAGGCAATAAGAGCTATGGCCGCGAACTCCCAAAAAGCCTCGGCTTGCGGCGCATAGAAATCAATGCCGGACGCTCTACACAAGCAACCCTCTTGGGCATGAACGACATCACGTACGAATCAGTATATTTATCGCCTGCATTGATATCCAGACTCCAATTAAACTCAAACCACCTAACGGATAAGCTTTTCAATCCCATTACACTATCAAATTATCAGTGATACTCTAATGGCAAAAGAAAAATTTCCAAAGAAAATAATCACTTTGCTCAAATCCATAAAAAATAAACGTGCGAAAGTTGTTATTGACAGCATACTTAAGCATGGTTCTATTTCAACCGAAACCTTAGAGAAAAAATATGGTTACAACCATCCTCCAAGAGCAGCCAGGGATGTCAGAGAAGCAGGCATCCCACTAGAAACATTCACCATTTCTTCATCCGACGGCCGCAAAATAGCAGCGTATCGTTTTGGGGATTTCTCCAAGATACAAAAAGACAAACTTGGCGGCAGAAAGATTTTTTCAAAGAAATTTAAGAATGCACTTTATGCCCATTACAAAGGCAAATGCGTTGTGTGCTCCGGTTCATCCGAAGAGCGTTATCTTCAGATAGACCACAAATTACCCTACGAAGTTGCCGGCGAAATCAATTCTGAAAATAGAAAGATGTCTGATTACATGCTTCTCTGCGGTTCCTGCAACAGAGCCAAATCCTGGTCATGCGAACACTGCCCCAACTGGCTTATTGAAAAGAATCCGAAAATATGTTCGCATTGCTATTGGGCTAACCCTGCAAACCATCTGCACGTCGCCCTAAAAGAAGTTCGGCGCGTAGACATAATTTGGAATTCTGATGAAGTGCAGATATACAATAAATTGAGAAAAGAAGCTGAAAAAAACGACAACGCAATTCCCGCATACGTAAAGAAGATAATCAAAAATCATCTGTTCAAATAGTGCATGTGAGATGAAACCATGAAAAGAAACGTTAGAGTGTGCCCAAAATGCAGAAAGGAACTAACTGTTCTTGGGTACAGCCAGATTGTTAGGAATTTTCAGACTTTCAGATTGGAAAAAGGAGTAGCCCATTATGAAGCACCCGGACGGGTTGATGGTGATGATGTCGGAGAATGGTATTGTCCAGAATGCGACACTACTCTTTTTACAAACCAGGTTGATGCAGAAAAATTCTTGCAAAAATAGGGGCGAGTTAAAATGACTTATTCCGTCGTAAGTGAACTAAACTTTCAGCGTCCTTTCCAGCCACCCTCCCCAATCCACCCCGTCCCCCTTCTTTTTTCCACCCGCAATTTTCAAAAGAAGTTTTGCAGTTTCCTTTAATCCCCTCTTTCCTGTGTCTATCTCTTTTACTTTTCCGTAATTTCCCTCCGCCATCACAGCGCAGTAATCAAGCGCTTCAGAAAGGAGATTCTCCTGCAGTTTTTTCTTTCCATACTCCCTTTTTTCCAGCCTAACCTTCAATTTCTTCGGGTCGCACCTTAAAACAAGTGCAACATCAAGGGGCAGGCGCATCTCGCAGCCAAGGTGCCCCTCCACAACAAGGTTTTTTTTCTTTGCATTTTTTATCCGTGCTTTAAGCTCCCATTCCAATTTTTTCAAACGGACGACGCCGCCCTTTCCGACAAGCCCTGCCTTTCGTGCAACTGCATTAATTTCTACCCGCTCAAAGCCGAAATTTTTTGCAAGTTCTGCGGCAATGGCGGTTTTTCCCGTTCCCGGCACTCCAGTCAGCAGAATCCTCATTGGCACCAGCCGCCATCTGCATTATACATACCTGACAATCCTCCTTCCTACCGCGCCTTTCTCCGCCTCGTCAATTTTTTCCCGCAGTTCCCGTATCTCCTCTCCAAAGCCGGCAATCCTCCCTTCAAGCTCCAAAAGCTTCCTCTCATCCTCCACGCCTCCTTGCTTGAGTCTGCCGGAAGTATATCCCCCCTGCGCTTTCACGAGCTGTTCAAGCAGGAAATCCATCCTTTTCTCCAACTCTTCAATTCTGTTACTGCGCTCCCGAAGCCACGCACCCTTTTTTTCACTCTCTTCCATTCTGCTGCCACGCTCCCGAATTTTCGCATCTTCTTTTCCATCCATACTACAAACCCGCATCCCTCTTTCCATCCATACAATTCAGTTCCGCATCCTTTTTTCATCCGTGCTAAAGCCCCGCTGCAATTGCCTGCAGGTGCTTTTTTGCCTCCCGCAGCGCCTTTCCCCCTTTTTCAGTTGCAAAATAATATTTTCTTCTCTGCACAAATTTTGAGCGGATAAGCCCCTCTGCCTCAAGCCGATAAAGCACAAGATAGCACATCAATCTGCTTGGGGAAAAGCCGAATTTTTTTTCAATTCCTTCGGACAGGGAATAGGCATATACTCCGTTTTTTTTCGCAAGCGAGAGAATGTAAATCCACATATTCCCGACAGAAAGTGTTTTTTCAAGCCTGCGAAGCGGGGAGACTTTTTCCATACAGCAACTCTCTCGCTTATTCTTTTTAAGCTTCTTCCCTGTAATTAGTAATATGAGCTTGCAAGAAGAAGTCCTGCGCCTTGAATCGGTTTCAAAGCAATACCAAATGGGCAGTGTGCTTGTAAAAGCGCTTGACGGAATAAGCTTAAGGATAAAAAGGGGGGATTACGCTTCCGTAATCGGCCCTTCAGGCAGCGGCAAATCCACCCTTTTGCACATATTCGGGCTGTTGGATGAGCCGACAGCAGGCAGGGTGTTCATTGACGGGATAGACACCACGAAGCTTTCCGAGGAGAAGCTTGCCCAGGTGCGAGGAAGGAAGATAGGCTTCGTATTCCAGTCCTTCCACCTCATTCCAAGCCTTTCTGCAATAGAAAATGTGGCGCTTCCGGCGATGCTTCTGGGTGTTCCGCAAAAGGAGAGGCTGCATAAAGCCGGCGAACTCCTCTTTCAGCTTGGGATGGACGAGCGCGCCTCCCACCTTCCAAAGGAGCTGTCCGGGGGGCAGAGGCAGAGGGTGGCAATCGCGCGGGCGCTGATAAACGACCCGGCAATACTGCTTGCGGACGAACCGACTGGCAACCTTGATTCGGCGTCAGGCGCGGAAGTCTTAAAAATCTTTGATGAGCTTCACAAGGATGGGCGAACCATAATAGTTGTGACGCATGACTCTCATATTGCAAGCCGGTGCAAAAAAACAATCCGCATAAAAGACGGCAGGATAGAAAGCATAAAGATGAATGTGAAATGAAGGCAGGCAGCAAAATGAAAACGGAAAGCAAAATGAAAACGGAAAGCAAAATGAAAACGGAAAGCAAAATGAAAACGGAAAGCAAAATGAAAACGGAAAGCACAAAGATGAACATGAACTGAAGACGGAATGCATAACGGTGAATACAAAATGAATAAAAAAGCATCCGCATTATTTCTGTTCCTCATTCTTGCCTCTTTTCTTTATGCCGACATTTCAGTCTCAAGCTATTCCATTCTCCCCTCAACAGTGCGGCCAGGCGTTACCGGCTCAATTTCAGTAACTATACTAAACAGCGGCTCAAATGCAACAAGCGTCACCGCAGAGCCGACGGGCATTTCCCCCATACTGGCTGCCGGAAGGGTTTCCCTTGGGGATTTCTCCTCCGGAATCACCACCTCTTTTTCCATTCCCTTCCGCGTTGAGCAAAATGCGCAGGCAGGGGTATACAACCTTCCAATCCGCCTCGCATACTTTTCATACAGCTTGGGAAACACCCTTTCAGGCACAAAGACGCTTACCGTTCCCATAACTGTGCGAAACCCTGCCTCCTTCCAGCTCTCCGCATTCTCAAAAACAGCATTTTCCGATGATGATTTCAACGTTCAGGGAAAGATAAGCAACGAGGGAGGGAGGGCATACGATGCAAAACTATACATAAACTCCACGAGCTTTTATGCCGCAGGGCCCACTCCCCTCCTTCTCGGGGATGTTTCAAACGAAACCCCCTTCTCCCTGAACATAACGGTCGCAAGCGGCGTGCAGAGCGGGAAATATTCCATCCCCCTTACAATTACCTACCGCGACCAGATAGGGGGGGAGTACTCGGAAACGCTCTATCTAAACGCAAACCTCAAGGTGCGCTCCCCCCAATTCATCTTAACGCTGACTCCGCAGGAAGGCGAGCTGACTCCGGGAAGGCAGGCGAAACTTATTGCGAAACTGCAGAACACCGGGGACAAGGCGGCATATTCAGTGAAGATGAAAATACTCTCAACAGACACGCTGACTCCCCTTTCCTCCTCCGAAATAATTGCGGGAGATATTCCTGCAGACTCGCAAAAAGAGGTTTCCTTTGACGTTGGCGTGAAGAACATAGAGCCGGGCTTTTACCCGATTTCCGTGCAGATTTCATACATGGATGACAATGGGAAAAGCGAAACGCCCCAGACTCTTTCCTCCGGCCTCAACATACTTGGCACAAACGACATTTCCGTATTCATCTCAAGCAGGCCCTCCCCAATTGTTTCAGGCGGCGCGCACACCTTTTCCGTGCTCGTTTCAAACATCGGCTCCTCTTCAATAAAAGCCCTGCAGGTAAAGCCGGCAGGGGGAGTATTCAAAATAATGGACGCTCAAGGAGAGCAGTTCATAGGGGGGTTGCAGCAGGATGATTTCTCTTCCGTGCAGTACAAAATATTGGTGGAAAACGTTGCAGAGGGCAGCTACCCCTTCAGCGTAGAATCAACCTTCAAGGACGCGTATAACAATGAGCATAAGGCAAACTCAACCGTAATGCTGGAAGTGGTTTCACCGGCAACAGCACAGAAACTCAACGGAACAGGGGGAGACAACACACTGCTATGCATAGGCGCGGCGCTCATACTGCTTGTTGCAGGCGGAATATACTACTTCAAATTTTACAGGCACGGCAAAAAGCTCTTCTTCAAGAAGAAGGACTAAGATGCTGCGTTCCGCCGCAGCCTTTATGCCCTCAAATTTCTTGCATTCAGAATGCACAATTTTTTGAATTTTGTGCAATACGAATGCAAACTTTTTTAAATACCTGCTGCAATAAACTACCCATGGACACAGAAAAATTAAAGAGAATAATAACAGACCAGGAAGAGGATATGGCTGAAAAGTTCAAAAGAGAGAACATAATTCCAAGAGAAAAAATTACCTGCTCTCCAAAAGTGGATATTGCCACGGTAATAACCGGCCCAAGAAGGGCCGGAAAATCCATATTCTCCTTTCACTCAATTAAAAACCAGCCTTACGCATACATTAATTTTGATGACGAGCGCCTTAATCTAAAAACTTCCGACTTAAACGATGTGCTTGAGGCTTTTTATTCCCTAAAAGGCGCGCCCGAAGTTTTTTTGTTTGATGAAATCCAGAATGTGGCGGGGTGGGAGAAGTTCATCTCCCGCATTATAAAAACAAAGAAAGTAATAATAACAGGCTCTAATGCAAACCTCCTCTCCAGCGAGCTTTCAACACATCTTGCCGGAAGGCACAAAGATATAGTGCTGATGCCATTCTCTTTCAGGGAATTTCTCCAATTTAAAAATTTCAATTACAATATTTACTCAACCAAATCGATCTCAAAAATAAAATCCCTTCTTTTCGAATATATGCAAAAAGGGGGGTTTCCCCTTGCCTTAAAATTAAACCCATCGCACCTGATAGAATTATTCTCGGACATTCTTGAAAAAGACATTCTTCTGCGCTACAAACCCAGGCACGCATCTGCTGTCCGGGAAATGTCAAAACTGCTCATTGCAAACCCGGGCTCTGAAATAACCTACAACAAGCTCAAAAATATCCTAAAAATAGAAAGCGTCCATACAGTGCAAAAATACATGGGCTATTTTGAAAGCGCATACCTTGTTTTCAAACTCAACCGATTTTCCTATAAATTAAAAGAGCAGGTTTCTTCCCCAAAAAAAGTATATTCAATTGACACGGGCCTTCTAAACGCGGTCGCCTTTTCAACTTCGCCAAATCACGGAAAACTCATGGAAAACCTGATTGCAATAGAATTGTTCAGAAGAAAATCTGCTTGTCCTGCGGACAAGTCTTTCGCAGAGCTTTGCTCTGCTCAAACCATTGAGCCTGATTTGGATTTTTACTACTGGAGGGACTACGGCAATCATGAGGTGGATTTTGTCCTAAAAAAAGGCAATAAATACGAGCTTCTTCAATCCTGCTGGGATGCCTCAAATCCCCTGACTATGGAACGGAAAGTGTCTTCCCTAATAAAAGCAGCCGAAGAGCTAAAAACCTCCAAACTAACGATAGTTACCTGGGATGAGGAAAAAGAAATAACCGAAGCTGGTTTTGAAATAACCATAATCCCGCTTTACAAATGGCTTTTGAGATAACCCCCTCCGAGAGAAAATTCCCCTTTCCTTTTTAAATCTTTTCCGCTCATTAATAGCGTGCGTGCAAGAGAAGTTAATGGCAGGTTTAGCCCTGCCTTATTCAGGGAGGCAGAATGCGCAATGGGTTTGGCAAAAAAAACAAGGCATCTGTTCCTTTTCTTTCTTCTATCCCTCTTGCTCTCTCCCGCCCTTTTCGCAAGCACTCCGGGAGACATCTCCACCTGCCAGACCCTTGACACGGCAGGCACATACACGCTTACGGCAGATATAACCGGCAGAAGCACCACCTGCTTCACAGTTACCGCTGCGGACGTGGTCATAGACGGGCAGGGGCATGACATAAACGGCACGAATGCGAGCGGCTCTTTTGGAGTTTATTCAACGGTTTCAGGCACAACCGTCCGAAATATAAGGATAAACAACCTTGTGCACGGCGTCTACTTCCTCGGCGCCGATGGCGGAACCATACTGAACGTTTCCGCGAACAGCACATACACGGACGGGACAGGCATGCTCATTTCCACCAGCGCAAACTTCAACCAAATCATAAACTCAAGCGGCACAACCATCAACGGCAGAGCCATCTACATTTACTCAAGCTCCAGCTGCAACATTACAGGCTCAAACGGAACCTCAACCGAAAGCTCCGGCGTCTTCCTCTCCACCAACTCCCTCAACAACCAAATCATAAACTCAAACGGAAACTCAAACACGGGTCCTGGTTGTTACCTGTACTCCGGCTCCAACTACAACCGGGTCATAAACTCAAGCTGCGCGGCTGCCGGAGCCCTCGGCATCGGCATCCTCCTCTCCGGAAGCCTGCACAACAACATTACAAACTCAACAGGCAGCGCCCCCATAGGGCAGGCAGGCATATACCTTTACGTAAGTTCAAACTACAACCAGCTGGCAGACTCAACCGCCCTCTCATCCACCGGCTATGGGCTATATCTGCTGAACTCCCTCTCAAACAACATAACGGGAGGCTTTGCCTCGTCAAACTACAACACCGCGGTAAACCTTACAAATGCGGACCTGTCAATTCTCCGGAACATCACGATAAATTCCTCAACCACCTGCATAAACGTTTCAGCGACCTCCGGGCTCAACTCATTCTTCCACAATAAGTTATACAACTGCTCAACCTACGTGAATAATCGGAAGACCGTAGATGCGAATCTGAACATGTTCAACACTTCAGTGGGAGGAACAGCGCAGGGGAATTACTACGGCAATATCGCTGCGGTTGCCATAGGAGACTTAAGCGGGGACGGCTACGGGGATTCCGGAGCTGTCTATCCCTATGATTCAGGAGAGGCAGAATGGGTGGGCTGGGGCGCGGATTACGGACCGATAATGAACCTTTACTCCTGCGCGAACATAACCATGAACAATACGTTTTACTTCCTTGCGTCAGACATTCCCTCCTGGACTGGTCTTACCTGCTTCAACATTACGGCAGAGAATATTACTTTAGATTTGCAGGGGCATTACATAAACGGCTCCAACACAACCAACACCTACGGAGTCTATTCAAACAAATTCAACACCACCATAAAGAACGGCATTATCTCCAATTTTGCCTCCGGCATCTATTTCCACAAGCCTGCCTCAAACGGGCTTATCCTGAACAACACAATATACAGCACATTTCTTTTTGGTCCAACGGACACTCCAAACGGAAGCGCAATATTCTCCGGCGTGGGAGCCTACACGTTCCATCGCATCATAAACAACACTATCTATACAAACAGTTCAATCGGAATCCAAGTCGGCACATATAACAATAACATCAGCGGAAATTTTATAAACTCAACAGGCACCGGGATGTTTACAAGAGGGCAGAACAACCGCTGGACAAACAACACTGTTTATGTTTCTTCCGCTTCATATCCTTCGTTGAATTTATATGGTTCATATGACACAGTTGAAGACAATACGCTTCTGCAGACGGGAATAAACGGAATCGCTCTTTTAGAATCTTTCAGCGACACTTACAACATTACCCAAAACACGATAGAAGCAAACTGCACAGGAGCAAGCGTCTGCACGGGAGTTAGGATTTGGTATTCCGGTATATGGGGGACTCAAACCGGTTCACGGTATTCAAACAATAAAATAAGCGGATATAACTACGGCATATATATATTCGATCCAGGTCTGTTACCTGGTCGCAGTGTCTTTGAAAACAATACCATAACCGCAGAGCGTTACGGGATTTGGATTGAAAACAGCGGAGGAAACAACTTTACAAACAACACCATCCGCGTAGGTTCGGGCTACGGCATTTATCTTGCAAATTCCACCAACTCAACATTCGTTCGGAACAGTGCAAGCTCGAACTCCTCCTTTGGGGTTCTTGTAAGCGGCAACTCCACATTCAATAAGTTTAACTCAACCTATGCAAGTGGGACAACTGCTTACAACCTCTCTAATTTTGCCGAAAACAACACCATAGACTGCGGCTCTTCCTTCATTCTCAACGGCACAAACTCAACAGACACTTACGGGATTTACTCAAACTCATTTAACACCACAATTCTGAATTGCAGGATAGAGAATTACTCAACGGGCATATTCTTCAACACAGCAGACAACGGCTCCATAGACAACGTAACAGTCTACACCTCAAGATATTGGGATGGTGATGGAGGAAACGGAAACGGGCACGGAATATTCCTTACCACTTCCGCAAACTTCAACACAATCTCAAACTCAAACTTCACCTCAAATAAAAACGGAACAGGTATCCACATCTACTCCAGCTCAAACAACAACATTACAGGCTCAACAGGAACCTCTAACACCCGCAATGGCATCTCCCTCTCCATCAGCTCAAACAACTCAATCATAAACTCCACAGGAACCTCCACCTCCAACACGGGCATCCTCCTCTACATCAGCTCAAACAACCAAGTCATAAACTCCACAGGCGCCTCCACCTTCGGTTACGGCATCTACCTCTTATCTGGTTTAAACAACTCAATCATAAATTCCACAGGAACCTCCACCTTCTTCTACGGCATCTGCCTCTACGACAGCTCAAACAACAACATTACAGGCTCAACATTCACCTCCAACAACAACTACGGCATCTACCTCTACTACAGCTCAAACAACAACTCATTCATAAACTCCACAGGCATTTCAAGGACAAGATACGGTCTTTTCATTTCAGACTCCCTCTCCAACAACATTACGGGCGGCTTCTAC
>MNVE01000014.1 GCA_001871475.1 Candidatus Micrarchaeota archaeon CG1_02_47_40 | reverse complement strand
GCCACTTTGTCGCAACTACGAGCGCAGTAAATCATAGTTGCATCTCTCATCTCGTTAATTCGTGCGCTGAAACAAGCCCGTGTGGGGTATCTCAAATACCCTATATCCAGTTGCATCTCTCATCTCGTTAATTCGTGCGCTGAAACTTGAAAACAAAGTATTGGCGGAAGGATTGACAGAAAGTTGCATCTCTCATCTCGTTAATTCGTGCGCTGAAACCCGCCCAATCATAGTAAATAAGAAGATAAATGGCTGGTTGCATCTCTCATCTCGTTAATTCGTGCGCTGAAACGGAGCGGAACATGGAGATACGATTTGCGCGGAGAGAGTTGCATCTCTCATCTCGTTAATTCGTGCGCTGAAACAAAGGCAACATGAGCTACTACATTCGTGAGCTTGTCTAGTTGCATCTCTCATCTCGTTAATTCGTGCGCTGAAACCCCAGTTGCCACATCCTCAACGCTCGGAAATATCAGAGTTGCATCTCTCATCTCGTTAATTCGTGCGCTGAAACGGACACCAGAGTGGCTTATTCTTTATCTGACAGTGAAGTTGCATCTCTCATCTCGTTAATTCGTGCGCTGAAACAGTAGATACAACCGCCTTTTTTTGCCAAACGGAGGCTTCTCCTGCCTTCTTTTCTGCACTAAGAAAAGCAACTTGAAAATCTGCAGGCTATTTATAAAGACCTGCTAATTGGCACGTTGAACCGAGACAATAGTTGACCTGTCTATCGCGAAGTCAAGCCGCGCGATATCATAAGGTCTTAAGCGCACATAATTCCATGCAACGGTGCGCATTTCCGGATAAACCGGTTCCCAGCTTCCATATAGGTTGCTGTGCTATAATCCACATCCGATTACTCGGAGTAAATCATAATAACGTAGTTACTACTTCAGTATTATTTAAAGCTTTCTTAGCTATATTCACTGCGGCGTTGAAGTCGGCATTTATGTCTCTTTGATAATATCGGCATGTTGGATTAAGACAGCGAAATATTGCTTGTGATGGGCGCTCGGTTTTTTCTTTGTCTGCGCCACATGAAGAACAAGTTTGGCTTGTATAATCGGGTTTCACATATACTATCTTTATCCCTTTCAGCAGAGCCTTGTACTCTATTAGTTTGCTTAATTTTCTGAAAAGAAACATATTCCGATAAAACTTCTGCTTTTTTGTTTCTCTTGCCTGTTGCTTTTGCTTTATCCCAGTTTCAAGATTCTCCATGGAGATAAAAGCTTTGGCAGTATTTGCCATTTCAACAATTTTTCTTGCGGTTTTGTGGCACGTATAGTCTATAATGGGTTCAGTTTTACTGAGTTGCATGAGTTTTCTGCGTCTGTGCCGCACCTTAACTCTGGAAAGAAGTTTAATCAGTTTCTCGCGCCGCATCTTGATTTTTTTAATCGGATTCGTGAATATCTCAATTGGTTTTTGTGCTTTTTTGTTTTTTGAATCATAATAAACTGCGGCAGCAAGTTTAGAACATCCTATATCAACCCCCAAACACCCAGCGTACTCCTTATTCGCCTCAACTTCGGCTTCATAAGTATATTGAAGATAATATTCATATTTGCCGTTCGAACTTGTTTTTCTTATCAGATAACAGTAATTATTCGGTTGTTTGTTTATCCGCTCAAACCATTCTGCAAAATATATCTGCCCGCTTTTTGAATGAACGTTGGTCGGTCCAGTTATCCTTAGTTTCATTTCCTTAAACAGTGAGGGGATAGTAATCTCCGATTCGGCAAGGTCAAACCGGACCCAATTCGAATCAAGTTTGATTCTATTGCCCTGATAACCAAAAATCTTCTTTCTTGAGAGACCTTTTTCTGCTCTCTCAATTTTTTTACCCATGCCGTCTATTTTTCTTTTTATTCCGTTCAGAGTATATCCCTTTGACGGACTTTCCAATTTAGAAATATGAACGTAACGGGTTTCCCTTTCGTTTGGTTTTTTTGGTCTTGCCGCACGTTTTTTTTCGTCATTAAACATCTCAATAAATTCCATCTGTCTTTTTTTATCATACTCGACATTCTTCTTTCTTCTTTTTTCTGCTGTATCGGCGGCTTTAATCATGTCAAATGCTTCTTCCGGTATGCGGTGATAATGCGTATTATTTAGTTTAGCGACTCTTCGTATGTCCATGTTTTCCTGAACTTCTCTTTTCTTCGTTGAAACGAAAAGTTTACGTATCATCTGATTGCCATATCTTCCATTATAACATCTTTTGCAAATTTTTGCAGGTTCGCCTGAATTTCTATCTTCATTCACAAGTTCTTTGTTTTCACCGCACAAATCGCATATTCCACTTTCAAAAATCCACTTTTTTGAACTCTTCTCCTTTTTCCCAAGCCAGTGTGTATTTCTCAAAAGTCGCCGTATTCTTAACTGGCAGAACGTCGTGGCTTTTGCGTATTCGTTAAAATAGTTATCAAGAAACTCTTTTTTCTCAGAGCTTAAGTCAATAATCTTTAATTTTACTGAAATCGTAGTTTTACTCATGTTCATCCCACTATTTTGCCGTCAAATCCCGTGCAAACTTTTCCATGATACCAGCAGTCCCCGCAGTAATTCCTCGTTCTCGGACCATCGGGATACCTTTCAAACCTCACCACGTTGTTAATACTCTCAAGCTGTTCTTTAAGTTTTTGCTTTTGAATTTCGTCTATTTCTGTTCTAAGAGTTGTTTCTTCAGGTAAGAATTTCACAAGTCCATAAGGACATGAAAGCCCAAGGCACTCCTCAATCAGCAACGCCTCCGCTACAAGCTGGTATTTCATAGTCCGATACAAGCAAGAAGGTGTTTTTCCATGCTTAAACTGCATCGGAACAGCAAGCTTCTCTTTTGTGTCAATAAGCACGCAATCCGCCACAGTTTGAAGGTTCATGCGCGGAGAATAAAGCGGCAGATTAAACAGCTTCTTGTCATAACAAATCCGTTTAACCATCTTATTCCTCTTCCCTCTTGGCACAAATTCATTATGCTGTTTCAATCCCTCATCCTCCTTTTTCGTCCTGCCCTGTGGTCTGCGCAGAACATACTCAAAATATACTATGCGCGGGCAGTAGTTGTAATTCAATATGTCTCGAATGCTCAAAATTCCCATTCTGTTCATGCGCCATCACCTACAAACATATACGGCTGATTTCTCACTCTTTTCTCGTCAAGACAGCCGGTTATCATTTTCCCATTGAAACAGCTTGTGCAGTTCGGAATGACAAACAAATAATCATCCCCTCCCTCTATAATCTCATTGCATTCCAATAACAGCATCTCCACCTTATTCTTTGAAGTTTCGCCTGCAAAGGCGCTCTTCTGCACTCTTCTAAACCCGTAGTTTTTGCATATTCTTGCCACCCTGCCGCGTTTCTTGTTTTCGCTTATATCATAAATTACCCAATAAAACATCCTACCACCTGTAAAGAAAAGGCTCAAACTCGCTCTCTCCCTTCACAAAGGAGGCGATTCTTCGCGCCTGCTCCTGTATTATCACCGAAAGCTCAAGCTTGCGCCCATCTGAAGTTATTTTTGCATGCAGTCTTTCCATAATTGCCTTTATCATCTTCTTTCTCCCTTCTTTTGAAAGAAAAATCTTATCTCCTCCCTGCTCAAAATCACTCTCGTTTATCTGTTTCTGTGCGTAAAGCGTAATAATCGCCCTATCAACAATAACCGGTCTGAACTCTTCTATCAAATCAAGTACAAGAGAGGGCTTGCCGTACCTATCTGCATGAAGAAAGCCAAGATACGGGTCCAAACCGGCAAAAAGGCAGGCTTTCTCTATCTCTCCGTACAACATTCCATAACCATAATTCAAGAGTGCATTTGGGGCATCTTTTCCCTCTTGGTCGCGCTTTTCAATCGGCATTACCTGTGACAATCCCTCAAAATAGTGCGCCGCAGCCAATCCTTCAAAACCAAAAACCCTATCTGCATCAAATTTCTCGCCTAACATCTGCCGGACTTGCTCCGCAATAGCGCTTATTTTTTCCGCTTTCTCCAAAAGAAGAGGCGCAGTTCTGCTTTTGTTGAGAGTTTTAAGGAAAAATTCCTCATTCTTGATCTTTGCCCAGATAAGTTTTATTGCAATTTTCCCTCCTTTCTCATTCTGCCCTGCTTCAAGTTGTTTTCTTCTTATGAGATTTGTTCCTCCAAGACATGCAGGAAAAATCCTTCCTTCCGGCATTCCGAATTTTCCTACAAACACTACATCTATGTTGTTTCGTGCTGCCAAGAGTGCGGCTCTTGAAGAAATACAGCTATTTTTCACAAGAAGTATCTGCTCAACCTTGTCGGCAGAATATTCTTCACACGTCCCGTCTTTCTTCCTTATTTGGAAGAGGTTGTCCTTCTGCCCAAGATATGCGCCATAATCGTCAATTATTAGTTGCATATCCGAAGTATATATGGAGTTCTCCTTATAAACACTTACAGGGTAGAAGTCCGACCCCCCTCAATTCCATATATTAATTTTCTCCTCAAAACCTCTTCATGGATTCCACCTCCCTTGGCACGGTCATCTCCACAATAGACAGCCCCACCACCTCCTTCTTCTCCTTCGTAATCTCCTCCCCGAATGTAAGGAAGGGGCAGTTCGTCCAGACACGCTGCGAGGATGGAATGCTTTTTGGCACAATTTCCGAGATAATGCGCGCAAACCGCTATTTTGAGCATGCGGAAAGCGTTTCAGAGTACGAGAAAGGCTCCCCGATGCCGCAGAATTTCCCGACTGCGGACTGGGAGTATGTAATCGCAAGGGTTAGGGCGCTTGGAGTCTACAAGGAAGGAAGATTGGTGCGCAGCATCTTCCCCGCCGCCCCGGGCTCAAAGGTGGAGGGCGCAAACGAGCAGGCATTAAAGGAGCTTCTGGGCTTTGAGGAGAAGGGGCTGAATTTAGGGAAGCTGCAAAATCACGCCATAGACGCGAAATTCAACCTTACAAGATTATTGCAGAAGCACCTGGCAATCTTGGCAATGTCAGGCGCGGGAAAGAGCTATCTCTGCGGGGTGCTGATAGAGGAACTGCTGGACAGGGGAAAGGAGCAGGGAAGGATTGCAGTGATTGTAATTGACGTGCACGGGGAGTATTTGGGTTTCAAAAGCGGGCAATACGCAAGGCAGACGCAGATATTTGACGGGAAGAAAGTAAGAGTTTCCCTGAAAAACGTTTCTCCCCAAATGCTCTTTGAATGGGTGAGCGAGCTTTCCTCACCGCAGAAGAGGGAGATTGCGCTTCTCCTGAAGCGGATGAAGGGCAAGATGAAGGAAAAGCAGGAAACGGTCGGGTTGGCAGAGCTGATAAAGGAGATAGAAGCGAGTGAGATGAAGGACAACATGAAGGGACCGATTCTCTCCTGGCTGGCTGAAATAAACTCCATGAGGCTCATCTCAAAGGGCGATTTCCCAAAAATAGGCGAGCTTGCAAAGCCCGGCACGCTTTCCGTGCTTGACCTGTCCGACATAGATAGCTTAAAGAAAAAGCAGATAATCGTCTCCTATTTTGCAAGAAGGCTTTTTTTAAGAAGAAAGAAGGGGCTTATACCCCCTTTTCTTCTCCTCATAGAAGAATCGCACAATTTTGCAAGGGAAAAAGCGCCCAAGGAAAGCGCAATCTCAAAGAGCATAATAGAAACTCTTGCAAGGGAAGGCAGGAAGTTCGGCGCTTCCATCTGCCTCGTATCCCAAAGGCCGGTACAGCTTTCCACCACCGCCCTCTCGCAATGCAACAGCAACATAATCCTGCGCGTCACCAACCCCTTTGATGTAAAGCACATAGCGGAAAGCTGCGAGGGGATAGACAATTATGCGCAGAATGCCATCACCACCTTGAGGGTGGGGGAGGCGCTTGTGATAGGCGAAGCCGCCAGCCACCCAATATTTATAAATGTAAGAAAAAGAAAGAGCAAGCACTCGACAAAAGGTGAAGGGCTGGAAGACTCCGCGCGAAAGTTCGAAGAGGAGCAGGAAAGAAAGGAAAAGGATGTAGAAGCCTTCATATAATGTGATAAAATGGCTGATGAAAATTACAAATGCACTGACTATTTAGGCAGAACCGTCATCATCTCCGAAGCGCGCGCCAAGCGCCCCAGGCAGTTTGAAATATCAAAGCCAAGAAAAGTCGTCCCTCCTGAAAAATGCTATTTCTGCCCGGGCAACGAGCACATGACTCCTCCTGAAACTGACAGGATTCCCGCGGAAAAGAGCTGGTTCTGCCGCTCCTTCCCCAATAAATTCCCGGCAGCCTCCCCGCTTTGGAAGGAGGCATACGGCCATCACGAGGTAATAGTAGAAACCCCTGACCACGAGAAGCGCTTTTCGGAGATTGGAGAGGTGCAGATGCAGCGCTTTCTCCTTCTGCTAAAGAGAAGGGTGCGCGCACTCTACAAAGACAAGAAGGTAAATTACATATCCGTTTTCAAAAATGAGGGATTGGGCGCAGGCGCATCCATAGAGCACTCCCACACGCAATTGGTGGCGCTTGATTTTGTGCCAGAGTCCATAATGGAAATAAGCAGGAAGCAGAAGGAAAAGGAGAAATACATTAAAGGGGCAAAAAAACTCCTTTCCAACAAGCACTTTTTCTCCTGCATTCCCTTCTGCCCGCGCTTTCACTACGAGACGTGGATAGCGCCAAAAAAGAGGCTAAGCTGCATTTCAAAAATGAACGAGAAGGAGATTTTCTCTCTTTCGGAAATACTCCTCAAAACAATAGATGCGGTGGACAGAAAAAACTCCTATCCCTCTTACAACATTCTCTATTTCTTCGCGCCCCCAAAAGACAGGAAAATGTCCATGCACATAGAAATACTGCCGCGCCTCTCAACATGGGCGGGCTTTGAATTGGCGGGAAGCGGCTATCTGAATTCAGTTTCCCCTAAAAATGCGCACGAGACGCTGAAACAGTAAAACTCACCTATTTTTGCATCGTGACAAACCATTAAATACTTTTTTCTACCTAAAGGCACACGGGAGGGTAAAATGGAAAGCACTATTTCCGAGTCTAAAGTCTCAAAAAAAGAGATGGGTTTTTCCAGCCACACTGCTGTCCCCCTAATTGATTTAGCGGCAACCGTTGCACAGCGCGGGGAAATGCCTGCTCTCCTACTGCCTGAAAACGCGCCGAAGACAGAAAACGCATTCAAAATAGCTTCCGCCTCCAACCTTTCAAAATACTCATTGCTTTCCCCATCCTCCTCCTCTTTCTGCGGGGAAGAAACAGTCATCCTAAACTCCCTGCAGGGAAAAAATTACCTGGGAAAACTGCTTGCAAAGGAAAAAGAAACAAACGGCTTTCCCCAGGTTGAGATAGAGGGAAAGGGAAAATACCTCCTCTGCGAGGTTTCAGGGAAACTCCTGCTTGACAGAAAAGCCTGCGAGGCGATGGAAAAAACAGGCGCAAAAACCGCATTCATAGACGCGAACGCCCTTTCGGAAAAAGCAAGGATGAAACTTCTTGGTGCGATAGCTCGCGCTTATGCAAAACTTCATGAGGAAGGAAAGACGCTGGGCAGGTTTGAGATGGAAAACATGGCGCTTTCAATCAGGAAAGGGGAACTTTCGGCTGAATTCACTGATTTGCGCTCCTGCGAAAAAACAAATGAAAATCCACTTTCTGATTTTCTTTATTCCCTCTCCACAATTCACAATAGAGGGCTTGCAACGGTTAAGGAGATAAGAGAAATGATTCTGCAGTATCTTTCAACCCCTCTCCTGCTTGCAAAGGCAAAAGAACATGCGCTTTCTTTCGGGCAGGCTTGCGATGCACTTGAAAATTTGGTTTCTTTTCTCTTGCAGAAAGTGCTTTCCTTTTGCAGGTTTGCGGAAATGATTTCGCACGAAAAGGAGCAAAAAAGGAAAAGAGGGCTGGCTTACGCGGTATATTGAACAAGTTCAACTCTTGTCGGCTCATTCTTCTCCTTATCTCTTTCAAGCAGATAAGTTTTCCCAAAACCCATTCCCGCTAGCTTTCTCTCATGCGTTATCACGAACACCTGCTCCACTATTTTAGGTATCTCCTCGGAAAGGGTTTTCCCAAGCTTCTCAATCGCGTTCTCATCCAGATTATGCGTAGGCTCATCAAGAATGAGCATTGAAACTTTTGGAGTGAGTACGGATGCGATTGCAATTCTTAGCGCCAAGGAAAGGCAGGAGCGCTCCCCTCCGGAGGCAAACCCCTCAAAGCCCTTCCACTCCCCCAAAGAGAGCATCTCAAAAAAATAATCCTTCTCATCCGCCCTTATTCTAACCTTTTCATAATCCCCGTACGGGTAAACCACAGGCCAGATTATTGACAGGGTGTCATTTATTGAGCCCACATACTCTCCCCTAATTTCCCGCTGCGAGAGCGCGAGGCAGTTTTTAAGTATGCTTGCAAGCTTTTGCGATTCGCCAGCCCGCACTATCTTTTCCCGTTCCCCTTCCATCATCTTCACTGTTTTTTCCATCTCGTGCACAAGCTCCCTCATTTCCCCCTCCTGTAATTTCCCAAATTTCATCTCCTTTTCCACTCCCTGCGTTGCGAGTGCAAGCTCCTGAAGTTTCTTTCCCCTCTCCTCAAACAGCACTTCCGAAAAGCCGCTTTTTCCAATCTCCCCGCCAAGCTTTTCAACTTTTTTTTCAGCTTCCTCCCTTTCCACATTCTTTTTCGCAAACTCAAGCGCAAGACGGCGCCTTTCTTTTATTTCCTCAAGCCTCTTTCTCCCCTCAAGCAAAAGTGCCCCCTCCTTCTCATTTTCCCCCTTTAGAAGCGCAGCCGATTTTCCCTTCTTTTCAATCTCTTCCATTAACCCCTCAACACTTTCTGCCTTCCCAATCCCTTCAAGTTTTGCAATAAAACCCCTCAACTCTTCCACTTCGCGCTTTGCCTTTCTTGCGCGCGCGCTTTCTAAAATGAGCGTCTTTTCCAGCACAAGCATTTCCCTTTCCTGCTTTTCAATCTCTCCTTTCCTTTGCGCAATCAGTTTCTGGCGCGTTTTCTCCTCAAGCTGTGATTCGCAGACAGGACAGGCATCCCCTTCCCTTCCTATTACTTCAAGCACCTTTTTTGCCTGCTCTGTTTTTTCCCTTCCCTTCTCAATCTCCCCGCTTATCCGCAATACATTCGCACCCGCATCCTCCTCCTCTTTTTGCATCTCCTTAATTTTTCTTTCCCCAAATCTTCTTTTCATCTCCGCCTCAATTTCCATTCTCTTTTTTGCCTTCCCCCTCTCCTCCTCTATTCTTTTTTCCAAAATGCGCACTTCCACCAAAACGGCATTTTCCTCAAGCTGCCTTTTCCTTGCCTCCCCTTCAATTTTCGCAATCTTTCCCTCAATTTCCGCCAACTCCGCTTCCAGCGCTCCCAACTCAATTTCCTTTACCCCCTCATACTTCCTTCCCCCAAGCTCCCCTGAAAGCGCCTCAAGCATTCCCTTCTGCCTCAAGAGCTCCCCCTCCATTTTCTTATGTTTTCCCTTGAGCTCCCTTAGCGCGCCCATCTCTCCTTCAACTTTCCCAAGCTCTTCTGAAAGCCGCTTATACTCTTTCCCAAGCTCCGCAAGCTTTTCCGAAAGCTCTTTCTCTTCCCTCTTTTTTTCCAAAAGCTTTTTTTTCTCCTCTTCAAGCTTTTCCGCGTCAAACCCCTTTTGTGCTTCCTGCCTTAGCTTCTCATAAACATTAGCCATGCCGGTTGCGCTTGCGCGCGCAGCCTCAAATTTATCCAGCCCAAGCAATTCATCTATTTCCGCCTTCCTCCTTCCAGGCTCAAGCGAAAGCAACCGGTCAATCTGATTTTGTTCGGAGTATATTGCGCGCACGAACGCCTCATAATCCACTTCCAAAACTCTCTTTATTGAATCATTAACCTTTTTCGCGCCGGTGCAAACGAGCATTTTTCCCTTTCTTAAATTCGCTTCTGCGCCCTTCTCTATCCTCCTTTCCACCTCATACATTTCCTCTCCCGCATCAAATGCAAGCGCCACCTGCGTTTCCCCCCTTCCACCTGATAATTCCTCCAGTTTTACCCTCCCGCGCGAGCTTTGGGGGAAAGTCCCGAAAAGCGCAAAGCACATCGCTTCCATTACTGAACTTTTTCCGCTTCCCATAATTCCGGTAAGAAGATTGACTCCGGGGGAAAACTCAAAAGTAGAGTGCTCATGAGAACGCCAGTTTTTTAGGGAAATAGAGCGAATCATTGCATTAGATATAAAGAAGAATAAAGAAAAGGGTTTGCCCTTCTTTGCCGCAATGCACAGGTATTTATACCTCCTGCACTGCAAGAAATGCACGAGGTGGTTTTAATGGAAAAAACGGAAAGGGGTGGCCTTTGCAAGAAGTGAGCGGAAGGTATTTGGGGTTATTTCTAATTCTGAAGGTTTGACGCAGGGACAGATTGCGCGCATTGCAAAAATGCCCAAAAGGACGGTGCGGTTTGCGGTTTTCAGGCTGAAGAGAAAGGGCTATTTGAAGGAGTTTCTGCACGATGACGCACGCATGAGCCAATACTCTGCAAACGGGAGGAGATTGGCATGAGGGTCGCAGAAAGCGTGCTTGAAACTGTGGGAAATACTCCCCTGGTCAAGTTGAGCAGAATCGTAAAAACAAAGGCAACTGTTCTTGCCAAGCCTGAATTCTTGAACCCCGGGGGCAGCATAAAGGACAGGATAGGGCTTGCGCTGATAGAAGACGGAGAGAAACGGGGGCTTCTCAAGCAGGGCGGCACGATTGTTGAGCCTACTTCCGGGAATACCGGGGTCGGGCTTGCAATGGCTGCGGCTGTAAGAGGATACAAAACGGTTTTTGTAGTTCCTGACAAGGTCAGCAGGGAGAAAATAAACGTTCTTAGGGCTTATGGCGCGGAAGTGGTGATAGCTCCGACCGGAGTCCCCAAGGAATCGGCAGAAAGCTACTATTCAGTCGCAAGAAAGATTGCGGATGAAAGGGGGGCATATCTCCCAAACCAGTATGAGAACCCGATAAATCCGGAAAGCCATTACAGGACTACGGGCCCGGAAATCTGGCATGATACGCAAGGAAAAATAACACGCCTTGTGGCAGGGATGGGAACTGGCGGCACAATAACCGGAACCGCACGCTTTCTCAAGGAAAAAAACCCAGGGGTAAAAATAATCGGAGTTGACTCGCAATCCTCGGTTTTTTCAGGAAGGGAAGCAAAGCCCTACGAGGTAGAGGGGATTGGGGAGGACTTTTTCCCCAAAACGATTGACCTGGGGCTCGTGGATAGGGTAATCCCGGTAAACGACCAAGACGCTTTCCTTACTGCAAGGAGGCTTGCAAGGGAGGAAGGAATATTGGCAGGGGGAAGCTCGGGAGCCGCTGTTTTTGCGGCAATGCAGATTGCAGGAGAACTCCAGGATGGGGATGTTGCAGTCGTCATACTGCCGGATGGAGGAAGAAGCTATCTTGGAAAGATTTTCAATGATGATTGGATGAGGGAGAAGGGATTTTTGGAGGCGGATTAAGATGCGTGAAACTACAAGGGCAGTTCATGCCGGGGAGAATCCATTCTCTCCGGGAAGGGTTGGGGATGTCGTTTCCCCAATACACGTTTCAAGCACATTCGCAAGAAGAGTCATTCACAAGCCAACCGGAGGGTACGAATATTCGCGGAGCGCAAATCCCACAAGGGACGCATACGAGAAAGCATTGGCGGAGCTGGAGGGCGCAAAATACGCGCTTGGATATTCTTCAGGGCTTGCCGCAGGCGCAAATATTCTTCTGGCCTTGCTTGGAAAAGGCGACCATGTGGTTGCTTCCGATGACTTATACGGGGGCACCAGACGGCTCTTTTTGAAAACGTTTGGGAAATTCGGGCTGGATTTTTCCTTTGTTGATGCACGGGAGCCTGCAAATGTGGAAAGCGCAATACGTGAAAATACGAAGATTGTGTGGCTGGAATCCCCGACAAACCCGACTCTGAAATTATGCGACATACGGGAAATAAGCGGCATTGCGCACAAGGGAGGGGCGATTGCCGTTGTTGACAATACGTTTGCAAGCCCGTATTTTCAAAATCCGCTTTCCCTTGAAGCCGACATCGTGCTGCATAGCGCAACAAAGTATATCGGAGGGCATAGTAACGTCATAAATGGGGCAGTCATGGTGAGCGATGAAGGGCTGCACGAGAAACTGCGCTTCCAGCAGAATGCAGTCGGGGCTGTTCCTTCTCCATTTGATGCACACACTATTCATGTGCAGCTAAAGACGCTTGGATTGAGGATGGAAAGGCACGCGCAAAATGCGCAGGATGTCGCGGAGTTCCTTGAGGCTCATCCGAAAGTAAAGAGGGTTTATTATCCTGGCTTAAAATCCCATCCGCAGCACGAGCTTGCAAAAACACAGATGCGGGGGTTTGGGGGGATGGTTTCATTTGAGATTAGGGGCGGGATGGAGGCGGCAGCAAGGTTCCTCAAATCCCTTGAGATTTTTCTTCTTGCCGAAAGCCTTGGGGGAGTCGAGTCCCTTGCGGAGCACCCGGCATCAATGACGCATGCGTCAGTTTCAAGAGAGGATAGGATGAGGGCGGGGCTTTCTGACGGGCTTGTCAGGCTGTCTGTCGGGATAGAAGATTCGGGGGATTTGATTTCAGACTTGGATAACTCCCTTAAATAAAAAAAAGAAAGAAAAAAAGAGAAGAAAAAAAGGAGGAAAGAATAAAAAAGAAAGAAAAAAAGAAAAAGGCGCCCTTCCACTCACTGGAAGAGCATGCTGAAAGCGACTGAAAACTGGCTCAACCCCTCAAACACCGAGCCTTTCCTTGAGGTGAAGGGCGCGTTCACATAGCCGCTTGTCGGGTTGATTCCGCCATTTTCCTGGTAGTAAAGCTGGTTTGAGCTTCCATTAGGAGACTCAAAATGCAGTCCAGGCATCGGGTCGGTGGACCTTCCCTCCAGGGCAAATGCAAACCCATCAGCCATATTGCCCGCACTGCGCTCGCTTACTGTTACGGCAGTGCTTGCCAGGTTTGCTTCAGGGTAGAAGTTAATCTTCCCACTATCCCTGCTTTGGGGCATGTATTCAATGCCGACGTATCGCGGTCTCTGCTGTCCGACTACTGGCTCATTCTTAACCCAGTAGGCGCATCTCGCCCCTTCCAGTTTTATGTAGTAAAGGCTTGCACTCTGCCCGCTTGCGGCAAATGGGTAAGGTCTGTAATAGACTACATTGCTCCTCCCAAGCCCGCCGATTCTTAAAGAGTCTGTATTGTTTGACATAACGCGGACAACTCTTTCAAGCATGGGTATCTCCATCTGCGAGCAGTCCGTGCTGAAATGCCTGCTTGCATTGTAAGCCGCTGCGGGGCCTATGTACGGGGAGTCCACGATTCCAAACTCAAGACCGTCTGTTATCGGATACACAATGCCTCCCAAAAGAAGCATTGCAAACATCACTGCATTATTCTTATTCATATTTTATCACCAAGCATAATCTGGCGTTTTGGCAGTATTTATAAACCAGCCTTTTTGTTAGGGGAAAGCCGAACAAAAGAATAAACTACGAGAGAGATAGAGGGAAAAAAGAGAAGAGAACGAAGAAAAGAGGAAAAGAAGCAGAAAAGAAAAAAGACAAGAAGGAAAAGAAGAAAGGAGAAAGAAGAAAAAGAAGAAAAGAGGGAAAAAAGAGAAGACAAAAGAAAGAAGACAAGAGGGAAAAAGGAAAAGAAAAGAAGACAAAAGAAAGAAGACAAGAGGGAAAAAGGAAAAGAAAAGAAGACAAAAGAAAGAAGAAAAGAGGGAAAAAAGAAAAGGAAAAGAAGAAAGGAGAAGAAGGGAAACGGCTCCTGCTAAAGCCTATCCACACTCTCCACCTGCACCTGCGACACTCCCGCAATTTTTGAGGCTTTCTCCTCCAATGCGTCGCTTCCGCCTGCCGAATCCCCGACAATTACTGTTGCAATTATCGCCTTCATCCCGAAAGCAATCTCCTCTTCCTCTATTTTATTTGCATTAAGCTCGGTTTTCACTTTCACTTTGAGCTCTTCAAACTCCTCCATCCCTTCAGGGTAAATTTTGAGTTTCACTGCTACCTCTCCCATTGAAATGCACCTCTTTGCAGGGAGTTTGGAAGCTTAATGATTATATTGGTTTTGTTGAGTCTGCTTTTTTCTCTTCGGGAAGAGTTTGCATGCAAACTGACATTCCTTTCCGGGAAACGTACCTGCTGCTGCATTTTTCCTTGCTCAAGCATTCCGCAAGAGGAGGAAACGCGTTGAGTCTTTTTGCAAACCCTTTCTCAACGCATTCCTCGACGCGGTTTTGCGCAGTTTTCTGACAAAGTTTTACCATCCCCACACCTCCTGCTTAGCACAGGACGTGCCTGCTTATGTCATTCTTTGCCTCAAGCTCGGCAAGTGCTGCCTGCAGCTTTTCCGCTACAAACAGCATGCCTCTTCCGTAAGGTATGGCATCATATTCCCTCTGCACCGCATATGCAACTGCTCCTGCGGCATCAGCATCCCCTATTTTTGCAAGGGACTCGGCTGCGCTCACGCGGACAAAAAACTCGCCGTCTTTGAGCGCCTCTTTCAGCGGCACTACTGCCCTTCCATCTTTCAGCTCCCCAAGTTCCGTTGCCGCAATGTTGCGCACAGTAAAATTCACATCCGTGAGCGCTCCAATCAGGGAATACACCGCAATGTCCTTAAGAAATGCCTCATTTCCCTCGGCGAGCTTCTCAAGGGAACATATGAGATAATCCCTCAACCGGAGTTCTATGCGGTTGCCGTCGGTTAAATTGGCAAATCCTTTATCTGCAATCCTCCTCTGCCCGTCTTTTTCATAATACGGATATTTTTCTTCAAGGGTTTCCCCAAACGCGCCTTTTAGGAGCCGTTTTTCAGGCATTTCCTCAACAAGAAGATTTTCTCCCCTTCTTACTTTACCCAATGCGTCAGTGAACCAAACCCCTTTCCGTGCGCTTTGCGCCTTCACCCCCATTCCTTCCAGACTCTTTTTTCATTTCCATTTTTTTCACCTCTTTTTTTATTTGGGCTTCGAGTGAGCGTTTCCCACTCTTTTCCCATATACCCATATTTATGGGCATAAAAGTTTAAAAGGCTTTCGGAGCATACTCGTATAAATATCGGCAGCAGAAATCATGCAGTGCATATATGGCAAAAGCAGGCACTTCCAATGCAACGCATCTGAAAAGGTTTGAACTCACGCAAAAATACGAGGCAAAAGCAGCATTCAGCGAAAGCGAAATTAATTGGATGGCAAAACATGATTGGCATCCTGTTGATGAAAGGGAGATAAAAGAAGAGGTTATAAAAGAACTTCAAAAACCCGCTAAAAGCAAGAAAATCACTATAAAAGAACTTTTATACGGCTAAATCCTCTCAAACTCAATTTCCGATGCAGCCTTTTCCTTTGCAAGCAGCTTCTTCATCTCCACAGCGCTCCTCTTGCAGTATTTCATCTCCACGACCGCCTTCCAGAGCGCCTTCCTCCCTCTTTCAGATGCAACAGACTCGCTCTGCACCAAATCTACCCCTTCAGAAGCAAGAAGCAAAAGGACTTTTGAAAGGGAGCCGGGCGCATCGGAAAGCGCCAGGCGCACCGAGTAAAGCCGCTCCCCGGCAGATGCAAAGGGGAGCACGGCAAGCGCTTTTTTCTCGGTATTTAAGGTAAGAAGCACGCTTGAATTTTCTGCTATATTCAATATCTCCCGAAAAGAAGCGGGAATGATAAGCCTTCCCCGCTCATCCACTTTTGCAATAAGAGAACTTGACATATTTTCACTACTGCACCAGCATTCCTTTAATACTTTAGCCTTGACATTCTAACCTATGGCTTTCGGGAGGAACGAGGGAATAGTTTTTGCCTTTGCGGCGGCGCTGATAAGCGGCATTTCCGTATTTGCAAACGGAGCGGCGGTAAAACTGGCGGAGCCGCTTGCATACACGCTGCTGAAAAATATCGGGGCGTTCATTTTTCTAGCAGCGGTCGTGCTTTTTCTTGGGGAATGGCGCAGTTTTAAGGCGTTGTCAAGAAAGCAGTGGCTATACCTTCTGCTTATAGGCGTCATAGGCGGAAGCATCCCCTTTGCGCTCTTTTTCACAGGCTTGAAATTAGGCGGGGCATTGGTAAGCTCCTTCATATTCCGCTCCCTTTTCATATTTGCAGGCGTTTTCGGCTATTTCATCCTGAAGGAAAAGCCCACTGGAAAGGAAATGCTCGCAGGATTTACCATATTGGTTGGCAATGCCCTCCTTCTCCCCCCGCAACTTTCTTTCGGCTTCCCCCAGCTTCTCGTATTTGCCGCTACCCTTCTCTGGGCTCTTGAATACACTATTTCAAGGAAGGCGATGGCAGATACTCCTCCTCGGGTAGTAATGATTAGCAGGATGTTTTTTGGCTCTCTTGTATTGATTGCATTCATGGTTGCAACGAATTCAGCAGGAGCCCTTCTCCAAATTAATGCCGAACTGCTGCAATGGCTTTTCATTACCTCCCTTCTCCTCTCTGCCTTCCTTCTGACCTGGTATAATGCGCTGGCGCGCCTTCCCGTGCTGAAGGCGACCGCAATATTCGCATTGGGGGGAGTGGTTACGGCAGTGCTGGAGACGGCGCTTGCGGGCAGGACGCTTGCGCCCCTGGAGGCGTTTTCCCTATTCTTGATTGCAATCGGGGCATTTGCTTTCGCGGGTGCAATTGATGCCCTGCGCAGGGCATTGGGGGCTTTCCGTCATGCACGGACTTGATAGACTGAAAGACGGTGTTCTCCTTTCAGCAAAATTCGCCTTTCCCCCAAACTCATTCGGCTATTGCGGAAAAAACTCTTTTTTTCATGCCATGAAACGGAAGGACTGCCGGCTGCTCAAAACCGAACTAAAGCATTTCAGGGCGCATTACGCATACCTGAAGCTGATTGCAAGCGAGAATGGGTGTTTCCCATTTGACAGGCGCGCCGTTAATGCCTTTTGGATTGGGAATAAACTGCTTGAGAATATTTCACAAAAAGCGCTGAAACATTTCATTGCAAAAGAGCTTTTTGCGGGAAAGAACAGCCAGCGCGCAGGTAAGCTCGCAAACAATCTTCCAAAGGGAACTCTCCCGCATCATTCCTTTCACGTGCTTTATGTGAATTTCCTTTCGAATAAGGTAAGGAGAAATACCGCCAATTACAATAAGTGCTGCATTACTTCTGGAAAAATACTTTCCTGCGGCGAAAAAACCGTGCTTGTGGAAAGGTTTTCAATATGCAGAAAGGGAGGCAGACTTGCACTCGGAAGGAGGAAGGAAAACATTGTGCTTGAGCGTGCGGGAGTGCGCTTGGTTGGAAAGATAAAAAAAGGAGATTTGCTTGCCATTCACTGGGGCATGGCGGTAAAGAAAATAAGTGCAAGGGAAGCGGCGGAACTGAAGGGATGCACCCAACGCAACATAGGCGCGATAAATGGCATGCGCGCTATTTTTTAGTTATTCTCACCGCAATGTCCTTCTTGAAGGCAGGCACTTCAATGGTAAGGGAGCCTCCGTCCGCGTCCAGCTGTGAGCTTGAAACGACCTTTCCCTCCCAAGTGTCAAAGAACTCAATTGAATATGCCCCGTTTTCCATCCCCGAAAGCCTGAATTTGGCATTCTGGATGGTTTTGGAGGAATATTTTGCAACTTCTGCAAGCCGTCCGTCATCTGAAGTTTCGACTGAATTGTGCGTGATATCATGCACCCATAAATACGCCTGCTTTTTGTTTGAGATTCCGTATACCTTCACGGGGGAGATGTACCCCCCTTCCCGGAATGTTGCGGTTGTGCCTTTCTTGTCAAACGGCACTACCAGGGGCTGGATTTCCTCCTCCGGGGTCAGGTCTTCGGCATCAGCCAGTCCGGTTTCATATTCTGCCGTATCAAGCCCCCGGATGAAGTCCGCAAAAACCGTGTATTCATCGTGCCCGTCATCATAGGAAAATTTCATCGGGGTTGCGGCAAGCCCGTTTAAGGAAAGCCGCCATACCAGGTTGTGCTGGCAGACTTCCATGTTGTTGTTGCAGGGATACTCCTGAACCACTATGGGCTTTCCGAAATCGTAGTAATAGCCGATTTCATCGGGAAGCTCCATCTCGTTGTACAGGGAATAATCATGCGAGGTTATGTAGTCAATAGTCTCCATGTGCCACATATCTTCCTTCCACTTCGTGCCCGAGTCAGACGGGTCGTAGTCCTGGTTTATGTTGGCGGTGACAAGGTGCCGCGTGTCAAGGCTCTTGATGTAGGCGCCCATTTCGGAAAGCCATCCGGTCATTCCCTGCGGGGTTATGTGCTTCCTCCCCTCTTCGGAGGCGAGGTTCCAGACGTTGTCAAGCTCCCCCCAGAACTGCCAGGACATGGCGTGGGTCGAATAGCCCCACCTTGCGATGTAATAGCGCATCCTGTTTTTGGCATATCTTTTCGCATTTTCATCTGTGAAATACTGCCCGGGGTATTCAATGACGCCCCCGTTCTTTTTGTTGTACGGGCTGTCGCGCCACATCTGGAAAAGCCCTTCCTCAAACTCCTGCAGGCCCGCCTCCGGCGGAAGCGTGTAAGTGTCCACCCAGTTTGAGAAATGGGTCAGAACCATCTGCAGATAAACCCCAAGCTCTTCAGCTCGCTCAACTGCCAAATCCCCCTGATACGCCATTTCCAAGTCATATTCTCCAAGTTTTTCGTGCTCCATCCCAAACGGGGCTTCAAACTCGCACTGTATCATGTTCATTCCATAGCTCTTGTGCGTTTCAATGTTCTTTGCCAGGCTGGCAAACACATCGTGAGGCCCCCTGCCGATGCCAAAGAAGGTTCCTCCATTCTCAAATGCAAAGTACTGCGGGCTTTTTTCGCTTACTTTTATGTATCCTGTTGAGCTGGATTCCACTGCATTAAATTCCATCTTTCCGCTTTGCGGATACCTTAGGCTTGCGGCGCTTCCTTCCTCAATCGTGATATAATACATATACTTGCCCAACTCTGCAGGCGCATACCTGAACATCCAGAACGGCTCGCCAACTGGAGAATATACTTCTTTTACCCCGCTTTTCCCATTCTTCTGGACGGTTTCCTTCTTTACTTCATACTCTTGGTACCAAAAGCCATAGGCAATATCATCTTTCCCCGAAGGAGTAGTAAAGTGCGCCTCTGCTGCCACCACTTCCGGGTCAAAGGGATTTGAATAGGTTTTGGGTGATTTTAAGGAGATTTCAAATTTGGAATATTTCGGAATGGAGTCGGAATTCGTTTTAAGCGTGCCGTTCCAGGTTTGGTTTGTTTTGTTTGCAGGGGGCTGAATCGGCGGAGCACCCGGGCAATCCACATTCCTTATCGTTTCTTCCGTCTGTGCCAGTATCGCCGTTGCAGAGGATAAGTCACCCTGCACATATGCATTCCTCGTTTCCTGCAGAAGCCTTTGAGCCTCCGAAACCTCGCAGCCGTTCTTTTTCATCTGCGCAACCTTCTCAACCGCTGCATCAAACTTCTCTTTCAAAACTTTTCCATCAACAGGGGTTTGGCTTTCTCCACCTAGGAGAAGCACTGACACTAAAACGATAACAACCGCCAAAGCTCCGGCAATAATAAGATGTTTGTTTTCCATAGAAAATGATTTCCATTGCAACCCTTTTATTTGTTTCCCTTTGATTAGGGATTCAGAAGAAAAAGAAACGCCCCCGCCGAGATTTATTCAGCTTTTCATCCCCTTTCTTGGGGGGGTGAAACCCTCAGGGGGGGCGAAGCCCCCCATATGGGATTGAACTCGGGTCTCAAGCTTCGCAGGCTTGCATTCTATCCAGGTTATACTACGAGGGCATAAAACCTACGCTTGGGATTTTGGTTTTCCAAAATTAAAAAGCTTCTTATTTCATTCAAAGCCCAAGAACCTTCACTTCCTTCTCTGCATTCTCATCAAGCGCCATCGGCACGTCCAGCTTAACTCTCAATCTCCAAACATGCACGAGGTTATCATGCCCGAACTCGTGGCTTGTGGGGGGCGCGTTTTTCGGAAGGGAAAACCCGACCTGAAACGTTCCTTCTTTATACTCCCCCTCTCCGGCAACTCTCTTCTCCTGCAAAAACCAAACCCTCTCCTGCTCCGTTTCCGTTGTCCTTACGTTGGTGCTGCGCGGCACCCCAAGCTCCGCGTCGCGCGCGTAATCATAGCTGTCCAAAACTCTTGTGCGCTTCACCTTTTTCCTCTCAACGCACTTTAGAGCTGCAAAAATGCCCCTTGCCTTTACTGTTTTTTTGAGGGTGAGCCGTATCTCCGCATTTATACTCTCGCCCGCCTCATACGCCCCCCTGTCAAGGAAAATTTCTATCATAAACCCCTTATCCCCCCACCATCTTTATAAACCCCCTCCCTTCTAAATGTAGAATATGCTGAACCTGCCAAACATCGCATGGCGCTTCTTCTATACTTGGTTTAGCTGCAGCTATTGCTAAAAAATCG
Organism: Candidatus Micrarchaeota archaeon CG1_02_47_40; assembly: GCA_001871475.1. GTDB lineage: Archaea > Micrarchaeota > Micrarchaeia > Anstonellales > CG1-02-47-40 > CG1-02-47-40. Next base: position 14,612 of record MNVE01000014.1, on the reverse strand, counting down.
CGCGCTCTTTCCTGTTCTTTTTTTTCAAGAAACCTGTGCGCATGTGATATATATGAAAAATACAAATAATAAAAAAACTCCAAAAAACGCTTCAACCCTACTAGTGGTTAAGATAGGCGGCTCCTCACTGCAGGGGGCTGAAAAGATAAAGTCAGCGGCACAGCTTGTGAAAACCGGAATAAAAAACGGCACAAAGCTCCTCGTAGTCACTTCCGCCATGGGAAAAACCACCGATGACCTTATGCAGCTTGTTGAGGAAACGCACCCGAACGGAGAGAATGGCAACAAGGAGAACATAGACGACATACTTGCGATGGGGGAGCGCACCTCCATACGCATATTCTGCTCCGTTCTGCAGTCGCTTGGAGTGAAGGCGCACTACCTTGACATTGAAAAAAATAATTGGCCGATAATAACTGACAACGCACACGGGAACGCGAAAATACTTGCTGAAGAGACGAAAAAACGCGCAGTGAGGCTGGCAGAGGCATTTGCAGAAGCGGATGCGCTTATCGTGCCGGGTTTCATAGGAAAAACGCTTTCAGGGAAAATCACCACCATAGGAAGGGGCGGCTCGGACAGCACGGCATTCGTTCTTGCGGATGCGCTTGGCGCTAAAGAGATAATACTTATTTCCGATATAGATGGCATACGCACGTCCGACCCAAAAAGGATAGCAGGAACGCAGAAAATAGATAAGATAGACGCGCTAAAGCTTGCCGGAATGTCCGATTCAGGACGGAAGTTCATACACAAAAAAGCACTCTACTACAAGCCAGCCGGAATAGACGTAAAGATGATTTCAAACAAATCCGCCTCGCTTGATGCGCAGGGCACTGTAATTACCAATACCTTTCCAGAGCTTGATGTTGAAATAAACCTGCATAAAGCACAGTCCCTTACTATTATGGGCAATTCCCTTCCCTCCTCGCACGAGTTCATGGCGGATTTGATTTCCTACATTGCAAAAGAGAAGGTTGCCCTGCTTGGCATGACTACCGATTCAGAATCGGTGGTGCTCTACTTCCCGGCGGAGAATTTCATGCCGGTCGCGCAGTCAATACACGACATCATAATAAGGCACAAGGAAGCGATTGCGATGGCTGTCCGGGAAGAGCTTGCAATCATAAAAACAAACGGGATAGGCTTGCAGGAAACTCCGGGCTCGCTTGCGCTTATTTCGGGCACGCTCTCAAAAAACGGCATAAACATCTATGGATTCTACAATACGATGAGTGAAATCTTCCTTGTAGTTGAATGGGAGAAGAGGGAGGAGGCGCAGAGGCTGATAAAGGGGGCGTTTGAAGCAGATTAAGCTGCTTCTCCTCCTTTTTCCTCACGTTTTTCATTAAGCTTTCTCTCATTTCCTTCCTTTAACCGTTTTCATTATCCCTTCAGGCTCAAGGGAAAATTTTTTGAGTTTTTTGTGCGTGTTTTGCGCTTCACTCCCTTCGCCAGAAGGAGGCTCCGCCTCCTGCGAGTCGGCATAAATAATCGGCCCCTCTGTTTTTCTTCCGGGTGCATTCGCAGGCGCAGCGCCTTTCTTTTCCCTCTCTTCCTTTCCTTTCTTGTCAAACGGGTTTTTCATAAAGTGAATTTTTGGATGATTGAATTTATATTCCTCACTCCCAAAACAAGATTCAATGAAAAAAATAACAATCGCAGGCGCAGGACCTTCGGGATTATGCGCCGCTATATCCCTTGCGCGCGCGGGCTTGCAGGTGCAGGTGCAAGAAAAGGAAAAGAACGCAGGCACAAGGTGGGTTGGCTCTTTCCAGTGCCTTGAGAATACTTCCTGCGATGAGGATTTTTTGGAAATGCTGGAAAGAATAGGGATAAAAAAGGATTTCTACTGCAAGCCGCTTTATGGAGTTGAGGTGATTGACGGCAAAGGCGCCAGCCATCCTTTCTCCTCTGCACGCCCTCTCTGGTACCTAATAAGAAGAGGAAATGAAAAGGGAATGCTGGATTACTCACTGAAAAAGCAGGCAATAAAAACAGGCGTGAAGCTGAAGTTTGGCACGCAGGCAAAGGATGCGAATATACTTGCAACAGGCCCTTCTTTTGCGGAAGGAATAGCGCGTGAAATGGTTTTTGAAACAAATGCCAAAGACCAATTCCTCCTCCTTCTTGACAATACAATAGCGCCAAAGGGATACGCATATTTGCTGATTGCGGACAAAACAGCAACTCTCTGTGTTGCAATAATGAAGGATTTTTCAGGCATAAACAAATATTTTGAGCTTGCGCGCAGCAAACTTGCGCAGATTTCACCCTTCAACGTGAAAAACCCAAAATACAAAACGAATTTCGTTTCCTTTCACATTCCCTCTTCCGCAAAAAGGGATTCCTCCCTTTACGTTGGAGAAGCGGCGGGATTTCAGGATTTCGTTTTCGGCTTCGGCTTGAGGTACGCATTCCTTTCGGGCTATTTGGCTGCAAAGAGCATAATTGACGGAAGCGATTACGATTCCCTTTGGAAAAAAGAATTTGCTTCCCGCCTTGAATTAGGCATCCTAAACCGCGCGCTTTATGAATTCGGAGGCGATTCCGCATTCGCAAACCTTATTTCACAGGCGGAAAAAGAAAAGGATTTTGGAAAATTTCTCCATTCCCTCTCAAAGCCAACGCTTGCAAAAGGCTTTTTAACTCCCTTCGCAAAACACTTGCTTGGGAGAAACAATTCCTGCAATCATGCGGCAAACTGCGCATGGCGCCCGAAAAAAAGATAGGAGATTTTCTTGAAAAAATACTCACTTACGCAATGCTACGATTACTGCCAGAAGCTCACGCAGAAGAGGGGCACCAACTTTTACCTCGGCTTTTCCTTCCTTCCAAAGGAGAAGAGAAACGCCATATTCGCTTCTTACGCTTTCTGCCGCTACGCGGATGACATAGTGGATGAGGAGGGAAAAAAGAATCCAAAGGCGCTTCTTGCCCGCTGGAGGCGGGATTTGAATTTGTGCTACAGGGGAAAAACAACCCACCCCATAATGACTGCACTTTACGATGCCGTTAGAAAATACAAAATACCAAAGGCAGCGTTTGAAGGGCTCATTGACGGCTGCGCCATGGATCTCTCAATAAAAAGATACGATTCTTTTGAGGAGCTCCTCAAATACTGCGAGCGCGTGGCAGTCACAATGAGCACCATCTCCCTTCACATATTCGGAATAAAAGACAAAAAGGCAGAAGAATACGGAAAATACCTAAGCCTTGCACTGCAGCTTACAAACATCCTGCGCGATATCGGGGAGGATGCGCGCAAGGGAAGAATATACATCCCCTTAAACGATTTGAAGAAATACGGCTATTCGGAGGAGGAATTGCTTTCAGGCGTCCTCAACCCGCGCTTTAGGAGCCTGATGGAATTTCAGGTGAAGCGCGCAAGGGCATACTATGAGAAAGCATATTCGGTGCTTGAATGCGTTGAGGGGGATTCCCGCTTCGGGGCGCTTCTGATGGGCGCGGTTTACGCAAAGGTGCTGGAAAGGATAGAAAAAAGCAATTACGATGTTTTCTCAAAAAGGCATGACCTTTCCTTCCTTGACAAGGCGGTTCTGGTTGCGAAGATGACGGTGCTTCCCTCGTATACAAAAGTGTAATGCTCTGCTTTTTATATTTTCAAGGCGTTTTTTTCAGCGGTGATTCCCTTGAAATTGCAGCCATACGCATTACTTGAAAAGATAAGAAAGGAGAAGCCGCTTGTGCACCACATCACGAATTGGGTGACCATTTCCGAATGCGCTTCACTAACGCGCTCCCTCGGGGCGCTTCCCATAATGGCGCACGCAAGGGAGGAAGTTGAGGAAATGGCGGGCATTTCAAACGCACTCGTCTTGAACATAGGAACACTTACTTCCGAATTGGTAGATGCGATGGAACTGGCTGCAAAAGCCGCAAACAAAAAAGGGATTCCGGTAATACTTGACTGTGTCGGGGCAGGAGCGACAAAAATGAGGACGAATGCCTGCCTGCGCCTCCTGAAAAATTCCAACATTTCCGTGCTTAAGGGAAATGCAGGAGAAATAGGCTCAATCGCCGGAGTGAAGGCAGAGGTAAGGGGAGTTGAATCAGTAAGCGTTGCAGGCGAGCCCAAGAAGATTGCAAAAAACCTTGCGGCAAAGCTCGGGTGTGTAGTTTCAATAACTAGCAAGGATGACATCGTTTCAGACGGAAAAAGGACATTTCTGGTAAGAAACGGGCACGAGATTATGGGCGAGATTGTTGGCACCGGATGCATGGCTGCCTCCTGCATTGCCTGCTTCTGCGCGGTTGAGAAAGATTACGTGCATGCAACCGCAGCCGCGCTTGCATTGTTCGGGGTTGCGGGGGAGCTGGCTGCGGAAAAAACCCTGCTTCCTATAGAATATAAAAGGCAGTTAATAGATGAGGCATATTCGCTTGACGAAACTGCCGCTTCAAATGCGAGGGTGGAATCTTGCTAGGCGATAGGCGAAAAGGCGAGGCAACCAGACTGCCCAGGCGGGATGAAAACTTGCCCGGCGATAAGCGGGAAGCCGAGGCAGGGCTTCGTGGAAACTTGCCAGAAAAAGGAGTATATTTGATTACAGACAGGCTCCTCTCGCACGCAAGGGAAGAGGAAGCAGTGAAAGCCGCTTGCAAGGCAGGAATAAGAATGGTGCAATACAGGGAGAAAGAACTTTCATTTAAGGAGCAAACATCAATGGCAAGGAAATTGAGGCGCATCTGCTCGGATTACGGCACAACATTCATCGTAAATGATTCTGTTGAAATTGCGCTCTCAAGCAATGCGGACGGAGTGCATTTGGGGCAGGATGATTTCAGCGAGGAGAATGTAAAAAAAGCGCAATACGCAGGATTGATTTTGGGTATTTCCGCCTCTAATCTGCAGGAAGCCCAAGCCGCCTCTGAATTTGCCGATTACATAGGCTTCGGGCCCGTGTTTTCCACCCAAACAAAAAAGGATGCCGCAAAACCAGCAGGCATATTTGGTTTAAGCGACGTAATCGCATCCGTAAAAAAGCCAATTTATGCAATCGGCGGAATAAACGAGAAAAACGCAAGCAAAATTATGCAAACCGGAGCGCATGGAATTGCAGTAATTTCCGCAATAATGGCGTCAAATGATTTTTATTCTTCCTCAAAAAAACTCTTAAAAACGGTGGAAAAATGGATTTAAGGGAAATCGCAAAAAAGGAGAAAATAAGCGTACAGAAGCTTGAGTGCGAGCTGAAAGCAGGAAGGGCAGTGCTTCTCTGCCACAATAAAAAGCCTTCATGCATTCTCTCAAACCTCTGCACCACTAAAATAAACACCAACTTGGGCATTTCTGCGCAAAACGGCCTTGCGCAAGAGATAAACAAGCTTGAAATTGCCCAGTATTACGGGACGGATACGGTGATGGACCTCTCAACAAAAAACACCCTCTACACCCTGCGCACCTTCCTAAAAAACTCCTCCGTTCCGGTTGGCAGCGTTCCCATATACGAATGTTTTCCCTCTCCTTCAGAAGAAGATTTTCTCCACTCAATTGAAAAGCACATAAAAGCAGGCGCCTCCTTCCTTACAATACACGCGGCATTCAAAAGAAGCGCCATCCCCCTTGCAGCAAAGCGCATTACAAAAATAGTAAGCAGAGGAGGAGGCATACTTGCCGAATACATGGTGCGAAACAAATGCGAGAACCCGCTTTATGCGAATTTTGATAATATACTTGACTTGCTTGAGGGAACAGATTGTGCAATAAGCTTAGGGGATGCGCTCCGCCCCGGTTGCATTGCAGATGCAAATGATTCGGCACAGCTTTCAGAGCTTAAAACACAGGGGGAGCTGGTATTGCGCTCAAGGGAAAGGAAAGTGCCTGTTTTCTGCGAGGGGCCAGGGCACATGCCCCTAAACACCATAGTGGAAAATGTGAAATTGCAGAAAAAATGGTGCCACAAGGCGCCCTATTATGTGCTCGGTCCCCTTGTGTCGGATACGGCACTCGGTTATGACCACATTTCCTCCGCAATTGGCGCAACCGTTGCAGCTGCCGCAGGCGTTGAGTTTCTCTGTGCAGTCACCCCGTCAGAGCATTATCGCCTGCCAACATTGGAAGATATAAAAGAAGGGGTTATCGCATACAAGATAGCGGCGCATTCTGCCGATATATGCAAGCTAAAAGGCGCTTCAAAACGCGACCTTGAACTTTCGCGTGCAAGGTATGCGCTTGACTGGCGGACGCAGGAGAAGCTTTCAATAACACGCAAAAAGGTTGAAACCTGCGATAACACTCCCTGTTCCATGTGCAAGGAGCTTTGTCCTATGCGGAGATGTCAAACACTCTTTAAGGGTGCGAAAAAATGAATGAAATAGAAATAATAAATACAATAAGAAAGGAGCTCGGAATAAGCAAAGCCCCCTTTCTCGATGCAGAATACTCTCCCTTCCTCGGCACGAATATCATTGCCACTACCGATATGCTAAATGAGGGGGATGATTTCCCAAAGGGAATGCCATTTGAAGCAATCGGCTGGGTGAGCATAGCCGCCAACCTTTCTGATTTGGCTGCCGTTGGAGCAAAACCCCTTTTCCTTCTGACAAACTGGGGAATTCCATCCAACCTCAAGCGCCAGGATATTGCTTCAATTGCCCGCGGAATGCAGAAATGCGCTTCCTTTCACGGAGTAAAAATACTCGGGGGAGACATAAATAAAACAGAAAAACTTGCAATAGCAGGAGTGGCGATAGGTTATGCGAAAAAGCCGCTGCAAAGAAAAGGAGCAAGGGAAGGGGATATTCTTGCGCTTACTGGAAAAGTAGGTGCAACCGCCGCAGCATACTTAATTTACAAGGAAGGAAAAAACAGCATCTCGCCTGCAGAACGCGCATTCCTTTCCCGCTTTAACAAACCAACCATCAAACTCGCATTAATGCAGAAATTCGCTTCTCTCTCACTCGCAAGCGCCGCCACTGATTTAAGCGACGGGCTTTCACCTGCCATTTACTCAATTTGCAAAGAGAGCGGGAAAGGCGCGAGAGTTGAGTATGGGCGCATCCCATTCTTTTCAGGCATAAATGAATTCGCCTCCAAACGAAAGCTTACCCCCATTTACCTTGCAAACCTCGGCAACGATTACGAAATACTCCTGGCAATAAAAAAGGAAAAACTCTCCCTTGCAAGAAAAACAGCCGCACGCCTTCACATCCCGCTTTACGAGATAGGAAAAATTACAAAAGAAAATAAAGTTCTCCTCTCAAAAAACTCCCCCCTTTCTCCCTTCCCGAAAGAAGGGTTCAGCCATTTCCCCTAAATCTTTCCGACCAAATCCATTCCCGGCTTCAGCGTCTTCCCTCCGGGTTGCCAGCCTGCCGGGCACACCTGCCCTGAACTTTCACGCACGAACCTGCACGCCAGAAGCTTCCGCAGGGTTTCATGCGAATTCCTCCCTATGCTGTTGTCGTGCACTTCCATGACTTTCAGCACCCCGTCAGGGTCTATTATAAAAGTGCCCCTTAAGGAAAGCCCCTCCTCCTCAACGTAAGTGCCAAACTCCCTGCAAATCCTCCCTGTCGGGTCCGCAACCATCGGAAATTCCACCTTCTTTATCGCAGGCGAAGTGTCGTGCCATGCCTTATGCGAGAAAACGGTATCCGTGCTTACGCTCATGACTTCCGCGCCCGCTTTCCTGAACTCCCCGTGCATGTCCGCCATCTCCTCAAGCTCCGTGGGGCAGACAAAGGTGAAATCCGCCGGGTAGAACAAAAGCACAATCCACTTTCCCTTATAATCGGAGAATTTCAGTTTTTTCTCCTCTCCATTCACAAACGCCTTAAATGCAATATCCTGAATTTTCTCGCCTACCTTGACCATGCCCATCACCTCATTAATCCAAATTACTCCCCCAAGTTTTTATAAGGTTTCCTTCCATAGTAAACCATATGGCAGAAGAAGAAAAGAAAGAAGAAATGCCTGAAAAGGAGAAACTTCAAATCGCTTCACGGGGCATTCCCTCTTCCGAATCAATGTACCTCCCTTCTCACAACTCCCCTCATTTGCGCTCCTTTGAGGACGGCAACGAGAACATCACGCGCAACACGTGGAATGCGGAAGAGGTAATCAATTTTGTCTTCCCCAAAAAATACCAGGAGAAATACAATTCCTGCGCAAGCGCATTTCTTTCCCTTCTTTTCTCAAAAATGAAGCTGACTGGCGCGGACATGAACAATTTCGTGAAAAACTCGCAGATTTCAAAAGCCACCTTCTATAATAGGGTGCTTCCACGCTTGAGGAGGGTGGGAATGATAAAAGTGGAGCGGGAAACCATAATCGCAAAGGAATCGATGAGAAAATACCGCCCGATGTGCGTCACTCTCTCTAAAACATTCGGAAACTACCTGACGAAGATAGGCGACTCCTGGCTTGCGGTCGTGGATGACGCAAAGTCAAAGAAACTTCAGCAGGAAAAGCTTGGAAAATATTGATGTATTCTTTTTCATATTATTCCTTTAGGAATATTTCTTTCAAAAATTATTATATTCTTCTTCTTTCAAATTGATGTACGAGGCGGTTGAACTAACAAGCCTAAGCCGAGATCCAAAACCAGCGCATCTGAAAATAGCAATAGCCCCCACACGCATCTGCAACGGGAGGTGCAAGCATTGCTATGACAGTTCCGCAGAAGGAAGAGCTTCAATTGCCTTTTGGGCGTTTGAGAGAAACATCCTCCCCTACTTAAGGAAAATCTCCACTGAAAAGCCGCACGTCACCCTTGTTGGGGGCGAGCCATGCATTTACCGACATTTCCTGCCAATCACCGAGGCGATAATAGACGCAAAGCCCGAAAAGCTTGACATATTCACCAACGGAACGCTGTTTGCAAAACCAAGGGAGGAATTCTGGCAGGTTCTCAAGAAAGGGGGTGATTCAGTTTCAATAGTATTCTCCTACGACCGCCACCACGCAGAAGGAGTGCCCGGCGCAGACGGCTGGCTTGAGAAAGCCTTCCTGCATTTTGCAAGGATATGGCGCGCGGGCTCGAAAACAGAATTCATCATCAGCTCAACGCGCTTTTCAGAAGAGCCTGAAAAAGAGATAGATGCGAGAGTATACTCCCTTGCGGCAAAATACCATATTCCCATAAAGGCAAGCGCGCTCTACTGGGAAAATGTTTTCTCCCTTCTGCCAGATTACAACTTAAGGATAGAAGTGCCGCAGCACAATGCATACTTTGAGCTTGCAGGAGGGTACAAACAAAACGGAGCGCTGGCTGAAAACGGCAAAGCCAATCTGACGCCGATATATAAAAGCAAGGTTTTCTCTCCTGATTTAGACACGATAAAAAACCTGATAAAAGAAGGGATGCACCACGCGCAAAAGCGGCTTTATGCACAAAACAATCCCCCCTTCACCATACAAATAACCGGCGAAGGCACTTGCGAAGCACGCTTCCAATTTCTTGAGGTTGAGCGCTTCCTTGGCACGGAAAGTGAAGCTCTTTCATCTCTGAAGGACATCCCGCAAAACCAACTTTACATACATCACGATGGCAGGGTGCACACGAATCCGTTTGCAAAGCCGACTCCCTTTAGTGTCCTTACTGATTCGCTTGAAAAAATAGCACAAGTGATTTACCCTGAAAAGGAAAATTAGTTTCTACTTCCTTCCTTTTTTCTTTTTACCCTTTCCTTCCATCCCGTGAATTTCTTTTCCAACCATCTTTTTTATTCCCTTTCCATTAATCTTCTTTATCCCCTCTCCATTCATTCTTTTCATCCCGCTTACTTTCTCTCTACTCATCTCCTTTATCCTCTTCTTATTTCCTCTGCTTATTCTTTCTCCATCCATCTTCTCTATTCTTTCTCCCTCTTCTTCCTCCCTCCCAATAAGCACATCCTGCGCTCCTTCCATCCTCTCAATCTCCTCCCCCATCTTCCTGCTCGCGCGCTCAAGCTGTATGACTTTTTGCAGCATCCTCCTTCCTTTCCCCCTCGCTTCTTCCGCACGCACGCTCACTTCCCCCTCAACTTCAGGCAGGCTTTCAGAAACAGAATCAGCAACCTCTTCCCCCTCGCTGAACAATTCTTCTATCCTCTTTCTTGCCTGTGCAATTTTCATATCAATATTCTCTTCCTGCCTTTTTGCCCCCTCCGCTTCAAAGCGGTTCTCTTCTCCAGCCTCCTTGAGCTTTTCAAGATACATTTTCGCAAAATTAGTCTCAACCGCCTCGCGCAATTTGTCAAACTCCTTCTGGCTTTCGGTATTGAACTTCTCAAGCTCCTCCACCTTTTGCGAATACTCGCCAAGCTGCGAGAGAATCCTCCCTTCCATCTGCGGCAGTTTCTCTATCTGGAGGGCAATCGCCTTCAAGTTCTCTTTTTGCCCGCTTGCGGCAGTGCTTATTTCCCCCGATTCAAAAATCAGCCCTTCTTTCAGCTTCTCCATTTCAAAAAGCGCTTCCTCAACCGCCTCCAGCTTTTCCATCTGATTCCTTATTCTCTCTTTTGCGCCTTCTATCTGAATGTGCAATTCCGCCTCAATCTTTTGTATTCTCTCAACGCCCCTGTTTATCTCCGCGCTTTTGGCATTCAGCTCAATTAAGTTCTTTTCAGCGTTATCAAACCTTCCCTGCGCATCCTCCTGCAGCCTTCTTAACTCGGAAAGCGAATCCCCTACCTTCTCCTGCACTTCCCCAAAGATTTTTCTTGTCTCATCATTCGTTTCCGAAAGCTTCAGATAATATCCTTCCATTCCCTCCACAGTTGGCGCCAGCGAAAGCGCCTTCTCCTGCAATTCCAGCATGTTCTTTTCAATCTCAATAAGCCGCTCGCTTATGGTGCGCACCTGCGCCCCTACCTCTGCCTCAAGCGGGAGATACACTTCTGCAAGCAGTTTCTCCTTCTCTCCCTTAAGCTGGGCTATTTTTTTCTGCTCGCGCTCTATTTCCTCTATTTTTTTGTGCAGTTTCTTTGCACTTGTAGGCAGAATTGCGGTGATTTTCTTTTTCTTTTCCCGCGAGAGCAGTTCGGCTGCGGTTTCCCAGGAATCGCCTTGCGCAACGGATATGACCCTGGCAGGCGTCTCTTCCTCTTTTCTTATCGGCACAGCAGAAACTTCCTGTTTTGCACCCATCTCTTCTTCTCTCTCCAGCTCTTCCTTTCCCTCCTGCACCTTCCCCTTTTCGGAAACTTCCTTCCCCTTCCAGATGATGTAAGTTTTTGTGAGTTTGTACTGTATCTCGGCTAAATTCATTCCCTCAAGCGCCCGTGCCCACTTCTCCGCCTCCTTAAATCCCATGCCGCACTCCCCTGCCAATATTGGAAGCTCCACTACCTTCTTTCTTTTGAGCGCCTCAATTAGGGCATCAACCCCAGTATGTATATCATCCTGCAAAGAATTCACCCTCCACTTTTAGAAGTGCCAAAGGATTAATCAGGCCGCAGCTACAGGCGCGCTTATGAGCTCCTTTTTTATCAATCTAAATTTGCCGGACATCTTGCACTGCGCGCGCCTGTAAGCTTCAATCACCATCGCTTCCTTGTCCCTGCCTGCCCTTGTTATGAAAAGCGTCTGCCTTGCAGACAGCCTTGCGGCGCGGTCGGTAGTCCTGCCAAATGCCATTCTCATTCCCTTTTGCAGCCTGTCCGCTCCTGCGCCTGAAATCATCTTGTTCTCGCGGAGCACCTGATGCGGAAACACCATAACCCTAAACATGTACTGCTCAAGCGCAATTTTTTCCATGTACTTGTTTGCCGCCTGCCTCGCCGCTTCTATTGCGTTATCGCGAAGCTGCACAGGCGCGACAGCCACAAGCTGGTATTCCATTTCATACTTGTCGCTTTCCTTTCCCATCTTGTAAACATTAAGCCCAAGATGCGGCATCGCTTTTATGTAAGATTTTTTCGGGTTTCTCTTTGAAAATCTCGTCCAGGATACCTTGTTTACATTTCTGCATGTTCTTGCCGGTCTTAATCCCATTCACAACACCTCGTAAAAACGCAATACTTACCTTATACTTGTTTTCCTATTTTTCCATCTTTGAGTATATAAAACTTCCTGCCCTTCGTCTCTTTACAAAACTCCTGTTTGCTTATCCGAAAAGAAGATTTATATAGTAAAAACACTAAACTTTAGAGAGTATAACTTATGGATTAGTGTTTTTTATGAAAGAAATAAGAATAGGGAACTTGAATTATGCCCTTGCAAGAAAGGGAGATCAACTTAATTCTTTTTTTGAGCGGGCGCTTGGGTTTGAGGGCACAATCGGGAAAAGGATTAGAAAAGAGGGAGGAAGCGAAGAAGCCAGGCCGCTCTCGCAAGCTTTTGTGCGGGGGCTGGAGAAAAGCCGCCCCCTTTATATTGCGCACCAAAGGGGATTTGCAAACTCCGGGGGAGGGGAAAAAATTTTTTGGCTTTATTCAGCAATGACCAGGAATGATATGACTCTGGAAAAGCACCTGGGCGGCCAGAGTGAAGCGAAGTTAGGCGGAACCGTCGCAGAGAATGGAATGATTCTTCAGGCAGTGGGCTTTAACATGCAGGAAGCAGCAGGTGAAGAAGGTCCTGTTTTCGTTGCAGAAACTCTCACAAGGGACATTAGGGATATAGGAACGCTTATTTGGGAAGGAATGCGACAGCTTAAAAGAAGTGAGATGATGGAGGAAAGGCACGGATGGGTGTTTGCTGCGATGGGGGACATGACTATCGAGGCAGCTTGCCAGCTGGAACGCACAGGAGACGGGACAAGCAAATCAAGATATACTATCATAAAAGACGTGCCGTTTGCCCTTGGGTTTCTTGAAAATCCAGAGAAAAAACTCAATGTGCTTTTCCCGCAGGTTATCGATCCTGAGATGTTGTTTACAGTCGGGGAAGTCGGAGAGAGGCTTGTGCGCGGGCTGGATCAGGACAAAATGGCTGAAAACCTTGACGAATGCGGCACGGTAGTGCTTCCGAATAATGCTTCAGCGAGATTCTTAAAAAAGATAAAAATTTCTGAAATTAAGCAGGAAGGGACACTTTACGAAGGATTCGTTTTTGTAAGCGGGGCAGGCAAAGCTAACTTTCCTTAAAACACTTCTATCTTTGGTAATTTCTTCCATGAAGAAGCAAAATGCGCAAACAGAAGCGAGAAAAAGGTAAGCAAAATGGAAACTCCCGCCACAACGCCAAAATTCCCATTCGGAATTATTCCCGCTACAATTCCCCCTGCAAAAAAATAATCAAAATAATCGTTTAAGAGAAAGAAAAGCGCACATAATGCCAACGCAGGCGCACTTCTTCTTTTCGGCAGAACCGCCAACGCCAGCAAAACCATTCCAATATGCGGAATTATGTAAAGGAAAACAGATTCAAGCGCCCTTCCGCCAGCAAGATATGCCTGCGGATGATACATCATGACAAAAACCGTCCATACCCCATATTTTACGAGGGAAACGCTTGCAAAATAGCGCAGGAGATTGTCCCAAGCACCTTTTCGCGCTCCGACAACCACGAGCAATGCAAATACTATTGCCAGCGCCGAATCAGGCACAAACAGCCAGAGCCAAGGCGAAGTTTCCGCAAACACTCCCCTATAATAATAAAAGCCGTATGCAGAAGCAGCAACAAGCACGAATATAAGAAGCCAAAAAAGCAAGGAGCGCCCATTCATCCACAAATCCCTCTCATCCCTTTCTTATCTCCCTTGCAGGTAATCCCGCAACAAAGGAATTTTCCTTCACATCCTCGCAAACAACGCTTCCAGCACCCACTCTTGCTCCCTTTCCAATTTTCACCCCAGCAAGAATAATTGCCTTTGCTCCAATAAGCGCATCCTTTCCAATAATTACTTTTCCAGTCCTATATTCATCAATTAAAAATTCGTGCGCAAGTATTGTTGCCCCATAACCAATTATTGCATTTTCCCCAATTTCAATTAACTCGGGGTAAAGAAAATCAATATCCACATCAGGCGCAATGGAAGCATCTCTGCCTATTTTCACTTCTATACTCCGCAGTAAAATATTCTTCAGCGTCAAAGAAGGCATCTTCTTTGCAAGGCACACTACACAGTAATTAATGGCAGTAAAAAAAGGGCACTTCACCCTCCACCATTGGTGAAGGGAATTTTTGCCGCTTGCTTTCGTAATTTGGAGGCGCCTTTTCATTTTCACCATTTCTCCAACTCTGCAAAGAACGCATCCTTTGTTTTAGGTATGAATCCGCCTTTCCGATATTCCCTAAAAGCCTTTTCCGTTCTTTTTGCAAATTCTCTATCCAGTGCCATAAGTAGAGTTCAACCTCATGCCTTATAAAAACCTGTTTCGTCCGGCTTTTTCAGTCGCTGTCAATCCTCGGCGCAAGGTAATAAGAGACTTTCGCCCCTTCCACGGAATACTCTATTTTCAGGGGCGCGTTGCTCTTCAGGTGCACAACTATCTCCCCCAAATCAGGTGAAGCTTTCACTATATCTTCCAAATACTGCAGGGGGAAAGTGGCACGCGAGGGCGCTTTTACGCTTATTTCTGAAATTTCCCCTGCACCCTTCTCAAATTCCATCTTCAAATCCGTCCCGTCCCCCTTCACATCAGCATAAAATCCTTCCTCCTTTGCCTCAAATGCTATATGCGAAGAGACAAGCACCGCATCTTTGAGCATCTCCCTG
>MNVE01000016.1 GCA_001871475.1 Candidatus Micrarchaeota archaeon CG1_02_47_40 | reverse complement strand
AGGAGGACAGGCTCTATTATCCAATCACCGACAAATTTTCAGGAACAACCGACTACGGCGCATACCAAAAAGACCGCTACACCAATTACGTTGACATCACCTCGCAAAGCGGAACCGGCATAGACCCCGACGAATGGGGCAAACTGACCGGGGTGGGAGGCTCTGCAAATGCAAACTGCTTCTCAAACATAGAAAATGTGATAGATGAAATAACCGATCCGTTGAGCCTTGACAGCCCCTTTGCCGGACTTTTATGCACTTCCGGAAGCACCGAACCCGGCTCCGGGGGCGCCCTCTGCTGGGGGGCTTCCTGGAATGCCACAATAGTGAAACGGATACGCTGGACATGCGGCGCAACCTTACAGGATTACGCAAGCAAGGGGGCGTGCATGCTCAACTGCTACCCGGAAGACGAATGCTCCCTTCCGATTGACGACGTTCATCTCTTCCCCTTTCTTAACGAGGATGGAAACTACACGATGGCTTCGCCCCAAACCCTAATCCTGACTCCCACCTCCGGCGACCCCATAGAGCAGGAGATAACCTCCTCCTTGGATACTTCCTATTACTCCAACGAGCTCAACTCCCAATACTCATTTGAAATCTCAAACGGCTTCTGCCCGGAGATAGGCTGTGTCTGCGGAGATGAAACAGGAGAAGTCACCGACCCGGATTGCTCCGAATATGATACTCAAATACTCAACCGCCTTCCGGGAGCCTCCTTCATGTGCGAGAGCAATGCGGAATGCTACTCGCGCGTCTGCTCAAATACAGTAATCAGCACGCAGAAATGCGTGCGCCACGGAGGGCCGGAAGATGGGCAGCCGGTGGACTGCGGGTGCGAGACGAATGAGTATGGAGAGATAGTGTGCGACGTGGGAGAAACAGTAACAAAAATGCGTGCCCTTCAACCGAGTTCTTTTGGAGGCGGCGAATGCGGCGATGACCAAACAACATGTTTTGCTTGCTGCATTCCTTGGACGCAGAATCTAGTAGGTGCATACCCATCTAATTTTGAGTGGTTCAACCCCTCGGCAAATAATGGAAACTGCTATATTGCAGAGCAATACCAGCATCGTGATGAGAGTTGCGATGCCTACCTTATCGGAGTAGGTTGTATTGCTTGGTCATGTTCCTGGGGAACAATGGTTCCCGCATTTCTTTCCGAAGGAATTCCCAGTCAGATAGCTCCAGATCCCACTCCATACACCGGACCGCAAATACGCGCCAACCAATTAACTTCCTCTGCCGGAGAATTATGGACCGACGACGTGGCGTACACAGTAGTTGACACTCAGTTTGTCGGCACTTTTAATACTCCCGAATTTTGGAATAATGTTCGCGATGCAGTTAAACTCATAGATGAATGCAATCTCATATACGACCAATCCGACTCAAATCGTGATGTCTACGCATTCCAAATACCTACAATATATCCTAAATTCCATCAAACCGCAGATTCACATTGCGATGATCATCAGTGCGACATACATGGAGAGGATAATTACTACCCTCTAACTCTAAGCGGGCTTTACAAACTTGTTTTCAAAACCCACGAAGACCCAGAGAACCCCGGAACGTATGCCCTCGGCTCCTGCAAAACCGACCCCGACGACCCTTCCAAGCTTCTCATGTACCACTACGGCACCTGCGAGCCCGGCTCGCTTCTGACTTCCGCTGTTCAGGAAATACCTCCTCAAACCCCCTTTCCGGTCTGCCTTACCACTGCGCCTTACTCATACGGAGCATGCATTCTTACCGGTGAATATCCCAACAACTACTGCACTTCCTGCGCCTCCTCCTCGCCCTTCGGCTCATACCGCGACCAGACAATAACCGGAATCAATGTCATTCCGGGCACAATGGCTTCACAGGGTCCTTACTTCTCCCCCTCTCCGCAATACCTTGACAAAGAAATAAGGCAGCTGCAGAAAGCTTACGTAACCCCGATAATGACAATACCCGAAAAACTTTCCTACAAAAGCACAGTTTCCAGCAATACCGTTCCTGCCAACCTCGCCAAATACCTCAAAAACCAAGGCACAATCATTCTCGCAATCAACGATTCTACCTATTACCCTGAAATCCTTCTTCCAGCAGACTCTCCCTCCTCCCCGCTCCACCCAAACATCCTGCGCCAGCAGACTCTCGCACAGCAGGTCCAAAACCAGGTTTCTTACTATAAAGAACGTTTCAGCAAAGCATTAATAGCCCTAAAAATAATCTCCGTCGCCCCATACGAAATAATCCTTGACTCGGAAACCTTCACGGTCTCGGACGCAATCTCCAAAGCCCACGCCCTTCTTTTGAATGAGAAGGCAGAAGGCACAACCACTTACAGCGCCAACGGCATGACCTACAAGCCAATCATACACGGGCCCTCAACCGGCACGAAAAACCAGCAGACGCTCAACAGCATAGACATAATCCTCCTCTCCCCCGCGGTTCCGGATTTCGGCTACTTCCATTACGGGCAGGGCATGGCTTTCTGCGTGCTTTCTCCGGAAGAACAAGCCAAAGTTTATGTTGAGTATCTTTCCAACATCTCCCGCCAAATCCTGCAGGACTACAATCTTCCAACGCTTGTCTATTTGGAGGAGGCTGGCACCTACGGCACAGGCCCCATCTGCCCCTGGAACGACATAAAGCGCGCAAACCTGACGAAAGAGATAATGCGCTATTCCGCAAACCTCTCCTATGCAGGGATAATAGGCTTGCATGACCCCCACCCATACCAGGCGCCCTCCCTTTCAAATCCCGCCGAAGACCAGCCCTTCTGCATGCTGCAGGAAGCCTCCCGCCTGTCGGTGGAGCTGCAGACGCATTCGGCATATTACAAATTATCCGCACAAGACTCCGCATGCACCTGCGAACCATGCACGCGAATGGAGCAGTCTGCGGGAAAGTGCTCGCCCGCATGCGCAGACGGCGCCTCATGCGATATGGAGGGAGTCCAGGCAGGCTGGCCCTATGGATACAAATGCCCCTCCTTATGCGCGAATACAGACTCCTGCGAAGAGCGCCTTTGCGAGGGCATCTTAGTGGATTTCCCCTCTTCCAGCGGAAATCTCATCTGCCAATACTCCGACGTCCCGATGTCGTTTGAAGTTTCTCCGGAGGCGCTGCTCGCTTCTCCAGATAATTACGCGGACATTCTCTCCTCGCTGCCAGAAGTTTACCGCTGCTGTTTTTCCGAAATAGACGAATACGGCGAAACCGACTACTACTCCTACTCAAAACTGGACACGCAGGGAAGGGAAGTATTCCCGATAATATACGGAACGAAAGGGAGGGACTTCCCGGAATGCAAGCCTTCGGCAGACATCTCCGAGAGCTGTGTTTTCTCGCAATTCTATTCCAACAACCAGCTGACCTGCGGATTCTCGGAAGGCGAGTTCGGCGTAAGCCCGTTCCCGGATTTGTGCATCCCAGGCAAATACGGTTCAGGAATAGTATGCCCGTCATTGCCGGGTTTTTACAGTGGTCCTTCCTGCTGTCAGTCCGGAATGGAGCAGTGGTGCTGTGGAAGCGACGAGACCTACGGAAACACCTGCGAAAGCTCTTATTCCTGCTCCACTTCCCTCTCCCCGTCCCATTACTGCGGAGAGGAGAACATCTGCTCTTCCCCAAACCCGTACTGCTGCCGAGCCGAATTAGAGCCGGGAGAAGGATATACTACCTTCTGCTGTCCAGACCAAAACACCTGCCTTACCGCCCCCTCCTCCTGCGCCCTTGCATGAAAACGAGTTTTGCTTGCATCACTTTTCTTAGCCTTCCCCCTAAAGGAGTTTCGTTTATATTATTCCTCTTCACCTAAGGGGGGCGTTTCCCCCAACACCGTGAGAGCAGGCATTATAAGATTTGTATCTACTCTGCTCGCACGGTGTTCCCTTAAGGTCTCAACCCCCCTTTCCTAGCCAACAAACCTAAGGGGGGCGTTCCGCATGTTTATATTATTTCTCCTCATCAGTTATTCATGCAATCACGCGCGGCATTACTCTCTCTCTTTCTCGCCCTCATTCTACTCTGCCCGCTTTCATCCTCCCTTGAGCCTTCCGACCCCTGCTACGTTCCCGAAACCCCTACAAAACTGCAGGTCATGCTGAACACGGGCACGGGAATGTTTGACGTGCAGATTCTCCAAGAGCTTTACGACGAGCAAACTCAAACTACATCCTACGAATGGTTTGACCCCTCCCTAAACGTGCGCGCGGTCATTTTCGTCTTTCTCAACAGCACGGATTCAGCCCAAAACCCCGCCTTCCCGCAAGACAGCAGCTACATCTGGAAATTCACGACAGACAATACCGGGTATGCGGAAATCTCCCCCGACGCCATCAGTTTAACTGAACACATAGACGAAAACATCCCTGCGCAATACACCTTCGTCTACTGCTATAAATTCAACGAATCCGCACGCCTTGCAAACTGCCTCTACCTTCCAGGCTCAAACGGGCAGCCCCTGACAGAAATAGATTATATTAGCATCCCCGAGCTGAACACCATCATTACTCCGTGGGACCCCTGCATTCCCCTGCAGACAAACGGCGCCTCCTGCGGGGAGTTCCTTCTTACCCTCCGCTCTTCCTTCGCCGGTTACACATACGAGCCTCCCCAAGGCGGCGCGGACAGCGGAATCTGCATTTTCATAATGCTGATTCTTGCGTTGCTTTTGGGCGCAATGTTTTTCCGCGGGCAGCAGCCATTTTCTTTTTTTGACTTTTCGTCTCCCCACTTTGACAGGGGGCGCAAATACCAGTTCCGCCCCAAGCAGATGATAAACCAGACTGCTGCCGCTGCAAACGCGGCAGTCAGCATGAGCGGAGTAAGCAATGTTATAGGCAAGATAGGCAAGGGAATAGGCAAAGGAGCAGGTGCGGGCTTAAAAAAAGACGTAAACGGAAAGAGAGGCGGCTGGGGGGCGGCTGGAAAAGGACTTCTGGAAGGAAGCGGAATTACCGGCGCGTGGAACATCGTAAAAAAGCCATTCTCAAAGAAAAAGGAGCCGACAGCAGGCGATTCAAAGCCTTCGCCGGAAGGAAAAGTGAACCTCGTAAAACAAGCCGCCAACATGGTTTATCGCAGCCAGCTTCTTGCCCCGGTGCGCGGAGTCATCGGGTTTGGAAAAGGAACGGCTCAACTTGTGCGCGGAGTGTCAATAGGCTCAACCAGTCCAAAAGGAAAGGACAGCAAGGAAGCAATCCCGCAATCCTCCGCTCTTCCCGGACTGCAGGGGGAATACGCCCGCAGTTCAGGCGCCTCCGGAAAGGGGCAGGCAGCCACCTTAAGCGCGGCGCTCGGCATTCTTGAGCTTGGGCGGGCGTTTTTCATGCCGGCAAAAGAGAAGGACGGAAAAACAAATGAGAAGAAAAAAGCCCTTATTGCAAGCGCCATGCAGAAATTGAAATCAGCCCTATGGCTCGGCGACACTCGCACCCGCGCAGTCAGCGAGAAGGAATACACTGAAATACGGAAGAAGCAGGCAGACGCAGAGCTGAAAACTGCCGAAGGGAAAGTCTCCTCCGCAGAAAAGGAGCTGAAGGAAGCAAAACAAATTGAGGATTTGGACCGCTCCCCCTCCCGCGCAGACAGGTCGGGTGTTGAAAAGGCAGAGAACGAGCTAAAACAGGCAAAGGCGGACTTGGCAGTCAAGAAAGAAGCGCTGTCAAATGCAGAAAACAAGATAAAAGAACTCGGCTCCGCCTCCGCCGAAAGGCAAAAAGAAGCCTCAAAAAAGAACCGCTTCGTAGTTGAGAAGTTGAAGGGCGGAAAATGGGAAACGGTAGGGGGCTTCAGCACAAATGTAATTACCGGGAATACCGAAATCTCCTCTCACGCAAATGTAACAAACAATGCCGCTTACTTTGCTGCCGTTCTCTCCGAAACCGTCAAATACTCTCCTCTGGTGATGGGCGGGTTTTTCCAACTTGGCTCCTATGCAGGGCAGAAGGTAATTGATTCCGGCGGGGGAAAAATGGAGCTGACTGGAACAGGAATAGATTTCGGAAAAGGATTTGCAGGCACCTCCTCCTTATTCGCAGGCACGATGGTTACGGAAAAGCTCCAGCAAACCCTGACACTTGACTTCATGGTCAGGGGAACGCAAACAGCCCGCAACCGCGTTTTCTACACTTCAGAAAAGAGAAGAAAGGACATAGATGAAGCGTATTCCCTTGAAAGCGTAAACAGGCTAAAGCAACTGACAGGAAAAGAAAAGCTTGACGCAAAAGCGGAGGAAATACTCTCAAAGCTCTCCGACCCCGCCCTCCAGAAGGGGGAAAAGCTTCTTTTGGAGATGCAGTTAGCCCCCCATGCTGCCAAACTCAACCTCTCCCTTTCAAGGCAAAAGCCGGCAATTGAAAAAGAATTAAAACAAACTCTAAAAGATTTGAAATACAAACCCCCCGCAGTCATAACCACTCTTTCCGCGCAAAAGGAGGATTTGCAGTCTCTCCAGGGCAAAGCAGAAGCAAAAGGAGATGCGGAAAGAGCCTCCAAACTAAACTCCGCAATAAACTCAATAGACAAGCTCCTCCTCCCCAAAGCACAAGAGCAAGCCCTAAAGGCAATGGACCTTACCATGCACGACTCTTATAAAGCTCTTCTAAAGCAGACGAATTCCCTCTTTTTAGAGGAAAATTCCCTCAAGAAAGAGCTTAATTCTCTCAATTCCAAACTTAAGGACGCCTACTCCGAAATGAAATACACTCCGAGCGAGGGCGCCTCTCTTGAAGAGCAGAAAACACATGCGATGGAGTTTGCAAAAACGTTTGTAGGCCCCCAGCCTAAAGATTTTGAGAAAAACCTCAAGCAGGCAGTTGAAACGATTGACAATATTGAAACGGCAAGCCAGAAATTAAAGGACATATCCTCCGAATCCTCCCGCCTTTCCCATATGCAGTCAACTTTCGCAGGAGTTTCCTCCCCCGCCGCTCTTATACAAGGGCAGGTAGTCTTCTCCTCTGCATTAGCCCTGAAATTCATTGATGAAGGCATTGCCTCCAATACAGACGTTCTCTCCGCCATCACCGCCACTGCCGATGCCTACGCCTCTCTCTCCGCATTAGGCTCCATCCCCTCCTTCGCAAACACAAAGAAAGAAATGGACGCATTTGCCTCCAGCAGGGATGCGCAGAATATTTTCCCAAACGAAACCTACTACAACACCTTCAAGGCAGAATATGATGCCGGCAATTATGACAACTGCTCCCAATTCCTCTCCGCCCCGGATGTGCGCTCCAGAAACCCCTCCCTCTCCGACAAATGGAATGACTTATACTCCGATTACGCTGCCAGCTCCCTTGCAGGGACGAAGGGAGGGCAAGACGAAATAAACCGCTTCGCTTCTTTAGGATATGGAGCAGGGATAACCTTCCAGACTTCCCTGCGCAGTTCCATGCTTGAATATTCCGCAATAGAGCAGGGGCAGAGCAACCTGCTTGAAAACTACAATTCCTTAAGAGACAAGATATATACAGGAGAAATAACCAATGCTGTTGACCTTCTCAACACCTCTCTCAATCAGCAAACCGCCCTAAACTCCGCCCTTGCAGGAGAAGCTGCTCATAATCCTGCCGTCCTCCTTCACTTCTCCCAAGACCTTGCTCCCGGCGCAGAAGTTCTTGCTCCCGGCGCTGCTTTCTCTTCCCTTGCCTCCCCCTACCTTTCCTCCTCCCCTGAAATAACCCTTGCAGGAATGCTTACAGCAGACAGCGCGATGCTGTTTTCCCTTCTTTCTTCCGGCGCCTCCGCAGAGGCTCTAACTACCCACTCCTCCTTCTCCTCCCTTCTTGCAGGCACTTCCAAAGCTGCAATAGATTCGGAAGCCTACTTCAAAGACGCTTCCCAAATGCAGGAATTCCCAAACTTCACAGGGCTTCAAAGCCAGATGACGGAGCAATCCACCCTAATCTCCATGTATCTGGACGGAAAGCTTCCCTCTTCCATCTCTACCGCCGGAGAAGAGGAAACAAAAATAGCTTCTCCTGCTTCCTATTCCTTTGATTCCCTTTACTCAATCATAACCCCCATGAACCTTCTCCCCTCAACAGCAGAATCACTTGAGCGGATAAATCAAACACTTGACAAATACACTACCGGCGAAGCCTCAAAAGAAGATTTGGAAAATGCCATCAGCCAGGACAAGGCTCTTGGTGCTGCCATGCGCTCTTTGCAGAAATTAGAGGTTTGGGATGATTTAACTTCAGGAAAAGGCTTGAATGATGCTGCCAATCAGCTTACCTTCGCCCAAGCCTCCATTCTAATTGCCCGCTGGGGAGAGCCTGTCGGAACATCAGCAGTAAAAACCCTTCTTTCGCAGGATGAGGAAGGGCACGCAATTCTCACCCTCTCCAAAACCCCTGACGGGCACTTCCAGATAGAAGGAGATTACTTGCACCTTCCAAAACCCTTCACCTTTGAAAGAGAAGACGGCTCCACCTACACCTCAAACAAGGTTTCCCTTTCACAAATAAACAAAGACCTTTACCATCTTGACGATATTACTCCAGAAGTAATAGAGAGAACTGCCAAACCAGCAATATCAGCAGATATAAACCCCAACCTCCAGGCATTGGCAGGGGCTTACAACATACTTACAAACTCCTACTTCACAAACAGCGAAGTCCAGAATACACTTGAAAGGGAAAGCATAAATGCATTTGAAAAGAGCGAATTAGAGAAGGCGCAGAGAGAGATGGGAGGAGAGGTTAGAAAGCTGAATGAAAACAAAGACGAAATCTACCAGACTCTAACTCCTGACTACTACTCCAAGCACACTCCATCGGATGCGCAGACGATTACTGAACAAACCTTAAGCCAGACTGCAAACACCAACACCTACATGAATTATTCAGAAACCTTCTCAAAAGCCTCTCAAACAGCAAACATAGGCGACAACTACCAGATAACCCCGATAGACATAATCAAACTGGCAAAAGAAGGGATTTACCCCTCTCCAATCCTGATGAATGAAGAAGAGCAGGCAAAATGGAGCCAATTCCAAACAAAGCTTTCCGACATTCTCATAAAAGAAGGAAGGGAAAGGATGCCTGAATACGAATACGGAGTAGAAACGCAAGGGATGTTCTATGATGAAGGAAAGAAAGTGAAAGCAGAGAAGCTGGCAGGCTATTTCGGAGAGGAGGAGATAAAGGAAACAGCAAACCTCTACTCGGACAGTTTGAAATTGATGAGGGAGGAGAGAGAGGAGGCGGGAAGAATTGAGGCAGGGAAGAAGTATTCGGAAAAGATATATGAAAACGAGAAGAAGAACGTAGATGAAGAATACACTAAAAAGAGTAATGATTTACTTCTACGGAAGTTTGAAGAGAAGTCGACTGAAGAAGATTTGACAAAACAGTTGGAGAATTTAAACAACACATCAATGGTCAATATCCATAATCTTCACGAAGAAAAACGTAAAAGAGATGATGCTCTTAGAGAATTAGCCCGCTCATACGTTCAAACTAAAACCCCAGAGAGCCAACAACAGTACCAAGCATACTTGCAAGAAATAGAAAGAAAAATGAACGATTTGGAGAGGATTTACACCTTAGGGCATTAAACCTTTGTTTAGAATTTGAACTATTGCTTCGGCGGCTAATTCATTTGAATAGTCGTTTTGTTTAAGTTCTAAGAATTTGCAATATACTCCGATATAAAGGCGCATCAAATGCCTCCCAGCGCCTCCATCTTCGCTAAGTATCCGTTCTTTATTCTTCTTAAAATATGTTTGGAGGGCATCAGTTTCAGTTAATCTCGTGTTTAATACCCCAAATTCTTTATCATTAAGTTTTTCAATACCGATACCCTTAAACACATAGCATAATGCCCAGTGGGCATATATTCTTTCATTGCTGCCAGCCTCACCAACCGACAAATCACAAACCTGCCTCAAAAATGCAGGATTTCGTATATTCTCATCTATTCTCTTTTCAATATTTGCAACATTCTCTTTCCAGATATCATAATCAGTTTTTTTTGTTTCATACTGTTGTTTGTTTTGATGCCCCTGCCCAAAAACTCTATTAGCCATCCCCTCATAGACTGTCATCATAAATAGAACTACTCCTGCAATTACCAATCGCATAGAAACATTAAGTATGCGTTTCTTTACTTTCTCAAAATAGCCTAAATCTGCTTGTTTCCCAATCTCTTTCTTGCCAATCATCACGTTTCTCATATCCTTACCAGCATTTACTATACCTAACCACCTATTTAAACCTTTCCATCACCCATAAAAATAACCTCAAACAACACTTATCTTATGGACTCAATCTCAAAGGACTTCTACAAGCAATTCAAAGACAATCAGGCAGAACCAGAAGCAAACATAAAGCATCTCTTCAAACTTGCCGGCAGTCTTGTCCATACTGCCCAATTAACGCCAGTGCAGGCGCTAAACATATTAGAAACAACAGAGGAAAGACTTCAGCAATCCCTTGCTCTCATAAAACAACCCCTCGCCTCCCTTCCAAAAAACAAAGTGTTCAATACAAATGAACAAAATCACCCATTTTTGTTCAATGGGAATGAAAACATTTAAATACTGCTTCGTTCATTATTCCAGCATGCTTTCAAAAGAGAGATTAAAACAGGTCCTTGCGGAGCAGAGAGATTCAATCCTAAAGAGGGATTTCGGGATTGAAAGAGAGCTTTTGAAGGAAATCGAATCCAAAATACGGCTTCCCCACGCCGTTGTCATAACGGGCATAAGGCGGTGCGGGAAATCGACCCTCTTAAGGCAGATAATAAAAAAATTCTATGCCGACAGCGAATTCTATTACATAAGCTTTGAAGACGAGAGGCTCCTCAATTTCAGGGCAGAAGACTTCAACCTGATTTTTGAAGCCCTAATCGAATTGTTCGGCGAAAAAAAGACATTTTTCATAGATGAAATCCAGAACGTAGAGAATTTTGAGGCGTTTGTCAGGAGATTCTGCGACAACGGCTTCAAGTTCTTCGTTTCAGGCTCAAATGCAAAGCTGTTAAGCAGGGAGCTTGGCACAAAGCTTACCGGCAGGCATACGGACATCACCCTAAATCCGTTCACTTTTTCGGAATTTTTGAGTTTAAGGGGGGTAAAATTTGAAAAAAACATGCTCTACAAAACAATTGAAAAAGCGAAAATAAAAAAATACTTTGACGAGTATCTGGCGGGCGGGGGGATGCCAGAATTCCTTATTTACAAAGACGCCTCCTCCCTTGCCGGAGTTTACGAGGATATTGTAATAAAGGACATCGCAGTCAGGCATAATGTCGGCGATGTCCATCGTTTGCGGGAGCTTTACCAGTACCTTATAACAAACTTCTCAAACAAATTCAGCTACCGTTCCCTGAATAAAATTATGGGCATGGGAAGCGTAAACACCGTTAAGAAATACATTTCCTATCTTGAAGGCGCTTTTTTTGCAAAAACGGTCGGCAAGTTTGACTACAGCCTAAAAAAACAGATGATAAACGATAAAAAAATATATATCTCCGACAACGGCTTCATCAAGGTGATATCAACCAGAACTACGCAGGACCGGGGCAGGCTCCTTGAAAACCTCGTCTTCAACACGCTAAAAATCTCTTCAAATCCCTTTTATTATGCAAATAAAAGAGAATGCGACTTTTTACTTCTGAAAAACAACGAAATAAAATCTGCAATGCAAGTGTGCTGGGAGCTGAACGAAGAAAACAGGGAAAAAGAGCTGGAGGGGCTTATCGGAGCGTTAAAGGAGTTTAACCTGAAAGAAGGCACGATATTAACCCATGACGAGGAAGACGAACTAACTGCGGAAGGCAAAAAAATAAAGATAACCCCCGTTTATAAGTGGCTCCTTGCCTGAAAAACAGCCCGTTCTAATTGCCCGCTGGGGAGAGTCTGTCGGAACAGCTGCAGTAAAAACCCTTCTTTCGCAGGATGAGGAAGGGCACGCAATTCTCACCCTCTCCAAAACACTGGACAGGCTTTTACAGGCTCTTCGGTTTAAACAGAACATCCGCGCTTTCCGTCAGCTTTGCTATGTCTACGGGTTTATCATGCTTCCTTGCGCTGAACGGCTTATAGGAAAAACCTGCCATATACCTCTGCAATTTTTCGGCAGCATCCCCCAGCGCGCCTATCTCGCACAGTATCAGAGGGAGGTTTACAGCGTTATGCAAATAGTTTTCCAAGCCCTTCAATACGGGGAATTCAAAGCCTTCTACATCTATTTTAATCATTTTAGGCGCCAATTTCCTTTCAATGAGGTATTTATCCAGCCTTATTATCCCTACCTCTTCAGTCCTTTTTATTTTTTCAGGGCGTATAGCATTGCCATCCAGCGTATTCCACCCGAGATTAACCTTTGAGATATATATGGTGCCGCTGCCGTTGTCTTCCCCCAAGGCGCAATTGTTTGCGACCAGATTATACTCTGCATTCATCTGCGAAACTCTCACCAGTCTCTTAAAATACTCAGAAACAGGCTCAAAGCTGTGCACCTGCCCGCTCTTCCCAACGAGCCCCATGGCATAAGCGGTAACGTATCCTATATTCGCGCCAACATCAATGAAAACGTCCCCTTTTTTCAAATGTTTCTTAAGCGCATACAATACATCCAGCTCATAACTCCCAAAATACATTTTCCTGACCATTGCGCCCAATCCAATCTCATATTCAAAATTTATTCCATTCACCTTTCCAATGATGCTGCCGCTTCTTTTCTCTCCTTTCTCCCTAAGACGCCCTGCAATCTCCCTGATAGCCAGCGCGGGGTTCTCAACCATCCTCAAAATCAGCTTCTCCGCCAAACTTTTTTTCCTGCCCAGCTCCCTTTTTTTAATTCTGTCAAAATCGCGCATATTGGGAATGCCGCATTCGGCTCTCGGCAATGCCTTCAAGTTCATATTCATCACCACGAATATTATGCATAAAACACATTTATAACCTTTTCTTTGCGGAGCTCCCGCTAACCCAGGTATAAAATAAAGGAACGATCCGCATTTTTTTCAAAAATGCGGAGATTTGAAAGTTCCAAAGAACTTTCAAAATTTTGAAATGCAAAGCATTTCAAAAGTCTTGGCACCAAAGTGCCAAGTTGAATTCCAATTAAAGTAAGAAAAGCCGCATTTTCAAAAATGCGGCGACTTGACGCTAAAGCGTCAAGCAGAGCCGCAATTTAAAGGGATATGATATAGGCTTTAGTAAGGGACAGGCTGAAAGCCTCGCTTGCGCTTAGCTCTTACACCCCCCTTCTATCAAAGTCGTCTGCTACGACCGCCCAATCCGCCTCGTTTTGAGATTGACTTCGACCTTAGATGCTTTCAGGTCTTATCCAATAGCGCGTAGCTGCCCAGCGGTGCTTTGCACAACTGGTACACCAGAGGCGCCGAACCCAAGTTCCTCTCGTACTTAAGGGTTCTTCCTCTCAGGCGGAAACACTCCTAGGAGATACTACCGAACTGTCTCGCGCATGTTTAATCCATTCCTTTCGGAATGGCATGGACTATACCACCATCCCACGCTTGCTGCATGGGAGATCGGCGTCTTAGCCCTGCCCTTTGGCAGGACTCTCGGCATTTTCGTGTTCCTTTCAGGACCACTTCTGCCTCAGTCTCTACAGGGGCAAAGATTTGCTTACGACCGAACATGTCACTGTCCTTTTCTTGGAATAATTCAACAGCTTAAACTTGTCAACTTGCCTGCAAACTCCAAGAAAATCCTTATTGCTTTGTGATTTTTTGAGTTTGCGCAGAATTTTCAAACCAAGTTCAAGCTGTCTTTTCTTCAGTTTCACGTACGGATGTAGAATGGAAAGAATCCTTTCCACCTCTTTTGATTCGACAATTGTATAATCACTGATTCCTGTTTTGCGATGGCGGATATACCCCGCTTTCAATCTTCCCTTGAGCCACTTTAAAATGCGGCACGAATCCGTCTTCTGATAAAAAGCAACGCTGCTTCTTATCTGGAATTTCCGACGGTAGTCCTTTCTTCTGACTATCTGAAAGAAGATACTGCCATCTCCATCAAGGAACCCTGCGATATACGCAAGCATTGTTGAATCCACAAATCTCGCCTTCCCTCGGTATTGCCACGCTTTCTTGCAAACATTGCGGTCTGCAATATTTTTAAAGCGAGGTTTCACCGATATGAGCCAATTTTATTTATCAAGGCCTTGCGGCCTAGCAACGCCCAACTTGACGTTCTGAACCCAGCTCGTGTAGGTCTTTAATGGATGAACAACCCAACCATTGGCGGCTCCTGCACCGCCAGGATGACCTAGGCCGACAGCGATGTACCAAACCGCGGGGTCGATGGGTATTTGAGCAAATGCCTCCCATAAACCAGACGATATAGTTTTCGTATCGAAAACCTTACACTAGCCTAAAGGTTCAACTATCCTTTAGTATCCCAGATGTTTCTTTTTAGTGCCGCACGCTTTTCGTGCGGCACAGCTAGCAAACCCGAATGCCGGGTTTGCTATTGCATATCAATGCAGAAAATACTTTAGAGAATAGAAGACACCTTTAAGCATCGTCCTTAAATTAAAAATCGGGAGAGATTTGTCTCTCGCCCGCGACGAGCCTGTATGGAGTTCCACTGACAGTTAATCAAAAAACTCCGCCGGTGGAATTACCCCCGGGGTAGCTTGTCTGACAGCTTGGACCCTCATCAAAAGGGTGCCAAGGTTCGTTAGGCCCGGCTTTCGCCTCTGCGTCCCATGCTATTAGGAACACAGTCAGTCCAGCATTTGTCCTTTACCCTTAACGGTGCATTTCTAACGCACCTAAGCTGAACATTGGGCATCCTTGTTTCCTTATCGAGGATGTACCGCTTGCTGGTCCGAAGATGTAAGCAGGAATCGGAGGGTGCGGACTTCTACTCCCTGCGCACCCTTATAAACAAAAAACATTTCGTTTTATTATGAACGAAAATTTAGCACAACTATTTGCAATGCTTCTTTCAGACGGTTCACTCTATTTTGACAAGTCAAAACGGACATACTGCATCCAATTCACCAATACTGTTGAAGGAATGCTTGACTATTTCAGGCACATCACTAATTGCGAATTCGGAAAAAGAAATTTCTCCTATAACCGCTGCGGTTCTGCGAAATCAGCGAGGTTTTTCTCGGTGCCAATCGCAAAAAAACTGCTTTCGGAAGCTTCAACATTCAGGACTGCTCCGTTTGCGGACGGCACACATCCCAAATGCAAAATTCCAAACAGCATTCTTCTCTCCAAATCTTTTACATGCGCATTTTTACGCGCATACTGCTCCTGCGACGGTTCAATTTCCATAGACCGTTCGCATCCGCGCGGAGTCATCGACATCGCATGCTATAATCCTCATCTGCGCAGCCAACTTTCAAACTGCTTTGAAAGCTTGGGCATCAGAGTTTCACATTCAACGCACGGGCTTCGCGTTTATGACAAGCGCTCGCTTTCCATTTTCTCAACCAAAGTCAGATTTCTGGACGAGAGTCGCATTTCCGACTCCCGTTCCAAGAATCTCGGCGTGAGAAAGAACGCATTGCTTGATTCCTGTTTTCCTTAAATCTTCGGACTCCCAGCCAAACTATCCACCTGCCGCGGTCCCTTCCGGTAAGAAATACAATAACGATCGAATGGTGTTACAATGTCGCCTATCTGCACCCCGAAAGATGCAGCGTAACGGCTCCCATTTACGCTCCGCGACCATCACCGTATCTCAACAGCAGGCTATAGTAAAGCTATCCGCGTCGGAAACTGGTTTAAAAAAATTAAAACTCTGCCGGAAAATTCCCAAAATAATCATCTGCTTTTGCAAGATGTTTCGGATTCCAAAACCCGATTTTTTCCATCCATCTGCAAAACTGACCTTTGCCCTCAACGCGTATTCGGTGTTCCACATATTTATTATGCGAAACAACCTTGCGCGTAGAATGCAATATCCCCAATCTGAAAAGTATCCCCGAGATTTCCGAACAGAACGCTTCGTTTGAGAAGCACCCTTCAATAATCGGAATCTCGGCAATTCCATCCTTATTCCTATCCTTAAAATAAAGACAGAAATCAGTGTCTGCCAAACCTCGTACAATATCTGCAGGATATTTTTCCTTAAGCTTCCTTGGAAATTCCTTCAGCTGATTTTTATTTCCTGAAGGAAGCCCAAGCGCATCCATTTTGAACCTTGCGATTTCCTTTGAGTTTAGGACAACAAGAACGGTTTTCTCGCCCTTTGGATGATAAATCCGCACCCGTTTTCCATAAACTTCGAAAATCAATTTTGGAAGAACGCACTCAAAAAATTCGGAATCCGTTTCCGAATTTCCTGCGTAAGTTATTCTGTAAAGGTTCCATTTTTTATTGTACGTCAAGTTTCCGTCACCAAGATGGACACCTGTCTCGTAGGCAAGCAAGGGAGAAAGTTCAAACATATGTTTTCCCTTTCGTTTCTCCTTGTTTATAAACCTCCCGAGACGGTAGTTTTCCGGTGGTAGAGAGTAGTTTCCAACTCCACGGGGTCTTCGTTTCCCCCTAGAAGTCCTCTGCATACTCACAGAGTAGTAGGTTCACCAGGTCCCTCGTAGGGACAGTGGGAGACGCGTTATGCCATTCATGCAAGCCACCAATTAAGCGGCGAGGTATTACGCTACCTATCTCACATCAGCTCCGGCAATTTCTTGCAAGAGCCAAATAAGAGGGTCAGAGTGTGGGGTCGTCAGTTCAAAATGAGCATTTCTCAAACTTATTCTTATAATAAATGGGAATTAACCTAAAAAATATCCCACATTTTTTATTTCCATATATGCGCAGATGATATTGCAGGAGTTTTCCATGCTTATGTTTATATGGGCCATTCAGTTTCGAATCAATCCCATTCTCCATAAGAATTTTTTGCGCACACTTAAGATATTCCAATCCTTTTTCGGATTGCGTTACATCAATGATGGGTATTTTTGATTTTGTTGAAAGGTAAACAGAACCTTCCGAATCAAAAAGCCCTGCGACGAAATCCGCGCCAAAAGAATTCATTCTAGTTTTTGCCTCTTTAATTTTCAAAACAAACGCTTTGCTTCTTTTTCTAAGCAAGTAAACGTCTCTTTTGAAAATCTTTCCAGTAATGCCGTAATCTTTCTTAAGATTGGCATTAATAAAATCGAGCCATTCCTTATTCTTTTGGTACAGCTGAATCTCATTGCGCTTTTCATCGACGTACGCATCTTGAAGTGCGCCTATAAAATACTCCTCAAACTTCTGCATATGGAACCAAGCTCATTTGATGTTTAAAATTGGAACTGACGATTACCCCCGCTCTTTGCTGGCGCTTTGCTCCGTTGAACCGGAGTTTAACGTACCAGTAGTGAGCAGGCATCGGCCATCGTACTTAGCCTTTCGGCTCTGCGATGACCTGTGTTTTTGGTAAACAGTCGGTCTCCCCTTGTTACTGAGACCTGCAGGCCCGCAAAGGCCCGCAGGCATGGCTTATCCCGAAGTTACGCCACTAACTTGCCAAGTTCCCTTACGAGAGTTGTCCTGCCACGCCTTGGCTTTTTCTGCCAGTATCACCTGTACTGGTTCTAGGTACGGTCGGATAGAATCGTTACGCGTTCCCTTTTCAAGGGCTCCGGGGCTTGGCGCAACCGTGCGGCCGCTCGCAAATTTAGCCTTCTTCTCCTCACAATGAGTCTCCGAAGGCTTATCTTGCTTAAATGGAGTCTCCTCCACTGCACCTACCCCAAAACGTCAGGAACGCATCATGCGTTGCCGCGCCTATCTATCCGGGACCGGAATTTTAACCGGTTTCCCTTTTGCACAGTTGGCAATTAGCCTCGTGCTTAGGATCGCCTTACCCTTGGCTGAAGAACATGGCCAAGGAAACCGTGTACTTTCGGCGTCCAGGATTCTCGCCTGGATATGCTGCTACTAATACCAGGATTTTCATAGCCGGCCGGTCCACGCGAGTTCACACCCGCGCTTCTGCCCGACCGGTTCGCCCCCCTACCAAATTGCGCGCACCTAACAGTGCGCCATTCCGCGGTATCGGTATCTGATTTAGCCCCGAGCATCTTCGGGGTCCGCAATCTCGGCTGGTCCGCTATTACGCGTTGTTTGAAGGATGGCTGCTTCTAAGCCTACCTTCCAGCTGTCTTAGACTGGAGACCCCTTGAGAGTCACACTTAACCAGAATTTTGGGACCTTAACCGCGGTACCGGTTGTTCCCGTAAAGTCCTCTCGGCTTACCCGAGAGAAGCCTACTGCCGCGTTCTTCGTTTTGCGCAAATTCGGAGTTTGACAAGAAAGTGAGCCCTCTCGGGCCCGTACTCTCCGATCAGTGCTCTACCTTGCGCAACAACTCCCGCGGCGCTATACTGAGATATACTTCGGGGGGAGCCCGCTATTGCTGAGTTCGACTGGACTATCACCCCTATACGTAGATCACCCAAGCAGAATATACTAGCACTGGTTGCGGGCCTCCACCGGCCGTCAGGCCGGCTTCGCCCTATCCACGTATAGCTCACATCAGCTTCGGGTCTGCTACCAACGACTGTTTCGCGCTTTCGCACTCGCTTTCGCTCCGGCTCTCGCCTTGCCGCAGGTAGAAACTCCCTGGCCCTTGCTTATAGAAGGAGGATGCGACACCGCTGAATCCCCCTCGCACCCTTCCTTTCGGTCGGTAGCTTCGGGAGATATTAACGCTTTCATGCCGCATCAAACTGTAGCCGGACAGTTTCAAGTTCTTTTAACACCCCTTTCGGGGTCCTTTTCAGCTTTCGCTCGCGCTACTTCTTCGCTATCGGTCTTGGGGTATGTTTAGGGTTGGCGATCGATACCGCCATATTTGCGTCCAATACTCAATGGACGCTACTCTTTGTGCCTTTCTCCGCCTGCTTTTCGGGTACGGGGCTTTCACCCTCTTTGGCGCCCCTTTTCAGGAGCTTCCCCTAGTGCGGCGGATGTTACTTAAGTGCTCTTGCGAGCACAGCCCAACAACTTGCGTTGTTGGCGGCCCCACATCTTCCCAACCTTACAGTTGGGTATTCAGGTTGCCCTTTTTGGCTTTCAGTCGCCCTTACTTACCAAATCACAATTGTTCTCTCTTCCTGCGGGTAATAGGATGTTTCGATTCCCCGCGTATTAAACGGATTACCTCGGGATTACAGGCTGCCTGCGCCTACCCCGAGCATTTCGCAGCTTGCCACGATCCGCATTTTGCCCAAGCCAAGCTATCCACTGCCCGGCAGTAACAAACATATCATATCCTTTCTTCTACTACTTTGTAAATGCGACTTTTCTTCATACTCTTGGAATCCGCTCCCAAAAACATCAGGATGCGTCAACCCGTTTGAGATTACCTACCCTAAGGGGTGATAATTCATGCATCGCAACCCCTTCACGAGGGACGCTGATGTTTAAGCCTCTCCTTTAACTTTCCGGCTCAAAAGGGTGGCATATGTTAAGCAGAGATTTGTTTATAAACCTTTCTTGGGGGTTTCTCCAATTTCCCGCAAAAAGACAATGCTTATAAATACGCTTGTGCATAATCTAACACAGGTGATATTCATGACTAAATTAACTGCGCATAACAAATGGAGCCATTCCACGCAAAAAACAGCTGGCGGGGAAACCACAAGCAGAAGAATTCGTTTCGGCATAAAGCCCGCACCGGAGCCGCACCAAACGGGCGTTGGGGGAAAATGCCGCGTGCCGGGGCGCATACGGCAACTCACTCAAAAAAGCGGAGAAACTGCAGAAACAAGAAAACTGCGGGCGAAAATTGAAAATCTGAAAAAAGAGCTGGCACAAACCGACACGTCTTTTGCGAACGAAGCCGGCAGAATAGTCAAGCTGTGCGAAGCAATAAGGAATGCGCTCGCGGAGGCAAAATTCGGAAACAGGAAGGAAACGCTTGCAAAAATCCTCTTTGCGATTGAGAAGTTCGACTCAGACTACACGATAGACAATGGCGGAAATCAGATAAAGATATGAAAAGTGGACTCGGTGGGATTTTTGAGCCGCCTCCAAAATAAAATTTTAGGGGCGCGAACCCACGGCCTCGTGCTTTTTTGTTTGAGAAGACGTCTCTTGCTCAACTGCAAAGCACGCGCGCTACCGCTGCGCCACGAGCCCACTAATTATATTTTGTTGAAAAGAGTTTAAAAAAGAAAGCTAAGCGGTCTGCGCCTTCCGCCCCTCTTGCCCGCCCGCATCCGAGCTCCCCCGGCGCAGGCGTTCAAGCTGCTTCAGCGCATAATAAAGCATAAACTTATACGAAAAGTTTTCCGGATGCGCCCGCGCCAGCCGCATATATCCGCCTGCCGCATCCTCAAAACAGCCGAATTTCTCAAAAAAAACAGCCCGCGCGTGAATAAGGGTTTCCTCTTCTGGCGCAATTTCCAGCGCCTTGTTGTAGCATGCAAGGGCATTCCGAAAATCCCCCGCCTCCCCGTAAAACATGGCTTTCGCAAGTTGCGCGCAGGCGCAGTTCGGGTTCAGCTTCGCCGCCCTATCGGCTTCCCTGACCGCCCCCCAGAAATCGCCCTTAACCCCTGCGTAGGCAATGTGCATATGATGAAGATACTGCATTTCAACCGCATCCGAAGTCTCACGGCAGACGTGTCGTTTTTCCGCATCAAAATTTTTGCGCGAAATAACCTGCAGCATAACCGAGTCAATCACGAATTTTCCGTTTGCCACAAACAGCCCGTTCGGGGTGTCAATCATTCTAGGCTCCAGCCTAAGGCTCCTGCAGACGTCAAAAAGAAGAAACGCAAGCGAATCCGCGCTCCAATTTCCCCTTTCAAGCGATTCCGAGAGGAAAGGCTCCCCGGCGTCATGCGCAACCTTGACGGTTCTCCGTATCTTCTTTACAATCATGCGGAGAGCGTCAATTTCCTTTTTTTCATCCGCCCTTTCTTCGCAAAGCCTGCTTGCAATGCCAAAGACCAGTCCATTATACGCTTCCGCCTGCTTTTCCAGCCCTTCCGCAAAAGGAGAAGGTTCGTTCTTCAGGAACTGCTGTTCAGACAGTATTCTAGGGGCGCCGCCATGCCTGAAAAAAGGAACATGCGCAGGTTTTTGGCGAGAGAGATCTTCTGCAAGAGGCGCAGAAATAACTGGCAAGCGTCCCTTTCTTGGTTTTTTCCAGTTTGCCGGATGAAATGGAGGAAAAATCACGGCTGGCATTTTCTTTATCCAGGCAATCCCGTCCCTTCCCGCCCCCCCTATGGAAACAACACATCTATGCAATCTATTCATATGGTATTCTTTGTCAAAACAGGTTAATAAAGGGGGAGGGTTTTGCCCGCGCCCTCAAAAGGGCGCGAAGTAAAAACATTCAGATGGCGCTCCTTTCACTTCATTTGCCTTTGCGTTGGCAATACTCGCGGTTTGCGGCAGCTTCATTATCCCATCTGGCGGGGGCAGCCGGATTCTCCTAAACCTATTCGCCCCGGGTCCCGCGCCGAAGAAATTTATTCCTGAATCGTTTTTCCGTATTACTGGCTTCATTTCAGCCATTCTTCATCACATCATTTTTTTTATTTCAGAGAATAAGCGGGGCAATTCCCAGGCTTTCCGCCCTTTCCAGCGCCCTGCACACAGAAGAACGCGAAACCCCGAACATTTCCCCAAGCTCCCGCAGGGAGTAATATTTGGAGCATGCAGTATTCACTAACTGCTGCATTTCTTCAACATTCAAAGAACACTTCCTTCCCCTTAAAGACTTTTCAGAATTAGAGCTTTCCTTCCTTACTTTCGCTTCAGAAAACGCACCACCCTTTCTGCTTAATGCTAAAACACCCGCCGTTCATAATTCTACACCTCATTTGAAAATCGCGCAGAGCGATTTTCAAATTTTTGCAATGAGCTGGCTACAAAGCCCTCATTGCAAATCGCTATTGTTTGTAAAGACATTTTCTTTCTTTTTATTTATAAAAGTTTGTCACGAATTGCTCATTTTCCGTTTCTTTTTCCAATCTCTTCCTCTACCAGCCGCCAGCGTGCGATTACCCGCCCATTCTCTCCCTCCTGTGCTGACAGCGGCTTGGAAAGACTGAATCTCATCCGCACCCTAAGCGCATTTTCGTAAGACATCAACTTTTCAATATCTATCTTTTCAATTCTCCTTGCGAACGCACCAGCATCAAAACGCATCAGGTGTTGCATTTTCTCACCATTCAAAATATTTCAAATACTTGCTCACAAAACCCAAAAACTCCTCCTTTCCAATCACAATAATCCTCTTCCCGACTTTTTTTGCCTTAAACCCAAGGCGAAGCAAAAGCATTTCATCCTCCCTATTTCCGCAAGCAAAAAACACACCCTTCCCATCCTCCAAAATCCCCCCGCACCCGTCAAAAACACCTGCCAAATATTGCGCGGCAAACTCATTTTTGTACTTAAACCTCTCAAGCCTCTCCTTCAGCACTTCCTCAAAAAACGCGCGGTAAGCCGAATGGTAAAAATATATCTTATCCTCCTTAAGCTGTATTTTATCCGGTTTTGCAATCCCGATTTTCAGCGCTTCCTCAAGGAAGATTTCGCACACTCTCCTGTTTCCGCAAATTCCTACTCCCTCCTGGCTTCCCCTTGCCT
The DNA here is from genome assembly GCA_001871475.1 of Candidatus Micrarchaeota archaeon CG1_02_47_40. Classification (GTDB taxonomy): domain Archaea; phylum Micrarchaeota; class Micrarchaeia; order Anstonellales; family CG1-02-47-40; genus CG1-02-47-40. The sequence continues at coordinate 251,962 of MNVE01000016.1, read as the reverse complement.
GCCATAACCCTATCAGGTAAGAGAGTTCCGGAGTTAAGCTGATTTTCATGAAGGGATTTTGCAGTAAAGGTTAATTTAAACACGTAAGGCTTGCGCTAATCAAAATAAAAAAATACAAAATTTGCGCTTCAAGTAATGGAATAGACAGAACAGTAAAAAACATCGGCTTCCTTTGCGCACTTCGCATGCTGTTATTCCTCAATTTTATCCGAAGATAAAATATATTGGAGGTGATCTATCCGCAGGTTCCCCTACGGATACCTTGTTACGACTTAACCCCCCTCGCGACGAATTGGTTCGGGTCTGCCAAGAAGCAAAGCCTCACCAAAACTTCGTTTGGGTGATTTGACGGGCGGTGTGTGCAAGGAGCGGGGACGTATTCACCGCTCGAGTTCACTCAAGGCAATCTATTTACGAATTCTAATATTTTTCCTTCATCTTCAAAAACAGCGTCAAACTCATCCGAAAGAATCTTTTTCTCAGATTGCATAAGTCTTCCGCTTACGACTGCAACCATCATCACATTCTTATTGAAGCGTTTTATCCGCGTAGCCTTGTATGCAAGTTCGCATATAGGCGCTTTCAATCTATATTTCGTCCTAAATTCTTTAGCCTCAATAAGAATCATCCATCTATTTTTTTCTACCTTAAAATCTGCCACGAAAGAAATGCCCCCCGCGTCAATTGCGGGATGAGCCTCATAGCGCAGTCCGCTTTCCTTCAAAAGTGTATTTATCCTTTCCTCCTGTTTTGTAAGAGGTTGGGATTTTGCACTCTCAACTGCATTTTTACTATGTACTTTAAGGGCCATACTTCTTGCATATTCTCCCTTGAACTTTCCTCTTTGCGATATTTGCAAAAGTTTCCGTTGCATTTCATTTTCAGTCATAAATGCAATTTTCACACCTTTTAGCCTCTTGGCAAAGCACTCGGCGGCTTCTTCAGAAACCGTCTTTATCGCGCCCCGCTCAAGAGCGCTTAAAGTGCTTTGCTTCGTTCCAAGAAACCTCGCAAATTTTATTTGAGAAAATCCTAACGATGCCCTTATCTTCTGTAGCAATTTGGGATTCTTCTTCCAGTTAGTTTCCATACTGTTAACCGCAAGAATAAATGCGGCTAACAATATAAACATTTCGCTAGATTGCCTCGATTGTTGACAAGCGATTACTAGGGATTCCAGCTTCATGAGGGCGAGTTCCAGCCCTCAATCCGAACTTGGGCTGGGTTTGTGAGATTCGCTTCTCCTTTCGGAGTTGCTGCCCATTGTCCCAGCCATTGTAAGCCACGTGTAGCCCAAGAAGATTCAGACCATACTGACCTATCGTCGCCCTCTCCCTCCTCCCATTTAACACGGGCAGTCTGTACAGAGTGCGCCTTCCTGCAAAGGAAAGCTGGCAACAGTACATAAGGGTCTCGCTCGTTTCCCGACTTAACGGGACAGTTCACACCACGAGCTGACGATGGCCGTGCAGTACCTCTCGGCTTGTCAGGCAAGATCTTCAGTCTGGCCATCATTCTGCCGTCTCTTCTGGTAATATTCCCGGCGTTGTATCCAATTGAACCGCAGCTTCCACCCCTTGTGGTGCTCCCCCGCCAATTCCTTTAAGTTTAAATCTTGCGATCGTACTCCCCAGGTGGCAGACTTAAGACTTCCGCCGGTGCGCGTTTGCTGCATCTTATCCGCATCTACCCAAACTCGCACCGTCTACGCTACAGCACTGCGCCAGCTCTAGGCTGACGCAACACCACAGTCTGCATCATTTACTGCTAGGGCTACTCGGGTTTTTAGTGGAGCTAAAGAAATTTCGCCATCTTTTTCATTTTCAACGGATGCAAAAAAGAAACATATCTTGAAAATTTTTTCAAGTCGTCTTTTCCATAAACATATATCTCATATTCCGGATTTTTGTGCCTTCTCCTCTCATACGTACTGTACGTCACCCCAATCTTCTTCAAAAACCCTCCAATAAACTTGAAGATATTCTTTGAAGTAGATGAGAGGTTGAGTTCGGCCTGTCTTGTTTTGACGCATCCTTCAGCGTCAAAGAGTCCGCCAACATACTCTGCTTGGTGTTTCAAACCAAGCTTTTCCATATAAGACGGAATCTTCAGATTTTGTCTTACTGGACCGCAGGGCATTTCCATTATTTCGTTCAAAAAACGATACACCAAGACACTTTTCGTATAACTGTAATACGAATTTCTTCTTATGTCGTGAAACAGATTCATCCTAATTCCAAAAACCGTTTTAAACAGTTTATGTATCGTTCTGTGGAACACCCTGTTTTCGTCGGTTAGCAAAACTCGTCTTCCAGACATATTCCCATCGCCATGTAGAATGCCAAGCACTCTACAGAGTTCTGGGCTTGTTTCGACTGGAAGTTTAACCTTCATAAGCGGCTTTCGTTTCTGCTTACTCACGAGGTCTCTTACCCGGCGCTCTAATCTCATAATTCTATCAATCCGTTGTTATTTATTAGCGTTTCCCTAGCTCCAAATCTAATCCGATTTGTTCTCCTAGCCTTCGTTCCTCACTGTCAGACGCGTTTTGGCGTGGCGCCTTCGCCACTGTGAGTCCTTACAGGATTACGAGATTATAATGAAAAGTATTGCGCATTACGGCATTCAATACTCTCCTTTTTACCCTTACCCCGTAAGTACTCCACGCCTCCCCCGCTCTCAAGCCTGCCAGTATTCACTGCACGCCTTGGAGTTAGGCTCCAAGATTTCACAGTGAACTTAGCAAGCCAGCTACGAACTCTTTAGACCCAATATTCGTGGATACCACTTGTGCTGCCAGTATTACCGCGGCGGCTGGCACTGGTCTTACCCAGCACTTATTCTACAAGCCATCTAAGCTTGTCAAAAGACGGAGAACTAAGTTCTCCGCCACTCAGAGTCCCCCTGTCACGCTTTAGCGCATTGCAGAGGTTTCGCGCCTGCTGCATCCCGTAGGACTAGAGCCCTTGTCTCAGTGCTCTTCTCGGGGCTCCGACTCCCATCGCCCCTACTGATTATCGGCTTGGTGAGCCGTTACCTCACCAACTACCTAATCAACCGCAGTCTCATCCTCCGGCGTGCGCACTCCAATTCGCGCGCACCTTTAAACCATCAAGCATTCCAGCATAGATGGCCTATCGCGGGTTAACCTCAATTTCTCGAGGATGTCCACGTCCAAAGGGCAGATTGACTACGTGTTACTGAGCCTTACGCCGTCCGCAATGGTTGCGGGCTGACTTGCATGGCTTAGTCGGACTCTGATAGCAGTATCCTCCAGCAGGATCAACTGGAGTTGCAAAAGTTCATTTCCTTATTTCTTAAGGGAATTGCATTAAGGAGCAATTCTATTTTGCTGCTTGTCTTTTTTTTCCACTTGAAGCGCAAGTCAAATCCGAAAGCTTCGGATTTCCACAGCAGATGGAACCCCCTAAGGGTTTCATTCCATCCAGGGGGGCAAAACCAGGTTCTGCCCCTCATTTACCGTTAAAATTCGGTAGCAGTGTTTATGGCGCGGTCTGTTTATAAAGCTTTTGTGGCAATCCCTCTTCCCTTCGCATTCTCCTTCTTCTTATACTCTCTCACCGCTTCCGCCGAAACCTCCCTAACCCCCCAGGCAAAGGCGGCTACAAACACCACAAAAAGCACAGTCACCGGAACAAGCATCAGGACGCGCACCTTCCATTCATTCTGCATTACTGCATATACTATAAACAGGAACATGAACATCGCAACAAACATATGCGGCTTGAACGGAAACATCAATCTAGCACTCATGAGCCCATTTTCCACATTTATTTACTAAAACACCATTCACCTTTCAGTATTTAGCACTATATTCTCTATATAGATGCTTCAAACTCCCCAATTTTTTCTATATAGATGTTATAAATCATCTTTCACCCCTATATAGAACATTTTCTTCTTCCTTTAAAATAAAGAAGGACGTTTTTTTCATTTTCACAAAACAATACTCATTTTTTCCTGTTTTTACAAAAAATTCTCAAAAAAAGACAATCATTTATATACATTTTGCATTATACTTACCTATACTGGAGTCGACCAGAATATGATTAATATAACAAACCCCCTATCTCACAATAGGCGCAAAATACAGCTTACCGGCACCTCCACATACGTAGTTTCCCTTCCAAAAAGCTGGGCAAGAAAAAACAACGTTTCGGCAGGCAGGCAGGCGATAATTGCGGAAACTCCCGACGGCTCCCTCTCACTTCGCCTTGACGAGCCTCCCAAAAACAAAAAAGAGATAAACATAAACCTAGATGTGCTCAAAAGCCCGATTGAAATCCACCGGCTCCTTCTTTCTGCATACCTAGGGGGATTCGCCTCCATCAAGTTTTTTTCATCTGCAAAAATAAACCCGCAAACCAGTGTCCTTCTAAGTTCAGAAGTAAAGCGCCTGCCGGGCTTTCAGATAACCGAAGAGAAGGATAACGAGATAACCGTTCAGGATTTTTTCTCCCCAAACAACCTCTCAATAGAAAAAACGGTGCGCAGGGCGCACACATTCTCCTTCAAGATGCACGAGGACCTGGCGGAATGCCTTTTTGAAGGCGGGCAGCTGCATCGGAGCATAATTGAGATGGATGGGGAGGTGGATTCGCTTTCCTCTTTAGTATTGCGCCAGGCAACGGAAGCACTCTCCGATTCCTCCAGGATGCAGGCATTCGGGATGCTCCCGCACGAATGCGTTCACTACATACTCCTGATGCGCAACATAGAAAAGATAGGGGACTATGCGCGCACATCTGCGGAAAAGCTTTCAAAAGAAAAGGCGAAAATGCTTCCAAAAGATGCAGAACCGCTCCAGTCTCTCCATTCGCTCGCGCTTTGCGCATATTCCGAAGCGGTCGGCGCATTCCTCGAATCGGATGCGGCGCAGGCAAACAAAGTAATCATGAAAATCTCGCAGGGAATAGCAGATGCGAAGCAGCCGAATTCCCACACCCCGCACAATTTTATTTATGATGGGATTTTCCGCACCATGGAGCGCTCAAACGCAATCGCACAGCTTGCAATAACGCGTTCAATAAAGAAAAACGGGCAGTAATGCTCAATGCCTTTTGTGCAGAGAAAAAAAAGAAAATACTAATACGGCAAGCAAAACTCCCGCCCCCGCCAGCCCCTCAACTCCGGCCCCAATCATCTCATTTTCAACTCCGCCGCCAGCACTTGGGAAATACTCCTCATCCCCCTCAAAGCGCGCAGAGAACGCGCTTTCGTCTTCACTTACTTCAACTTCTTTCCCCTCTATTTCCTGCCCTTCATCATCCACCAAAACTGTTTCATAATCCCCATTGCCGCTCCCATCTCCCTCCGAAACAATAAGTGCGGTTTTTTCCTTCGTTTGAATTGAAAAAGAGACGTTTTTCTCCCTTCTAAAATCGTTTCTCATTTTCAGCATTACCTCATTCTCGCCCCGCTCAAAATCCATTTTCTTCTTTATTTCGTAAAGGTGCGAAAAGGTAAGGTTCTCCCCTATCAGCTGCACTGGAAAAAGAAAGTAATTCTCATGCATTACTTCGCTTTCACCGCTCTCATTTCCAACCTCAACACGCATCACTCCAAACTCATCCTCCCACGCAAAAAACCCATGCATTGTCTGATTCATCTGCATTTCATTTCCTTTCAGCAAAACAACATTTTGCATCCCCTCCCTTGAGAAAACAAGAATCTCAAGCGGATTTTTCCCCTTCACATTCACAAGCAGCGCCGGCTTTGCCACGAAGTGGCGAAAGTAGGCGGCTTCAATCTCGAAAGAAGCATTATCATAAACCTCCCTTATGAACATCACCTGCTCCGTATTTGAAAAATATTCGCAGGAGCAGGAAGTGGTGCAGTTTTCCTGCCCCTGGCAGTTTTGCATGCACACATACTCATATCCCTGGGTGGTTTTTTCATAGGGGAAATTTATCGTGCCGTAAAGCTCAACACGCATTTCATTTTCTATTGTTTCATTTTCTTCCTTCTCAATCAGCTCTTGGTCAAGTTCAGCTGAAGAGAAAGGTACACCCACAAGCGGAGAAGCAACTTCAACACTTCTGTTCTCCCCGAAGAATGAGAATTCCGCCACCAAATCGGCATAAGCAGTCTGCGCCTCAATTGTTATTACTGTGGGAGGGCAGTCCGCATTCGGGATGCTCTCGCTTACCTCCTCTGCGTGCGCCTCCCCCCATCCAAAAAGCACTGAAGTGTTTTCCGCTGAATTTATCCTCTGCCCCACCTGCGGAATTGCTGAAAATATCTTCGCCTGCGAAAAAATCACCGGGTCTGAAACGCTTGGTGAATTTTCAGGCGCGCCGGCGTAATTTTCAGTAAAATGCCAGAGAGAAGGCGCAAGAACTGTATTGTTCTGCACCGCCCCATCAAGAAGCGAGGCAAAGGAAAAGGGAGAGAGAAAGAGGAGTAGCAAAATGAAGGAAAAAAACAGCCAAACTTTAGAGGAGTGAAATTTCCTTTCCATCTTTTTTCAAGAGAATGTCTTTTTTTGCAATCGCCTGCCCAATTACTTGTGCACCAATTCCATATTTCTTTGCAACCGCAATCACTTTTTTCGCATCTTCCTTTTCACACACCACGCAAAACCCTATTCCGCAGTTGAATGTTCGGTACATTTCGTAATCGCTTGGCACTCCTCTGCGCAGTTCGGCAAATATCGGAGGGAGTGTCGGCACCCCATCCAATAAAAAGCCGCACCCGCTTCTTTTTGTCAGCCTGCTCATTTTTGAAAAAGCTCCCCCGGTTATGTTCGCAAGCCCATGTACTTCACATTCCTTAATCATTTCAAGCACCGGCTTCACATAAATGGTAGCGGGAGTTAACATTTCCTTCCCCCACTTTTCCATGCTTAAAACTTTTCTTGCAAGCGTATATCCGTTTGAATGCAGTCCGCTTGAGGCAAGCCCCACAACCGCATCTCCCTCTTTTACTATACGCCCATCCACCACTCCCCCTTCCACTCTTCCAATGCAAGTTGCCTCCAAATCAAATCCATTCACAATTTCAGGCAGAATGGCGGTTTCCCCCCCCACTATTGCGCAGCCAGACTGCACGCACCCCTGCGCCAACCCCTTCATCAACTCAAGCACAAGTGTTTCATCCTGTTTTTGTAATGCAATATAATCCACAAGCGCAATCGGTTTTGCACCGATGCAAATCAAATCATTCACGACCATCGCCACGCAGTCTATTCCAACCGTGTCAAATTTCTTCATTTTCTGTGCAACAAGCAGTTTGCTGCCAACCCCGTCATTTGTAATCGCAATCATTTCTTCCCCGATTTTCACAATTCCTGCATAATGTCCAAACTCTCCCTCGCAAAATTCGTTTTTAGTGCCGGCAATTATCTTTGCCATTGCCTCGTGTATCCTAACCGCTTTCTTCACATCTATCCCCGCATCAGAGTAAGTAGAAGCCATGCATAAATCTCCTTTCCAAAAATTAATAACCTTTCGTTGCTTCGTTATCTGCATGAAGCCCGCCGCACTCCTTCTCCTCCTTGCAATGCTCTCCCTTTCATTTTCCCAGATGTCAAACATCAGCGGGGCATTTGCCTCCCTCTGCGATTTTCTTGCCAATCTCCTCCCCATTCTTTCCATGCTCATGGTGGTTGCAGGAGGAGCGGTTTATGCCGGAGGGCAGATGATGGGCGCGGAAACGCGCGCAAGGGCAAACGTCTGGGCAACTGCAATGCTGGTAGGCGCGTTAATAGGAATACTTGTTTCAGTTATCGGGCCATTTGTAATGCAGGCAATGTACGGAAGCGGCTGGACGACTGCCTGCCAAGAAGCTGTAGTCGCCCCTCCGGACCCATGCACCCCCGACCCCTGCCCCCCGCAAGGCAGGCCAAGCCTTACAAAATGCTGCCCCAGCCCGCCAACTTACGTATGCAAGCCCCAGTCAGCAACCTGCGGCTACGGCTGAGATTTGACGCCGCCAGCCTCCCAAGGGAATACAATCCACTCCGAAACAGGCACAATTGCCGCGCACAGGGTTTTCGTATTCTTTATTTTGCTTATCGGCACTGCCTTCATTCCGGAATATTCTGAAAGAGTCCTTCCACTATCTTCTATATCATCAACTACCAGCGAATCTCCCTCCGGTTTTTGCACAATCGGGAGGTTCAACAGGTGAGCCATGAGGCAGGCGGCAGGGTACCCGCCTCTTGGTACTGCATAAATGGATTTTACTTTTTCCTTTGGCACTTTTCTTGCAAGCCTTCTTACAAGTGTTTCAAACTCTCTCCAACCGATGCACACTTTCTTATGCCCTTTTGGGTGCACTTTGCTGACAGTATCCGTAATCACTCCCATGCAGTTTTTTTTACAATGCATACTTTTTAATTCATTTCTATGGTATAAAATACGGTGAAAATACATGAATTTGACTGTAAGATTTACCGGGCACGTTGCAAACGTAATTGAGGAGCTTGTGGCAAGGGGAATTGCCTCAACTAAAACAGAGGCGCTTAGGCTCGGCGTTCTCAAACTGGAAGAGGAATACCTCAACGACAATGAAATTGAGCGGCGCTTTGATGAATCAGCAGTGCGCGAAGTGCAAAGGCAGGAAGGGCTGATAAAAAAGGGAAAGATGAAAGTCTATTCGCAGAAGGAATTTGAGAAAAGGATAAAAGCAAAGTAATCCCGCGTGGTTTTGCAATGGCACTAAACAGCGGTTATACCGAAAAATCCGTTTCCGATGTCAAGTCCCTTGCCAAAGAAGACGAAGAAGCAGTCCTAAAAAAACTCAAGCAAATTCAAGCCAACCCATCTCATTTCGAATTTCTTCATCGCTCAAGCAGGGTGCAGAAAGCGCGCGTCGGAAGGCTCCGCATAATTTTCAGAGTTGAAGAAACTGTCCTTAAATTCTACCGCGTAGGGGAAAGGGACAAAATCTACAAGGAGATTCGCTGGCTTTTCTAGCTTACCTTCGGCTTTCCAAAACCTTCCTGCCAGGCTCATGAATGAAGTGCCGTTATTTACTCTGGCAGTGAAGGTTTTCCATACGTTCTAACATAGCTTTCTATCTCGCCTGCGCACTTGCACGCATCGTCCCAGCCATATGTTTGGCTTTGGCAAACAACAAACGGGTCAAACATCCTCCCGTAGCCGTATTTCTCCTTCACTTCCCAGAAGCATTTGAATAATCCATAATACCTTATTGTAGAAGGAACTTCCTCCACTCTCTTCTCATACGGATTTTCCGGGCACTCCTCTACCTTCTCAAATCCGCTTGAGCATTTTACCGTTTTCACTTCCTCTCCGGTAAAGCATTTTCTCCAGATGGTGTTGCAGATTACTGGAGGTGCAGTTTCCGTTGCGTTTGTCTGATTGGTTTCATTCTGCACAAGCGTCTGGTTTGCCATCATGTTTGCGCTTATGGGCGTTTCCCCCTGCCAAAATCCGTCAAAATTAACCGCCCACATCCCAAGCATCGCAAAAACAAACAAGGAAGCTGTCCCGAAGACGATTTTCGCGTCGTAAGGTTTCCTTGCAAGCCCGGCAGACATGGCATTAAATACGAGCAGCAGAATTATAACATTTCCTCTTCTCTTCAACCAAAGCAAAACCATTAAAAAGTTAAAAAGCAAATATCTCCTATGGTATCTCGCATTGAGGTCGGGCTAAAGGACGCTTCACTTGATGGGAGAGGCATCCGCGTCTTAAAGCAGTTAAGGGAGGATTTGAAAATAACTTCTGTTTCTTCCGTTTATACTGTTTCTGCTTATACTATTGACGGGGAGTTAAACGAAGCAGAGCTGAAAAACCTTTCCGAAAACGTCTTTTGCGATTCAGTTGTTGAGAGGTATACTTGCGGGGAGCCACTGCTGAAAGACAAATCCTTCACATTCGCAATTGAAATCGGCTTCCGCCCCGGAGTCACGGACAATGTCGGCACCACCTCAAAAGAGGCAATAGAAGATGTGCTTAAACGGAAGCTGAAAGGAAGTGCCTATACCTCTACCCAATACTATTTTTACGGTAAAATTAGTGAGGGAGAGGCAAAAGAGATAGCGGAGAAACTTCTCTCCAACCCCCTCATCGAACGCTCCACCATAATTTCAGGGGAAAAATGGGATTCAAAAAAAGGCTTCCCACTTGCCGTGCCAAAAGTAATGCTTAAGCACGAGCCTAAAGTAGAGGAAGTAAAAATACTGGAAAAAACCCAAAGCGAGCTTGGGAAGCTGTCAGTGGAAAGATGCCTTGCCCTCTCAAATGAAGAATGGAATGCAATTAAGGGGCATTTCGGAAAAGAAGACATCCAAAACGAGCGCAAACAGCATACCCTCTCCAAAAACCCCACTGATGTTGAAATAGAATGCATCGCGCAAACCTGGTCCGAGCACTGCAAGCACAAAATATTCAATGCGAAAATAACTTACGAGGAAAATGGAAAGAAAGAGGAGATAAATTCGCTGTTTGATACTTACATACGCGCCTCAACCGAAGAAATCGGCAAGAAAGTTGATTGGCTCGTTTCCGTATTCTCCGATAATGCGGGCATAATCAAATTCAACAAGGATTGCAATGTCGCATTCAAAGTGGAAACGCATAACGCTCCGAGTGCACTTGACCCATACGGAGGTGCATTAACGGGCATCGTAGGCGTAAACAGGGATGTGCTTGGCGCGGGAATGGGCGCAAGATTCATCTTCAACACGGATGTCTTTTGCTTTGCTCCCCCGAATTTTGCAGGGGAATTGCCAAAAGGAGTTTTGCATCCCAAAAGAATTTTTGAAGGAGTGAGAAGGGGAGTGGAACACGGGGGCAATAAAACAGGCGTGCCAACTGTAAACGGCTGCATTGTTTTTGATGAAAGATATTTAGGGCGCCCATTAGTTTACTGCGGAACGGGCGGCACAATTCCCGCAAAAATAAACGGCAAGCCAAGCGAGAAGAAGGAAGTGAAGGAGGGTTATTTGGCAGTAATGGTGGGAGGGAGAATAGGAAAGGACGGCATACACGGCGCCACATTCTCCTCAATGCAGATGGATGAGCACTCCCCTGCGACTGCGGTGCAGATAGGCGACCCGATTACGCAGAGGAAAATGTATGATTTCCTTCTTGAGGCAAGGGACGCGGGATTGTACAGTGCAATTACCGATAACGGAGCAGGCGGTCTTTCCTCTTCGCTTGGGGAGATGGCGCAGCTCTCGGGCGGATGCGAAATAGATTTGGAAAAAGCGCCGCTGAAATACCCGGGTTTAGACCCATGGGAAATCCTCCTCTCCGAAGCGCAGGAGAGGATGAGCGTTGCAGTTGAGCCGGAAAAATCAGGCGCATTTCTGAAGCTGGCAAAGGAAAGAAGCGTGGAAGCAACCGTTGTCGGAAAATTCACATCTTCTGGCTTTTTCCACGTGAAATATGATGGAAAAACCGCCGCCTTTCTCAACATGGAATTTTTGCACAATGGATTGCCCCAGATGAAGCTGGAAGCGAAATGGGGGGAAAGAAGTGAAAAAGAACCAAAGCTTACCCAACCCACCAACCTTGAATCTGAACTTCTTTCCCTTCTCTCCTCATACGATATCTGCTCAAAGGAATACGTGGTGCGCCAATACGACCACGAGGTTGGCGGAGGCTCTTGCGTGAAGCCATTAAGCGGCGCGCAAAATGACGGTCCTTCCGATGCAGGGGTGGTGCGCCCAATACTCTCTTCGCAGGAAGGATTGGTTATATCAAACGGAATCTGCCCCCGCTACTCGGATTTTGACACGTATGATATGGCATCTTGCGCATTTGATGAGGCGGTGCGAAATGCAGTCTGCACAGGCGCGGACCCTTCAAGAATTGCAATACTTGATAACTTCTGCTGGCCCGACCCGGTAAAGGGGGAGAAAACCCCAGACGGGGAATACAAACTAGCACAGCTTGTCAGGGCTTGCAAAGCCCTTTACGACTGCTCGCTTGCATATTCCGTTCCCTGCATTTCGGGAAAGGACAGCATGAAGAATGATTTCTGGAGTGGAGGGAAAAAAATTTCCATCCTTCCAACCCTTCTCTTCTCTGCACTTGGTTATATCGCCGACGTTTCAAAAGCCGTCACGATTGATTTTAAGGGAGAAGGAGAATCTATCTACCTCCTCGGCATGACGCGTGATGAGCTTGGAGGCAGCGAATATTTCTCTTTGCGCAAAATTGAATGGGGAAAGGCGCCAAAAGTGAATGCAAGGGAATTTGCACTGGCATATGCGAAACTTCACGAAGCGATGCAAAAAGGAATCATCTCTTCTGCACACGACTGTTCGGACGGAGGATTGGCGGTTGCCGCAGCAGAAAGCGCATTCGCAGGAGAGATAGGCGCGCAAATAGACCTGCGGAAACTCCCGTATGAAGGGGAAAAAAGAAACGACTTCCTCCTCTTCTCTGAAAGCGCGGGCAGAATAATAATTTCCGTGAAGAAAGGGAAGGAAGCAGAATTTGAGGAGATAATGCGGGAAAGCTCCTTTGCAAAAATAGGGAAGACTACAAATAAGGAAAAGCTCATCATAACTGGAATTGAAGGGAAGGAAATACTCAATGCAGAGTTGGGAAAGCTCAAAGAAGCCTGGAAAAAGACTCTTGACTGGTGAAGCATAGATGGAAAAAAAACCAAAAATCGCGGTATTGGCGGGATTTGGCATAAACTGCGAAATAGAAACAAAATATGCGTTTGAGCTTGCAGGAGCGCAAGCAAGAATAGTGCATCTGGCCGACCTGCTCTCAAAAAAGGATTCCCTTTCAAACTACCACTGCATGGCAATACCCGGCGGGTTTTCCTTCGGGGATGACATTTCTTCGGGAAGGGCATATGGGAACAAGCTCAAATACTCCCTTTGGGACGAAATGCAGGGGTTCATACGGCAAGGCAAGCTCATAATCGGAATATGCAACGGCTTTCAGATACTGGTGAAGGTTGGCTTGCTGCCAAACACGGGCGGAAAATACGCGCAGGAAGCCACGCTTTACGCAAACGCTTCGGGAAAGTTTGGGGACAGGTGGGTTTGCCTAAAGGAAGAGGAAAAAAGCAAATGCATCTTCACAAAAGGCATCAGCAAGATTTACCTTCCTGTCAGGCACGGAGAGGGAAGGTTCATGGCGCGCGATGGGGAAGTGATGAGAAGGCTGGAAGAAAACGGGCAAATCGCATTGCGGTATTGCAGTCAAAGCGGAGAGATTGCAACCGAATACCCTGCCAACCCAAACGGCTCGCAGGAGGGCATAGCAGGGGTGTGCGACAGGACGGGAAAGGTATTCGGTCTGATGCCGCACCCCGAATGCCACATCTTTCCCGAGAATCATCCGCGTTTTGCGCGCGGAGAATCGGCGGAATCTCAGATGGGAATCCATATATTCAGGAATGCAGTCAAACACATTCAAAAGGAGCTGTTGTAATATGAACTGTGAAAAAAAAGAATCCTGCGGAATTTTTGGAGTCTATTCAAAGATAGGGCACAGCGTTTCATTCAGGATATACAATGGGCTTGTCGCGCTCCAGCACCGCGGGCAGGATTCCGCCGGCATTGCCACAAGCGATTCCAAAAAAATACGCATCATGACGGGAGTGGGGCTCGTTTCGGACATATTCAACCGCGAGAGCGTGGAAAGCCTTTCCGGAAGCATCGGAATAGGGCATGTGCGCTATCCCACTATAGGCGGCTGCACGAAGGAGGATGCACAGCCTTTGCTGGTTCACAGCCCAAAGAGGGGGATTGCGCTTGCGCACAACGGCAACATCGCAAACTACTCAAAGCTTGTAAGCGAGCTTTCCATTCAAGGGAGGATGGTAAGCTCCTCCTGCGACGCGGAAGTTATCTTGCACATTTTCGCATCAGCATACGAGCAAACGCACGATTTTTTCAATGCCGCAAAAATCTGCATGGAGAAAATAGACGGCTCATATGCGACAGTGCTCATTACAGGGGAAGGGGATTTGGTAGCATTCCGCGACCCGCACGGAATAAAGCCGATTTGCTTCGGTGAGGATGCCGAAAAGGTGATTTTCGCCTCGGAATCGGTTGCGCTTGACATGAATAGGATGAGGCTGGGCGGTTTTCTTGCTCCGGGTGAAGTGGCGGTAGTCAGCAAGGGAACAATGAAGCGCAAGGTGGTTCTGCAAAAACAGCCCGCGCACTGCATGTTCGAATACATTTACTTTGCGCGCCCGGACTCAAACATAGACGGAAAGATAGTTTATGAAGTCCGGGTGGAATTGGGAAGAAGGCTTGCGAAAAGCTCTCCTGCAAAGGCGGACATAGTGGTGCCGGTGCCAGATACTGCCCGCCCCGCGGCGCTTGGCTTTTCCGAAGCTTCCGGCATCCCCATGATAGAAGGACTGATGAAGAACCGCTACGTTGGAAGGACGTTTATCATGCCATCGCAGGCAAAAAGGGAGGATGCGGTGAATTTGAAATTGAATGCTGTGCGGCATTTGGTGGAAGGCAAGCGCGTGGTGATGATAGACGATTCCATAGTGCGCGGCACCACCTCGCGCCCGATAATAGAAATGCTCCGGCACGCGGGCGCAAGGGAAGTGCACGTGCGCATCACCTGCCCTCCCGTAGTCGCCCCATGCTTTTACGGGGTTGATTTGCCCACCTATTCCGAGCTGATAGCTGCAAACCATTCCGTTGCAGAGATTGCAAAAAAAATAGGTGCGGATTCGCTCGCATTCCAGAACTTCAATGATTTAGCCGAATCAATCGGGCTTGGGGATAAGATATGCGCCGGCTGCCTGAACGGAAAATACCCTACCAAAACAGGCGAGGAGCTTGCAAAAAAACTAAAAAAAGAAGGCGGCAAACTGAAGGGATGCAGAATATGGGAAGAGGAGTTGGGATAATGCGCTTTCTTCTTGTAGGCAACGGTGCAAGGGAGCACGCAATAGCAGAGGCAATCTGCAGGAATAATTCCGTTTCCCTTTTTGCTTTCATGAATGCAAAAAACCCCGGCATCGCAAAACTCTGCGAAAAAACAGGCGGAAAATTCGAAATAGGGAATATATGCGATGGCGCCGCCATTGTCAATTTTGCAGTTGCAAACTCAATTTCCCTTTCCTTCTCTTCACCCGATGCAACACTGCAGGCAGGCGTTTCCGATGCGCTCATTGCAAAAGGAATTCCCTGCGCATCACCCACAAAATCCGCCTCGCGCGTTGAATGGGACAAATCATTCGCAAGAAATTTGATGAAGAAATACGCAATAGGCGGCAGCCCGAAATTCGGGGTGTTTAAGGGGGCGGATGAAGCGGCAAAATTCATAGATTCGCTGAAAGGCGAGGCAGCGGTAAAACCTTCCGGGCTCACCGGCGGGAAGGGAGTGAAAGTTGTCGGTGTCCAGTTAAAGGATGCAGAAGAGGCGAAGGAATACGCGCGCGAAATTCTCCAGTCAAACATGGGCGGCCTGAAGGAATTGGTTATAGAAGAAAAGCTCATAGGGGAGGAATTCACCCTGCAGGCATTCTGCGACGGAAAGACGCTCATTCCCATGCTCCTTGTTCAGGATCACAAGCTCGCATTTGAAAACGAAACAGGACCGAACACAGGAGGGATGGGCTCCTACTCGGATGCAAACCACCTTCTTCCCTTCATTTCACAGGAGGAATATGATTTTGCAGTTTCCATTATGCAACAGACAATTTTGGCACTCTCAAGCGAATCTTCTTCATTTACTGGAGTTCTGTACGGGCAGTTCATCGCAACAAAGGAAGGGATAAAGGTTATAGAATTCAACGCGCGTTTTGGGGATCCTGAAGCGATGAACGCGCTTGCATTGCTTGAAGCTGATTTGTATTCTGTGATGGAATCAATGGCAAAAGGGACCTTAGCAGACACCCCAATTTCTTTTGCAAAAAAAGCCACAGTCTGCAAATACCTCGTGCCAAAAAGCTACCCGGGCAAATCAGAGGAAAACGAGGAAATAAAAATAAACGGGGAAGCGCTTGCAAAGTCAAATGCAAAGATTTACTACTCATCCGTATATGAAAAAGAAGGGAAAATTTACACGCAGAAATCCCGCTCAATCGGGGTTTTGGGAATTGCCGGAAGCATAAGCGAAGCGGAGCGCATTTCAGAGGATGGCTGCACCTCCATTTCCGGAGTACTGCGCCATCGGCGCGACATCGGCACGAAAGCGCTTATAAACCGCAAGATTGAGAGAATGAATAAGATACGGAGTTGATTCCCAATATGGTTAATCTTGAGCTGGAGAAAAAAAATGCCGCGCGCGCCGCGCTTTCGTACGTAAAAGATGATATGGTGGTCGGGCTTGGCACCGGCACAACTGCAAAATACTTCATTGAACTTCTTTGCGAGAAGGTCAGAAGTGGGAAACTTAAGCGGATACGAGGGGTGTGCACCTCACACGATTCGCGCGAGCTTGCGCTCTTTGGAAAACTCAACACCGTTTCACTTGACCATATTGAGCAGATTGACCTGGCAGTAGACGGCGCGGATTCGGTGGATGCCAAGCTCAACTCAATTAAAGGGGGAGGGGGGGCGCTTGCTCGCGAGAAGATAATCGCCTACAACGCAAAGAAATTTATCCTCATTGCCGATGAAACGAAATACCATAAGACGCTTGCAAACGTTGCCGTCCCCATTGAAGTGATGGAATTTGCCTGCCCTCTCGTTCTGCGCAATTTCAGGAAGATGGGGATGCGTTCGGAAGTCAGGAAAAGCTCCGGCGGAAAAATCGGGCCGGTAATTACTGATAACGGGAATTTTCTCATGGATGTGCACATGGATGTGCTTGACGCAAAAAAGGATGAAGAGCGCCTGAAAAACATTCCCGGCGTGCTGGAGGTCGGCATCTTTACAAAGTGCGATTTACTTATACTTGGGAAAGAAAAGGGCTTTGAGGAGATAAAAAACTGCCCGGCA
This sequence comes from Candidatus Micrarchaeota archaeon CG1_02_47_40, assembly GCA_001871475.1. GTDB lineage: Archaea > Micrarchaeota > Micrarchaeia > Anstonellales > CG1-02-47-40 > CG1-02-47-40. The sequence continues at coordinate 235,086 of MNVE01000016.1, read as the reverse complement.
GTTTTTTAGATTTGCCCGATGGAGGAAACCGAAGGGTTGCCGGCGAAGCCGACAACGGTTTCCGACAGACATGTCCGATTGATGCCGAAGGCGTCAAGACTTGGCCGCAGGTCAAGTAGAAGGGCATGCTGAAGGGCAAACTGATAAAAACAAAATAATTTCACTTTATTCTTGTAAAAAACAAAAATATTTCAAATTTCTTTTGTAAAAAAGAAAATTCACTTGCTTTCTTTCCACTTTTCTCAAAAAAAGCTGGCAACAAGATATAACCCCTCCTCCTCCCTACTCCTTGCGGGTGTGTGAATGCAATGCGTAAAAGGGCTTGATGCAATACTGCGCCATATAGCTTATTTGAACATAAAGGATTTGATTCCGGAAAAGTTTCCGGGAAAGAAAATGTGAGAATTAGGTTTGAATTGCCATTTTTCTACATCTATTCCACCGCATACTTTACGGTTTCTAAAGCCAAAAGTATTATATTCTCCAATATTGACAACATAATACTAGGGGTATAGATGGAAGTCTGCAGTTTAGGAAAAGGAACAAGCAACTGGGTTATTTGAATGCATCCACCGCCAAACGCAATAGTTTTGACTCGCCAATCATTAGCCGATGCCTCGACAAGCACTGGCATTCGCAATAGCCGCAATCCGTTCTTCTCAAAACTCCTTCCATATAAAATAAGAAAGGCGGTGTGCGATTACCGTGAAGCGGCTCCGCTTGCGTGGAATAGCACAAAAAAAGAAGTTCATGATATGCCCGGCAACGCCTTAAAACATGCCGGCACTGCAAAGGATATCGGTTTCGGTGTTTCTTTCATTGCGCTTTATGGGCTTGCAATGGTGGGGCTGGTTGATAAGGTTTCATCGCAGTTTGCTACGCCTCTAATCAAGCTTGGTCCCGCCGTGCTCTCGCTAAACTCAATGGCGATAGGTGCAATGACCACATTCTTTTCCGAGTTTTACGCGCAATTCGCCCTTAGGGGAAACGAAAAAAGCACCCTTGACCTTCTTGTAAAGCTCTTCTGGCGCCCGCTTGTTCTCGGGGCGTTTGTAGGCGGGGTGGTTTCCGGAATAGGCACTTCAAACGCGATGAACATCATACGCACAATGACGGACGGATTCGGCCCGAAGATATTTTCAGGTCTTCTTCTTTTTGGTTTTTTCCAGGTGATTTGGATGCCGGTCTTTTCAAAAGCGGCAATTTTTGTCCGGGATAAACTGATAGAGAAAAGAGTAAGGCAATCAGAATCCGAAGACCCTCTCAAAATGCTGAACTACCGCATAAACACCATAAAGACATGGCTTTTCACATCCCCAGCTGATTTTATAATTTGCATGGCAATCCCGTTCCTTTCGGCAGAGCTTACCTACCCACTGATAATGGTCGCGAGCTTTTTCAATTCTCTAATAAGAGTAATCGCAACCGAGCAGAGATGGGACGTTGCCAAAACGGAAAAGCCAAACGAAGTCGTTAGAACAATAGTTTCATTTGTCAGAAGCCTTAACCATTCTCCGGATAAATCCGCTAAACCGCCAACCCTCTGATTTTAGTAAGAAAGTATTAATTTACATGGTCGGTCAGTATTATAAACTTAAAATGCCAAATTAAGGACTGGTTTTCAGGAGGTATCAGAAATGTTTGAATGCGGTTATACGGGAAAGCACAAGGACCAGCCAGGTTTGACTGGTATCCGGAAGGCGCCCCCCAATATAAAAAAACTTGAACAGGCCCTGCTTAAACACGGGATTTTTCTTGAAAGCAGAAATTCAGATGCGTTTTCCAAGATGATAACCCTCGGGAGCGGCGCGGTTCCCATACTAATAAAAGGGCTTAACCATCCCGAAAGCAAAGAGGGAACCTACGTTTCTACCGCCTCCGTTTCTCTTGCAATAAAAATCGGGAAAACCGATCCGCAGGCAGTAAGCATGCTTATTGATGCGCTGAACCGGCAAAAAGCTCCGTCCGGAATGATTTTGGAGATACTCTCAAATTTCCCGCAGGAAGATGTCAGGACGGCTTCAAGAGAAACCCTAAAGCGCGGCCTTGAACTGCGCGCAGAAGGTGAAAAAAGCCTTCTTCTCTACCTGACTGGTTCCGAAGACCCAAACACTAGCGCATACGCAGCGAGCATACGAAATGCAAAGATTAGGCTTGCGCATATTGCAAACGCACCTGATGCGGAGGCACAAAGAGACATAGCATCGCGATTTTGCCCTATTCTTGGAACCAAATCTCTTCCAATACCAGAACGAATAGCACTCATGACAAACATAATCGACCGACAGGCAAAGGGAACTGCGCTTGCAAAATACGCGATAGGCGCATTATCCTCAATTGGAACAAGTGCAGACATACTATTATTGATGGAACTTCTCATACACGATTCCAAAGAGTTGCGCGAAGCCGCTATGCAGGCTGTTCTGCGCCTTTGCGCACCATTTAAAGACAATACCGGCGCAATCAAATCCATTTCTACCTGCCTTTTAGGCATCCTTTCGAGAAACGGAGGCAGAAATTATGAAGCGGTTCTGCGCACGCTGAAAAGCAAGCCATTCTCAACTTTTCTTACCTCCAATCCAGCAGAATTCGCCAATTCGATAATCTCAAACCAACGCATAGACGAAACAATCAGAACGGCGCTTCTTAGATTCGTTTTTGCGAATTCCCAGCCGTTAAGGGATTTAATTTTTGAGAGTTTAAAGATGCAAGACAGAATTCTAGATTCGCTTCTTGACACATATCTGGTCATCCTTGAGGGGATGCACGATTACAAACTGCCGCCTTCCGAATACCGACAAATCTATGAAGTCCTTTTCGAAAAAATAAAGGATAAGTCCGTTACATCGGAAGTAAAATCAAAAATAATCAAAATATTCAATTACTTCCCTCCATCACTTGTCGACGGGCTCAAGAATTTTGCATATTCCGACTTTACCAATCGGCCAGGAGAGCGCATTTTTGATGTCGACACCACAAGGCAGATAACCGGGCTTTATCCAAATATCGCAACACAAAACCACCACGACACAGTAATTCTGGTCATTGACAATGACTGGCCGTTCTCGGAAATGTTGGATGCACACATAAAAACAATTCTGCAAAAACTGGACATCGAAGGGATGGCGGTAATCAAAGTCACGGATTCCGAGTCACTACCCGGCATACTAGTCACTGAAAAGAATAAAATTTCCTGTTGCATAATCTCCGAAGGGTTTTTGTCTGACATTGCCCCCGGCAAGGAAAGCTGGAGCGAAGCAATAACAGGGCTTTTGAAATCGAAAATCCGCTCATCAGCCATTATCGCACAAACCTCGCCAACCGATTTAAGAATACGGAACCGACTGGCAACAATCGAAAAAGATTTCGGACAAAAAAAACTTTCCAGTCTTGGAATCAGGATATGCTGTAAAGACGAACTTTTAGGCGAAGAATACCTTCTTTCACTCATGTCCGAATGCAATGCATTTGCATTCAAGAATTCCTTCGGAATCCAACCCCCGGACGGAATTCTCGAATATGCTGGTTTGCCTTCCGTGAAAAAATTGCTGGAGAGCGCATTCCCCTTCGGATACATTCAACTTCCGTTTAGCGGCGGAATGCGTTTCGTTGCGAAAGAGCAAATCCAACCGTTTTCGCATTCAATTTTCATTTTAGAACCGACAAGGATGACCCCAGAGATAAAAATAGGCGGGGCATTAAGTCTGACTTCCGCCAATCTCGGTTTAGTTGGCAATGCCGATTTCCTTGGGGAATCAAGGCACGGCATGCGCGTTACCTATGGCTTTGAAAACGGCATTACTGTGCGTTCGTCTCCCATTTCAAACTCAGTCAATCTCGAGGAACATTTCAAGCTTAATACAAACTTAACTCCCTGTACAATCTGCTTCAGCAACAGGACAACACAGGGTCCAATAGCAGTAGAGCTTGCAGTGTATTACTGATTTTTCGCCTTCCCCGCAATGAACATATCCGTCGGGAAATAGGCAAACTTGTAGTTGGTATAAATCCTGCACGGCTCAAATCTCATATTCGTGTTCTTGTAATGTTCCCTCATAGTTGAGAAAATCAGCCTCAATTTCTCGTCAGACTCAACCACGAGGTCAATCAAAAAGTCATAGGTGCCAAAAAGAAAATTGAGCCTTATCAGGTTCGGAAACCTCTTCATATATTCTATCAGCTCCTCCTCATTCACAAAGCCCCTGTCAACCTTGACATATATCCGGTGATAGCTATGCCCGTAGCGCCCGTGCTTCAAATTCACACTGTGGAATCTTATGACTCCCTTCTTTTCCATCTCCCGTATCCTGTATGAAACTGTTTCAGGAGTTGAATTAACTGCCTTTGCAATCTCAATGGTCGGCATGCGGGCGTTTGAAGAGAGTATCCTAAGTATCTTCACATCAAGCTCGTCGCTGTCGGCAGGCTCCATCCTCCCTCCTGTAAGCCCGTATTTTTCCTCCTTCTTTTCGGATTTTGTCCGAATCATGCCTTCCTTATATTCTCCCTCAACCAGATAACGGCTTCCGTAATGGTACGCACCTATGTGCATGATTGTCGTCCCTTCATCTATCTTCCCCCGGAACGGCGCAAGGAATCGGGAGAAATTCTCCTTTGCCTCAAAAACGCTTTTCGCAACCGTTCCGATAAGAAGGTCCCATCTTCCTTCGCACCTGAAAATGAGGGTGCATTCCGGCACCTCGGACAGCTTTTTGAGCATCTCATCCTCCTCCGTCGTTCCAAGCCCGTAGATGCGCAGGTTGTACACGTAATAATGATAGTGCCCAAGCTTCCGATAATCGATAACGGTGAAGTAATTTATGATTACCCCGCTTTTCTCAAGCACCTTCAGCCGGTAATCCAGCCTCTGCGCCGACATGCGCATCTTTTTTGCAAGCCGCGAGAGCGGCTGGCGCGAATCAACATCCAACTCGTAAAGTATTCTCTTGTCAAGCGCGTCAAGCTTATTTTCCCCCATATTTTTGTAATTTACCCTCCAAACTATAAATACTTTTGCGTTTTTACAAAATTATCGCGCATTTTTTCCGAAATTCCTAAAAAAGGCATTCTTTTAATTTACCCCCCCTTACTCTTCCCTTATGCTAAAACTCACCCCCTCGTTGCGAAAAATGCTGAAAAAACCTCTTGGAAAACTGCTGAGGGGCAGCACTATCATTGAATTTGCAAGGAGGCAGAAGACGATTGCGGCAGTAGGGGATGCTACGGCAGCCCTTCTCCTAAAGCACAAGATAATGCCGAATTTGGCAGTTTTTGATTTTCACATACAAAGAAAGAAGGCGGCAAAAAAGGCAATTTCCCTTCTAAAGGGGAATTTCAAAACTCCCATGCGCGTGAAAAACACGGCAGGGACGATTTCAGCAGAAGCACTCCGCGCAATAAAAGCCGCGCTTGAGAAGGGAAAGAAACGCGCGATTTTGGTGAAGGGGGAAGAAGATTTGCTGACGCTCCCGGCAATCCTTTTTGCAAAAAAAAATTCCTGCGTGCTCTACGGGCAGCCGAAAAAAGGGGTGGTTGCGGTAAAGGCAACAATCAGCATGAAGAAGAAGATAAGGAAGATGCTGCGCCAGATGCGGAAAACTTAATCCCCGCTTTTATTGAGCTTCGTCAGCAGCAGGAATACCATCACAAACGAAATTATCCCCCCGCCAACAACAATATCCATCGGCCATTCGCTCTGGTCAAGGAGGTACCCTACCATCCCGCCCGCAATTGCCGCAATGACCAGGCGCGCTATAGCCATAAGCGCTTTCATTTTTGTATCTGCCATGTCTTGAGTTATCCCTGCCAGCTTTAAATATTTTTACCTCCGCCTTCTTATTGGCAATCCCTGCCCTTCCCAGTAAAATGCTTATATACTACCCCGCGCCAATTAACCGCTTGGGAAAAATATGGCTGTGGAAAAGATAAAGCTCTCCGGGCATCTCATAGACGCCGGGCTTCTTACAAAACTGCTTGATATTGTGGATGAGCACGGCGGAGAGTTCTCAATAGAGCATGTTCAGATAGGTAAAAAGAAGGAGGATTATTCTGATGTTTTTCTTTCAATCAGCGCGGACGGGGAGAACCTCGCAAAAATAACAAAGGCTGCGCGCGCGCTTGGCGCCACCTTCCCACTCTCCTCCCCGGCGCACCTCTCTCCCGCAACAGCGGATAAGGTGGCACCCGATGATTTTTACTCCACAACCAACCTGAAAACATTTCTGAACATAGAAGGCGAATGGGTGGCGGTGCAGGATTTGTGCATGGACAAGCTCATAGTGGTGAGGGGAAGGGAAGCATTCTGCAAAAAGCAGAACGAGGTGAAGAAAGGGGAGATGGTGGTGGTTGGCACACAAGGCATAAGAGCAGAATCCCAAACCAGCAGCGTGTCACAAAAATCGGACTTCTCATTCATGGAAAGCGATGTTTCAAGCGAAAAGGACACGGAGCTTGAAATAAAAAAAGTCGCATCCCTTCTGAAGGAAATGAAAAATAAAAAGGAAAAAACCGCATTTATAATAGGCCCGGTTGCAGTCCACACGGGCGGAGTCAGGCACCTCTCAAGCATAATAAGAAAGGGATACTGCGACCTCATTCTCGCGGGAAACGCGGCGGCAGTGCACGACATTGAGCTGGCGCTTTTCGGAACCACGCTTGGAATGTGCCATAAAAGCGGCCAGTTTTTGCAGCAGGGGAACAGCAACCACCTCCGCGCAATCAATGCCATAAACCGCGCAGGCTCAATAAAGAAGGCGTATGAAAGCGGGGTTTTGAAATCGGGCATATTCTACGAGTGCGAAAAGAAGGGCGTTCCATATGTATTGGCTGGCTCGCTTCGCGACGATGGGCCGCTGCCTGAAGTCATTTCAGACATGCGCGCAGCGCAAAAAAAATACTTTGAGGCGGTGCGGAGCAAGAAGCTTGTCCTGATGCTTGCAAGCACCCTGCACTCAATAGGGGTGGGCAACATGCTGACAGATTCCACCATCACGGTTTGCGTTGACATAAATCCCGCTGCGGTGGTGAAGCTTAAAGACAGGGGAAGCGCTCAGGCAATAGGGATAGTTACAGACGTTTCTCTTTTCCTCAAAGTTCTTGACGAGAACCTCTAGCATAGTATGGCGTTTCCCGAACAAAACCCGAACAGTTTATAAAGCACAAAAAACAGACTTTTTACATGGGAAAATTCCTTGCATTCATATTCACGTTCTCACTGCTTTTTTCCTTTCTTTTTGCCCAGCAAACAGAAGGGGCGACGCAGCAAAATGCGCAAATTTCAATTTATTTCGGAGGGAAACTCAACCAGCCCCTAAGCGCATACGTTGATTCCCTCAAAGGGCTCCCGCCGGAAGCGCTGGATGAGAAGCTCGCACTGGCGGAAAAATTAACCGGCAGGGAAATGAGCCTTCTTTACGCGCCCGAAATAGGGGAATACGGCGTAGCATATGAAAGCGCCTCCTTAAGCGGGGTTTTCATTTCAGTTGGGAAAAATCAAAAAGGCGGATTCGTAAGAATCACTTACCCGCAAGGAACCCCAAGGCAAAAGCTCACAATCGCAATTGCAGAAGAGCTTTCAACAATCTCAAAATGGGGGGTATTTGAAAAGCTTGAGAGAAGCGAAATACAATCTATAAAAGACATGCTTGACGGGGGCAGCGACATAGTAGTATACGCGGGCGGTTCTGAAGGGGCAGCGCAGGGTGCAGGTACCACACAAGCGCCGCAAGGAACGTCAAGTGAACAAACATCAGATTCACAAACAACCGGTGGCACTTCCACATCACAAACATCAGGCACGCAGCTTCCACCTTCCCCTCCGCAGGGTTCTTCCGGTTCGGGAATGAGTCAGGAAAGTGCGCAGATTGTCGCACAGGTTCTTGAAAGCACTCTTGGCAGCGGGGCGAGCGCCACCTACCAGGCAAGCCCTGATGGAAACTGGATAGGAATACAGACGGGAACTGCGGCGCTAACGAGCACCCAAGGCACGCTTGGGGAAGGGATGAAACAATCAGGCAGCACACTGCAAGTCGGAAATACTGGCGCAGCCACTCCTCCTGAAGGCACAGGAGATTCTTCCGGCGGCTATGCCAACCAAACAAAACCGAGCGGAGATGATTCCGCGCTCATCAGCGGCACAATAGCCGCGCTTGCCATAGGAGCTGTTTTTTTCAGTGCATTCGCGCTCATAATATACCAGATTTTTTTCCGCCCCCAAATGATGGATTACGACGTGCACAAGGCGCTCTCAAACGAAACCCGCGTGGGGATACTCTCCGAGCTTTCAGAGGTTGAAAAAATACCTACAGACCTCTCCTCAAAGCTTGATAAAAGCAAGGCGACGATTGCAGAGCACCTTGAGCGCCTCGTGCAGGCAGGCCTGGTTGAGAAAATAGAAAAGCCGGGAAGGAAGTTCGTATTCTACCGCATCACTTCCAAGGGAAGGTCAGCGTTGCGGCAAAAGGCAGGCTAATCTTTTTTTGTATTTTCCCATTTCACTTTCAAAAAAAGCACGCTAATCTTTCTCTGCATTTTCCCGTTTCACTTTCAAAATTATCTGCGCCACTGCAATTGCTGAGAGAACTGCGGCAAGCACAAGAAGATAAACTGCAAACTGCGCATCAAACGCAAGCATCACAAGCGCCAAAAAAAGCACAAACCCCCTCTCGCTTCTCTGAAAAACACTGCTCATCGCATCTACTTTTTCCCTCTCCATTGCGCCCCTATGGCTTGCATACGCCTTTGCAAAGGCAGTCATGCACGTTCCGAAAAAGAGAATGAGAAAAAGCCAGGCATAAGTCGGCAGGAGAAATGCAGGAAGAGGGTAAAACAGCATCCCAAAAAGAAGCAAAAACTCAACATATCTATCACACATCCCGTCAAGATACGCGCCAAACTTAGTTTTTTCCCCCCTTTTTCTTGCTACCGCGCCATCCACCAAATCGCAGAAAAAAGAGAGGAGAAAAAAAGCAGCGGCAAAAGTCACATTCCTTCCCAAAAGAGCAAAAAAACCGCCAAGCGCAAGAAGCACGGACAGAAGCGTCCATTGGTTCGGAGAAAGCGGGAAGCGCGCAAAAAACTCCCCTGCGCATTCCGACATCTTTCTGCCAAGTGCAATTTCCTTTAACATTTCCTCATCTCTTAATTGATTCATCCCTTAATGAACTCTTCAAGCATTTCCCTCGCTTGCGGGTCAGAATATTGCTTCGGCGGATGCTTCATTCCCATAAGGGGGGCACATCCCCAACACCGTGAAAGCAGAGTAAATACAAATTTTACTTAGCCTGCTTGCACGGTGTTCCCCTTGAGGGCTTCAACCCCCCTTAATGAACTCTTCAAGCATTTCCCTCGCTTGCGGGTCAGAATATTGCTTCGGCGGATGCTTCATCAAATAAGCACTCGCCGCTTCAATCGGGCCTCCAATTTTTCTCTCAAGCGCAATTTTCGCGCACCTTACTGCATCTATAACAATACCTGCGGAATTCGCCTTGTCATCTACCTCAAGGCGCACTTCCATGTTGTACGGCCTCTCCGCCCACATGAGCCCCTCTATCCTCATGAACATCAATTTCGTATTCCCCAAAAATGGGATGAAATCGCTCGGTCCGACGTAAATGTCGTGGTCAGGCAATCTCTGCTTCAGCTGGCTTTGCACCGACTCCGTTTTGGATATTTTCTTGCTTTCCAGCCTCTCCTGCTCCTTCATATTTAAAAAATCAGAATTATGAACGAGTATGTTTGAGCATATGAAACGCTGGCATTCCGGCACATTCAAATCATAGACATGCTGTGCCTTTCTTTCCAGTTTTTTTATGCTCCTGATTTTCAGAAAGCGCGTGCCTCCTTCGCAAATGGCAAACATCCTGCCACGTTCTCTTTCATCCTTGATTTTATCCAGTTGGGAAGCGATAACGTGCGCCCTAAGCGAGCCGAAGGTGTTCCATCCCTTTGATTTAATCCCCCATTTTCCAAGAAGCCCGGTTTTAGGCACAAGGTGCGTTCTTCCCCGCGTCAATTTTGCCGACGCATCCAAAGCCGCCATATTCTTTGATTTTTGTATGAAACCTACCTTTTCAACGAAACATTCCATATCCTCCTTCGAGGAAATTATTCCGTGAGTGATGTAAGCCAGATTCGTTTTATAACTTCCTTTCGCATTTTTGTTTGCGTAATCCTCCCTAAAAACAGAGGAATTTATTCCAATCATAAGAAACAGCGTTCGGATGTCCTCTGCAAGCCCTTCAGATGCCGTGGTCCATCTTATTTGCTTCCCAGTTACACATCCATCCCCGCTCAAATAGCCGCTCAGAAAAAGCGCAATCTGTCTTTCAGAAAGGTCAAAGGCCCATTCCGGCGCCCTTTTTGAATAGCAGTTGCCTCCAAGCCCAAGCGCGAGGCGGAATATCTTCGTCATGGTCTTGGACATTATCCTGACAGCAACCTGCTTCTGTCCGCGCACCTTGCAGTTTATGTTATATGCCGATGCAAAGTTTTCAAGCAATTCCAGGCATTCCGGATCGTTGCCGCACGCAATTTCTATGTTGGCAGAGCCTTCTCTGTCAAAGTTGCCATCCGCAATCCAAAGCCCCGCAATCTGGAGAAGTTCGTCATTAATCGGAAATTCCACAGGTATTTTTATCTCCGGATGATTATGCACCATCACATTTCCATCAGTGTCAATCCCGCGCGCAAACAGTTCTTTAAGATGCGGCAGAAGGCTTACCCGCATCGCCTCCTCTCTTTTTGGCAGTTTCAACTCTTTCGGAACCGCAATCATGCTCTCCTTTTCTTTCAGCATGCGCACGGGAACCTCTTCAAGCGTTCCCTTGCCATTAAGCACGAAAACATTATGGTCCTTTGTTATCTTTATCTTTCTTCCCTCATTCGTTTCTATCTCGTAGAGCTCCTCGTACAATCCGTGCCTTATCAACCCCGCAACCTCGCTTAGAATGACATTAAAGTTTTCATCAATCGTAAAGCATCTGACATCCTGGCCAGCAGTTCGCAAATCAACAATTTCCTTTCCATCGCCTCTTTTTTGTCCGTATACTTCCACAAGCCCGTCAACAAAATCTCCGATTTTTGTTTTCACCATTTTTCCATTGTGCCAAAGCAGAATCTCCTGATCGCCGGTTACGCTGTTGCCGCCAACATTTATCTGATAAGTTTTCTCAATCTTTGTCCCCCTCTCATCACAAAGCCTTGCAAGCGTCCTGTGCACTATCGTTGCGCCCACCAACCCCTTTATGTCATCCCCGATTATCGGCACTCCTGCTTTTGCGAATTTTTCCCCCCATCCATCATTGCCGCTTGCGATGAATACGGGCATGCAATTTACAAACGCGCATTTTGCTTCCAGTGCAATATCCGCCCAGAACTCTGTCGCCTTTTGGCTTCCGACAGGAAGATAATTCACAAGCACTTCCGTTTTGGTTTTGCGAATTTCCTGCAGTATCTCGCTTTTCAGCCCTTCCGTAGTTTTTTTGCTCTTTATGGGATTCACTTTATTTGCCACCCAAATCCCAACCCCGTCCAGCGCCGGTGCTTCCCTAACCACACATTGCGACTGCGGCATCCCCTCCAGCCAGCGCACCATGTTCGGCTCGCAGTAAACCGCCTCGTGCAGGGGCTTGCCTATCTTGTTTTCCCCGACATCAAACGCGCAGACAAACTCCAAATCCTCGCAGGAATAGCCGCCCATCTTCTCGTGCATTATCCCGATTACCTTTTTTGCAGGATTCCGCCTGTAATACTCAATTCCCTGATACAAGCCTGCAAAACAGTTTCCCACCCCTATTATTCCCACTCTTATTTTTCCCATAGTTTAATCCCATATAAATAGTTATTTTCTGTTTAAATAGTTTTCCCTGTCTCTACACCAGCGCCAGATACCCCCTCTCCCGAAGCACAATCGTTTTCAATTTCATCTTCTGCAGCGTTTTTTTAAGGTAAATATCATTCGTGCACACAATCACTCCTTCATTCTCAGAGGCAAACTTTCCAATCCACCCGTCTACATCCCCCCTGCTTTCAATCTCCTTTACTTTTCCTTCAGTCCTCATTTTCTCAAGAAGCACGAATGCAAAGTTGGCGCTCCTTCCAAGCTCCCCCCTGTTTCTCTGCAGGTGCAAAAGCTCCCCAATCACTCCGCTTGGCACGAGTATTTCATGGGGCTCCTCCACTAGCCTTTCAATTTCCCCAAACACGTCAATTTTGAATTTGAATGGTATCAGAAGGAAGTTCGTATCCAATATTACCTTTCTCATATCCTTCCTATTGCCCATCCAAAGGATTAAAAACCACCATTCTCATAATTATAAACAGTGTAAATATGCGTATCTTATTTGTTTTGGCTGCATTCCTCCTGCTTGCAATACTGCCAGCTTATGCCCAAGATAAGGGGTTTGTGAATGTGAAGGAAAAAAGCGCACTCGTGCTTGAAGCAGCACAGACTTTTCACAATGCCGGGCTTTCCTACTCGCAGAGGCTTGAGCACTACAAGCGGATTACACAAGAGGAAAAAACTTCAAAAGAAAATGCACCAAGCCAATTCTACGTTTTCTGGAGCGAAAACGACTGCGAAGAGGTGTCCTACAACACGCCAACTGCCAATGAAGACGGCTTCATTCCAATAAGCACCATCTCCTCATACGCAGGCTCAAATAATTACGATTACGGAACGGATTTCTCGCACACAACTTATGTTTATGATGAGCAGGATGAAAGGCTCTATCTGCGCCAGACAACTCAATATTATTTACGGCAGGCTTGCAGGCTTGCAAAGCTGAACATAGAAGCTGCAAAAGAGGCATTAAGTGCGGAAGAAATTGAAAATGGAAAATTACAAACTGAACTAGATTCCCTTTATTCCTCAATAGACAGGGAAGAGGCAGACATCGCATTTGCAAGCCAAGCGCATGAAATCTCCTTTGCGGCAGACATGCTCAAAAACGACCTTTCAAAGGCAAAGCTGGCGGTGAAAGAAGCATACCTTCTCTGCGCGCAAAAAAATGCCGGGAAACTGCTGTCAGAAGCGGAAAAAGAGGAAAAAGCAGGCGAGTATTCTACACGCGCAGAGGCGGTTTTTGAGAGCATCAAGCTCTACCCAACAGCGCAAAAGCTCCAGAGCCTTTTGTACAATCTAAAAATGTCCTTCAGGTGGCTTGCATGAGAATATCAACACTCATCTTTTTTGCGCTTTCTTTAGCGATTCTCTTTTTCCTATTCCAATCCATTTCCGCGTTCCTTTCCCCTCCGATAGTGAAGGCTTCAGTACCGCAGTCGGAGGACGAAGCGGCAATACAAACACTCACAATAAACTCCATGGAGCCGGTTTCCGCAATCCAGCTTGCACAAGCAAATAAAAAGGCGGAAATTGCAAAGCCCGTTCCCTCCGAGAGAAAAAAACAGATGCTCTCCCTTGAAGAGAGGCTTGGGCTTTACACTTCTCTTTTTGAGCAGGCGGAGGGGCTGAACATTGACGGATATGAAGGGGAGGGCGCAAATTAAGCATAAGGAGTTATCTCCAGCAGCTAACTCTCGGCTTCCCTTTTCTTTTTTAAATCTTCGCCTTTAAATTACAAAATCTCTTAGGGAGGCTGATTTGCATGCAAACAGACTTGGTAATGCTTTCATTCATTCTTGGGCTTTTTTCAATAGCCGCAAGCGTTTTCCTTTACTTGCGCATAATGAAGCTGGACGAGGGAAATGAAAAAATGCGCGAAATTGCCGAAGCGATACGCATAGGCGCATTCGCATACCTAAAGAGGCAGAGCATTTACGTTGCAGTATTTACAGTTGCCATAGTCATTCTCTTTTCAGCAATCGGCTTCCTCTTTGATACGGTTTGGTATGCGATAGCAGGCGCATTCTTCGTGGGTGCATTCTCTTCAGCATTAGCAGGTTACATAGGGATGGACATTACAACAAAAGCAAACGTCCGCACAGCCGCAGCTGCCAAAGATGGATTGAATGCCGCCCTTTCCGTTGCATTTCGCGCGGGAACGGTAATGGGCTTGGCAGTAGTCGGCTTAGGATTGGCTGGCGTTTCAGGCTTGCTTTTGCTTTTCTCCTCCCTAATCACCCCAAACCCCTCCCTTCTGATGCAGATGATTGCAGGAATGGCTTTCGGTGCATCCCTTATAGCAATGTTCGCAAGAGTAGGAGGAGGAATATACACAAAAGGAGCAGACGTTGGCGCGGATTTGGTTGGAAAAGTAGAAGCAGGCATACCTGAAGACGACCCGCGCAACCCCGCAGTCATAGCAGATAATGTAGGGGACAATGTTGGCGACTGCGCAGGCATGGGCGCGGATTTGTTTGAATCTTACATAGTAACAATAATAGCGGCAATGATTTTGGGGAATTTCGTTTTCGGCGCAGCAGGAATAGTTTTCCCCCTCATAATTGCAGGAACAGGCATAATCGCAACCGCAATCGGCACCTTCTTCGTGAAGGTAAAAGAAAAAGGCGACCCGATGGAAGCCCTTTCACGCGGAATACTTGCAACCGCCATAATCTGTGCAATAGCATTCTATTTTATTTCAGAGGCACTTATTCCGCCCGTGCAGAATGCGCCCTCTCCCTTTGGCGTTTTCCTCTCCCTTTTAGTCGGACTGGCGGTTTCTCTTCTCATAGTATACATTACCGATTACTATACCTCTACAACCAAACCGCCTGTTCGCTCAATTGCAAAGGCGGCGCAAACAGGCGCGGGCACGAACATAATAAGCGGCATTGCAGTCGGTCTGCAAGCTACTGCCCCTTACATACTCGTAATTGCAGTAGGTATCCTCCTCTCCTTCAAATTCGGAGGAATATTCGGAGTTGCCATAGCTACGATGGGAATGCTCTCCTTAACGGGCATAATAGTCGCAGTAGATACATTCGGTCCGGTTTCTGACAATGCGGGAGGAATAGTAGAAATGAGCGGTCTGCCTGAAAAATACCGCGAAATTACAGATAAATTGGACGCAGTAGGGAATACTACGAAAGCCACTACAAAGGGATTCGCAATCGCTTCCGCGGGCTTGGCTGCTTTAGCGCTTCTTCTTGCATTTGCACAGGAAGTGAATATTTCTGCGGAGAAATTAGGCGTAGAGGGGCTTGCACTTTCCCCAAGCGGCATTCCGATAATAAATCTTCTGGAGCCTTCTGTTCTTCTCGGGCTTCTCATAGGAGGCGCGCTTCCCTTCATCTTCTCCGCGCTTTCAATGAATGCGGTTTCAAAGGCGGCTAATGAAATAATACTTGAGGTTAGACGGCAGTTCAAAACGATAAAGGGCATAATGGAAGGAAAGGCAAAGCCTGATTACGCAAAATGCGTTGACATTTCCGCAAACACCGCAATACGCGAGCTGATGGTGCCTGGCTTGCTTGCAGTAGGCACCCCTCTTGTGATGGGGTTTGCCCTCGGACCTGCCGCAGTAGGGGGCTTTCTTGTAGGGGCGCTTGTCTGCGGACAGCTTCTGGCAGTATTCATGTCCACATCAGGAGGCGCCTGGGACAATGCGAAGAAATACATAGAGCAGGGCAATTTTGGGGGGAAGGGCAGCACGGCGCACAAAGCGGCAGTAGTCGGGGATACTGTCGGGGACCCGCTGAAAGACACTTCAGGGCCTGCGCTCAACCCACTCATAAAAATACTCAACACAATCTCCCTGCTCTTCGCGGCATTGTTCGTGCAGTTTGCGCTGCATCTGATATGAGAAACGCAGTGAAGCATATAACTACCATGCCAAACCATTATAAATCACAAGAGGCATAATTCTTGATTTGTGCGGTCTTATGACGGCGGTTCTTGCAAGGCAGGAATTGCTGGAAATGAAAAAAATCGCAATCAATGCAGGGCGGACGCAAGAAAGGCATTTCCATTACCCGGCGGTCCTGGCGGAGCGGGAAAACGCGCGCTTCTTCATTAATCAGTTGCAGTTGGTGTTTTTCCAACCCTCTGCAAGCGAAAGGTATTTATAAACGAACCGAGAATATTCCCTCTACTTCATTTTTTGGTGGCTTATATGTATTTAGAAATAGCGATTGAAGACAGGGTGCGGGTTCCGCCGAAACTCTTCTCCATGAAGCTCCCCGACGCGATAACGCAGATACTGCGGGAAAAGTACGAGCGCATCTGCGACCGGGATTTGGGGATAGTGCTCTGCATAAGAAATGCGCAGGCAATAAGCGACGGGAATATAATACACGGCGACGGGGCGGCATACTACGATGTGCGCTTCAATGCGCTTACCTACCTCCCTCAAATAAACGAGGTGTGCGAGGCGCAGGTTGCGGAATTGGTTGAATTCGGCGCTTTCCTCGGCTTGGGGCCGATTGAGGGGCTGGTGCATCTTTCGCAGATTGCAAACGACTTTTTGAATTACAACAAGAAAACCCCTGCCTTTGTGGGGAAGGAATCAAAGAAGATACTCAAAAAGGAGGATTTGGTGCTTGCAAAAATCTCAACTGTCAGCATGAAGGGCACAATATCCGACACGAAAATAGGGCTTACAATGAGACCTGAAGGGCTTGGAAAAGAGGAATGGGTTGCTGCAACAGAGAAGAAGAGCAAGAGCGCCCCCAAGGAAGAGGCAAAGGAGGAGAAGGGAAAAGAAGAAAAGAAGGAGAAGAAGGCAAAAAAGAGGAAAGAGGAGTGAGTTGATGGGCGTCAATCCGCAGCAGCTTCACAAGCAAAAGTGGGTTGCAGCCAACCCCAAAATGGAGCTTACAAAAAGGGAATAGGAAAGATTATTGAGCGGGGTTTTGAAAAATATGACACCGACCTCTCCGGGCTTGCAAGGCGCAGGCTTTTGGAGAATCTTTCCGTAATGAAGGTATTGGAAAATTCCTGCCAGGAATAGGCGGGCAAAAGGGTTGAATGAAAGATGGAAAAATTCAAGGCATGCAAGAGCTGCAGACTGCTTTTCCTTACCGGGAACACCTGCCCGATGTGCAACTCCGAGGATTTGACGGACAAGCATTCAGGGCAGATAATATTCTTTGACATTGAAAAATCCGAAATCGCAAAAAAATTCGGGGCAGGCGCCCCGGGCAAGTACGCAATAAGGGTGAAATAATGGGAAAGAAGAAAAGGGGGCGCGAGCGGCTCCTAAACTGCACCGCATGCGGCAGAAGGGTGCCTCGCGACAAGGCAGTTAAGTTTGACCGCACAATGGTTTTCTCAACGGACATGAAAACCAACGACGACGTGACGATGTTCTCGCGCGTCCAAAACCAATACTGCCCCTCATGCGCGAAATCCTTAAGGATTTACGAGAAGAAAAAAAGGATAGCGCAAAGGCAGCATGAGAAAAGGGAAGGAAACATTTACCAGTTTTAATCAGTTCGCAGTTTTGATATTTTCGGCATTTTTTGCCAAAAGAAAGATAAGCAAGAAATGCGAGGGGTGGCCAGATGGAGGAGACCGTAGATTTGGACGGAAAAAAGTACACGGGAATCCGCTTTGAATTAGGCAACGTGCCTCTCCTTATTTTGAAAGTGAAAAGCGGCTATGTAGCCTGCAGCTACATTGACAAGGCGACTGCCGAGAAGCTTGGGGACATTGCCTGCTTCGTATCCGGCGTGAAAAGCTACGATGACATGTACAAGGCGAAAGTGAAGTGCGCCACACAGTGGGCTGAAGATTTGGGGATAAGAGAGGGCATGAGCGTAAAAAAGGCGCTTGAGCTCATAGACGCTTACCAGGAAAAGCCATAAATTCAATTAGAAGAATACTCCAAACATCTTTGCATTTCTATATCATAAACACTGTCCGAATTGGCAAAATACTCTACTTTCAAATAATCACAGACACTGTTATCTTTCACCGCAATCGCAACCTCGCTTATGCACATGGCTGCCCCCTGCATCGCTTCCGCCTCCCCAAACTCATACTCCGTATAGCCGCGCAGAGAGTATATATTTTCGCACTCAACCGCCGCCGCAGTATGGCTGTCTGCCTCCCCTCCAAAAGCGGTTATCATTGCATTTGAAGCGTAGCACCTTATCCTCTCCTGGCTGTTTGCAATAACCGCGCAGTTTTCCGGCTGTGTTATGCATCCTGCAATAAAAGAAAGAAAAACCACTCCAATAATTATGATGGCAGTCATTTTCATTTTTTCATCTCCCCTTTTTCGCCTTCCCTTCAATTTCCCTTTCCTCATTCAAACCCATCCCTTCTTTCCTTCCCTTCTTCTCTGCCTTCCTCTTTCAATCTCATTACTATTTCCCCTTCCAAATCCACCCTACTTCTCCTTCTTTTTCCCTTCCTCTTCCAAACCCATCGTTTCCCAGACAATCTTTTTTAGCTCTTCTGCAGGGTAGCCGGGCTTTATTAGCCTCGTGTGCCCCCTCATGCCCCTCCCGCTCTCAATGGTGGTAATCAGCCCAAGCATCTCAAGCTCATTCAGATACTCACGGTACCAGCGCGCAGAGCGCTTTTTTACGCAAAGCGAATTGCACACGCGGCTATACTCTTCATACACCTCTCCGGAGAGGAGGAAATTTTCCCCATCTTCATTCCCGCCAAGCTTTGAGTACCTCCCTCCCTTCTGCGAGAGGTTCGCCACCGCATATAACACGATTCTCTGATTTTCGGGCAGTGTTTGTATCACTTCCTTTATCATATCTCCCTCAACAGAGCGCCGTGCCTCCTCAACATGCGAGTCATCTATCCTCTGCCCCCCTCCAGCATCCACTATCTCCCCTGCCCTAAGAAGCAGGCGCAGTGCGTATCTTGCATCCCCTGATTCGGTTGCAGCAATCGCTGCAGCCAGATTCAATGCGGACTCATCAACCGCGCCTTGCACAAACCCCTGCTCCAGCCTCTGCTTCAATATCGCCTTCATCTTCTCTGCGTCATAAGGCGCAAACGTAAGTTCGGTTTCGCAAAGCGAGCTCTTGCTCCTTGGGTCAAGCATCTCCTTAAATGAAAGCCGGTTTGAGATGCCTACAACTGAAATTCCCCCCCCTAAAAGCTCATCATTGGTGCGCACAAGCGTATACACCAGCTCATTCAAATCCTTTACCATATCTATTTCATCAAGCACCACAATAAGCTGTATTTTTCCGCCTGCCAGCCATTCGATCAGCTTCTCATATATCAATGAAATTCCAAAGCCGCTCTTCTCAAGCTCGGGAATGAATTCCTTTGCAATCTTGTGCATTACCTTGTACTTTGAGTTGTATATGCGGCAGTTTAAGTAAACAGTTTTTGCCGGGCTTTCCATCTGCATGAATTTTTTCATGACGTGTCTTACCGAGCAGGTTTTTCCAGTGCCTGTTTTCCCATATATAAAAAGATTTCCCGCCCGCATCCCCTTAAGCGCACCCGAGAGCACCAGCATTATCTTCTCCACCTCTCCCTCGCGGAAAGGAAGCACATCCGGCACGTAATGCGGAGAGAGGACGTCCTTGTCCCTGAAGATGGTGCGCCTTTGCAGTATTTCAGAAAAAGATGGCATACGCTCACGTTATTTTCCGCCGATTTCCCACTTATGCGAAGATTTATAAGAAAAGCCTTATTAATCCTTTGTGTGAATATCTCCAGTATTCATCAAGAATTTATGCTAAACTAGAGGTGGCAATTATGGGCATCTTTGAAAAAATTTCGCGGGGTCTGGGTTTGGGAAAGGATATGAATATAGAGGAGTACATGGACACGGTTGAGATGGAAAACGTTGACGTGCTCCATGAAGCTGCCGACTTTTACGTAAAGCCGATTGCTCTTGAAAGTGAGGCGGACATTTCCGTAATAGAGGACGAACTCAAAAGGAAGAACATAGTGCTTCTTAACGTCACGCCGATTGCAAAGCAGGCAAACAAATTAAAGAGAATAATTGACGAGCTGAAGACGTATGTGGTAAAGACAAACGGGGACATCGCGCGCATTGACAACGACAAGATACTGCTTACCCCTTCAAAAGTGAAGATTGTAAAAAGCAGGAAGAAGTAAAAGAAAGAAGCTACTTTTTCATTTTCTGCATTTCTTTTTTCCCAAAATAATCTCCATCATCGCCATCTTCTTCTTTCTCATGCAGTTTAAACTTCTCATCAAGCAATATCAGCCCTAATCTCAACGCTTCTATCTTCGTTTTCACAATTCCCCTCTTTATCGCCCTCCCCATCACCTCCTCAACATACCCCTCAAAATTAACGCTCATATTTGTCATATTAATACCTTTTTCATGCTTTTTTGGTATTAAAAGAATATAAACCTTTCTTTCATGCCTCGGCTATCCTTCTCAAAACCCCCAAAACGCAGTTTATCTCCAATTTCGTGGGGTTTGCCCTCCCAAGCAGTCTTTTGAATGCAGTGGAAGTTTTTCTGGGATTTCTCATTCCCGCCTTTTTTGCCAATTCAGTAAAATACTTTATTGCAGTTTTTCTCTCCCTCTCATTCGCAAATTCCTTTCCATCCTGCAGTTTCAGCGCGGAAATTTCATAAAGCATTATTGCAAGCGCATGCGAAATATTCATAACAGAATAAGTGCGGTGCGTTGGAATATGCACCAGCAAATCGCACGCATCTATCTCCTTTTCCCTTAAGCCTATGCCTTCCCTTCCAAAGAGAATTGCAATCCTTCCCTTTCCAACTGCCTTTCCAATCTCTTTAGACGAAATAGGGTTCCTTACCGTTCCCTTGTGTCTGTTGAGAATGCCGCTCGTGCCGATTACAAGAGAACAGCCCTTCACCGCCCCTTTCAGGCTTTTCACAACTTTCGCCTTCTCCAGTATCTCAAGGGCATGTTTGGAATACTTCTTCGCCTCAAAACCCAGATGGTTGCACTGCGGATTCACCAAATACAGCTCGCTAAAGCCAAAATTAGCTATCGCGCGGGCGCAATGCCCTAAATTTATTTCATATTCGGGCTCAACCAAAACAATCCTAACGCTTTTTGCTTTCATAAAACCTTCACCGCTTTCAATACGCTTAATTCCTCAAAGAAATGCCTTTCCTTTTCCAAGACTTCAACTGCAAACCCTTCTTCTTTGAGCATTTTAACCGTTTTATTAGTATCATCAAGTGAAGAGTCAAGGAGCAACAGTCCTCCTTCTTCTTTCAGATGTTCCCCTGCCTCTTGCACCAGCCGGTCAATAACCTTCCTTCCATCCTTCCCCCCGTCAAACGCAAGATTTATCTTCCCGTGCAGTTTTTCATTCTTTGCAGTAGGCAGGTAAGGCGGGTTTGAAATAATCCAATCAAACTTTCCATTTATTCCCCTGAACAGATTTCCCTCAACGAATACGCAATTCTTTACTCCGTTCCTTTTCGCATTTTCTTTAGCATTTCTCACCGCCTCTTCATTCACATCCACTCCAATCACTTCATTCTCCCTATTCTCCTGCGCATTTATTACAGAAAGAAATCCGCACCCGCATCCAATTTCCAATATTTTCCCCTTCAGCTTTCTTGCATACTTCGCAAGAAGAAAGCTCTCTTCAGAAGGAGGGTAAACATCCTCAAAGACTTCAAACTTTTGACGCTTGGGCGTCAAAATTTGAATTTTGGCGTTTGGCGCCAAAAGTTCAAACTCCAGCGACTCAAAATAAACAGCCATATCAAATCCGCCTCAAAATAAATTCCATTCAAACTAAACTCCGCTCAAAATAAACGGGCATTTCATACGCGTTCCAAATAAAACCTCGCCATACGCCTCAAAATAAACGGGCATAAAAATACCGATTCAAAAAGGATTCCTTCCCCCTTCCGCTCCCGCTCTCAAAATTTTGCTCTCCACCAAATCAACAACAGTGGAGGGCTTTGAGTGCTTGCATTTTCCCCCATCCAGAATAAGGGAGACTGCGTCTGCAATTTTCTTGTCAATCTCCTCAACACAAGTAGGTGGGGGCTTCCCGCTCAAATTCGCGCTTGTGGAAACAATAGGCACTTTCAACTGCCTGCTCAAGGTAATGCAGAAGAAATGGTCAGGCACCCTTACGCCAATCTTCCCGTTGCGCGATACGGGCAATTCCTTTCCTTCTTTGCACTTGAGTATGAAAGTATAAGGGCCCGGCAGATGCTCGTGCATATACACTTCATCCACCTGCCTCACTTCGCAATACTCCCCTATCATTTTCAAATCCGCCATCACAACGGAGAGTGGAGAATCTTCGCCCCTTCCTTTTGCTTCATAAACCTTTCCAACTGCCTCATTGTTTGTAGCATCGCACCCAATCCCATAAACCGTATCCGTAGGGTAAATAATCAGCTTCCCTGCCTTAAGCGCTTTCTTTGCGGAAAGAAAAGCATCCTCAAAATCAGACCGGAGGTTGATTATCATATCTCCTTCACGTCAATTTTTACTCCTACTTCCTTTTCAATGCGCGAGATATTCTCTCCGCCTCTCCCGATAATTTTTGGTATATCCTTCTTGTGCACGTGTATGACTGCCTTTCTTCCCCTAAACTCAAGCTCATACCCGTGCTTTACAATCCTTCCAAGCGCCTTCTCTATCCTTTGCGCAGCTGCCTCCTCATCAATTGGCTCTGAAGCGCGCGCGCTTGCCTTCTCCATCTCCTCCGAAATAGGCAAAACAACCGTTTCCTCCCCGAATTTGTAAATTTCATACTCCAGCTTTCCGGTTTCAAACTCCTTTACCTCAATTACAGGGCGCGCCAAATCTTCTTCCACCATTCCAGTTGGCACCTTCACCTTGAAGTTCATTGAATACACCTGCGCCACTTCCCCTCCTCTAATCATTATTATCGTATCAACTACCTGCGGAATCACTCCCAAGTCAATGCGGTTTATGAAGCGCTGCACAGCATCTATCGTGCGGTTTGCGTGCAACACCCCCACCAATCCAATGCCAGCCATCCTCATATCCGCATACACTTCAAAATCATCCGTTTTTCTCATCTCATCATATATGGAATAGTCAGGGCGCACCAGCAGCATTATGTCATTTGTAAGCTCGAATTTCCCTTCCAGCGGAGCATACTGCGTAATCTCATCCCCTACCTGCAAATCCCTTGGCGATTCCATTGTCTTCACTATCTTTCCCAAGGAGGAGTAATAATTCGCAAGCGCAGCCGCAAAGGTGCTTTTTCCGCTTCCGGGCGGGCCGCACACTATAACTCCCTCCGCCTGTTTTGAAAGCCTTTCCTTTAGTTTCTCACTCATCTTATACTCTTCAATTTTCCTGCTCATTACTGGTCTTACTAAAGTTATTTCAAACCCATCAGAGAAAGGAGGCTTTGTAATCACTATCCTATACCTTCCCATCTGTATGACTGCCGCTCCCCTCCTGTCTATTTCAAAATAATACTCCTTATTCCTCTCCGTTGCCTCCACTATTTCCGTTGCCATCTTCTTTACATCATCAGTAGTCAGCTTTCCCTCCCCGCAGGGAACAAGCTTCACAGCTCCCGGCTTTCCTATTTTCGCCATCGGAATCGCGCCTGCCCTCAAATGCACCGACATCGTCCCTTCAGCGAAATACTTCTTGAAGCTCAAATCCTTTGCTACCTCGTGCGTGTGAAGGTAGAGTGTTTTCACCCCCTCCACAAGCGCCACTTCTTTCTGCACCGTATCCCCTGTAATAAGCGTTGCCCCAAGCAGTGCAGCCATCCCTCTTATTTCCGCATCAATTTCCCCTCTTTTCGCATACTCTATCTGCGAGGGAGACGGTCTGCTGCCCCTCATCTGTATTTCTATCTCAAACTCTTTTTGCATTTCCTTTAATTTCTGCAAAACCCCCAATCCCGCAAACCCGGTTTCTTTTCCCGCATTTGCCTGATGCTCCAGCTCCGCAAGAACAGCATTCGGTATTACTACTACTCCCTTCACTTTCCCTTCCCTAACAAGCTCAACTACCCTTCCATCCACCACTACTGAAGTGTCGCAGACAAAAATATCTTTTTCCGTTTTTGGCATAGGCAAAACCTCCTATTCAACTGCCTTATGGCGCAGTGCATTTTTAACAATTCCCGCAATCCTTTTCGGGCATCTCTTCAAATACTCCTCAAGCACCTTCCTCTTCACCTTCCCCTTCATCTCCTTCACCACTTCCCCGGACAGCCTCTCCCTGAAATAAAAAAAATCAATCAAAGTTTTCTCCATATCCGAAACCGGCAGAAACCTTCCCGAACATTTTTTCTGCCCAAATCCGAAAAACATCTTTCTTTCAATTCTCCTAACCAGATAATTCCTTCCCTCAAAAGAGCGCATCCCCTGCCTGACTCTCCTTGGAGTAATCACTATCGGATTTGCTTCCTGCTCCCATAAATTATGCACCGAAAGCGCGTCCTGCAATCCGTAATAAAAAGGAGAATACGCGAACCCCACACAAGTTATCTCATCCGAAAAAGTGTATGCGCCCTTCTTTATCCTCTTTATCTCCCCTCTTTTCACCAAATTGTGCAGAAGCAGATTTACATACTCATCCGATGCCCCCATTTCCCCAAGATACATCTTTACATCCCGCGACGTGAATACTTCCCTTTTTGCAAACCTTTCCCTGAATTCCTTTAGGTATTTCATGCAAATCTGCCTCGCAGCATTTCAAGCATCTGTTCATAAGTCGGAACCGCTCCCATATACACAATCGCCTTCAGATTTTTTTCATCAATCGGTTTTGGCGGATTCTGCAGGAATTTCTTTATTTTTCCCGCTTCCTTCTCGTGCACATTCGCAATCCTGCTCAAATGGCACACATCATACAAATCCCGCACGAGCCTTCTGTTTTCATATGCGGACAATTTTTCCATCAGCAGCTCTTCCGCAGGCAGGCACAGCACTTCCATAACGGCGCCGCCAGCCTTTTCATAGGGGCGCAGCAGTCCCTCTTTTTTTGTCGAAAGGTTTATCTCAAGCCTTATTTGCGCTTCAGGGGAGGAAATTTTTGCGAAAATAAGATTTGCCGTCTTTTTGAATTTTACAAGCGAAAGCCCCCTTCCCTCAAGCGCCTGCCTTAAGCTTCCTTCCTCAAAATTCTCACCCGCAAGATAAAAATCCAAATCCTCCGAAAAGCGGTTTCCCCCATAACAGCGCCAGATGCAGGTTCCTCCATGAAAGACTATTTTGGGAAAAAGAGAGTAAATAATCTCAACCGCCTCATCCTGCAAACTAGCCAACTCTACGTGCGCTTTCTTCTTCAATCTGTTCTGCAGGGGGATTTCCATGGATATATAATGAACGATAATTATAAAATAGTATAAGTTGCGTTCATTCTAACATTTCTTAAATTTTCTCTCCTTCGCCCCTTCCAGCACCGCTTTTTTTAGTTCCTTCACTTTCTCTTCTACTCCTCCCTTCTCTTCAAGCGCAGTTCCCACCTGTATTGCATCCGCTCCTGCGGCAATCACTCTTCTTGCCTGCTCCGGTGTTCTAACTCCTCCCCCTACAATATAAGGCACCTTCAGCACTCCCGCGACCGCCCTTACCATCTCTTCGGGAATATGCCCTTCCTTTGGCGCGCTTCCAGCATCCGTGAGTATCATCCTAAATCCCATGCACTGCCCTGCAAGCGCAAGCGCAGCAGCCACTTTGGGCTTTCCTCTTGGGATTAATTTCGCATCCCCAACCCAGCCGACGGTTCCTCCAGGCTCCACTACAATATAACCAACAGGCAATGCCTCCACCTTGCTCTTTGCAACCTCTCCTGCTGCCAAAGTCTGCGCTCCAGTAATCCAATACGGATTCCTTGAATTCAGCATTGACATGAAATAAACTCCATCCGCATATTTTGAGAAAGTAGTGATATTTCCGGGAAAAAGCACTAAAGGAACGGAGATTTTCTCCTTAATTCCCTTCACCACCTTATCCAGCGCCTCTCCCTGCACCCCCATGCTTCCCCCGACCAGAATTATATCTGCTCCTCCTTTTGCAGAAGCAACTCCCGCCTTTATTGCCTCTTCTAAAGAAGGATAATCCAGCGGGTCAATCAAGCAAAAGAGCATAGCTCCCTGCTTTGCAATTCTCTCGTGAATATACTGCTCAACTTTCATGAAAATCACCTTCTCCTTATAAGTGCTCAACAACCCCTTTTATCCCTTTCCCAAGCCCTATTTTCGCCTTCCATTTCAGTTCTTCTTCTGCCTTCTTTACAGAGAATTGCCTGTCCGAAGAAAGAATGTTCATGTATTCTAAAAGCTCCCTCTTTCCCGAAAGATTTGCTATCATCCTTGCTAAAAATACGCTAACGCTTCCCCTTGGCGCGCTTACTCCCAATGCTTCTGCAGAAATTTCATATAATTCGCGTTGCGTTTTCTTTTCTCCGACAATATTGTAAATCCTGCACCCGCCTCCCCCTGCTTCTTTCCCTTTTTTCTCCTTCCTTTCCTTTCCTTCAAGCGCCTTTACAATCGCATCCGCAGCATCTTCCACATGCACAAGGGGAACGACATTATCTCCCCTG
This sequence comes from Candidatus Micrarchaeota archaeon CG1_02_47_40, assembly GCA_001871475.1. Taxonomy (GTDB): domain Archaea; phylum Micrarchaeota; class Micrarchaeia; order Anstonellales; family CG1-02-47-40; genus CG1-02-47-40. Next base: position 208,738 of record MNVE01000016.1, on the reverse strand, counting down.
CCAATTACCTTCATCTCCCCCTTCCTTATTCTCTCCAGCACTTCCCCATACCCTGCTTCAAACCCCTTTCCGTAAATGACTCCCAAGCGCAGAATCGTTATCGGAAACTTCTCGGCAAATTTTTTACACTCCTCTTCCGCTTCATACTTGCTTTTTGCGTATATGCTGTCAGGATGAGCAGGTTCTTCCTCGCCAATTTCCCTTCCTTCAATATTTTTCCCATAGACGGTAATAGAAGAGCAGTGGATGAAACGCTTTATTTTCGCGCCGCTTTCCGCGCACGCCTGCAACACATTTCCTGTTCCTTCTGCATTAATTCTCATCATTTCCTCTTCATCTGCAAAATTCACGCTGCCGGCGCAGTGTATTACGGAATCAACGCCTTCAAATGCCCCCTTCAAACTTTCCATCTTGCAAATATCTCCTTCTGCAATTTCAACTCCCTTAGCTAAGCCCCCCATCTTTTCCTTATCCCGCACCAGAACCCTTACCTTCTTCTTTCCTTTAACCAGCTTCTCCAAAACCGCCCCCCCAAGCCGACCGGTTGCGCCTGTTAGAAGAATCATAATCCCCCTCTAAAAAGTTTTGATAACATTCCTCGTTTTATCTTTTCCAAGCAGTTTTTTTACAGTATCCGCATAATCCTTATGCTGGGAATCGGTTAGGGGTCGTTCCAACGAAACTTTTGAATATGCCCGCGCCTTTGCTTTTAAGAGGGTATTCTCAAACTCCAAGGCAAACTTCCGTTTGTCCAGCGAGTCTTTCTCTAACCCCTCCTCTCTTCCCATAGAAAACACTTATGCAAAAAGCAGTTTATAAAGCAAATTATTGCAAACCAGAAAAGTAATGCAACTAAGTTCTCACCCTCCTACGTCTTCTGGTTTGCAATAAGTGTTGCAGAACTTTTCTGCAACGCTGTAGGGTGGAATTCCGCTCCCCTATTTGAAAATTTCCCCTGTTTCCCTTGCCCAAAAGAGCAAATCAAGGTGCGAAGGCGGGATTTTCTTTTTTCCTGCAAGCGCAATGAATTTTTTCTCCAGCTCAAGATACTTCTTTCTCCCTGCAACTTTCTCCGCCTCTTTCCCGCTTATTACCCCTTCTCTTTTCATATTTCTCAAAATATGCCTATCCAGTATTGCAAGATTCTCCCCAAACCCAATATTTCTCAAAAAGTGCGAGGCTTCCTTATACCCCAATCCCTTCACGTTTTTTACCAAAACCTCGCGCGCCTTCTTCGCATCCTTTCTCGCAAGTGCGATTACTCCGCCGACATCAGTCCCTCTTGCACAAATGATATACCCTGCCTTATTATTGTGAAACCGCACCCCGCATTCTTTCAGAACAAGAGCAATTTTTTTTGCAGAAGCAAAGTGCAAACCCGAAACGCCAATCCCCCTAACAGCCTTATCGCACTTTCTCGCGCTTGATTGAGGAGTAAGCAGGCAGAAGCAGAGTTCGGGGAAGAGGCGTTTCCCTCCTCTCCTTCCAATCCCTCTAAACTCCTTCAGCCTTTTTTCTATTTTCCCTTTCAGTTTTCCGTATTCTTTTTGCATTCCTTACTCCCTCTCCTCGCATTCATTATGCCCAGGGCAGAGCAATTTGTAGGGTATTCCCTCAATTTTCTTAAGCGACTCCTCTATTTCTTCTTCACTTCCCCCTAAATCAGTTCTCCCCACTCCCTCACCCGCAAATTTCGTATCCCCTGAAAAAAGAATCCCGTTCTTCCTCTCAAAAATGCAGATGCTTCCCGGAGTATGCCCTGGTGTGTGTATTATTTCAAGGGAAAAAGGGGGAAACGAAAGAACATCAAAATCAATCTTCTTTGCATTCTTCGGTATGCGAATATACGCTCCCTGAAACCCAAACTCCTTCACATGCAGATAAACTCTCTTCCATTCTTTCTCAACTCCCCCGGTATGGTCAAAATGCCCATGTGTAAGTATGCAAATGTCTGGCGTGAAATCAAAATCCAGATTTCCGCATCCAGAATCCACTAGCAACCTCTTCCCCCCTCCGCTCTCAAGAAGATAAGCATTTGTGCAAAGCGTTCCCTCTTCTTGCAATTGCCAAACTCCTTCGGCTATCTGCTTCCTTTCCATTTCGCATCAGCCGCCCCAAACCACTCTCATTCCGCCCGACGGAAGAAGCTGCATCAGCTCATCCAATTCACAGGAGAGCAGTTTTGCAATCTTTTTAGCCGCCTTCATCTTCTCATCCTTTCCCCCAACCTCAAGGGAAACCGCCTTCTCCTTCACCTGCATTCTCTCCGGCACTGCGAAAGGCGCTCCTTCCCGCACAAACACCTTCACTCCAAGGGGCGTTTTCCTAAACCATTCCCTCTCTCCCTCTATTGCAAACCCCCCCTTCCCAACAAATCCTCCTGAAGCGTGCTTTGAGAGCTGTTTTTTCCCCACCGCATAAACATCCACTGCTGCCACTCCCACCTTCCACGCAGAGGAATAGCTTGCGGCAAACTGGGCTGTTAGCATCTTCTCCTCATCACTTGCCCCATCCCCTGCCCTTCCATCACGCGCTCCCGCATCCGTTCCTTCTTGCACCTCTTCCGTCCCGCTTCCCTTCCCCCCTTTCAAAATTACCGCAGGCGCACCCTGTATGTCCGCATGGAAAAAGAGGTCATCCTCCTCAAGATATTTTGAATAAATCAAATCATTCTGCTTTGCGCTTCTTCCGCCAATCACCAGCTTCCCGGAAGGAGTGAAGAAGAAACGAAACTGCTCGTACCATTCCTTCTTCCTCTTTATCTTGTATTCCTCTTTCTTTTCTTTCCCCTCTTCGCTTTTTTCCTCCTTCTCAAGCGCTTCCAGCTCCTTTTTGCTCTGCAGGAGCGCTTCCTCTGCCCCCTTCAGCCTTTCCTTTGCCTTTTTCGCCTTTTCAAAATAGGCAGAGGCATTCTCTTTCGCATCCTTGGAAGCATCAAGCTCTATTCTCATCCAATCTCCCGAATTATTGCGAACCCCAACATTTAAAAAATAATTAATCCTTTATATGCCCTATGGTTTCTTCAAGCGCCCGTCCAACGGATGGTCTAAACCAGATACCTAAAGACACTCCTTCCGTGAAGATGTGGCCTGTCGCAAACATGCTCATCGCCGCTTCCATGGGCGCCTCAATAATAGTCGCGTTCCATCTTCTGCGCCTTGTTGTTTCAATAATCCCCATTTCCGGCATAAACCTCCTTTCCTGGGCGATTTTCCTGCCAGCAATCTGCTTTGCATCCTTTTTAGCCGGCATCTTCTGCGCATTTTCTCTAAGGAACCTTGAGGGGCGCCCATTCACTACAGTGCAAAACGCATTCGCCGGCGCGATAAGCGGGCTTATCGGCTCCATAGTGGGCGTGGGACTAGAATTGCTTGGCGTGGGGCTGGGTCTGCTCGGCATCCTGACAACAACCTCAAGCATGGGTGACGTGCTCACGAACTCTGGAGTAATCATAATGATAGGCGGTGCGACTTCCATCATGTCCGCCCTGTTTGCAGCAGTAGGCGGTGCAGCATTCACGTTCATTTCAAAAAAATAATTTTAGGGGGTGGGAGAGTTGGCATACGTTGAGACGCTTCTTGCCAGCATACAGTCAGTGCTAACAAACATAGGGCCGATGGTTTCCCTTATTCTCATAGTGCTCGGGGGCATAATATACGGGGTTGCGCAGACACAGCCCTCGGAAGTGAAGGGCAGCTGGCAGACAGTTGCGATAGGGATGCTGGTTGGCGGCATAATAGTGGCAGCAATACTCGGCGCCGCCGTCTTGATAAGAAACACTTCAATGAATCTTCTGACTTAATACCCAAAGAAGTCCGATACCTGGCAACTCAAGGCGCAATGCGCGTTTTTGAAAAGCGTGTTTGTTCATGAGCTTTATTGAGCCTGAATTCGCACAAGGAGCGTATTCAATTGCCTCAAGCGTAGTGCTCCTCTCCATAATGCTCTCGGGAATATTGATAGGCATAGGAAAGGCATTCTCCTCGCGCCGCCTCTACTCATTTGGAACGGAGGAACTTTTCCAGTCTATAATAAACGGCGCAATAGTGGGTGGCGCCTTCACCATAACTACAACTCTTGATTCAATTGCAGGCTCCCTAACTGCCTCCTCCCCCATTTTCAGCTGCGCAGGCTCCACCCTTGCAGACATCTGCTCCTGCGCCCTTTCAGCAGTTTACTCTTCCCTTTCCTCCCTCCTTCAATCCACCCTGCACACAGCAGACATCATAGGGTTTGCATCAAAGCTCTCATTCACATTCGCGTCAATCTCCTCAACGCCCTTCTTCTCCCTTGAGCAGACGGTTTCCACCTTCGGCTCATTCCAGTTTTCGCTCATTGCGATAATGCTCTCACTAAATTTACAGCTTCTTGCGGTGCAGTTCATCTCCTCTTACGCAATGGCGCTTCTTCTTCCCCTTGGCATAGTGTTCCGCTCCTTTTTTGCAACAAGAAAGATAGGCGGCGCACTTTTAGGAATGGCAATAGGCGCATACATTTTCCTTCCCCTCTGTATTTACCTCTCATTGGCGGTTGAGGATGACGGCTGGGGGGCATTCACCTCCCTTTCCTCTTCAGTTTCTTCTTTCAGGGAGGATTTTGGCGCGCTTCCCACCTCCAATTTTGAAGAGAGCGATAATTTACAGGAGCAGGTTGAAAATCTGCGCGAAGAGGGATTCCTTGACAGGGTGGCGGAGCTTCTTTCTCTTTACTCCAGCGCACTTTCCCTTCTTTTCCTGCAGAATATTCTAATGCCTCTGCTTGGTTTGCTGATTACTGCCGTGGCGGTATTCCATCTTGCAAAAATATTCGGAGGGGAGCTTTTCGGGGGAGTCGGGTGGGAAATAATTTAATCCTTTTTCACCCTTACCCCTACCTTCTCCCCTTCAATCTCAAACTCTTCCGATTCCTTCCCTTTTGCCTTCTCAACAAATTCAACAGAAGAAGCATTCACCTGCTGCACAATTTCCTTCTCTCCTCGCTCCAGAATTTCCCTAATTTCCCCCCTGCAAGCAATCTCCAAAGTCACCTTATCCGATTCAACAAGCTTCATCCCTTTCCTCTGCTGCTGAACCCTTCTTGCCACCTCGCGCACATACGCCTCCTGCAAAAGCTCTTTGCTCATTTCAGTTTTCAAATAAACCTTTCCCCCTTCAAATTCAGCTATTGAATATCCGCCAGCTTCCTCCTTTACTCCAACCATCTCATTATTTACCTCGTATTTTCCCAAAACAGCATACTTCCCATCGTGCGAGAGCGCCTCCGCTGCGGTTTTTGCATCTATCTTTCCCAGCTCCTCTATCACCGCTTTGGAATCCCCCTTAAACGCCTCCCCTATCTTTGCGAAATTCGGCTCAAGGAAGAAGCTGCTTTTTGGCGCATTCCCAATCTCCACCTGCTTCACATTTGCCATTTCGCATATTATTCCTGAAAGCTCCTCTGCCGCACTGCTCACTTCAGTTTGCGTACTCGCCAGCGAAATTTTCTCAAGCGGCCAGCGAAGCTTAACATTCGCCTTCTGCCGCGCATTCGTTGCGGCGGCTATTACCGCCTGCGCAACCATCATCTTCTTTTCAAGCACGGCATCAATTTCCTTCTCATTGAAAGCGGGCCAGCCCAAAAAGTGCACGGACTCCTCTTTTTCATGCTTTTTGAAAAACTCCCCATAAACCGCTTCGCATGTGCAAGGCGCAATGGGGCAGAGAAGCCGAAGCGAGGTTAACATACACTCATACACGGCAGCCAATGACTCCTCATCCGTCCTCTTTTTTGCAATTTTGAGATAAAATCTGCTCAAATCCTCCACGACAAATCTGCGCGCAAGCTTTGCGGCATCATGCACCCTGTACTCCTCAAACGCACCGGTGCACTCCTTCACGGTTTCATTCAGCCTTGAAATTATGTACGCGTCCTCTGCTTTCTCCGCTTTGCCCCTCTCCAATTTATTATCAGGGTAAAATCTCTGCAAATACGCCCCCAAATTATATAATATTCCAAGCGCCACAGACGCCTCCCTTATCTCATCCCAGTTGAATCTCAAATCATCCCAGATGGTGGAAGAGAGGCACCAAAGCCTAAATGCATCAGAGCCGTTTTTCTTCATTATCTCCTCAAGCGGCACGAAATTCCCTACTGATTTACTCATCTTCTCCCCTTTCTCATCAACGAAAAAGCCGTGCATGACTAAATTTGAGTAAGGTATGCAGTCTTTTAGCACAAGCCCGCTGCCAAGAAGCGAATAAAACCAACCCCTTGTCTGGTCTTTCCCCTCTATTATCACGTTTGCGGGGAAAAGCGCCTCCCCTGCTTCAAACTGCGCCCACACCGCATTTCCCGAATCAAACCAAACGTCCAATATATCCGGAATCCTCTTCATCTTTCCCTTGCATTTTTCGCATTCAAATTCCACAGTGTCAATTTGCGGCCTGTGCAAATCCTCAAGCTTGATTGGCAGTTCCGAGGCAGAGCCCACCACTTTCATATGCGCGCATTTCTCACATATCCAAATGGGAAGCGGTATTCCCCAGTACCTTTGGCGCGATATGCACCAGTCAGGCGCGGCGCGCACAAAATCGGAAAATCTTGTTTTTGCAAAAGAAGGGGTGAAATTGCATTTTTCTATCTCCTCCATCATCCTCTCCTTCAGTCTGCTGACTGTAATGAACCACTGGTCTGTCGTCAGGTAAATAAGTTTTGTCTTGCAGCGCCAGCAGTGCGGGTAGCGGTGCACTATTTTTCCAGAATGCACTAGCGCATTCACTTCATCCAAATACTCCAATATGCGCTTTCCCGCGCTTTGCGTGTCCATCCCTTCATACTCGCCTGCTTCCTGCGTGAATTTCCCCTCCGCATCAATAGGGGAGAATATTTCAATGTCAAAGCGTTTTCCTATGATAAAGTCCTGCGGTCCGTGCCCGGGAGCGCAGTGCACCAAGCCGCTTCCATCCTCCACGCTGACAAACTCATCCGAGAGCACCATTTTTCTATTATACTCCTTTTTTATTTTTCCCGCAAGCGGAAGTTCGTATTCCGTCCCTTCAAGTTTCTTTCCCGATACTTGCGAGAGCACCACTGCCGAGGAATTTGCAAATGCCATTACCGCATCCAGCCTTTCCTTTGCAACCACCCAAACTTCATCTCCTACCTTCGCTTTTACATACTCCAGGGTTGGATGCGCCATCACCGCCATATTTGAGACAAGCGTCCAGGGGGTTGTAGTCCAAATCACAAGGTATTCATTTTCCTTTCCCTTCACCTTGAATTTCACGTAAATGCTCGGGTCCGTCTGGTCAGCATACTCAAGTTCATAATTCGCAAGCGTTGTCTGGCAGCGCGTACAGTATGGGAGCACATACACTCCCCGCGAGAGCAATCCCTTTTCATGCGCCGCCTTAATCGTTTTCCAGGCGGATTCAATGTACGAGTTTTTGTAAGTGATATACGGGTTCTCAAAATCCATCCACACCCCGCAGCGCTCAAACTGCCCGCTTATCACTTCAATGTGCCTGGTGGCAAACTCCCTGCATTTCCCCACGAATTTTTCTATGCCTATTTTTTCCTCTATTTCCTTCTTTTCGCCTATTTTCATCTCCTGCTCAACTTTCACTTCTATCGGAAGCCCGTGCGTATCATAACCCGGCTGCGCACGCACATTATACCCGCGCATTCTCTTATATCTACAAACCGCATCCTTCAGGCACTTATTCCATGCCGTGCCTGGGTGAATCTGCCCCGTGGCATAAGGGGGTCCGTCGCAGAAGAAGAATGCTTCGCCTTCTTTATTCCTTTCCTTTGCCTTTTTGTAAATGCCCTTCCCCTTCCAAAACTCCAATACGTTCTCCTCAAGCTTCGTTTGGTTGTGCATAAATTTGACCTCTGTACAAGCGCCTACTTCCCAAGCAGCCTTCTCCTTATGCTTCTACTTAAAGGGGCTGTAAGCGAAAAGAGAAGGAAAAGAAACCCCAGCCTGAAAAAGTAAAACCCGCCAAACACAGGTACGGTTGCCGCAAAATACGCCAAAACCGCAGCCACAAAAACAAGCATTGCCGCCTTGCCGGAATCAAACTCCACTTCCATTCCTGCAAACAGCGCCATCCCGACAAGCGCAGCGCACATCGCAAGCGCCCCGCCCCACACTCCCAATGCCTGCATCCCGAAAAGGTTGAATGCCCAAATTGCCAGAAATGCGATTAGGGCGGTAAGCACGCCAAATGCGGCTTCCCTTTCCTTTTCCCCAAAATTCACTCCACTGCTCTCTTTTTTATCCATCAATTACACCTGCTGGAGCATATTATTGCAACGAAGCTATATAATAATTTGTTCCCAAATAGACTCAAGCTGATTTTCATGGAAGATGTTCTCCCCTGGACTGAAAAATACCGCCCGAAAACGCTGCCAGACGTAATAGGGCAGGCGCACATAGTTTCCTCTTTGCGCGCTTTTGTGAAAAACCGCAACCTTCCCAACCTTCTTTTCTCCGGCTCGCCGGGAATAGGGAAAACGACGGCTACGCTTGCGCTTGCGCATGATTTGTACGGGGAGAATTTTTCCTCTTCTCTTTTAGAGCTGAATGCGTCTGATGAAAGAGGAATAGATGTTGTAAGGGGAAAGATAAAGGATTTTGCGCGCACGGTCGCGCTTGAGGCGGTCCCCTTTAAGATAATATTTTTAGATGAGGCGGACGCGCTCACCTCGGACGCACAGCACGCCCTGCGGCGCACGATGGAAAAATACCTTTCCATAACCCGCTTCATACTCTCCTGCAACTACTCCTCAAAAATAATAGAGCCCCTGCAGAGCAGATGCTCCGTTTTCCGCTTCCTGTCCCTTTCCGAGGGGGAAATAAAACAGATGATAGAGAGAATTGCAAAAACGGAAGGTTTGCAGGTGGATGAGGAAGCGCTCAAAACACTCATATACATTAGCGAGGGAGATATGAGAAAGGCAATAAATGCCTTGCAGGGGGCTTCCTTCTCTTCAAAGAAAATAACAAGCGAGTTGATTTACCGCATCGCCTCGCGCGCAAAGCCGGCTGAAGTGGATGCGATGATACAGCTTGCGCTTTCAGGGAAATTCCTTGAGGCGAGAAAAAATCTGGATGAATTGCTCATAAAATACGGCATGTCAGGAGAAGATATTTTACTGCAGATATACCGCGCCGTCCCCTCGCTTGAGATTTCAGAAGAGAAGAAAGTGCACCTGATTGACAAGATAGGAGAGTACAATTTCAGGATGGTGGAAGGGGCGAATGAGAGGATACAGTTGGAAGCCTTATTGGCGCAGATGGGAATATTGAAGTGAAACAAGAATTTTCTCAATTGCTTACAGGTATCTCTATCGTTGTCATTAACTTGGTACCTTGTCGCTTCCTAATCTCCTGTAGTTCGCTCGGTGAAAGGCATTCCACATGAAGCTCAAGCGCCTCCTTCAGATTTGCAATCGCCTCTTCTAAAGTATCTCCTTGCGAGGCGACATCTAAATCAGGGCACCACGCAGAATAAGAGCCGGCTTCGGGAAAGATCACCACGGAAAAACCAAACATTCTCATGTAAATATTAACGGACGAAAGGTTTAAAGCGTCAATTTAGCGGTGGGATGAAAGCGAGCGTTTTAAGATATGGTAGCCGCCATCGGTTGGGTCGGACTTCTACTCCCTCCTCTTCTTTATAAAGCCGTCAAAACAACTTCTCTTCATGTGCATAAGGGCATACAAATTCAGGTTATATCCCTCCAAAAAACAGGAGAAGCAAATGGCGCGCCACCTTTGGGTAGAGAAGGAACTTTGGAATGAGATGCTTGCTTTTACAAAGAAAATCTACTCGGACTATGGTAAGTTTCCAACAAAGAAAACTCTAAGAAGTTTTTGCAAAAACAGCGAATTGTATTCCCAAGTCGGGCAGGAACTGGTGGAACGCCTGAATAAATCAATTTGGCGTATGGTGGCACTCAAAAAGAAAGGAAAAGAGTGCGGCTTTCCTCGCTTCAAATCGTTTGATAGACTAAAAAGTTTGAATTACCCTCAGTCTGGTTTCTGGCTTGAAAAGAAACTCAAAGTCACTCCATTTGGGGAAATCAACATCAAACAGCACAGAACGATTGAAGGAACAAACAAGACACTTTCCTTGAAGAGAGAGCCGTCTGGAAAGTGGTTTGCCGTTTTCTGTGTTGAGCAACTTCCAAAAGAAACACGACATAATCTTGGAGCAAAGATTGGAATAGACCTTGGATTGAAAACACTTGCAACTCTCTCAGACGGAACTATGATTAAAAATCCAAGACATCTCAAGAAGCACGAAGAGAAACTTGCAAAGCTGCAACGCTTGTTTTCAATGGCGAAAAGAGGAGGTAAAAACAGCCGAAAAGCAAAACGAAAGGTTGCCATTGCCTACGAAAAGGTTGCAAACACAAGAGCTGATTTTCTCCACAAGACAACCACTTCACTCGTCAATTCATATTCCCTCATAGCATTGGAGAAACTTGCCAGCCAGGAGATGGCAGAACAGAATTTTGGCAAGTCAATCAATGATGCTGGTTGGGGAATGTTTGCAAACATGCTGAGCTACAAGGCTGAAAGTGCCGGTTGCGAGGTTGTGTTTGTAAATCCGAAGAATACGACTCAAGAGTGCAGCAACTGCCATGAAATTGTCAAGAAAGACCTGACAGTAAGGACGCATGATTGCCCTTTCTGCAATCTGGTCATGGACAGAGATTTGAATGCTGCACAAAATATACTCATAAGAGCTACTGCGGGGCACGCAGGAAGTAACGCTTCTGGAGATGAACCAATAGGTTTGTCATTGAAGGAAGAAGCCCACACCTTTTTGACGGCGCAGCCGTCAAGACTCCGACAGCAGAGCCGTCAGGACGTGCGCTTTGTGCACGCAGATGGCTCACCAGAGCCAAGCAGATAAGGATGGGAATATGCCACTGGTATTTTCTCCACTCTCCTTCCCTCCGAGAGAGAAACCCTTATAAACCATCACCTCGTATTCCTCTTGTTAGTTTTTTTGGAGGTGTAGAAAAATGGGAAAGAAAATAAGCACAGAGAAGATAAGAAGGGAAGACGGCTATCTTTACTACCTCGGCAAAGACAGCTATGTCTGGGCATCCCCGATGAAGCACAACAAGAGCGGAAGGAAGAAGAAGGTAGGCGGCGAAAAGATTGACAGGAAGAAAGGCTGCATGTATTACGTTGACAGCGCGGGCTATGTGTGCGAAGCAAAGATGAAGAATGCCTGAATAAGGGGATTTTTTCCCCTACTTTTTCTTTTTTTATTTTTCACTTTCCCTTAGCGCGAGCGTTCCTCATTCTGCCAAGTGTGTAAGTTTTTTAAACGTTTGTGTATAAAACTTAAACATATGCTGAATTACCTCATAACCTCAAAGCTAAGAAGAAAGCTCCTATCTGTTTTCTTTACGAATCCGCACGGCAGTTTTTACGCGCGCTCTCTTGCAAGGGCGCTCTCTGCGCAGACTAATGAGGTTTGGGCAGAACTGAAAAATCTCCAGGAAGGAGGCTTTTTAGTAACCAGAAGGGAAGGCAACCTCATTTATTACTCCGCAAACAGGCAGAACCCGCTTTATGAGGAATTAAGACGCATAATTCTCAAAACGGAAGGGCTTGGAAGCCAGCTTGTGGATGAGTTTGCAAAAATCGGCGGTGCGCATTTTGCGTTTATATACGGCTCGGCAGCAAGAGGCGACGAGGGGGCGAAAAGCGACATAGATTTAATGATTATAGGCGATGCGAAAATGGATGAAATAAGCCGCCTCGTGCAAAAGATAGAAAGAAAAACAGCTAGGGAAATAAACTACTCCATCTACCCATCGGCGGAATTCCTCCGGAGAAAGAAGGAGGGTTTTTTGCGCAGGGTGCTTGCAGATAAAAAAATAATGCTGATAGGCGATGAGGATGAATTTAAGCGATTTGCTTCGTGAGAACAAGGCAAGGCAGATAAAGCCAGATTTACAGCAGGCACAGGAATGCCTAACTGCTGCCAAAAGGGACATAAAAACCGCCAAGAAGCTGCTTTCAGAGGACTGCGACTGGGCTTTTTCAGTCGCATACAATGCAATGCTGCAATCAACAAGGGCGCTCATGTTTGCGGAGGGTTACGCCGCAAAAGGGGATGAGCCGCACAAAACGGCAGTGGAATACGCAGAGGTAAAATTAGGCGCAAAACTTCCAAACGAAACAAGGCTTTTCGAGCAGATGAGGAAGAAGCGGCACATTTCAGTTTATGAGAAGGCAGGCTCAATTTCAGAATATGAGGCAAAAAGCGCGATAGAAACTGCGGAAAAATTCTTCAGTGAAATAGAAAAAAGACTCAAAGTGCAATTCCTATGAAAATACTGAAAACCAACCTCAGGGAAGGGATACTGAAACTCATTCCCGAAAACACAGAAGACCTCTACCATATAGAGCGAGTCCTTGTTAGCCCCGACCATATCCTCTCAAAGACATGGAGGCGCTGGAAGCCCTCGGAGAACGACGCAGGGCAGAAGGTAATGGTAGATATAGAGCTTGAAGCGGAGAAAATAGAGTTCTCGCAGGAATTAAACAGACTGCGCATTACCGGAAAAATCATCTCCGGCACCCCTGAAGAATACGTGCAGAGGGGGCAATACCACACAATTGATGTGGAGACGGGCTTTCCCTTCTCAATAAAAAAGGAGTGGAAGAATTACCAAATAGAGAGATTAAAGAAAGCGGTGCGCGAGTCAAAAAAGCCCAAAGTGGAAATGCTTGTGCTTGATGATGAGAAGGCGCTTTTTGCAACCCTTACCGGAATAGGCATCTCCTGGGGCGTGGAAATAGAAAGCAGGGCTTCCAAAAGGGATGAAAAATTTTCCCAAAAACAAAGCGAGTATTATGGAAATATCATGGCATTGCTGGAAAAGGCAAAAGCAGAGAAAATAATCATCGCAGGGCCGGGATTTACAAAAGATAATATAAAAAAGTTTATTTCCATGAAGGCGCCGCAACTGCTGAAACGCATAACATTTGATTCCGTTTCCTATGCGGAGAGAAGCGGCATTTCCGAACTGCTGGCAAGAGGAACAGTTGCAAAAATTGCGCAGGAAAACGAGATAGAACTGCAGTCGCAGTTAATAGAAAAATTCACCGAATACGTTGCAAGGGAGAAGGGGCTGGCAGCCTGGGGCGTTGAGGATGTTAAAAAAGCAATAGAATACTCTGCCATTTCCGATTTACTTGTGTTGGATTCCGTTTTGCGCAAAAGAAAGGATGTTGAAAAAATAGTTGAGGGGGCGGAAAAGGCAGGCGCAAAATTGCACATCTTCTCCGAGGAAACCCCTCCTGGCGAGAAATTAGCCGGCTTTAGCGGGCTGGCGGCAATTCTAAGGTTCAAGATACGGTAATGCAATTTGTCAAGCCTGCTTTACAATAAGCCTGCATTTTGTAAGCTCTACTTTACAATCAGCACTCCTTTCCTTCATTTTGTCAATTCTGCTTTACAATATGCTGACATTTTGTTAAGTCTGCTTTACAAAACGCAACATTTAAATACTCTCGCTTGCAAAAGAAAAGCATGGACGAAGCTCTTTTCTCAAGAGTGCTGATTAACAGCCGCAACCTGATAAACGAAGCTGTGAAATACCCACACAAACGATACCTTTACAATACTCTTGCCAGGGTGCCTGAAGGCTTCTTCTGCGGAGTATGCGGGCTTCGGGGGATAGGAAAGACAGTGCTTCTCTTACAGCTTGCCGGAAAGGCGCAAAATCCCCTATACCTCTCTGCAGACGCGCATTACCTTGCAGGAGAGGATTTATACGAGCTTATAAGATTCTGCTCCGAGCGGGGCTACAAAAATCTCTTCATAGATGAAATACATTACAAAAAGGAATGGAAAGAAAGCCTCAAAACCGCGTATGATGAAGGGCTTGCCAGGGTTTTCTTTTCAGGCTCATCCGCGCTTGAGATACGTGGAGGGGCGGACCTCTCGCGCAGGGCGCTCATTTACAAGCTCAACCCCCTTTCCTTCCGCGAATATCTTGCAATAAAAAAAGGAATGCCGCACGAAGCAATACCTCAAGCGGAATTGTTCGATTTTCAAAAGAGAAAAGAGATTATAGAAAAAACAAGTTCCACGGCGGCTTTTTTTGCGGAATATTGCAGATTGGGAGGATTGCTTTATCCTTCTTCCGACGAGCAGTTTTTCTATAAGGCGGTTGAAAGCGCCCTTGACAAGACCATAAGGATGGACATGGCTTACTTGCGCGGGATTGAGGTTGCGACGGAGCAGGAGCTTTACAAACTCATTCAGCGAATCGCCCTTTCCCCTCCAGGAGAGGCAAGCTATTCCTCCCTTGCCTCAAAGGTTTCACTTTCAAAACCTTCGGTAATAAGCGCCATAGACTGCCTTGTGAAAATCGGCGTGGTTTTACGAGTCCTTCCCTGCGGCAAGGCAGCGGCAAGAAAGGAGCCGAAGCTTTACCTTGCGCCGCCCCTGCGGCACTTCATCTGCTCCTCACTGTCGGTTTCTCCCGACGCAGGCTCGCTGCGCGAGGAATTTTTCGTTTCCCATGCTGAAAAGACCTGCTACCTGAAGGGAAAAAGAGGGGAGAAAACCCCGGATTTCCTCTTTGGCGGGAAGAAAATTGAGATAGGCGGAAGCTCAAAGAATTTCAGGCAGAACCCGGACTTTATTTTTGAGGAGGGCATAACATTTGAGGAGAGGAGGATTCCGCTTTATCTGGCGGGGTTTTTGTATTGAATATCTTATTCTTTGCACAAAGAGTTGGCATACCCTATTAGTTTTTTTGTACCAGCATTTTCTCCAGTATTTTGATATGTTATGTCACAACCTGACTTGTAAGCCGTGACAAGTGTCGGCACATCCGTGCATTCCTCTACCTTTGATTTGCAATAATGCAAGGCTTCTGACTTAGAAACAGTTGCATTTTCAGATAGATATTTCGGCGTGGAAAAAAGTCCACTGCAACCAAGCAGTGCAATAAACGCTAAAACAAACAAAACGCCATTCATTTAAACCACCTCTTTTGCTTACGAACAGTTTAATTTTTCCTTAGAAAAACAAACGTAGATGCAAAACCGATTATGATTAATGGCAAACAGCATGAATTTGACGGTTTTTCGGCTTCTACATATCGGATTTTTTTTCCAGTATCAAACAAACCAACATCTCCACGCAGGAAAATCACAGTATAATCATCTACAACCTGCCCATTATGCGATATAACTTTGCTCGGCATTTTGACAGTAGTTTCCATAACGGGGTTGGCCTCCTCTTCAAATCTGAAATAAGTCTTACCGTTTCTTTCTGTCTCTTTCAGGTTGTCATTTTCATTAAGCGATATGCTGCCTTCTAAGAAGATTGCTGAATCTGTTTCTCTACAAGGCATATTTTCTATCTTATCTAGTTGTTCTTGAGTCAAATTTGCAGAATAACTTCTTGCCATAGATTTGAATGATTCACAGTTGATGCCTGCCATCAGTAGTCCAGTTTTGTAAATTTTGAGAACGGTGTAATCCGTACCATCTGTCTTTATGTCGTGTTTTGTATCTACTTGAACGCAACCAAAAGTCGCCAGCAGAAGAACGCCCATCACCAATAAAATAAAAATCCCTCTCATTCCCCCACCTCTTGCTTTATTGTTTATACATAACCTATATAAATTATATAGCTTGTTTAAATTCAATAATCTATAATCCCTTATTCATGGCTCAAAAAAGCGTCAAGAAGCTTTCAAAAGTAGGAGAGGGAATCGCCGTCTTTTTATCGCAGGAGGCAAAGATTTTGGGCTGGAAGCAGGGCGAATACGTTTCGGTTGAAATTTTGGACGAAGGAAGGGACAAAAAGGTCGTTTTGAGGAGAATAGCGCTTTAACTTAACAAAATCCCAAAAACTATTAACTCAACTTAACAAAATCCAAAAAACTGTTAACCTGACTTAACAATTTTCACAAAAATGTTAACTAAACCTCCGCAAAATTCCCCCCCGCTTAACTATTTAAACAAAAACGCGAATACCTTACCTCAAAGGGTTTTTCCCATGAAAAAAACAAAACGCATCGCAATAATAGACCGCTCCCTCTGCACGAACAAGAAATGCGGCTACGTGTGCATGAACGTCTGCCCAGGCGTGAAGATGGGCGATGAAACCATTAAAGTAGGGGAGGACGGCTTCCCAGTCATTTCCGAAATCCTCTGCACGGGCTGCGGAATCTGCCCAAAAAAATGCCCTGTCAAATGCATAAAAATAATCAACCTTGCGCAGGAAACCGGCACGCTTCTTCACCAGTATGGAGTAAATTCCTTCCGCCTGTACAACTTGCCCCTTCCGCAAAAGGGAGTAACGGGACTGATAGGCAAAAATGGGATAGGAAAATCAACCGCGCTGAAAATACTTTCGGGAAGCATTACGCCTAATTTCGGAAATTATAAGGAGAAAGGAAAAACCCTTCTTCCTTCTTCTCTTGGCATCGCCCTCAAAAACTTCCTCTCCTCCCCTTCAAAAAGCATTTCCTACAAGCCCCAGAATGTGGATAAAATACCCGATACAATAAAGGGAAAGGTGAAACCGCTCCTGAAAAAAGTGGATGAGAGGGGCGCTTTTGAGGAAGCGGTAAAGAAATTTTCCCTCTCCGAAGTGCTTGAAAAGGACGTTTCCACCCTTTCAGGCGGGGAGCTGCAGAGAGTCGCAATCGCCGCCGCCTGCCTGCGCGATGCGGACGTGTATTACTTTGACGAGCCTGCCTCCTACCTAGATATAGAGCAAAGATTGGCTTGCGCGCTTGCGCTAAAGGAACTGTCTGAAAAAAAGCAGGTGATGGTGGTGGAGCACGATTTGGCAGTGCTTGATTACCTCTCGGATTACGTGTATGTATTTTTCGGGGAGGAGAACGCATACGGGGTTGTTTCAGGGGCAAAGAATGCGCGAAGCGGCATAAACGAGTATTTGCAGGGATACTTAAAGGATGAGAATCTGCGCTTTAGGGAAACTGAAATAAACTTCTCGCAAACCTCCGAAGGGGAGAGGAAAAGCCGAACAAAGCTTTCCTATCCTGCCTTCTCCAAAAAATTTCCAGGCTTCTCATTCTCCTCTGAAGAAGGGGAGATAAGGGAAGGGGAAATAATAGGCATTGCTGGAAAAAATGCAATAGGAAAAACGCTGTTTGTGAAAATGCTCGCAGGAGTGGAGAAAGCTGATAATGGTGCATCCCTTCCAAAAATCACCCTCTCCTACAAGCCACAGTACATAAAGGCAGGCGGGAATGACACAGTAGGGGAATTCTTCTCCTCGCGCAAGCTGAACTCGGCATTTTTTGAGGAGGCAAAGAGAAGGTTAGGGATTGCCCCACTGCTTGAAAGGAAGATTGTGCATCTTTCAGGAGGGGAGCTGCAAAGGGTTGCCATTACATTCTGCCTCTCCCAAGAGGCGGATTTATACCTTCTGGACGAGCCTTCTGCTTTTTTGGATGTGGAGCAGCGCCTGCATTTCTCCCATTTGCTGCGCAGTCTGGTGGAAAACTCCTCTTCCAGCGCATTCGTAATAGACCACGACGTTGTCCTGCTTGATTCCATCTCTTCCCGCTTAATGGTATTTGAGGGCGAATCTTCCGTGCGCGGGCACGCACCCGCACCCAAGAAGAAAAAAGAGGGAATGAACTCCTTCCTGCGCTCCATGAATGTTACAATGAGAAGGGATAAGGATACGGGAAGGCCGAGAATAAACAAGCCGGATTCGGTGATGGACCGAAAGCAAAAAGAGAAAGGAGAGTATTACAACTACAAGGAAGAGGAGTAAGAACTGTTCTAATATACTAGAACATTTTAGCTCTAAATGTTCTAACAAAACGAAACATTTGTGTCTTGGCGAAGCTAACGCATCCAAAAGAATGAGGTGTTTTCATGCAGGAAAAAAAGGTTCTTTTCATAATCGCTCCGCGCAATTTCAGAGATGAGGAGCTCTTTGAGACTGTGCGGGCGCTGGATGAAGAAGGCTTTGTTTCTGAAGTTGCAAGCACGAAAAAAGGGAACGCAGTAGGGGCGCTTGGAAGGGAGATAGAGGTGAATTTGAGTAGCGACGAGGTAAAAGTTTCCGATTATTCCGCCATAATTTTCGTTGGGGGAGGGGGCTTTGAAGAGTTTGGCTTTGCACAGAATAAAGGATTGATTGAGCTTGCGCAGGAGAGTTATAAGAGCGGGCTGGCGATTGGAGCGATATGCATAGCCCCACGAATACTTGCTGCTGCGAATTTGGCAAAAAACAGAAATGTAACTGGTTTTGCAGATGAGAAAACCATTTCCATGCTAAAAGAGGCAGGCGCGCTTTTTACTTCCCGCGATGTGGAGAGGGACGGGAGAATAATCACTGCAAACGGGCCAAAGTCGGCGTATGCGTTTGGGAAGGAAGTGGGAAAGGCGTTAAAGGAGGCGGAATAACCATTATCTCCCCCAAAATACTACATATGGATTTATAAATAAGAATAATCCTATTTTCTTCATACAAACGAGAGGTGATTTACTTGGCGGATAAACCTCAAAAAAACATGGTGAAAGTTTCATTAAAGGGAATAGTCCCGAAGCTGAAATTGGATAAGAAGGCGCAGTTCATTGAAGCTGTTACTCTTGAGGGGAAGAAAATACTGTTTGATAAGTCAAAGGAAATAACAAACCCGGAAGAAATACTGAAAATAATGAAGTATTCTGATTGGTTCTCAAATGCGCTTGCAATAAATTATGTGCGCGACCTCCAAAACCGCTATTCATCTGCAAAGAGCGAGGAGGAGAAAAATGCGCTTCTTGCTGAATCAGCAAACGTAGCCACAGTTTATTCTGTCCTTGTTTATGCCATGTATGAAAAATCCCCGAAATTCAAAATGGAAATAGACGGAAATAAAGAATACAAGGCAAATTTTACACACATTCAAAATTGGCTTAATGAACATAGGGGAAAAGAAGCTGCAGAGAGTTTTGTAAGCTATGCTAGAGGGGTGGAATAATGACTCAAACTCAACAAGAAAAGCCGAGTAATTGGGATAAGCTGATTACTGGAAGTTGGATAAACCCTGAAAAGGGGAAAACACAGACCGAGAAGGCGCTTGAGTGGCTCCCCATAACCGGCACAGCCATAGCATTCAAAGACGGAATATGTTACACCGCACGCGGACAGTGGGGGGCGGCAGGAATCATGGCAAGTGCTTTTGCAATCTCTCTTGTAGGTGATGCCGCACTGTTATACCCTCCTGTCGGGATTATGCTCAAGGCGGAGGCAATGGCGCTGCGCCCAATAGCTGTAAAGGTAGCCAAGAAGATGATTGAAGACACCGCCAAAGAAGCAGAAAAAAAACTTGGAAGGCAAGTCGCAGAACGAGCAGTAAAACCGCTTGCGCAGGTGGCACTGGAGGAGGGATTTATGCCGCCAAGCAAGGAGCTTGTCAAGCGCGCAGTTTTGGAAAGAAGTGAGAGTAATGCTATAAAAAGTGCCGATCTCGCAGTAAAACTGGCAGCCGGCAACCCAGTCACAAAAAGCGTTGCTGAAACGAAGCTTATCCAAACGGCAACGGAAGCCGAAGCCGTGAAAGCCGCAGGTGAGTTAAGCGCCAAACAAGCCGAGAAGATGATGGCGGATGCCATAACCTCCCAAGCGGCAAGGAGGGCGCTCTCCCAAGCTTACAGCGATTTTGCGCTAAACGCACCTAAATACATCCTAAAGAACACAAATCCTATTGATTACGTCAAGAATGCGACTGCAGAAGATTTGTTTGCGCTGATAAAAAACAAAGGAGGAGCCATAACTCGGGAGGAAATTGAGGACGCAACTGCGAAGTTCCTAAAACAGCATGTGGATGAGTTCAACCAAGCAGTAGAAAAGACAGCCATTGACGTTTCCACCAAAACAGGAAGGGAAGTAACTGCCGGAGGCGCGACGGTTCTTTTAGAGGGAAAAGGAAAAACTCTTTTCAGTAATCCCGAGCTTAGGGAGGTTTACAATTCTTTCGTAAAGGATATGGAAACCGTTGCTTTGGAGGTTTCTCGCAAATTGCGCCGCAATCCGAATGCTAAATTATCTCTGGAATTCGGGGAAAATGGAGTATCGCTGAAGGTTGTTGACGAGTATGACATCGCCATGGGCGCAGGAAAAAATGTAATTGGAAACGCAGGCAGTGAAATCGGAGAAAAAACAGCATCACAACTCCTCAACGAGGGAGCTGGAAAAGCAATAGCAACCAGCACTAAGAAAATCAAGGGCTTGGGAGTCCGGCTTAGAAAATGGAAACCAAAAGGAGTTTCTCCACTTAAGTGGGTAGATGAACATAGGGTGGAGCATATGGCGGGGCAAACAAAGCTGGCAAATATCGGGATAGGGGCGGCATACTCACCTGCTTACCTTGGAGGCGTTATCGGTGAAGGGGCCATTCGTGTGGCAAAGCCATTGCTGGCAGACGCGAAACTTTGGGCGCGCCAACCCGCCTTTGCCGCAGAATCGGTCCTCCCAAGAAAATTCTACTTTAATTCTACTGCGCAAAAATCCGCCCAAAAGCACGAAGCGAACGAAGCGGCACAAAAAGCGCAGGAAGAACAAACGAAGCAGCAGCTGGAAAAGCAGAAAAAACAGGATGAAGCACTAAACGAAGCCAAAAAATCTGTCACCAAAGACTGGATAGTTCAAATAGGAAATACACCTATCAACTGGGAAAAAGCCCCTGGGGGCACGGTGAAAATTATTACCACCCCATACGAAATACTCGGAGGCGACAGCACGAAGATGCAAGCCCTAAAAGACAGCTTGAATTTACGGTTTGAAGAGATAACCGACTCCACAAAACAAAAAATTCTTGGAGAGGAGCTGAAAAAATTCCTGCAACCGGCAGCGCAGGACACGACCTTCAGCTTTGATGCCGCCCTTTCAGACGTGGAAAAAGGCGAGTTTGACGGCACACTGCAAAAAAGGCACCCCAACAACAGCATAAACGACTTAAGAGAAGCTTTGGCAGAGGAGTTAAAAAAGAAGAAAAATTCCATAAAGAATAAAGATGATTTTGACGCCGCGATAGAAGAAACTTTAAAATGATTTAAGGAGGCTGATGAACATGGTGTTTTTATTTGAGTTGCAGTTGAAAAAAACTGTGGTTTCCCAAGAGCAGGAGAAGGAACTCGCAAAATTTCGCAACAGCATAATAACTTGCCTCAAAGAAAACCCACCGAATAAAACAAACGCAGCTGAAACAGCAGTTGAAGCTTTAGATTACATTAAAACTCAAAAAATAGACTCAACTTGGAATATCTGCCGCACTTCCGGCAACTCTTTGAAGCGCATGTATCTTTCCCATTTCGGATTTACTGGCACTGACAAGAATTATTCTAAAGTAGACGATTTCATTGCGGATTTGAACAGAATTACTGCAACTGAAAACGCGGCAACACCGGCAGCCGCCAAAACGCTCTCATACACTCACATAGACGGCGTTTTCAGCCCAATATACAATAAGCTGATTTCAGAAGCCGACAAAAAAGTCCTTCTTGGCAATATTCCTTTCTTCAACACCGCGACCGAAGAAAAGATAAAAGACAGCAGCACCTACTCGGCAGAGGGCAAGGACATAACCGGAGCCGACCTGAAGCAGAAGATGATGAAGGAAGGCGCGTTCTTTGCTTTAAGATGGATGTTTGAGAACGGGCTTATAGACAGGACAAAGCACAAGAGAAGCGAGTTTGTCGGCTATCTGCAAAAAAAGGATGCAAACACTCTGCTTGATGAAAAACAAACCCTTCTTTTCAGGGAGCTTTTCGCGCTTTTCACCGCAAAGGGATATCCGAAGGCAAAAACAATAGCTGACGGGCTGAAGGCGGAAACCGCAGATGCGATGCTTGAGAAGATGTTTGACAAGGATGGGGGCGTTCAAAGCGAGCTCCTGAACTCTCTTGCGACAACGCAGAAATGGAAAGACAAGTGGACAGACATATTAACCGGAATAAAGGGAAACTACGAGCCGGTTGAGAAAAAGCCTGATGTCACTGAAGTGCAATCCGAAGCACCCATACCAAATGGGGAAGCAATCATCTCCACCATCAACGCCATCGTCAGCCAAGCAAAAAACGCAATCGCAAGCGCAATCAGCTTGCAGGAGCCGGCTCTATACATCAATGGAAGAAAAACAACAGTCTCCGCTCTCAACAGCGCACCCGAGCGCTCATTTGCTTCCTCCGAGCTTCTCCAAATCCTCATTACTTACCGCACTAACAACACCCTCTTCGTTGAGCCCTCAACCGAGGCGCAGTCGGCATACCTTGCAGGGCTTGCGAACGTGACGAACAAAGACGATAAGAAACTCTATCTTGCGTGCGCCGAGTTTGCCGGAATTGCCAAGGAAATAAAGAAAAATGGGAAGGGAACCGGCAAATACGAAATAACTGATGCAACCCTTGAGACAACTCTGAAAAGCCTCATCAGCCAGGACGCAAAAAACAAAGAGAAGCTTCTTGCAAACGCAAAAGAGGAGGCAGGCAGGATAAGCGCCGGAAACATAGACGACACTCTTTTCAAGAACGCAGACGGCAATAAAGTGACTTTAAGGAATGTTATCAGTCAAATTGCAAATGACCGTGCAGGGAACCTGAAAGAGAACTTCCAGTCAGGGAAGAAAGAAGAGATAGATAAAAACGCCGAAACTCTAAAGAATTTCCTTACAGCCTGCAATATGGGCAGTGAAGAATACCAGAAGATAAATCCCGAGATGATTCGGCATATGCTTGAAAATAAGGAATTTTTTGAGGCAATTAAAAGCAAGTATGTCGAACTTATTGAACTTGAGTCTTCATCTGAACGCCTGAAAGAAGCCTACAAGATAGTGAAAGCCAGCGAAGCCTACAAAGACGCCGGACTGCTGGAGTTTGAGGTTAGCGTGTCGGGCACAAGTGCTGAAGAAAATTCGGAGGTAGAAGAGTTGCCTGAATCAGTGTCAGTAAAAGCGCAGGTGGAGGAAACGCCAGCCCAAGCGCCGATTAAGGCGGAGGAAGTGAAAAGCAGCGCGGATTTGGTTGGTTTCGTGAAGAACACACTGAATCTTTCAATATCTCCCGAGCTTGAAACTAAACTTAGCGGATTAAGTCGCAACGAAAATGAGTTCATTCAAATCGCAACCGATCTCAATACCTTTACAACCGATAGCAACAGGATACTCTATCTCCAAACGCTTAAGTGAGAGTGTTAATTATGGGCAGCCTGCAACTTTCCATCGAACCAAGGCAAATAGAGGAGTTTCAAACGAGGGTAGATGCCTTTAAAGGCACCGAGCGATATCCCTCTCTTTTGGCGGAATTGAGAAATCTTCAAAGTGCATACAAATCAAATGAGCAAGCCAAGGCGCTTGCATATATGCGAAATCTTGAAAATCTTCTACAGAAAGCCGGGGAACCACCAACACAACTGCCAAAAAGCGATATTCTCGTTTCAACTCCAAAAAAAGTCTACAACGACACACAATACACCCCAACAGAAGGTAAAAATGAATTTGACCAGACGCTTCATACGCTTGGGCTTAAGAAAGATTTTTTCAACCTGACAATGCAGATAATCAACTATTCAAACTGGGACGACTTGCAGAGTTTTGACTCCCTCTGCAAGCAATGGGACGACAAACACAGCAATATTAGGGATGACGCAACGGAATTGGAGCTTCTCAAAAACAGCAATATAATTATTGGGCAATCCCTGCAGGCATTCTCAAGGGATGCCGCAAAATGCGTTTCACTTATAAACGCAGTTGATTATGCCACAAGGGAATACATTTTCAATTATATGGGCGACGAGGAAGCAATAAAAAAAATGATTGGAAAACTGGACGATGTTGAAAAGAAGGATGCTGCTGGAAAATTTCTGATAATCCCTGCCGCAGCAGAATTTGCAATAAAGGCAGTTTATGGTCCGGACATGTCCGCCTACGACAAAACCCTAACTGCACACGGCATAAACACGCAAGGCATCAGAAAGAATGCAGGCATTCTTGAGCAGTATAAATCACTTGCAAACGCACTTCTTGAAGAAGGCGCGATAAAGGGAAACCTTGAAAGGGCAAGGCAGAAAAATTCCTCGGCGGCAGATGAGCTGGTTTCCGGCTTTGCAGCAGTGAACGTCCTGCCCGACCAAGTATTCAACTTAAACGGACCGGAAGCGGCGTATCTTTACAGGCGTTCAGTATACAATATGGAAACAATCCTAAAGGGAATAAGCCTGATAAACAACAAAGAACTGCCAATCTCCCAGTTAAACCTGAATGCGACGCCTGCCTATGAATCTGCAGTGCAATATCTAGCGGCTTTCAGGACGGAATATACAAATCTGAATAATCTTTTTGGCTCTGCAAACGGCCTTTCGCAAAACGTTTTTAATATGCAGCTCATCCCAATCCTTGGCAGGCTTCTTGATTACAAACAACAGCTTCTTGCAGGCATGAATGTTGGCGGCGCAGACATGAGCGGCATTACGCACATAACGCAGGGGCTTGACTGGCTTAGCCAAAACCAGAACCAGATTTGGGGCATACTCCAAAATCCCGAACAGAATGCAACAGGAAGTGTCAGCATGGCAAATGCGGCCTTCTCTATAGATACGGGCATAAATGAAATCTCAAACTCAATTTACGGTGCAAATCCCCTGCGCGACCTATTTTCTGCCAATAAGGGAAAATCAAATGCCGTAATGCACGAGCTTATGGGGCAGGAGAAATTGCTTAAAAAAATATTCCCGGACATTTCAGTGGTTGATTACTCCACAAGGCTGCAAATACTCAATTCAACCGCAGAGTATGCAATGACCGTTTACGGATATCCGGGCACCCAAGAGGAAAAGAAAGCAAAGCTTGGCGCCTTTTTCTCAAGCATGGCGCAATACGACCTGAATACGGATAATTTTGTCGCGAATTTCACCAATGAACAGATAGGTGTCAGCGACAAGGGAATTATTTACATAAAGCCATCGGCAATAACCGGAATTAATGAATATCTGATTTCGCCTTATGACAACGTTTTCGGGTTTTTGCGCGACCAATTCGGAAGGCATTTATTCGGACCATTTGACGAGCCATACCCAATAACCACAATCGGGCAGACATTCCAAAGCTCGATGCCCTATCAGCTTGAGGAGAGCCGCAGGGAGCTTTACTCTTTCAAGAACAGGCAATGGACGCGGGATGGATTTGCAAGGCTCTTCTTAAGAGGGCTTGAAAGGGAGTACTACACAGACATAACGTTCGCACAGCGCGCCCTTGACGAGTCTCTTGAGGGGGCGCTTGGAAGGGGTTTTCCGAGAATGGGCGGAGTCGGTTCATTAGACGGCACGCTTGCAGGAGGCAACACGTTTGATAATGCACAACACAAAGGAATAACTGGAGAAGGAGTTTGGAACTCCATAAACCCCCTCTCAAACGCAAGCGGAGGCGTAATCTCAACCACCTCTGAAAATGCAGGCACAGATTCAACAAATCAGCAGGCATACGCTGAAATACAAAATAGCAAACTGCCGCTCATAGGCGGCGCGCTCATCAGAAATCTTCAATACAATTTACAGGCAACACAGCAGGAATCCCAGTCATACAAGGCAGTCAACGAAAATGTTGTGGCACAGCTCAACAGCTCGCCGTATGCCCAATCCTCCCTGCTTATGCATTATGACTGGCACAGCACCGGCTCGCAAGCCCAAACAAGCGAAACAAGCAATTACATGGATGATTTGCACGTCTATTGGCGCATGGCAGGCACGACTTGGGTTGAACTCATTTTGACAGACGATGTCAGAAAAGCGCTTTATACTACATCACAGGATTCCATTGAAAAGGTAGGAAACATATTCTCCCGCATTGGCTCATATGATGAAGGCGCGTTTCAGGGAAGCGTAGGCATCCAGCAGAGAATTTATGATGTTCCTTTAGGGCAGGAGAATGTTGCAGGCACTCATACTGGCTTCTATGCTGCGCTTGGAAGCGATGCGCTTGGGAAAAGCATCAAGTTTGCCGGAATCAATGCGCAAACCGTTCAAAGGGAGCGCGCCGAAGCCGTGCAGGCATCAGGCGAAAAATACGAAGTGAAAATAGGCTGGTATACTCTAAACGAGAACAAGCTTAGCAACCTTACCGGCACAGGCACCGGAAACATTTTTCAGCAAAATTATGGCGACATGGAAACCATAAGCAAGGTTGAGGGCGAACTCGCGCAGGGCGCGCAAAACCAGATAGGAATAGCATCAACTTCCGCGAGAAAGGAGTTTGAAAACGAGCGCATACTTGCCGCTACAATCGCGCTAAGCGATCATAATGGCAATTCGCACTTTGGAGGGGCGAATATAGGATATCAAAGCGGCGAATACACCCGCCAGAAAGGAGAGACAGGGCTTCTTGCAAGAGGATATGGATTTGGGTCATGGCGCGTTGATGAAACCCAGACGGGCGAAGGGCAAAAGCTTGACTCTTTCGTTGGAGGATTTGAAGGAAAATATCTCGCAACGACAATGCGCAGTCAATACAGAAAGTACGAAGAGGGCTACAACCGCTACACCACAAATCTCCAAACCAAGCTTGGAACTGCAGACATGGAAGTTATGGCAAATTGGTCAGACCCGTCGCAGAACAGCGCATACTCGCTTTTCGTGCCCCAAAACCTTGACTTAACTGCCCTGAAGAGTGCATATGGCGCATATCAGGAAGTTTTAAACACTCCTGCCTCAACTGAGGTAGAAAAGAAAGCCGCGCTCTACACAGTTTCTGAAGCGATGAAATCATCATTCATGGGGGCTGATAATTACTCCCTTCTCAATCAGCTTGCAGGAGGCAGCATACGCGATTTCACAATGAAAATAAGGAGCGAGGATGGAACGCCGGGCATGATGCTCTCATTTTCCCAAACACCCGGAGTTGAAGGCGGAAAGAAAAGGAACATCGTTTCAACGATGATTGATTTGAAAGATAATTTCTCTGTAGTCGCCAGTTTTGACCTTGGGGAGGATGAAAAACTGAAAAATACAAACCTTGGTGTGGGCGCCATCTGGAAGCTTGACAACTTCAAACTGCTTCTTTTTGCGGAAAAACTCCCGCCGAACTCCCCAATAGGCAAAGGAGGCATTGCCACAGAGGGGGGGGTTGCCTGGGGTCCGATTATGGTTAATGGGGTTTATGTGGATTCAGACCTTTGGAAGGTAACTTTTACCCACGCAGGCAGGACTTACAATTACATGCTCAATTTCACGAAGCAGGCAGGATACGGCGAAGATGAAGGTGCGCCGCTTTATACTGGCGGCTTCAAAGGTGAAAAATACTTTGGACAGTTTAGGGCATGCCTTGGACTCGGTCTTTCCCAATACGAGCAAATCCGCTCTGCAACCGCCCAGGGCGAATTTGGAGTAATCGGCAGCATCGTCGGAAAGCCAGGCTACTTCGGATTTGGTGTTGTTGATGAATGGATATACGAACCGACAAAGAAGAACGATTACTTCATATATGGGAAAATCACCCGTTCCTTCTGAAAACCATTTTCCTTACGCCCGCTTCTTTTCCCCTCTCCTCAAACTTCAAAATCAGCTTCACTCCCTCCTCCTTCCTTGCCCCCCGCGCCAATTTCCCCTAAAATTCGGCAAAATAAGCCCCTCCAGCATAATTCGTTCGGACTTCCGTCCAAAATCCCCTCTAATTCCAGCTCAAACTCCGAACAAAAAAGCAAAGAAAACTCCCCTCGTAAATAAGGAGAGAGCCAAAAACGCCTATTTTCGTTCGGAAATCCCCCCCAAAAACACTTAAAATTGGCTCAAACTCCGATCAAATCCTGAAAAAATGCGCATTTTGAAACTTTTTTCGCCAAATCCTTATCTCCCTGCGCCAATTCTTCTCATCAATCTCTATTCTTTCATTCCCTCCTTCACTACTGTCCCAACGATACCCCTTACCCGCCTCTCTCCCTCAATCCCCCTCTTCTCTATCTCTCAACCTTCCCCTTCACCATTCCAACATACTCCTTAAAGGAAGGGACATTCTTCACAAGCGATTTAAGCTCGCTTTCCCATATCCCCTCAAGCAAACCGCATCTTGAAATGAATGTTTTTCTGTCAAATTCCATTCCGCACAGCGCAAGCTTCTGCCTTATCATTTTCTCATCAACAACCGCCCCGTTTCTTAATAAAAAAACAATGTCATACAAATCCCTTGCGGATTTTCTTGCAAGAAGCGCCCTTATCTTCTCCGCCAATATCTCGTTCTGGCTCATAACATAAACGTCAAAAACCGGTATTATATCCATATGATGCCCGATGGTTTTGATAAGCGGAGGGGAAAGCACCTTCTCCCTAAAGCTGAAATCAAGCGTTATTGAGCAGAGCGTTCTCTCAAGCCCTCTGTAAAGAGGGCCCTGCACCTTAAGCCTGTATTTTTTGCTTTGGGCAGCCGTTTTCTCCTCCTTTACCATGTGAAGAATGCCAAATTCCCCAAGCCCCTTTTCCAGAATAATAATGAAATCCCTTTCCTCCAGAACTGTAAAATCAAGATCCTCTGAAAATCTGTTTAATCCATAACATTTTGAGAGGGCTGTTCCTCCCTTGAAGACAAGTTCTTTTGAGACACTGCCGTAGAGCAGAAAAAGGAGTATATTTTGGTAATAATCCTTTTCAGCCTGCCCTAAGTTCAAGCCCCGCAGACGGGCATACTCCCCAAGCTCTTTTGTGTTCATCTTATTGACCTTTGACACCGGAGGTGTCAAAATTTGACGGCTTCGCCGTCAAACCTCCGGTCAATTTCTGCTTGCTCTGTTGAGCAAGTCTTGATGCCCCTGGCGTCAACTGAAAAATCTGCATGACACTGCAGCGTCATGTTTTGGAGACTAAACAATACAACCATATCCATCGTCTCCAATCGCAATGCGATTTTTCATACCTTAAGCCTCCATTTTCTGTTTATACCCGCGCCGCTTTCAAACGGATTCAGCTCATAATAGTTCCTATCAATGCGCATAAGGCGCGATATGTCTATTTTTCTGTGCTTTTCCAGCATATACCCGACGCACCTGTATACTCTGTCTGAATTGGTTTTTTTTAGGTAGGTTTTGAGTTTTTCAGCATTTATCTCCAAAGAGCCTCCAAAGAGCCTTTCGATTTCCTCAAAATTCCCCATGCTTTTTGGCTTTAGGAATGCGTCTATCAGCAGTTTTTCAGGCTCTGCCAAAAACACCCCGTTCTCGTTTTTATAACCCCAGAGCTCCTTCATCCGAACGAATTCTATCGTATACCCTTTGAACTCTATTTTGCTGTATTTTTTTGCCGCTGCAATGGAAACTATGCGGGGTATCGTTTCGGTAAAGCCGTATAAATAGGAAGCGGACAAAAAAGAAACATAGCTCGGATAATGAATGTTTGATGCGACTGCAAATACTTCTTCAGAAGCGGAATAAATTCCTCTTGCTGCTTTATGCAAAATCCCTTTTTTTTGCATTCTGTGCGCAAAGAGCTTGGCGTAGTTATGGCTTTTGCATCTTCTCTCTATATCCGCCAGCCTTATTGTGGGATGTTTCTTGAGCCATTCCGTATCATTCATGATAATATATTCTTCCAAAAAGTATTTAAAGTTATCATTTTTGATAACTTCAACGCTCATTTAAAAGAAGAATTCATCCTCGGTTTTGTTCGGAAATCCGACCAAAAACACTCAATTCCAGCTCAAACTTCGAACAAAAAAGCAAAGAAAAATATCCTCGTAAATAAGGAGAGAGCCAAAAACGCATATTTCTGTTCGGAAATCCGACCAAAAAGAGTGAATTTCAGCTCAAACTCCGAACAAACACACCTCACGAAATTGTTCTGCGCGGGAACAATATTCGCCAAAAATCGTTCTGCAAGAAAACAGGCACTGGCGGTCAATCCTTAAAATT
This sequence comes from Candidatus Micrarchaeota archaeon CG1_02_47_40, assembly GCA_001871475.1. Lineage (GTDB taxonomy): Archaea > Micrarchaeota > Micrarchaeia > Anstonellales > CG1-02-47-40 > CG1-02-47-40. Next base: position 178,851 of record MNVE01000016.1, on the reverse strand, counting down.
TGCATTTTGAAAATATTTTCGCCAAAATGTAGTGCATTTTGAAACTTTTTTTGACAAAATGCAATAGAAAATCGCGGGCTAATAAAAAGGGAAACATTTGCCCTTCTGCTTGTCCTTCGGACAAGTCTTGACGCCTTCAGCGTCAATCGGGCAAAATTTGAAGACTTCGTCTTCAAACGGGTGAACACCGTGAGAGCAGTCGGGATGAGAATTGCATCTACTCTGCTCGCACGGTGTTTGAGAAACCAACAGCGTAGCTGTTGGGCAGTTGGCAACGTGAGTTGTCAATAGGTGTCCGAAGGACAGCGTGTGTGCGAAGCACACTCAAACCGTAGGGTTGAACGCGGGAGCGTTCAAATTTTGACGCACAAGCGTCAAAGGTTCCTTACGGCTGCACCCATTCTATCTCATAATACTCATAATTGCTTCCCGGCAGTTCAATCCTTTTTATCAAATAATAAGTAACCGAAGTTTCCCTATCCGCAATCGCAAGCAGAAGCTCAAGCCCGACCTCCTTGCATTTCACAATCGCCTTTGCAAGCTCCGCTCCCCCAATCTCCTCCTCTTCCGAGAGAGAAAGCATAAGGTATTTGGGCTTTCCATCCTTGGGGTTTTCTATATCCCCGCCTTTGCGGTGGTAAAGCGCAAAATCCAAATCAACTTCCAATTTCCCCTCCCACTTCTCCTCTTTTCCCGGAATTGCAAGTATGAATGTTTTCTTCACCGAATGCGCAACGCGTATTGCACGCGCCCATTCCGAAATGAGCAGCCTGCTATTGCGCGGGAACACATGTATTACATGCTTTGAATGTATCCACTCATCCGTATTCCTCGTGGGGGAAGCCCCAGGAAAGTACAAGCGAAAGTGCGTGCCAAACTTAAAACCCGTCTTCAGCACAAACCCCCTAATCCTCCAGTCCTCATACACCTCGTAAAGGGCTGGGAAGTCCTTCCTCCTCTTCTTCGCCTCGCTCATCAATTTCTTCTCATCCGCCCCCCTTATTGAGAGGCGGCAGTTTCTCACCATAAACAGCGTTTCATACATATCCAATTTGCCAATATTGCCCCTCTGCTCGGCTTTGTAAGAGGCAAACTGCCCAAGCCAGTAGCGCTCATACAAATCCTTTGCGACAGCCGAATCATCTATTATGCATACCAAATCATCCTCGTAAAACGCCCCGTGCAGGGAATAGCGGTCCATCTGGAATTTTCCTTTGGGGTATTTTTTTACGGGGTTTCTGCCGAAATTCACCCCTGCAGGCAATTCATGCGCCGGGCGGGCAATCAATCCCCTGTCCCTCCAATCCTTGAAAGTAAAATACCTTGCCATGAGCTTTTTTTGCGGGAAAAGGGAAGCCAAATCATTGAAGTGAAAAACATTTCCTGCCTTGTCGTAGCATTTTGCATTCCGGATATCCGCCAAGTAGAGCGCTTCTTCGGGATAGAGGTAAATCACCCCTTTCTTCATAATTCCATAATGCCCATTCACAAGTGAAGAAACGCTTTCAGGGTGAGCGCAGGTAATTTCGCAGGTTTTCCTGTCTATATCTATTTGGACTGCCATAAAAATCAAGTACTGGATATTATGCCTCCATCAGCATAAAAAGGTTGATTTGCGCAAATATTCCTATATGGGACAAAAACCCGCCTGCCCAAAAACCATTCCGCCAGAAGTTTTCAGCGAGCTTTGCTCGCAGGGATATCACATAGTGGGAACTCACTCCGCAAACAAGAGGTGCATGTGGCTGCGCGAGTGCTTAAGGGGAGGGGAATTCTGCTACAAGCACAAATTCTATGGAATAAGCTCGCACAGGTGCGTGCAGTGCACCCCAGTTCTTCTTTTCTGCAACCATGCTTGTAAATTCTGCTGGAGGATAATGCCGGAGGCGAAGGAGAAATTTGAAGAGATGCCTACTGCCAGCTTCAAGTGGGATTCTCCTCAAGAAATAGCAGAAGGGCTTCTCAAAGCGCAAAAGGACATAGTTTCCGGCTACGGGGGGAATGAAAAAACAACCGCGAAACTGTGCGAAGAATCCCGCTCCCCAAAGCATATAGCGCTCTCACTAACGGGCGAACCTACTCTATATCCGTATCTTGGAGAGTTGATAGGCGAATTCCATAAACGAGGCTTAACCACATTCCTCGTAACTAACGGCACCACTCCGCAAGCCCTCCAAGCCCTTTCTTCTCTTCCAACCCAACTTTACATTTCAATGGCAGCCCCAAACAAAGAGATTTATTTGCAAACCTGCCGCCCTCAAACTCCTTCCCTTTGGGAAAATTACTGCAAATCTCTTCAGCTTATGGGCGGAAAGAGAATACGGGAGGGAACGCGCACAGTTTTGAGGATGACTTTAGTGAGAAGCTTGAATATGGGGGGCATTGACGGTTATGCAAAGCAAATTGCCATCGCGCGCCCGATGTTTGTAGAGGTAAAAAGCTACATGCACGTGGGAAAGGGAAGGGAAAAGCGCGGGCTGGCATTGGGAGATATGCTTTCCATGCAGGAGATATGGGAGTATGCGCAGAATCTTGCAAAATTAACGGGTTATCTTTACACGGACGAACACCCAATAAGCAGAGTGGCATTGCTTTGCAGGGATAAAAAAGCGCAAAAAGGCAGATTCCTGAAAGTCTAATTTGTTTGCAGTTTCTTAACATTTTTGTTAAGAAATTGAAGTTAGAATGCATATATTTATATCCTTTTCCCTGCAAAGCACATCCATGAATAGATTTGAATTGGTGGAGAAGCTCCGCGAGCTTGACAATCCAGTATACTCAACAAAAATGCTTGGGCTTATTGCAGGCACGAATTCGCCGTATGTGCTTGCAAGCCGCCTTTGCTCTTCCGGGGTTCTTTGCAGAATAAAAAACGGGCTTTACGCGCTTGCGGGCGAATCGGCAGAAGCTGTCGCAACTGCGATTATCAGACCTTCATATATCTCTTTTTTGAGCGCGCTCATCCTTCATGGGGCGGGCACGCAGATACCCGTGCAGGTGCAAGTTGCCGCCGCCGCATCCGCAAGAGCTGTAAAATTTGCAAATTATGAAATAACCTTTCATCGCACTCCTGCGCGGGCATTCGGAGGGTTCCATCCCGCAAAAGCAGGCAGTAAAAAATATTTCGTTGCAGGAAGGGAGAAAGCGATTGCAGACTGCATAGCAAGACCTGATTTGGCTGGTGATGAGGAAACAGAATCGGCGGCAGCCTATTTCAGGAGAGCGAGCAGGTTTAATTTAAGGGCAGTTGAGAATTTTGTCAGGCTTTACCAAAATAAAAGCGCATTGAGAAGATTCATTCGCTTTAGGAGGCGGTTTAATGGACAGAAAAGAGCTTGAGGGATACAAACTGCGCACAGGCTTCAATCTTAATCAGCAGGAGAAGGATTATTTCCAGCATCTCCTGCTTCTCTTCATCGCATCAAAAACAACTTCGCTTGTTTTCAAGGGAGGCACGGCTCTGCAGAAGGCATACGGGCTGCAACGGTTTTCCGAGGACCTTGATTTCTGCGAGCGCGTGGAAAACGAACACCGGCTGAAAGTTTTTGACGAAGCTGCCGAATGGCTGGAAAGTCAGGGATACCGTTGCGAGCTTGCAAGGGCGCCCAATCCGTTTGGAGACGGAGCATCGGGCAGATTCTTAATAGAAGGAGTGCTCTTTGACGGCAGCAGCCGCTCAAAATGCTCCGTGCGCTTTGACCTTTCATTAAGAAAGGATTTGCTGATGCCAGCGCAGGCACTGGCTATAAAGCCGATTTATTCCGATATGCTTTCCTATGTTCTGCCCATAATGCAATTGGAAGAAATCGCAGCAGAAAAAATCCGTGCAATATGGCAGCGGAATCAGGTGCGGGATGTTTATGACTTGCACTTTCTTCTGCAAAAAGGCGCAAATTTGGAGCCTGAAATCGTCAGGCAGAAAATGGCATTATGCAAAGAAATTCCAGACTGGGGCGATATTCGCAAAAAAATCAATCAGCAGGCGAAAAGTTGGAATTCGCTTGATATGCTGACAAAAAACAAACCCGCATGGGAAGAGGTCTTCCCATTTTTGGATTCGCGCCTGCCAAAAGGCAAAATATAAGCTTTCAGAAGAAATAGCTGTTTTTTTCCGTTTCCTTCTTTAACTCCTCATCCAGCATCTTCTGCAAAACCTTCTTTGCAGGCACCCCGACAAAGGAAATTCTTCCATTGAGCACTATCGCAGGCGTTGCATTAACTCCGTATGCCTGCGCTATCTGCATCCCCTGGCTGGTTATCATGCTGACCTCCTGAAACGCAACCCCATGCATCTCCTTCAGCACGTTTTGGGCAAGCCTCACGGCGCGGGGCGAATGCGGGCAGTTTGGAGAGGTGATTACCTCTAAGTAAATAGTCATGGAGGGATTTTGCCAGCACGGAGTATTTAACTCTTCCTTATTCGCACGGCTCCATCCTCATATGCAACAAGCACGCTTCCTCCATACTCTCCTTCCTCAAAGTAAAATGCGCAGGGCATCTTTTCCTCAAATTGAGCATCTCCTTTCATTATTCTTAAAATTTCCCCTTCCTTCTCAAGCGAAAAGCCGTTCAATTTCCCCTTTACAATCTGCACATTCCCCTCTCCAAGTGCGCAGACAAATTCCGCTTCAGAGGAAATTCCCAAAAGCATCTTTTTCATCTCTTTTTTCTCAAGCTCCGCCTCAACAAATCCCTTTGTTTTTGTCAATGCAAAAAAGGAGATGGAAATAAGGCAAAGAAATAGCAGAAGAAGGAGAAGAAACTCAAGGGAAAGCTGCCCCTTTTGCATAACACTCAACTGCAGATATTTTCCGTGCAGCTCAAGCTCTCCTTGCAGTGAAGCGTTTCATCGCAGTATTCCCCCTGCGCCCCTCCCAATGCCCCTTCACCGGTCTTTTCAAAAAGCTCTCCCGTTTTTTCATCTATTTTATTCGCGGCAGTGCCTGCGGTTTGCAGCAATTGGCTTGCCACTATTATGACTACCCCTATGATGACTACGAGCAGAATCAGCACTTCAGCGGATATTTGCCCTCTCATAAAACATCCCCCCGTCAGCATTATACGGATAACGTATTTATCCTTTTCCCTCCCCTATTCCCCCATGAAAACCCTTTCTGATTTTGATTTTAGGGGAAAAAGAACCTTTGTCAGAGTGGATATAAACTCCCCGTTTGATGAGAAAACCGGAAAAATAGAGAAGTCTCCGAGGGTAAGTGCGCATGCAAAAACCCTGCGCGAGTTGGCTGATAAGGGAGCAAGAGTAATAGTGCTTGCACATCAGGGGAGGAAAGGAGATGCGGATTGCGTATCTCTGAAAGCCCATGCAGGATATTTGGAAAAAGAAATAGGCAAACCCGTCTTATTCATAAATGATGTTTGCGGAGAGAGGGCAAAGAAAGCGATTAACGGATTGCGGGAAGGGGAAATACTCCTCTTGGAAAATGTGCGCTTTTTGGAGGATGAAAAGGAGATAACCTCTCTCCTTCCGCTCTGCGATGTTTTTGTGATGGACGGCTTTTCAGTTTCGCACCGCGCGCAAGCATCTGTCGTGGGTTTTTCTTCCAAGCCTGCTTTTGCAGGAAGAGTTATGCAGGAAGAAATGGAAGCTCTTGGGAAGGTAAAGCATCCCTCCCACCCATGCGTATTCATTCTTGGAGGCGCAAAGCCCGAAGACTCCCTTGCGATGATGGGGCACTGGCTGAAAGAGGGAAAGATGGATTATGCCTTATGCGGGGGGGTTTTGGGGAGTATGTTTCTCTTGGCTTCTGGCACAAGCATAGGCGCAGGAGAGAAATACCTAAAGGAGAAAGGCTATACCGCGCTGCTCCCGAAAGCGAAGGAACTGCTCGTGAAATATAATAAGAAGATACAAATGCCTATCGACGTTGCGTACGCGGAAAAAGGAAAAAGAAAAGAATGCCCGGCGGGAAAACTGCCCGCAAGCGCGAGCATAGGGGATATAGGCAAAAAGACGCTTGCAGAATGGAAGGGAATACTAAAAAACGCGAGAACGGTTGTCATAAATGGTCCTGTTGGCATTTATGAAGAGAAGTCCTTTGAGGCGGGGACAAGAGAAATTCTGAAAGCAATTGCTGCCTCCACTTCCTTCTCCCTTGCCGGAGGGGGGCACACTATTTCCGCAATAGATAAATTCGGCATAGGCAAGGCAAAAATCTCCTATATCTCCACAGCGGGAAAGGCTCTCATTGCCTTTCTCTCCGGGGAGAAGCTGCCGGGAGTTGAAATGCTGTAACAAAGGCTTTTAAAGGAAAAAAGAGAGAATATGCGTTAGAATTGGTGGTTATTTGGAGCAGAAGGTTAAGCGTGCAGAGGAGCTTGACAAGCAAAAGCTCAAAGAATTTGTTGAGCAGGGCATCCTGAAAAAGAACAAGTGGCAGATTAACAGCTATTCCCTGACGGAAGAGTCCAAGGGCATCCTCAAGGAGCTTCTAGGTCAAGAGAAGGGGAAAGAGATAATATCCGACCTCAACGAACAGCTCCGTGACGGGCAGTTCAACAAGGCGATAAAGATTGAAGGGCAGACCCTTCATCTCCTCGGAATTCTTAACGGAATAAAAGATACAAAAGAAAAGAAAAAAACACCGCAGGCTCCGCAAAAGGAGGAACTGCAAAAAACCCCACTCGGAGTCAGATTAGGGAAAAAACGCCCTCCCTTAAGCACAGACTCCCTCTTTCTGGCGCCAACCCAAACTGAAGGACAGCAAAAGAAAATAAGCGAACTCCAAAAAAATCTTTTCCTAACTCAAGAGCAGCAAATGAGATATCAATTAGAGCAGTCTCTTTCCCAACAAAGAAAGTTGCCGGCAGAGCCAGCAGCGGCACAGCAAGAAAAAAAGGAAGAAGGTCCCAAGATAGGCTCCGCTTCGCTTTCCCTTCTTGAGCGAAGGCAGGAATATTCGCAGCTTTTCGCGGAATTCCTTAAAAGCCACCACGGCGTCCAAGCGGTTCGGGATTTCCAGGCACATGCCCAAGGAATGAACGGCATACCCCAAGCCAACAGGGGGGAAGCGGCGGCTTTTGCAAGATACCTGCTGTTGTTTTCTGACCGGCTCAAGGATGCCGCGCAGGAATTCTCAAAATCTCCGCAAGGCATGAACGCATATTATCTCTCGATAGAGCTATGCACGGTAGCAAACATCCTTGGCAGCTACTCATACGCGGGGGGGTTTGGCAATTACTTAACCGCCCCTGACGGGGCGCAGCTTGACGCAGACGCCGCAAACAGGGTGCGCGACTATGCAAACGCTTTCGGGATAAACGATAAGAGGGAGTTTTACCAAACAGCATATGATGAGCTTTCAAAAGCGCTGATTGGGCTTCCCGCGACCGAGAACGCAAAGCCGGATTTTGCGGGGCGCCTAAATGAATCCGACAAAGCTCTCTACAATGGACTTGCGCAGGAGAAACAAAATCAGCTGATGAACGAAATACAGCTCGCTTACGTGAAATTTCTTGCGCCTGTGAGCGAGAATGAAAGGAAAATCGTCCAGGACGCGCTGAAAAATTATCATCTTTCAAAAGAGGGCAATGCATTGATTGGCAGAAGCCAGGACGCCCTGATAAACAGCAGGATGCAGGCATTTCTGGATTACAAGCTGGGCGAGGAATTTGCAAAGGCTTATGGAAAGCTTGAGAAAGAGCCAGAACTCCAGGCGGGTCAAACGCCTGTTTTGGAAAAAACGCCGCCTGTTGCAGAGGAAGCTCAAAAGGCTGCGGCAACCCCCTACGAACTTGTTGGGAATGACTTGAAAATGAGCGATGAGGGGCGCAGGCTCCTGCAAGAGGTGCTTGACGGAAAAAGAAGCAAAGTTGAGCTTCAGTATGGTGCAAAACAAGGAAGGGGGCAGGCGGACTTGGCAACCCTGCAGAGGCTCTCACAATACGGGCTTTCGGCTGCCGGCAGGGAGGAAAGGGGCATTTACTACCTATTGCTGACAAACAACAAAGGCAGAGAGCTTGAAATCCCGCAGGAAGAAGCGACGGCAAAGGCGGAATCCCCTGCACAAATCACCGGCACGGCTGTTCCAGCGGACAAATACGGTTTTTATGCAGATTCAGCGGAGATTCATCTTTCGGGTTATCCTTTTGCTGTCGGCTTTGATAAAATGAATGCGCCTGCGCACATAGCCGAAATATTCCAAAAGCCAGGGGAAGAGCTTCTCATAAAGGCGATTCTTGAAAATCCGGAAGCCTACCTTTCCCGCAGTGCGGATTACTACTATTTCTACTGGTGCTTTGCCCTTACCTTCCATTATGATGAAGAAAAGCAGATGTTCGTCAGGGCAGACGAAGCCAACAAGAGCATAATGGAGCAGTACAAGGACGTGCTTTTGCAGGAAGACAGCAAACTCAAAGTTAGCAACACTCTTCTTTTCATGGAATATATGATGAGGGGGCTGCAGACCTCTGCCTGCGCAGAGCTTGCAAGGGCGCAGGGGAGAATGGGAGAAGGGAAGGCGGCGGAGTTTGGGAGCACTTACAAGGACGTTCACAGGACAACGGGCAATTATTACGATGTCAGCGGGAAGGAGCTTGGAACCTTCGCCTCCGAAGAGGAGGCAGCCAACAAGGCAGGCGCTTGGGTGAAGGTAACGGATGCATGGAGCCAAGAAGAGAGGCTTGTCTATAACCGGTACAGGGGGGACAAGCTGACAGATACAAAGATAATGGCGGACAAGGTGATGGCGAAGTATAATGAATATAAGGACATAAGTTTGGAGCAGGCAATTGATAAAGTTGCAAACGGAGACGAGGTTAAGAAAGCAGCAATAATTAAAGGGCTTGAGAATACCGGCGGAATCCCATCAGCGATACTGCTTGCGCATCTGGCTGCAGGAGTAACCATAACAGGCACGGGCTCAACAAGGTTCGGAACGGACGCACAGCACGTGAAGGTTGTCGGAGATATTAAGGAAGAATTTGGGGACAAAGCTGAAGGCGTGCTTAACGTCCTCCAGCCAATCCTCTACGGAGGCTATGACAACAGGAAGTTTATTGACGGAAAGAAGGCAGAGCTGGGTTTGAATGATGCGGAGATAACGAAGCTGAAGGAGCTGACCAACCCCCTGCGGCAGATTTCAAGCAGGGTTGCGCCGGAGAGAGGGGCGGTTGAGAAGAAGGCTCTTGAAACGCTGGCGATGGAGATAGAGGCGCAGGGGAAAGTGCTTATCGGAAGCGATTATAGCGCATCTCTCAAAGCTTCACTGGCGGCAGATGCCGGCGCGCCTATTGGGGAAGAGAAAAAGAGCTCAACAGAAGCGAAATATTCCCTCTATTTCTCCGCAGCAAAAGACGGCGTATACAATCTCATTGAGGGAAAGGAAAACATTCCCGCACAGCTTTCTTCTGATGGAACTGCGCAAGTGCCAATTCCAACAGAAAACGAGGGCTTCGTGAAAATAGCTGCGACAGCAAGCAACCGCACTCTTTATCCGAATGCGCAAACCGTGCAGCAGGAAGCGATAATTGAGGTCGTAAATGTTTACGAAGTCCAGATTCCGCGGCACGACAATGTCAAAACCACGTCTGATGTCAAACAGTTCGGAGTGGATGCAAAACATGATGTCAAGGGAGAGATAGATTTTACCGGTTCCTCAATGTTTGCCTATCGAACGGATGCAAATGACAGATTCTCATTCGTGCCTGAAGGAACGAAAATGCATTACTACGTGCTTTCGCAGGAGAAGGCAGACGAACCGGTTTATCTGACCGACCTGAATGGCGAAAGAGCCGGCATGCTGACGCCTGTTCCAAGAGAAACCATTCTAAAAACCGATACCGAGGGGAAAAGCGGCGGGGTCATCCTAAGGACCAACGAGGAGGGAAAGCTGGTTTATGGTGAATGGAAGGGAGGCAGGGCAGTGTATAAGGAATGCAAAGAAGGCTCGCCGCCGCCTGTAACCATTGGCACCTATTCCGGAATCCTGCCTTCCGACATAGGGAAAATCGGCGAGCAGAAAGAGGAAGAATCAAAACTGAAGTTTATGCAACAAGGCCAGCTGGCGAGCGCCTCCCTCCGAGGAGAGCTTATAGCCGGCAAATACGAGAAAGACAACAGCATAATCGTCTGGGGAACAAAGAAAAACGAAGAATTCGCATCCGGCATGTCGCTGAATGCAGTTAAGCCAGCGCTTTACGTACCGGTGTTTTCAGGAGAGTGATGTTTATGCCGCCCAAACAAATAAACGCCCAAGGGGTTGCAGATGAGTTTTTTTCAGCCATCGCCAGCCGGAAGCAGGAAGAGGCGGAAAGGCTGTTCAAACTGCTGAAAAAAGCCCCAGACACCGATGCGGTTCTTTTTCTCGCGAAGCAAGCGGTTAATCTTGAGGACAAAAAGAGCGCCATCTTGGCAATGCGCTTCCTTTTTGGGAAAAGCGGCTACAAAACCATCGCAGAGGCAAAGCCCTTCACGGAAACGGCGTTAAGCGAGGGCTTTCTAAAGTCCCTGCAAGCGGCGGCTCTTTTGGGCGTTTACCGCAAAACATTTGAAGAATTCACCGCTTCTTCCGAAAAAAGGGAAACAAAGGACATTGCAAGCTATGCCTGCGGACTTATCAATGCCTACACCTTAAGGAGCGTCTTCTCAAAAAAACAAAACTTGAATTCGACTACAGCTTCAGGCGCAACCTTCGGTTTGCGCAAGATAAAAGCCCCGCCCCTTGCGGAAATTCCCTCTTTCCACCCTTCAGCTGATTTTGTGCAGCAAATCAGCCCGCAATTCCAGCCGACACAATTCTTCTACACAGTTACTTTCTCATCAATGAATACCGGAGTTGCTTTCCTGAATCTTCTCTCAGACGGACTTTCCGGGAAGGATTCAGGGCAGATGGCGGCTTTTCTCGGCGGTCTTGGCAGTTCCGATGTGATGTGGGGGCAACTCCTCTCCAACGGACACACACAGAGCGACTTTATAAGTGCCATCCAGTCCGGCGATTTCAAAAAGGCATCCGAAATGCTTTCCGAACACGCAGGCTCGGAATTTCTGGCGCTTGCGAATGCAAAAGAGATACGAAATGCCTTCCTTAAGGAAGTGAACACGCAATATTACCTGACTGGCAAGGATTTCCTTAACGTGGAACTAAAATTCGGCGACTCCAGTTGCCGCCAGTGGGAAAGAAATGACGACGGCACTTTTGCCTCAAAAACAGTTTCACAGCCTCTTCTTTCCAGCCTCGGAGTTGGCGTCGGCACCCACTTCCTCATTTGGGACGCGCCCGGCGTCATTGCAGGCACGGTAGTCGCAAGGCACGATTATCTCCGCGAGAACAAGGCAGATATTCGTCTTAAACTGGATTCCGCTCTAAATCTTCCATTAGGGCTTGGAAACGTCCAGCTGTCAGGCTCCCATGGGCTTTCGGGCAAAGGGGAATACCAGTCGCGGTATTCTCTGCCCGAAGACAAACTCGGTGTGCCTGCAATCGCATTGGCGGGCAGTTTTTCTCTGCAGGAAAGCTTTGGAAAAACCACCCGTCTTGCCGAGGTTGGACTGATTTCAAAGAAGGTTCCGCATTTTGAGAAAATAAGGATGTTCGCAGGCTTTGACCCGAATAACAAAAACAAATCGCTCTCACTTGAGCTTAACTCAAAATACGGAGTAAGCTTGAATGCAGACTACATAAAAACCCCTTCAAACATGGAGTATGGAATTGAGCTTCCGTCATCAAACCTTTTCAGGGTTGGAGTGACCTTTAATGTGAAGTGAGATTGATGAAAATTAACGGCGTTTTTCTGTTTGTTCTTCTCGCGGCAACACTGCACGCCGCTACCTCAATAGAACCTGAAACGGCTTTGTTTTCCTCTTCGCGTTCCCTTGGATACGTGTGGGAAACCTACGAAGCAGACATAGCACATTCCCTCTCCCTTCAGGTTTCAACGGATGAGGTAGTGCTCTCTTCGGGGGTTTCCCAAGCCGACCTTCCAAACGGCGCGTATGTCTGTCCTGGAGAAATATCCGCGCAGGCAGTGCAATCTCTCGACTCGCCAGTCGCCAACTTAAATGACTTTTCAGTAGTTGCACCAAACAGGCTGCCCTCATCATTCCCTCCATCATGGGGTTCGAATCTAGCGAACATAGAAATACAGGAGTCAACAGACAGTTTTTTTCCCCAAGTGGGTCCCCAGACGCTCGTTTCCCCGCTTGCGAATCAAGTTTTTACTAATGCAAACAGAGATGTTAATTACGTCATAAATGCTCAAAGCCGCCAGGACGGAGCCGCAAAAGCAGGCATAATCTGCACCGGAAGTACCGAAATATCGGTTTCAGGAAGCCCTACCATCTATACCTTTCCTCAAAACGCACTCTCAACCCAAGATTATAGCGCGCCTTCGAATCCTCAATTCACAGCAAAACTTCAAACAAACAACTGCAAGGGTATAGTCGAACCGCTAGACGCAAACAAACAATCCTTTTCCGAACTCATAAAATACGTTTATTCAAATCCTCCAATCTCAAGCCAGCCGGCAAGCCAGATTCCGCACACCACCCAATACACTCCCTCCATCACCCTTCACGTCCGCGACCCGGCAGTAGGCGCAACCGCGGCAATCACAAATCCGACCGGAACCGTAAACATGAATGCGGGCGCATCAATTCCAGTCACCTTCACCCTAATAAACAGCCAGGCAAGCGAGCCGAGGAAGATAAGGCTTACCGGCATTTCGGCAAACAACGGCTTTTCATTTTCACTTTCAGGCTTGCCTTCCTCCTGGATAAATGCAGGCTCTTCCCAGCAATTCACTGGAACCCTTACCGCCCCGAATAATGCATTCATTGGAACCGTCGCCATCTCCCTTGCGCTTGAAACGGACGGGATTGTCTGCAGCGGAAACATCCCAACGCCAACCCTCTTACAGCCTCTTGTGATTGAAAACGTGATAGTCACTCCCGTCCAGCAGCCGGACTTAATAGTGCAGAATGCCGGTCCCATCACAACCGCGCCGGCGCAGGGAAGCACGCTTCACTTTGACGGGCAGGTGAAAAACCAAGGCTCTGCTGCAACGAGTGGAACTTTTCAAACCTGCCTTTACATAGATGATGTTCAGCAAACCCCTGCTTTCGCAATTGCTTCTTTGCTTGCCCCAAATGCGCAGGCGGATGTTGATTTTGATTACACTGTTAATTTCGCACCGGAAACGGAGCACACGTGGAGAATAAAGGCTGACTGCCTTCCAGCGCCAAACGGAGTAATTGCAGAGGGAATCCATGAAAACAACAACGAGCAGAGCGGAACATTCACCGTAAGCCAACTCGTGCAGGGCAAAAACCTGCGCATCACAAGCGTCCTCCTGCCGGAAAGCCCAGAGGTGGGGCAGAGTCCCCAGATAACCGCGACTGTTGAAAACAACGGAATTGAAAACGTCGGGGAGACTTTCTGCACCCGCCTTACCCTGACTTCCCCATCAGGAAGCGTCCAGACGCAGGAGATGGACTTAACCGGGCTTGCGTCCGGGGAAAGCCAAGCCCTCGTCTTCGCCCTTCCAATCCAGCTTCCCGCAGGTGAAAACGAAGTCAATGTTTTTACCGACTGCAATCTGGAAGTTTCCGAAAGCAACGAGAATGACAATGCCTGGGATGGCAGCTTCGTTTCAATCCCCCCAACCGGAAATTTGCCGAACCTCATCCCGCAGGTCATTCCAGCGAATGTTCCTCCATATATCTGTCCTGGGGATACGATAGAGGTGGGCTTTTATGTGATAAACGACGGGGAGGCGGATACGAATGCGCCTTTCTTGAGCACATTCACCGTCGCAAAACCCACCGGGTTGATTTCCTCCTACTCCCAGCAGACAACCCAGCCGGTAATTGCGGGAAGCGGAACTCCGGATTATTTGTTTAGTTACACAATCGGTGGCGAGGGCACATACACGATGACCGCCACCGCAGACGTGAATAATGCGATTTACGAGTCAAACGAGTTTGACAACGTTGATTCGGATTCTTTTGAGGTGACAGACAAACCGGAGCTGATAATAAGCAGTTATGAATACTCCCCCATCATGCCCATTTCAGGAGACACATTCACATTGACAGTTGAGGTTTCAAACATCGGCTGCCAGGACATTCCGGCAGGGGCAAACACAGCCCTTGCGTCTTCCTTAAGCGGCGGCGGGCAGGGAGGGGAATGGGGCGCAACGCTCAATTACACCGGCGGGCTTGCAAGGGACGAGTCGCACACTTACAATTACGATTCTTTTCAGCTTTCGGACAATTTCATAGGAGTGAATTCGCTCCAGATGGAAGCCGACCCGCAGAATTTAATAGATGAAATAGACGAGACCAACAATCTCAACAGCACGCAGGTGCTTGTGGGAAGCTCCACACAGCAAACGTGCTTTATAATCCTGCCAAGCTCCCCAAGGGCGCCATCGCTGGATTTCAGCGATGCGTCCGTGCTCTACTCCCTTTTCACCCCGCCTCAAATAATAGATTTCTCCTGCGGGAATGAAGGGGATACGACGCATCAGCTCGCGTGCGAGGGGAATTCCTGCTTTGGTGAAAATGTTTGCGTCTATCCCCAGCCAAATACTTATACTGCAAGAGTAGCAAATCCGGCATCCCCAATATGCGAGAAAACGATTGTAGTGGATTTGAATGCAGGAGGGGGAGGAGAAGAGGACGGCTGCAATTACTACATATAAAAATTAGCTCTTCTTCTCATTCATTGCACCAATTACTCTTTCCTTTGCTATTTTCAACGCGGCAGCCCGTGTGTCGTTGTTTATCGTATTTTCCAGCACGAGGCGCGTGTTTGAGGTGATTTTCTCCTGCACCATAGCGAACATTTCGGATTCACTGCCTCCAATATACTCCACATAGGAGGAAATTACCCCTCCTGCGTTTGCCACAAAATCAGGTATCATCAGGATTCCGCGGGAGGAAAGGGATTTTTCCACCTCAACACTCATCGGTATGTTTGCCGCCTCCACTATTATTTTTGCCTTTACCAAAGGCGCATTTACAGCAGTAATAACATTCGGGCGAGCTCCAGGTATTAACATATCGCACTGAAGGGAGAAAAGCGAGGCAGAATCAAGAATTTTTGCCCCATTCCCGTATGCAGTCACTGTCCCTTTTTCCGCCTTTGCCTTCAGGAGTGCATCATAATCAAGCCCGCGCTCATCATAAACCGCTCCGCGTGAATCCGAAACAGCAATCACTTTCGCTCCCTTTTCGCACAAATGTTTCATAGTAAACGTGCCCACATTCCCAAATCCTTCAATGGCAATCCTCACCCCATTCACATCCATTTCCTTGTGCGCCAATGCCTCAAATGCTGACTGCGCCACCCCAAAGCCGGTTGAGCCAAGCTCGTGCGGCAAGCCCCCCATACTCGCAGGCTTTCCCGTAGCGGCTTTCATATCCCCTAATTCATCAGCAAGAAAACCCATCTCCCTTTCAGTGGTGTTCATATCAGGTCCTGCGCAGTAAAGAGAAGGAATCACGCATTTCAATGCACTCGCAAACGCCCTCATCAGTTTCTCTTTATCGGCAGTTTTTGGGTCTGCCTTTATGCCGCTTTTCGCCCCTCCAAACGGAATTCCCGCAAGCGCATTCTTCCAGGTCATGGCGCGAGCAAGCGCAGCTACCTCATTAATCGTAATATCCGGAACAAGCCGTATCCCTCCCTTTCCTATGCCTATTGCGGTATTGTCTATTACGCAAACAGCGTGCAAGCCGGATTTTGCATCATGCACTTCAATTACTTTCTCCGGGCCGAATTCATCAGTTTTTTCGTACATTAAAATGACCTCCGAATTGCCAAACTAAGCAAGAGATGTTTATCTTTAGGGTAAAAAATATTAAAAAGGAGCATATGTGCAACTTATCCCATGCCACTTGGAAAAAACTATCGCATCTCCCTTTTCGGGGAGTCTCACGGAAAATGCATAGGCGTGCTCATAGAAGGCTGCCCCCCGGGAGTGCAAATAAATGAAGGGGAAATACAAAAAGAGCTTGAAAAGAGAAGGCCAGGCGCAAGCAGGCTTGCCACAGGAAGAAATGAGAAAGACGGGATGGAATTTCTCTCCGGCATCTTTCAGGGACGCGCAAGCGGCGCGCCAATCTGCGCGATAATAAGGAATGAGGATGTTGATTCATCCCCTTATAAGAAAATAAAAGACACCCCCCGCCCCTCACATGCTGATTATACGGCGCACGTGCGCTACAAGGGGTTTAATGATTATCGGGGAGGGGGGATTTTTTCAGGAAGGCTTACTGCGGGATGGATGGTCGCAGGCGCGCTTGCAAAGAAAATGCTTTTTGAGAAGGGAATAAGCATCGCCTCGGAAATAATAAGAGTTGGCGGCAGCAGGGAAAAGAGAGAATTCGCTTTCATTATTCAGGAGGCAAAGGAAAAGGGGGATTCAGTTTCCGGAGAGGTTTTTTGCAGAATTGAGGGGGTTCCTGCAGGGATAGGCACACCGCATTTTGGCGCGCTTGATGCGCTCCTGGCGCATGCGATGTTTTGCATACCTGCGGTAAAAGGAGTGGAATTCGGCTCAACCAAAAATTACGGCTCCCAAAACAACGACGCGTATTACTTTGATGCGAAGGGGAATGTGCGCGCCAGACCAAACAATTCAGGCGGAATATTGGGGGGCATCTCAACCGGAATGCCGATAGAATTTACGGTAAAAATAAAACCCACTGCCTCAATCGCAATAGAGCAGGACACCGTGAACCTGAAAACGAAGAAGAATGCGAAAATAAAAATAGAAGGAAGGCATGATGCCTGCATTGCACTGCGCGCCGCGCCGGTAGTGGGGGCGGCAGCCGCCTGCGTGATACTGGACGGGATGCTGGCAGAAGGGAAAATAAAAGCCGGCAAAAGAGGGCAAAAGCATGGAAAATCTTGAGAAGGAAAGAAAGAAGATAGACGCAATAGACGCGAAGGTAGTTTCTCTCTTGGATGAGCGCGCAAAAGCAGCAAAGGAGATAGGGAAGAAAAAAAGCGAGGCAGGGAAAACCGAAGTAATCCAAACATCCCGCGAGCGGGAAGTGATAAGGAAGGTTTCCTCAAGGGCAAAACTCCTGCCCAAGGGGGATGTCGCCTCAATCTACACTCAAATCATCTCCGCCTGCAGGGGATTGCAAAAAAAGGTGCGTGTCGGCTATTTGGGGCCCGAGGGCACGTATTCGCACATAGCGGCATTAAGCTATTTCGGGCAAAATACAGAGCTTATTTCGCACAGGACGATTTCTTCCGCTTTTGCCTCTTTTGAGGAGGGGGAAGTGTCCCTAATCATCGTCCCTGTGGAGAACTCCAGCGGAGGCAGCGTAGGGGAAACCCTTGATAATCTGTACAGGGCAAACGGATACATTGTCGGAGAGCTGGTATTGCCCATACGCCACTGCCTGCTTGCGAAGAAAGGAGTGGCGCACAGCAGGGTGAAAACAATCATCGCGCATCCAAACGCGCTTTTGCAGTGCTCAAAATTCATAGAAAGGAACAAATTCCTAACGCAGGATTGTGCAAGCACCGCTTCTGCCTGCAGGAAGCTGGACAGGCAGAGTGCGAGCATAGGGAGCGAGCTTGCGGCGGAGCTTTTCAGTCTTGAAGTGCTCAAGCGCAATATAGGCGATTACGAGGACAATACAACGAGGTTTATAATCGTTGGGAGGAGCCCCTGCCAAAAGACAGGCAAAGACAAAACCTCCCTCTTATTCACCCTGCCTCACAAGCCAGGCACACTTTACCAAACTCTTGGGGTGTTTGCAAAGGAGAAGATAAACCTGCTTAAGGTGGAGTCGCGCCCGTACAAGGGAAGGAAATGGGAATACCTCTTCTTTGTTGATTTTGAGGGGCACGAATGCGAGCCCAAGGTGGAGAGGGTGCTGAAAAAAATAAGGAGAATATCCGAATCACTGCGTGTGCTGGGGTCTTATCCTGCTGAATGAAACTTTTACGAGCATTCATATTTCATTTTATTAAACGGTTATACCAATTATAATGTTATTTTACAATACATATGGTTAAAAGAAAGATTTAAATAGATTTGCCATTATAATATCAAAAGGCGATAATTATGGCTATAAACACTAACGAATGTGAACAATACGGTTTATGGGCTAATTACGGGTTGAGGGGAAATCCTTTCTCGCCAGACCCTCTTCAGGCATTCGGAGGCGAGTTATCCATACAAACTTTTTTCGGCAGAGAAAAAGAGATAAAACAAATCAATAACATTATCCTCAACAATTCCCAAAGCAGAATACTTGTGAATGGAAATATAGGCGTAGGCAAAACCACATTCGTGAACTATGTACGGGCATTAGCATTCGAAAAGAATCACTTTACAACAATAGCGGAGATAGGGATTCAGCATGACTGGAATTCGGAAGATTTTATGCAGGTCACCCTCTCAGCAGTTTATACAAGCATAAATCGCATTAAGGGCATTCGAAATAAATTCGACAAAGAATTTTTGGAAAAATTAGATGTATACTTTGGAACTTATCGCGGCTCAAGCCAAGGAATTAGCGGCGGAGTCGCAACAATAAGCGTAGGCGGCGAGAAAGGCATCTCTTACGGTGCCCCCGCATTCAACAGTTTCGTCATGAAAGACACGCTAAAGGAAATCGTTGAAAATCTCAAAAAAATAGGTTATGTTGGGATGACCATTCACTATAATAATCTTGAATTATTGAACGACAAAGATGAAAAAAATATTATCAAGCTCTTTAATGGAATACGGGATTTCTTGCAGACCGAGGGGGTCCACTTCATTTTCGTCGGAGATATGACCGTTTCGGATATGCTCCAAAAAGTTCCCCGTGTTGATGACATCTTCTACGGTCCTCCAGTACACATGGAGTCTTTCTCATTTCAGGATATCTGCAGCATCTTAGACAAGCGAATCAAGGAATTGTCAATAGGAGGTAAAATGACCTCGGAGAAACCCTACTCAGACGAAGCAATCGAAACGCTTTACAAGCTTTATTCGGGCAACGTTAGGGCGATACTTAAGTCGCTTACTACAGCAATAACCGCGCTAAGCGTTGAGAACAAGCCGATTAAACTTACTCCTGTGCCAATGGGGCGGGCTTTAAGAAGAATTGCCGAGGAGCGGTATGTTTCAAAATTAAATCAAACGGAAATAAAAGTTTTAAGGCAAATAATCATCAAAAAAGAAACGACGAATAAACTCATATCCGAAGCACTGAGAATGAAGCCCCAAAATATCTCAAACGCAATAACGACTCTTCGCCAATATAATTGTATTAGGCTGTCTAGAGTTGAAGGCAGGGCGCGTTATTATGTTCCATCTCCTGAAATACGCTGGCTTTTTTTTGACGTGTCAACAGACGGACAAAAACTTTTACGCGAGTTTGTGTCTATCTGATTTTCATCTACACACATGCCTTTCCATATCGCAGGTTGAGCCGGGGCAGTCCGCATCCCCTCCGCACACAGCTGAAACGCACCTGTACTGGCTTGTGCCTGCTGAAAACTCGCACCTCTCATTGTAGCTGCAATCTGAATTCTTTCCGCAGTAGCCGCCGCGCAAAACGCACATATGAGAAGTGCCATCGCACACCTGCCAGGGGGCGCAAACGGAATTGTCAGAGCAGTACCCCGCCCTTGGAATGCACGAATGCGTGTTCGGCTCGCAGTTCTCCCAGGAATCGCAGTTCGCATTATCATCGCAGAAATCGTTCTTTGCCTGGCAATTGTTTGTCTGCGGGTTGCATACCTGCCATTCCTTGCACGCAGTGTCATCAACGCAGTTTGTGGGGCGCACAACGCATCTTTTGAGCGTCTGGTCGCACTGCTGCCAGTCAAGGCAGTCAATATCGTTATTGCAGAATCCCACTCTCAATATACAGGTGTGATTTTGCGTATCGCATGTCTGCCATCCTCTGCAGTCTATTTCCAGTGCGCATTTTCCCGAGAGGGGCGCGCATTTTTTTTCTTCCGTGTTGCAGAACTGCCAGGATTCGCAGTCAAACTGGTCAAGGCAGTTGCCGGGTTTGGGCGAGCATTTGTGCTTTAGCGGGGAGCAGTATTCAAAATTCCCATCGCACATCGTATCGGAGTTGCAGAATCCCAGGCGCGGAACGCAGCTGCTGTCCCCTTCCCTGCAAGCCTGCCATGCCTCGCAGTCCCCATCCGTCCTGCACTTGTCTTTTTTGTAATCGCAAAGGTGGGTTTCCAAATCGCAGGTTTTCATCGTGTCATTGCAGTCAGCTTCCGCAGTGCAATACCCTTCGCGCAGCACGCACGCCTTTTTTGCCATGTCGCACAGCTGCCATTCCTTGCAATTCTTGTCCGAGGTGCAGCCGCGCGAGAGGCAGCCTGCAAGCACGAATACGAATGCCAGAATCAGCACAGCAATAATCACTTTTTTCATTTAACTCACCTTTTCAGCCCGGGTTTCCACTTTCTTTCCTCGGAATTGATTCTTCCCCTTGCCGCCTTCCTTTTTTTGAAGACGTACCAGACAAGGAGCGCAAACACCGCAATGCCGGCAAGCACTGCCAGCACTCCAATACCTACAATTATCTTAACCTGCGTAAGCGCGTTCTCCGCCTGCCCTGCAAGAAGCTGCGCTTCTTTCGCAAGCGTTTCCGCGCCTTTGGGGTCGGCGTAAAGCTTCCCTTTTGCTTCCTCCAATCTCGCCTTCGCGCTTGATGTGTCGGGCGTTACTAAAAAGCCGCTATCCGACTGCTGCAGGTATTTTTCCGTTTCATTTATCTTCGCGCTTGCATTAGCAACCGCTTCCTTTCTGTCATTGAGGCTTTTTCTTGCAGATACAACCGCTGACTCAAGGGAGTTCAGCTCTGCCTCCGCCTTCTGCGCCTGCGAGGAGCTGATGTATATCTCTGCACGCGAAATGCCAAGCTGTGCGTTCTCAATTCCTGCATCAAACATCCCGTAAGTGAAAAGTTCAGCTTTTATGAAAGAAATCTGCCCTTTTAAGGCGTTGAGGCTTGCAAGGAGTATTTGCGCGTCCTGCGTTCCGGTTGGAGCTTCCTCCTCCACTTCCGTGCTGCCTCCCGGAAGCCCCATCCCATCCATCTTCTTGTCTGCCTCGCCTATTTTCAGAAGCGCTGTTTCATAATTTCCCGCGCTTACGTTTGAAGAAGCCAAATTCAGAAGCGCCTGCACCTCTGCTTTTTTCTGCGCTTGATTTTCATCTGCAAATCCGCCAAGCCGGCTTTGCGCCGTCCCTATCCTCTTTTGGATTTCCGTTACGATTGCCGCCTTCATATCGGCAATCTCATTATCAGCCGTTTCGTTGCATTCTTGTGCTTTTGAGAGCGCCTGCGTGAATTCCATTTCCTCATATACTGCAGAAACTCCGTCAATGCAGGTTGCAAGCGCCGAGGCAGGGGTGGAAATGCCAAGATTTGTTTTTGCAAACGCAGCCAGCGAGGCAATTTCCGCAAGCTTCACATTCAATTGGGCAATCTTTTCCTCAACCTCCGCGTTGGTTGAGCTCATGTTTATCTTGAATACCTGAACGCGAGCCTTGTAAGAATCGGCAACGTAGAGCATTCCCGAATCAACCCAAACCCCTTGCGGGTTTGAAAACCGTTTCATGTGCTCCGCTTCTGCAGGCCCGCCGAATGTTTCAACAGGCTCTCCTGTTTTTGTGAACACTGCCACCCGGTTGTTTCCGCTGTCTGCAACGTATACAAAATCACTTACATAAACGCCGCTTGGAGAAAGAAGCGTTACTCCTCCCTTTCCTATGCCTATGCTCCGCTCAAAAGTCCCGTTTAAAGAGAAAACCTGCACCTTGTTGTTGTATTTGTCAGCCACATACACCTTGCCATCGTATGCGAACACGCTTGCAGGCGCATTGAACTGCCCGTCGGAGGAGCCGCTGCTTCCGAATACAAAGTCAAACTGGTAGGCATCATTCACCTTTTTCAGAACAACAATGCGGTCGTTTGAGGTGTCCGCGATGTAAAGGGAGTTTCCGTAAGAAGAGATGCCGCGCGGAGAATCAAACGACGTTGCAAGCTGCACGTTGAAGCTTGTTACAGCGCCATAGCGCAGCCGCTTCAGCTTGTTGTTTCCGCTGTCGCTTATTATTATGTCATTCCCGTCAAATGCAAACCCCCTTGGAGAGGAGAGGCTTGAAATATCTGCTCCTTCCCCGCCAACGCGGTAAGCTATCGCATTTCCGCTCATGGTGAAAAGGTAGCTCCTGTCAGAGTCAATCACGTAAACGGTTCCGTTCTTCACAGCCACCCCTACAGGATTTTCAAAAACATCATATTTTTCTGAAAAATCAGCGCCGGTTCCGTTTATTGTCTTGTTGTAGATGAAATTCGGCCAAACCGCACCCGCAAAAAGCAAAAGTGCAAACAGGAAGCATATCAGTTTATTTTCATATCCCATATTTAGAGTTAGGGCAGGAAAACTTATAAACTCTAAAGCACAATCTTGTCCCTTGCCATGCGCACATTTTCATCATTTATATTTGATTTAGACGGGGTGCTATACCTCGGCTCCACTCCCATTAGGGGGGCGGCAGAAGCGCTTTGCGAGCTTGGCAGGAGAAATTGCCGCATTTTCTTTCTTACAAACAACGCCACAAAGACCAGGGGGCAGTATAGAAAAAAACTTGCGGCGATGGGAATAGATGCGAAGAAAAAACACATATATACCTCTGCCTATGGAACTGCGAAATATCTTGTGCAGGAAAAAATAAGGAAAGTGTTTGTTGTGGGGGAGGCGGGCTTGAAAAGGGAGATAAGGGGGGCAGGAGTGAGAATATGCACAGGCGAAGAGGCAGACGCGGTTGTTGTGGGGCTTGACAGGAAGTTTGATTACAAAAAGCTTGCGCACGCCGCCAGCGCAATACGAAATGGCGCTCTTTTTATTGCAACCAACACGGATGCCACTCTTCCGCTTGAGAATGGCTTTGCCCCCGGAGCAGGCGCAATGGTGGAAGCAGCCGCAACTGCAAGCGGAAAACGCCCAGAAGTAATTATAGGAAAGCCCCAAACCTTCTTAATAGAAGATATACTGGATGAGAACGATTTTCAGAAAAGGGAGGTTGCCTTTGTAGGGGACAGGCTGGATACGGATATGCTTGCCTCCAATAAATTGGGAATATTCTCATTCTGCGTGCTTACCGGCTCAACAGACAAGCATTCCGCTTCCCGCGCACGCGGTTTGTATAAGCCGGGGAAGATAATAAAATCGGTTGAAGAAGTGCTGAAATATGCGAAAGAAGCTACTGATTAAACATTTCATTCAGCGCGCTTTCCACATTCTCATTTGAAACGCTCTCATAATCCGCATTGTCAAGCTCAAGCGTTTCAGTTCCCTTCCCCTCTTCCGTCAGCGCTTCGGAAACAGTGCCAGTGATCTGTACGCTTCCTCCTGCTGCAGCGCTTCCCCCTTCCATCGAAACGACGCTTATCTGCACCGTTTTCCCGCAGGAGGGGCATTTGCCTGAAACGGTCAAATCCTCAATGGGCATATCCGCCTCAAAAGTAAAATTCATGTAGGTGCCGCAGGAGCATTTGAGGGTTTTTCTTATGCTTACCATGGTTTGCAATACGGAGAAGCAATATAAAAAGCTATTTGCAAGCCATTCACTCCACCGTCACAGACTTCGCAAGATTCCTCGGCTTGTCCGGGTCAAGCTCCTTCTTAGCAGCCATATAATACGCAAGAAGCTGCAAAACGCATATGGAGATGAATGGGAAAAGGGAAGCATCAACTCCATCAACCATTACGCATTCATCGCTTTCCTTTTTCACTTCCTGCGAATCGCTTATGCTTATTACGTGCGCGCCCCTTGCTTTGCACTCCTTTATGCTCCCAATCATCTTGTGCACGGTTTCATCATTCGGCGCAAGCGCAATCACCGGCACTCCTTTCTCTATCAATGAAAGCGGCCCGTGCTTCAGCTCCCCGCCTGCAAATCCTTCAGCATGCAAATAAGTAATCTCTTTCAGCTTCAGTGCGCCCTCAAGCGCAATCGGATAGAAAAGCCCCCTGCCTATGTAGAAAAAGCTCTGCTTTTGGAGCAAACTTTCCGCCAGTTTCTCAATCTCCCCCTGCTTTGTAAGGGCAAGCTCTATCGAGTGCGACACATCCTTTAGTTTTTCAATCATGTCTTTTTTTCCGCCAATTTCATAAGCCAGTTTGTAAAGCACTGCCAATTGCGCCATGAATGTTTTCGTGGCAACCACGGAAATTTCCGGTCCTGCATTCAGGGAAACGCATTCATCCGCCTCGCGTGCAAGAGAGCTTGAAATCACATTAGTAATCCCTATCACTCTCGCTCCTTTCTTCTTTGCAAACCTCACTGCACTCATAGTATCTGCGGTTTCCCCTGACTGCGATATTGCTATAATGCAGGTGTTTTTGCCAACTACTGAAGAATAAGCATACTCCGAAGCAATGCATACTTCGCATTTTTTTCCGCATTCCGCCTGCACTAAATGCTTAAACACAAGCGCAGAATGGTAGGAGCTTCCGCATGCAACCATCTGCAAATCATCCGAAGAAGCAACAAGTTTTGCCGCAGAAGAAACATCCGATGCCAAAGCATCCCGCACGCATTTTGGCTGCTCATTAATCTCCTTTAGCATGAAATGCTTATACCCATCCTTTTTCGCGCTTTGCGCGCTCCAATTCACTGTAAAGCTTTTGCGCGTCCTCTCCTTCCCATTATCAATTCCAATTATTCTGCATTCCCCCTTCCCAAGCACAACCATCTCCCCCTCCTCCACAACCTTGAACTCCTTTGTGTGCTTGAGCATTGCGGGTATGTCGGATGCTATGAACATCTCTTCTTTTCCCGCCCCAATAATCATCGGCGAGCTTCTTCTTGCCCCGTATATTTTCTTTTCTCCCTTTGCAATTGCAAGTATGGCAAAGGAGCCTTCCAATTTTTGCAGTGCGGAAAGAAATCTCTCCTCAAAGGTTTTTCCCTTCTCCTCCTCTATGAGGTGTGCAATCACCTCCGAATCGGTTTCGGAAGTGAATTTATGCCCTTTTTTGAGCAGTTCTTCTTTCAGCTTCCTGTAATTCTCTATCACTCCATTATGAATAAGCGCTATTTCCCCCTTGCAATCCGAATGCGGATGTGCATTTGCCTTGCTTGGCACTCCGTGAGTAGCCCATCTCGTGTGCCCTATCCCCAAATTTCCTCCCATCTTCCCGAATTTCACTTTCTTATCTATCTCTTCTATCCTTCCTTCATCCTTCCTTATTTCTATTCCAGCATCCCCTAAAACAGCAATGCCTGCCGAATCATATCCTCTATACTCAAGAGTGCGCAGCCCTTCCAGTATTATCTTGGAAGCATCCTGATTTCCAACGTAGCCGATTATTCCGCACATATGAAAAACCTTCCTCTAGCTCATTTTACGATTTCCCCTAAGTCTTTCCCGATTACTTAACCACTTCTCCAACAGCAAACGTCCTTTTTACAGAGGCGATTTTCACCTTCACCTTCTCCCCTGCCTTTGCCCCCTTTACAAAAATCACGAACCCCTCCAAATGCGCAATTCCATCCCCCCGCGAGCCCTGCGCATCCACGCTAACCTCGTATTCCTTCCCTTCCTCAACAGGTGCAGCCATCTAACACACCTCCTTCCACTCCCTTGCCCAGCCAAAGAATAAAAAACCTTCAGACGGCTTATTAGCACATGCGATGCCCGTATTGCTTCCACGACGAAACCTCCGTGATAGACTCCCGGGATACGGATGAGATGCAGATTACAAGAAGGAGGAGGGAATGCCTGAAATGCAAAAAGCGCTTCACCACTTATGAAAGGGCGGAAATGGTGGAGCTTTTCGTAATAAAAAAAGACGGGAGAAGGGAGAAGTTTGACCGGGGGAAGCTGAAAGGGGGAATATTAAAAGCATGCGAGAAAAGGCCCATCCCTCTTGAGAAAATAGAAAAGCTAACAGACGAAATTGAACGAACTTTGCTAAAGCGCGAAAAAACAGAAGTAAAAAGCACATTCATAGGGGAGATTGTTTCAAAAAAACTCTACCGGCTTGACCCTGTTGCGTATGTGCGCTTTGCTTCAGTTTACAGGGATTTTGGGGACATAAACCAGTTTAAAAAAGAAATACAGGAGATGCTGAAAAGAAGGAAGAAGTGAAAAAGAAGGAAGGCTAAAAGAGAAGAAAATGTCAATATTTTGGCGATATTTTTCCTAAACAGTATTTTATACTTGTCTAACATAATACTATCTGTTTTTAAATTTTCCAATTATTTATGTTCTTTAAGAGGGTGAGAAAAATGGAGTACATTTCACTTAAGGATATACCCGAAGTTATGAAACAAAAATTGCTTGAACGGCTTGGTTACGGTTCCAAAGACGGTTATGTAGTTGATAATAGCGGAAAAAGAGTACAGGACAAATACGTAGGAATAGACGTCAGTCTCTCCAACATGCTAATCTTTCCTGGAAGCACGGTGATTTTAGATAACAACCCGTTAAGTATAGCTGCTTATTTAGATGAATACGACAAAGAAATTTAAGGAAGTGCAAATATGGTGTCAGAGCCGGACCCTATCGCATCGACAGTTAAAGGTGCGGCAAAAGCGGTAATGGAGCACTTTGAAGAAAAATTTGAAGACTTTATAGAACGATTTAAACGAGGAGAACTTGCGTTTATAGTGGATAAGGAAACCATTGAAGTAGTTAGGAAACAAAGAGAAAAACCATCTTGGAAGCTGTATCGAAAATACGTTTCCGATTCAGATATCCGCTTGCAGATAGAAATGGGTCTTTCATTGCGGGCATTTGAAAAAGAAAAAAATTACGAGAAGCTAGACAACCTCAGAAGGATAATACGCAATAAGTTCGGAACGAGAGGGTTGCACGTAGCGCAACTTTCTCAGAACGGCTTGATTGACAAGTATTTATGGCTATTATTTGAAAAAACAACGAATGAAACCGAATTGAAGGAAGGAATAAGTGAAAGCCTAAAAAATATTGACAAATATGTCGGGTTCATAAAAGCAGAGGAGAGTATTGAACATACTGGTAGGCGCATTGTTACGCAAATTGATGCTCACATTCCAAGGGGAATAATTCTGCTCGGCATCGGCAAAAAGGCAGAAGAAAACGCAAAGGAGATTATAAACTACATTAAGGTGCGAATTGAAGGGTATCGCATAGAGATACAGTCAGAAACCGAAGATGACAAATCTTATTATTTCATAATCAGAAGCGACGTTGAACCAACTTAACCGCGCTAAGAAGAGGAAAAAAACTACAGTTTCTCCCTTCCAAGAAGCAGCGAGTTTCCCACCACCGAAACGCTTGAGAGCGCCATCGCGCCTCCCGCAATAATGGGAGAGAGCAGTATCCCAAAGGAAGGATAAAGCACACCAGCAGCTATTGGTATGCCGACAACATTATATACAAGCGCCCAGAACATATTCTGCCTTATCTTGTTTATTGTCGCCCTTCCCAGCTTTATTGCGCGCGGAACGTCCAGCGGGTCATTTCTCATAATGATTACGGAGCCGGTTTCAATCGCCACGTCGGTTCCGCCTCCCATTGCAATTCCTATGTCTGCCTGCGCAAGCGCCGGCGCATCATTTATGCCGTCCCCAACCATTGCAACCTTCATCCCTTTTTTCTGAAGCTTCTTCACATATTCCGCCTTGTCTTTTGGGAGGACCTGCGCAAAGACGTTTTTTATGCCTGCAAGGCGTGCAATCGCAGCCGCAGTCCTCTTATTATCCCCAGTAATCATCCAGGAGGATATCCCAAGCTTTTGAAGTTCGGCAACCGCCGCTCTGCTTGTTTTTCTTATTACATCCGCAACTCCGATTACGGCTGACGGCTTTCCGTTTTTCTCAAGCACCATCACGGTTTTTCCCTCCCCTTCAAGCCGTGCGATGAGGGAAACAATCTTTCCTTTTGCGTGAGTGCCTTTTGGCTTTCCTATATACACGCGCTCTTTTCCCACCATTGCCTCAACCCCGTGCCCGGGCACCGCCCTAAAGGAGGAAGTTTTCTGTTTTTTTGCCCCTTCACCCTTTGCGTAATTCACAATCGCATCCGCAAGCGGGTGCTCGGAGTTTGCCTCTACTGAATACGCAAGAGAAAGCGCAGTTGCATCATGCGCGCCTTCAAGAGGGACAAAATCGGTCACATTCATCTTCCCCTCGGTTATCGTTCCTGTCTTGTCAAATATGAGCGCGTTTATCTTGTGCATGTTCTCAAGCGTTTCCGCGTTTTTTATGAGAATTCCCCTCTGCGCGCCAATCCCGGTGCCTACCATTATCGCAGTCGGAGTTGCAAGCCCCAGTGCGCAGGGGCAGGCTATCACAAGAACGGAAACTGCTGTCAGAAGGGCAAAGGAGAAGGTCTGCCCAAGCATAATCCAGACTGCCAGGGAAAGGATGGCTATGGCGACAACCACCGGCACAAAAACCGCGCTTATCGCATCCGCAAACCGCTGTATATCAGCCCTGCTTCCTTGCGCCTCCTCAACCAGTTTCACTATCTGCGAAAGCACAGTGTCTTTTCCTATTTTCATTGCCTTTATGCGTAAAACCCCGTTTTTGTTTATGGAAGCCCCTACAACTTTCATCCCCTTTGACTTGTCAGCCGGCACGCTCTCTCCGGTAATCATACTCTCATCTACTGCCGACTTTCCCTCAAGAACGATGCCGTCCACAGGTATTTTCTCCCCGGGCTTTACTAAGACGATGTCACCTACCCTTACTTCGGAAATGGGAACCTTCATCTCCCTGCCTGCGCGTATCACTATCGCATGTTTTGGCGCAAGCCCCATCAGTTTTCGTATCGCTTGGCTTGTCCTGCCTTTGGCGCGCGCCTCTAGATATTTTCCTAAAATAACTAAGGTAATAAGTACTGCTGCCGTCTCAAAGTATTGCTCCTCTACAAGCCCGAAGAGAAAGGCGATGCTGTAAAAGTAAGCGGCGCTGGTGCCTATTGCAATCAGCGTATCCATGCTTGCTGTGCGGTTTTTCAGGGCGCTTAACGCCCCAAGGTAAAACCCCCTTCCGGCAATAAACTGTACAGGGGTAGCAAGCAAGAAGAGAAGAAGGCTTCGGTATGGGAATTCCATTAAGAACATTCCAAGCAGAAATGCCGGCAAGGAGAGCGCCGCGGCGAATACGAGCAAATTTCTCAATTCAATTATCTCCCTTTCCCTTACCAGGCTCTCATGCTCGTGGTCAACTCCCACCAAAGCAGAATATCCCCTTGACTTTATTACCTCAATTATTTTTTTCTCATCTGTTTTTTTCTCGTCAAATTCAACGCTTGCTTTCGCTGCCGCGTAATTCACATTCACGCTTTTCACTCCCTGCGTTTTCTGCAGAGCCTTTGAAATAAGCGACGCACAGCTTGCGCAGTGCATTCCTGAAATTGAAATCTGAGTTCTTTTTATTTCTCGTGTATTCTCAACGGTTTTCATTCCCATAAGGGGGGTTCCACTCCAACACCGTGAGAGCAGAGTAGATACATATTTCATCCTGCCTGCTCGCACGGTGTTTCCCTTGAGGGTTTCAACCCCCCTTGAGAACTTTCCTCTCCGTTTAATTTCAATCGTTTTCATCTTAACCACCAATTACTATCCCTGCTTTCGGTCCGAAAATCATTATCGCGCAAAGGAAGAGCAGAGCGCCAAGGCAAATCAAAAAGAACCCGCCAAGGCTGATTTGCAGATGCTCATGCATCATCTTCCCATGCTCCTTTCTTATCATATAACTCATGCCTGCAAGTATTGCAAGGCAGCAGGCAAAGAGGATGTAGAGGAACAGTATAAGGTTGTCAGTTACCATCATGACCGACAGCATCGCGCCCATGGTGCCTGCCATCAAGCCTCCCATAAGCCCTTCCATGGCGCCCATCACTCCGCAGCACCTGCCCGCCTCAAATCCCACGAGCATTCCTACTCCCATACCAACAAGGCTTCCTACAAACATCCCATTGGTCGCGCCTGCAAGCGCCCCCAAAAGAAACCCTGCCATCATCCCAATAGTCATCCCCACCATCATCCCGCCCATGCAGGAGGCTCTTCTTCTGAATGCCTGCGCGTGAAAGAACGCAAAAAGGATTGTGGGTATTCCGGCGGCTGCCAAAACGAGGAGAGGCGCATAAATTTCAAGGAAGCGCGGAATTCTGTTGAATGCCGTGAAGTAAAAGAATACGAGCGCAATCAGCAATGATACGATTGAAAATGCCGCATATGCAAAAAGGCGGTTTTCAATCTCAAACCCCTCCCTCCCTGAAAACAGCCCAAGCAAAAAATCCCTTGCGCGGCTGCGCGTGCTTTCTCCTGCCTGTTTTCCCTCCTCTTCTTTTTTCCCCTCTCTAATAATTTCATACCCTCCCTTTGCAATCGCCTTTGAGATTTTTTCTACATCCTCATCCTTTGCAATGCCGACTTTCATCTCCCCCCTTTCCTGGCTTACATACACCGCATTCACTCCTTCAATTTCATTCACTGCACCGGCAATCACCCTTTCGCAGCTTTTGCAGTGCATTCCCTTTATTTTCAGTATTTTTTCCATTTGCTTTCCCCTCCTTTATTTATCATATTTGCCTTCCCCTTCTTATTCATTATTTTACTAAAGAATATCCTTCCTTTGCAACCGCCTTTGCTATCTTTTCAACAACCCCCTCGTTTTCCACACTGACTTTCATCTCCCCTTTCCCACTGTCAACGTAAATGGCTTTCGCCCCTCTTATCCCATTCACCGCATCCGCAACTATCATTTCGCAGCTTTTGCAGTGCATTCCTTTTATTTTCAGTATTTTTTCCATGCAAACCATCTCCATTATTCAACTGTTTCCCCTAATCGTATTCTTTCCTATTCCACTATCATTCTTCCAATTATGCCTTCCCCTCCTCTTTTTGTATTCTTTCCATTCCCCTCATTTCCATTATTCAACTATCATCCTTCCAACAAACATGTGCATCCCGCAGTGATACTCGTAAATGCCTTTCTGCGTTGGCGTGAATTGTGCAACCGTTTCCTCCCCATTGTAGGAAACGAGGCGCACGCCGAATTCCTCCATCACCACGAGCTTGCCGCATCCTGAATTCTGCTCGGCGCTGAAATGAAAGCGCACCGGCACCCCTGCCTTCACGCGCACCTCTCCCTTATCATACCTTCCACTGCCAAGCGCCTTTATGTAAACATCCTGTACAGAACCGCTTCCAGCGCCAGTTCCAGTGCCGCTTCCTGCCGCACCGCTTCCAGCTCCTCCTGCATCGGCTTTGCTTCCAGTGTCTGCACTGCCTCCCGCATTAGTATTGCCTCCAATACCGCCGCCGCATCCGCAGCCGCCCACTCCAACAGCAGAGCCGCATCCGCCGCCAGACACTCCGCCGCACCCTCCGCCGCCAGAATTGCTTCCCGTGCCATCCGCCCCGCTTCCCGCAAGCGTATTGCCTCCAGTGGCACTGTCAATTATTTCATTTCCCCCGATTCCGCTTGAAAGCGCGAAAATCATCACGATTCCCGCAAGCGCAAACAGGACTGCAAACAACGAAAGCTTATCCATACCCATTCAAATCACCAACCGTTTATTTTAAATATTCCATCAACTTCACTATTTCATTTGTATGAAACAATACTTATCAATTGGTGAAACAATGGCTGCAAAAACGGAAATCAACCCCCTGCAGATGCCTAAATTACGCCAAATGTCCCAAAACAGGAGGCTTGCGCTTGCAGTCAGCACCATTGCCGCCTTTCTTTTTCTTTCCTTCTCCATTATATTCACCTACCGCCTTCCTCCCGGCTATTCATTCGGCTTGTTTGACTTTCTTGCGTATTATCACATGGAGATGATGCTCCTTATGGCTGCTTTGGGGGTTGCAGTAGGGGCATTTGTATTCTACCTTCTTTACGCGCGCATAGAGCAAAAGGAGAAGGAAAGCGAGATAACCGCGGAAATGCTCTTGAATTTCCTTGCAGAGGAGGAGCGCAAAATACTCTCCTTTCTTGCAAAAGGCGGGGGAAGTGCATACCAGTCGGAAATAAGCAGGCTTGAGGGAATGACGCGCCTGCGCGCTCACCGTGCGTTAGCCCGCCTTGCAAAGAAGGGCATTTTGAGCCTGGAGCGGGTTGGAAAAACGAACAAGGTGTTCCTTTCAAAGCCCCTTTATGGCGCAATCTCAAAAAACTGATGCTTGCAAACCTTTATATTCATATATAAGCAAAAGAGAAAAAACAAGTATTAACTTAAGGTTTATATCCGAAGGGAAAAAACTTAAGCAGTATATTCAAAGGGAAAAAACAAGTATATCATATATATGCAAAATTCATATATAAGCAAAAGAAACAAAAATTAACTTAAGGTGTGATTTTTTGAGTGCAAGACCACGAAAATGGAAAAAGAAGGGAAGAATGCGCTGGAAATGGCTAAAGAAGAGAAGGAAAAGGCTCAAGCGCAAGATGAAGAGAAGGGTAGGGGAGCTTTAGTTAGCTTCCCCCTGATTTTTTCGGGCATCGCAGAGATTGGAAAGCTCCTGCAGAGTCAGCACCATAATCGGTCCTTGTGCTTCCCTGGCAATATGGTACCTAATTCCCTCCGGGCTCCAGCCCAAGGTGTAAGCCTTAATTCTCGCCTGCTTTGCTTTTTGAAAGACTTCCTTCGTAATTTCGCTGTTCTTTATTGTTTTTCCGAGCGTCAGCTCTTCCTGCCCTTCGCGCAGTCTTGCTTCCGGCGGAATCTCAAAGCTGACCGAAACCTCCTCTGTTTTGTCAATTCCGGCAAGAAGTTTATACTTTCTCATTACAATCCGTTCAGGCTCTCCCTTTTCCACCCACCTAAATAATCTGCGCACATCCTCTCTTCTCTTGAGCGCCTCCCCCGCAAGGGGCTCTTTTTTCGCAAACGCCCTCGCAATATACTCTGGAACGGGAAAAGTTATCCCAGTCCCTCCATACCTGCCAAATTTAACCGTGATTTTTGCTGTCATTTATACCACCTCAAACTATTCAATGCCTGCCTTTTTCCTCTCTTGTGCCGTCATTTCCATTCTTTGCAGGAATTTCTCAACATCGGCGGGGCGCAGGGACATTATTGCTTTTTCCCCTTCAAATACAATGTACCTGTTCCCGTCAGGGTCTTCCTTGAGATTATAGCCTCGCTCGTTTGCCATTGCTTTCAGGAACAGGAATTCCAACTGCTTCAGATAACCTGCAAGCTCCTTTGGATTCATTTTTTGGCTACTGATTCCGCTTTCTTTAGGAAACTCCACGCGGAAAATTCCGACTTCAGGAGAGGTTATTCTCAAATCGTATTTCTTGCCTATTTTTTCCGCAAAGCGGATTGTTTCAGCTTCTTTCTCTGTCAGGTTCCAGTTCTTTTCATCCTTTTCTCTTTTTGTAAGCTCGTGAAAAAATTCCCCTTTTTTTACCTTCTGCGAGCCCGGCGCCCTCTTTCCGCTTATGGCAACTGCGCTTCTTCCATCGGGCAAAGTTACTTTTCTTGCATAAATTCTATTCATCAAAATCACCTTTTACTGTTATACGTGGTATAATTAGATGTTTTCTCCTTTATAATACTTTGCCCCTCTCCCGATACCTTGCCTTCTTTTCAGCTTTCTTATCTCTCCCCAGCTTCCCTCATCATTTCTCCTTTCTCTCCCGATATCTCGCTCTGCTCTCCACCTCTCTCATCCTCTCAACTACTCCTTTCTCTCCAAACTTTTCATACTCCTCAACGAATTTCTTCCCCATTCCTCCTTCAAGCGCCTGCTTCATCGTAAATACGTCAACCGCCTTATCCTCTAATTTATGCGAAAAGAAACCCAAGCCAAAATCAATTACGCTTACCCTGCCTCCCTTTCCAATAATGAGGTTTGCAGGGGTATAATCTCCGTGAATGATGTTTATGGAGTGAAGCAGGGAGAGAAGTCTGGCAGATTCTTTCAGGGCATTTCCATCCAGCCTCATTTCGCTTGCCAATCTCCCTTCTATAAAGGAAAAATCAATTTCAAACTCCCGCACTCCAAAAACAGCAGGGCAGGGAACGCCGGCTTCAGAAGCTTTCTGCATTAATTTTGCTTCCCTTTTAGTTCTTCCTTTCCGCAACTTAGCATCCAAGAGCGCATTCCTATATCCTTTTTTCCCCCTTATTTTACAAAGCGCCTTCTCTCCATCAACTTTCTTCCCCTTCAAAACAGCTTCCGCACCTCTTAACTCCTCCATCTGCTTGCTCTCTAAGGCAAGTCTGGAAAAATCTCCTTCCGATTTTTCCATAAGCTAAAACCCGCCTGAAAGCAGGAAAGCCACTGCAATTACTGCCAGCCACACCCTCCAATCCCATGCCAAGACTTTAGAGCCGTCAAGAGGAAAGATGGGAATCATGTTGAAGAATGCAAGGAAAGCGTTCACGCTCGCGCCAAGGGAGGCAATCTCCCTTACCGTTCCAAATGAAAAAGCGTATATCACTCCAAACACCGCCACAAGCGCAAGGTTTGTAAGCGGCCCTGCGACTGAAATTATGCCATTTTGCTTTTTGTTTATGTAAGGGGAGTAAATGTAGACTGCGCCAGGAGCAAGGAACATTATTGGGAGAAACAGCGCCATCCCAAGCATCAGCAGCAAGCCAGCAGGCCACGCCCTAAACTGCGCCCATGCGCCATATCGCATTGCGGTGAATTTGTGCGCAAGCTCGTGCAGAACAAATCCGATTCCCACTGTCAGCGTAAACACTCCCATGTAAAAAACAAAATCAGGCGGCTTTACGGAAAGCCCGCCTGCTGTGTTAAAGGTGAGTGCAAGCGATATTGCCACCACCGAAACTGCGATGTTTACGAACTCCTCCAGGCTTATGAATGATGCTGTTGCGTATTTCATAAAATTTACCTGAACATCGCGTCCTGCTTTGCGAACTTCTTCATGCTTTCAACATGCGCCTTCGTTACTGTCGGGCGTATGCTCTTCATTGCGGAGAGGAAGTGCTTCATTTCTACGCTTGCGCCCTCCGGATTTTCGCGTATTGCATGCATGCCTGCCTCCCTGCAGATATTTTCTATATCCGCTCCGGTATTCTCCTCGGTTTTCTTTGAAAGCTCCTCCAAATCCACATCCTTTGCAAGGGGCATCTTTTTCGTGTGCACCTTGAATATTTCGTGCCTCGTCTTCTCATCAGGCACAGTCATCTCTATTATCTTGTCAAACCTGCCTGCGCGAAGCAATCCGGGGTCAAGTATGTCCGGCCTGTTTGTAGCCGCAATCACCACCACGTTTTTCAGATTGGTAAGCCCGTCCATTTCAGTCAAGAAAGTATTCACGACGCTCTCGCGCACCCTGCCTCCTGCATCATCCGCAACGCCCCTCCAGCTTCCTACGGCGTCTATCTCATCTATGAAAATGATGCAGGGAGCGGCAGTCCTTGCCTTGCGGAAAATCTCCCTAACCGCTTTCTCGCTTTCTCCAACCCATTTTGAGTTGTGGAGCACGGTCGGAAGCTCTCCTCCGATAAAGCTTGAATTTTCCGTTTCAAGATCATACATCCACATCTGACCTCCCGCTGTCTTTTTTTCCACTCTAATCCACGCAAGGGTTCCCTTTGACATAAGAGACAGCGAGGCGCAGCATCTGCTTTTCCTGAATTTTTCATCTGCATATTTTTCCAAATAACTCATCATTCTTTGCAATCTTATCAATCCGCACCTCTTTCTTCCGCTTAACACGCCCTCAAACAAGCCTTCTGGAATTTCTTTATCATACTTGAGGTTCAGAGCGCTTTTTGCTTCACGCAGCAAAGCGCTTACATCCGGAATGTGATAGCGAGCATTGTAATATCTTCTTACTTTGCCAGCTTCTTCTCCGAACACTGCTGATTTGAATGCGGAAATCTCTTTTTTTCCGGATATCGTAATCATCCACATTCTGTCTTTTCTTTCCCATCGCCTATATTTTATTCCAAGTATTGAAAGCAGATAAGTGATTCCATGCGCCAGTTTTTTGCTCATCGTTCCGTATTCCACCTTTGTTTTTCCAAGGTGTCCGTCGCCAAGGTAAGCTCCCCTTAAGAAGCGCGCAATCCTCCTACAGTCGGATTTGAAAATTATTGAAGGAACGCCAATAATCCCCGATTTCTTTCTCCTCAAAAACATTTCAAATATTCCTTCAAGATAATGCACAAGCGGAGTAGAATAAACTACCGTCTTGTCCGAATACTCCCTTATTCTTTCCGCCGGCACAAAAAGTCCAAACAATTTCTTTATCCTTCCTTTATTCTCTTTATCTGCGTTCGCAATGCTTATTCCTTCCTTTGAGATGTTTCCCTCTGCCACGAACCACCCTAAGAATTCAGCCAAATCCTCGCTAAGTTTTTTTGGAAGTCTAGCCGTTTCCCTTGCAGAGAATACTCTCATTTCTGCAAATTCCTCATTTTCCTGCACCATTCTAAGATGCTCGTCGGAAGGAGGGGCAATTGTCATTTCCTTCGCAAACGCGGGAATTTGCGCAGGCACCGCTATCCAGCTTCCTTCTTTGAGCTCCGATGTTTTCACCCATCTAATTTCTCCGTCTGCATAGGCATAAAACGGCTGGTTTTCAGAAACGGTCAGGGCAGTTCCGTTTGAGAGCGCAATCTCATAGCTTTTCGGAACAAATACTCTATGCATTCTTTCTATTTTCGTTTTTTCAATCTGTCCGTTCTTTCCTATTCCGAAAGTGAATACCGGTTCATTGAGTTTTCTTACTTCCAGCGAATCCGTGGCTCTTTCAACAGTTGTCTTATCTTTTATTCTCTCATAAAATTCGGAAATCTCGCGCAGTCCGCAATTGTCAGTGAATATCGGAGTGCCCGGCGCAAGGCATAGCACTTCAGGCCCCTTTATGGAAATGAAATTCGCTTCTGTTTCGGTGGCAACCGCTTTTGCAATCATCGTTTTTCCCGTGCCAGGCAAGCCAACTAATAAAATTCCTTTTATCGGGCGGATGCCAAACTTCGAGAAAATCTCGGGCCGCTTTAGGGGCAATTCTATCGCCTCCTTCATTTCCTCCTTCACCTTCTCCATCCCGCCCATGTCTCCCCAGTGCACGTTCGGCCTCTCAAGGAACACTTCACGCAGCGCAGAGGGAAGGATTTCGCGCAGTGCGTTGAAGAAATCTTCTCTTGTTACGCGCAAATTTTCAAGTATCTCCGGAGGTATAGTGTCCTGCTCCAAATTAATCTGCGGCAGTATCCTTCGCAAGGTTTTCATTGCCGCCTCCTTTGTCAGGGAGGAAATATCAGCGCCGGTGTAGCCGTGGGTGATTCCGGAAAGCTCCTCAAGATTCACATCATTCTCAAGGGGCATTCCGCGGGTATGTATCTGTAAAATCTCCAATCTGCTCTTCCTGTCAGGCACTCCAATCTCTATCTCGCGGTCAAACCGTCCCGGGCGGCGCAGCGCCGGGTCTATGGAATTCACGCGGTTGGTCGCTCCGATAACTATTACCTGCCCGCGCGCTTTCAATCCATCCATTAAAGTGAGCAATTGGCTCA
This sequence comes from Candidatus Micrarchaeota archaeon CG1_02_47_40, assembly GCA_001871475.1. GTDB lineage: Archaea > Micrarchaeota > Micrarchaeia > Anstonellales > CG1-02-47-40 > CG1-02-47-40. The sequence continues at coordinate 141,395 of MNVE01000016.1, read as the reverse complement.
CCATCCTCTTTTCCACTTCACCCGTAACCTCCTCTCTCTTTGGGGCAATCGCATCCAGCTCATCCATGAATATTATTGAGGGCGCGTTCTCCTCGGCATCCTTGAAGAGCTGCCTTAGCTTCTCCTCGCTCTCACCTACGAACTTGCTGACAAGCTCCGGTCCGCCTATGTGTATAAAATTCGCTTCAGACTCGCTTGCGACAGCTTTTGCAAGCAGTGTTTTTCCCGTTCCGGGCGGGCCGTATATGAGCACTCCCTTTGGCGCCTCTATTCCCAATTTCTCAAAAAGCTCCGGGTGGCGCATGGGCAATTCCACCATCTCCCTTATCTTTCGCACCTCTTCCTTCAAGCCTCCCACATCCTCATAAGAGAGCGTCAGGCCGGTGCCGGTTTTCTTTATCGGCTCTTCCTTTAGCACCAATTCCGTCCTGTCCGTTATCATTGCCATGCCGCTGGGCTGCACAAGCGCCGCAATCAGCGGAAAGGAAGTGCCAAACACCCCGACAAATATCATGTCCCCTTTTGTGAGAGCTCTTCCAATCAACCTCTTTAGCACAAACTGATCGAAACCAGGAGAGTATTTTATGGGCTGCATTGGCGCAAGCACCACTTTTTTCGCTTCAACGGTTTCAGCCTTTTTCACCATTATCCTGTCCTGTAAAGCGACTCCGGTATTCTGGCGCAGGTACCCGTCCATGCGCACTATGCTCATCCCCTCATCCTGCGGGTGCGCCTGCCATACTATCGCAGCGGTGCTTCTCTTCCCCTTTAATTCAACAATATCGCCGGTAGAAACCCCAAGCGCTTCCCGTGCGCGAGAGTCTATCCTGACTATACCTCTTCCAACATCCTGCTGGAGGGCTTCTGCGACCTTCAATTCAATGCTTTTTGTCATAAGTCCCACCTTCCAAACCGAGCAATAAGCGCAGGCAAATCCATCTAATCGCCCGCCTACATTATTCGGCTTTAATATTTTATAACCCCTTCCCTACCCATCTTTTCTATACTTCTTCCCCATTTCTCCCAAAGCTCCCTAATCCCAACCCCCCTCTGCCATCTTCCTTCTCCAATCCCTTTCCTATCTCTCTGCAATCCTTCTTCCCCATTTCTCCCAAAGCTCCTTTATCTCAAGCGCGTTTTGCACGCTTACTGAATATCCCCTATAGTTTGCATTATTTCTAATAATCCTTAACCTGTCCAGCTTTTCATAATCCACATACCCTACTTCCTCTTTGAGTGCTTCAATGCTTGCTGTGTGCTTTAGCGGCTCCCATCCAGAACGCCAAAGCAGTGCATCACCAATCTGCCGTAAGCATTCATAAAGCTCACGGAATACAACAGCAGCGCTTTCCTCGTTTATTTCAAGCCGGCACACATACTCCGATGTTCTCTTTGCCGCTTCCAGCATGGAACGTATCCGTGCCTTGTCAGGGCTTCTTCTTCGCAACTCGCCTGCATTTTCAAGCTCTTCAATTCTTTTTTTATCCATATTCCCTGCCTGCCGACTGTGAGAATGGAGTTATTTTTTCCACTCCTTCCCTTTTTTCCGCCATTTCCCTTTCCGCTTCTTTCCCCGCCTCAAGAAAACCATTCAGCACTATCCCGTTTGCTATGCCGTTGAAGAGGTTGGCATCCACATTCTTTCTATCAAATACGGTAAGCACAAACTTCCTTCCAATCACTTTTTCAACATTTACTATATCCGACACCTGCTTTTGACTCAATCCTTCTATTTTTGAAAGTTCCGCAGTTTTCGTCTCCCCAAAGGAATCAAGCTCCACTGCAATGTCAATATCCGAATCTTTTACATCCTCGCCCCTCCTAAAGCTTCCAAAAAGCACAAGCGCGCGCGGAGATTTGAAGAGCGCAGCCAGAAAATCAACCAAGTTTGAGCGGTAAATCAGCGAGAGGTTGTAAACTATCTTCTCCCTTATATAAACGGGGGAGCGCCTGTTTGCAGATATCCTCCAAACAACCCCTAAATCAGTTATTTTTACCAATCCAGCCAGGGCAAGCTGCTGGAGCGCTCTGCTTGCGGTGCTCTTTGATACATTTGCCCCCTGCGCCATTTCCGAGAGGGAAAACTCCGTCTGGGGATAGGTGAATGCCATGCGCATTATACTCTCAATTGCGTCCTTTTCACGCAACGCATGTTCTATTCTCAAAATGATTGTTCCATCCATGAAACACTTGTTTCATTTTTGAAGTATAAAAAGGTTTGCCTATATAAAAACGATATATTTATATATTGATTTGATGCATATATCTTATGGTGGTTCCAATGTCAGGCATATTCGTGCATCTTGAGGGTTCGGTAGAACAGGTACTAAATCGCCTTCTGGATGCGGGCTTTTTCAAAACCAAAGCCGAAGCTGTGCGGGCAGGCATCCTTGAGCTTGGGAAAGATTACCACGTGGTAAAATCAAACGAAGAAATTCTGGATGAGCTTGCAGTGGCAAAGATGGAAAAGATGCAGGAGGAGTTGAAGAGCGGCGGAAAAAGAACGCTCACCCTGAATGAAGTAAGGAAAAAATACCCGGAAGCCTTTTGACTGGTGCTTTCCAATGGCATACCAAATCCAATTCCACGAGGGATGGGACGCATATTTCTCAAAGCTTGACACGGCAATGAAAAAAAGAGTCGTGAACAAAATACTCCAGCACTGCGAGCCGATTCCCGCAAGGCATCTGAAGAAAGGTGCTCCGTTTTTCGTTTCCGAAATAGGGCAATATAAACTATGCTATGAAATTGACGCGCAAGCGTCAAGACTTGTCCGTCAGGACAAGCAGATTGATGAGGAGAAGAAAACAAAAATGGTTTATTTCGTAGGAACGCACAAGGAATACGAAAAATGGCTTGGATATTTCTGACTTACTTTCCCGTCACTCTTATCCTCCTTCCTCTTCCCTCCCCATCCACAAACTCCTTACCCTCCAGAAATCCCAGCTCCTCCAATTTGGCAATCCATTTCCTTATCTTTCTCTCTTCGCTTTCCTCCTTTGCACCAAAATGAGCATAAATCTCTACAGAATCAACATCCCCCTTCTTTTCAACAAACTCAAATACCTTCTGTAAATTCCCATCAAGCAGGGGAAATTTCCTCTTTGCAATTCCTCCCAAAACCCCTTCCTTTGCGCGTTTCACGTGCTCAAGCGTTACTTTTCTTGCCCCTTCCCGTTCAGCTTCCTTTCCCGCCCCGCGCAATACTGAAAGCGCAATTCTCGCATCCCCTCCATTCTTCGCCCCAATTCCCGCGCACAAATCAACCACCTCATCCGAAAGCGCATTGGGAAAGAATGCAACTCTCGCCCTCGCTTTCAATATTTCCTTAAGCTGCACAGGAGAATACGGAAAAAATTCAATCATTTTTGCGCAAAGCGAGCTTCTTATGCGCGCATCCATTCTAGCAAATACCTCCTTATTATTTGCAATGGCAATTATGCCAACATTCACTCTGCTCGTTTCAGGCGCGCGCGCAAAATCGTACAAAATCCCCTCTTCCTTTTCCAAAAACAGCCTGTCCGCCTCATCAAGCACAACGATAAGCGATTTTTTCTCCCTTTTCAGATTCTGCACTATCCTGCCCATCATTTCATCAGAGGCAATCCCCCTTCGCGGCAGAACCTCCCCAAGAAGGTTTGCAATCTCCCCGAATATCGCATAGCGCGTTGAAAATTCCCAGCAGTTTATGTAAATCGGCACGGCTTTCTTGCTGTATTCGGAAAGCTGCCCCAAAACGTGCTTTGCGCATGTAGTTTTACCGGTTCCCGGAGGTCCCGTCGCAATCAAATGCTCCCCCTTTCCCCCTCTTGCAGACCCCTGCAGGCAAAAAGCAAATTCCCTTACCTCCCTCTCGCGAAACAGCACATCAACCGGCACGTAATCGGGGGACAGCTTTCCCTCATCTGTAAATACTCCTTCTCCCTTCCCAAGGCGCTCAAAAATATTTGCCATTTTGCATTTCCTTTTTTTCTTAAATCAAAAATTCGCCAAACAATTCTGCAGATTCTTTCTCCTTTTATTCGTTTCCTTCCCCAACTCCCTCCTTCACTTTGGCTTCCGCTCCCTTTAGCCTGCCGTTCTCCTCATCAACCTTAACTTCCACATTCTCCTTCAGCCCGCTTCCTTCTCCCGCCTTAATTCCTTCCTTTGCATTCCCCCCATCTTTCCTTTCTTCTTTCTTTTTCAGTGATGGCTCCCAATTATCATCAACCATGCTCGCCTTCTTGAATTTTTGTATGTTTTTTTCAAGCGGAATCTTCACCCCCTCCTTCTGCAGCCTCTGAAAGACTCCTTTCAGGAGAATGGGCCAGGCGATTGTGGCATCAGCGAGCACCTCTGCAAATCTTCCCCCTTCATTTTCAGGGGTGAATTTCCCCCAGGAAACCCCTTCTGAATAAGTGCAGCCGGACAAGCCGCCCCAGTGCACCGGCTCCGGGCAGATGCGTAAAGCATAATCAAATCTCTTCAGCGCCCCTCCCTCCCCTATCCTGCTCTGTATAATATCCAAATAAGGTCCCACCTGCTGCGCCCAGTTCCTCGGAACTCCGCCGCCTATTGTAAAAAGCCCGAGCTTTTTCGCATGCCTGCAGTATTTTGTATAAAGCTCCAAATCAAGGTATGGGTTGAATACAAGCGGCAGTTTTCCCTTCATTCTCTGCCTTCTTCTGTAAATGCCAAAGTCCAACCCAAACTCCGAATCGGTAAAAGCCGGGATGAATACTGGAATGTTTGCCTCATAGGTGCTTTTTAGTATCCCCTTTCCTGAAAAGTTTTCAGAGAGCCTCTTTCCAAGCGCGTGGCAGATTTTCCACGAGCAGAGCTGCTGGCGCGACTTGAACCCTTCCAGCACTTCCGCAACCAGCACTTCCGCATCATCCAAATTTTTCTCAAGCTCAAGCGTGTCATATACTCTGTCATAGCCTTTTTTGTAAAGCTCCCCATCATCCATTTTCCCGAACCTATATTTGAAGTGCTTCATGCCTGCTGCTTCAACAAAGCCGTGCGCCATGAGCGCGCCGGTGCTAACCACCACCCCAAGCATTCCCGAATCCACCATGTCGCAGAGAAGCCCGCCCATTTTTGCCACAGACATCGCGCCCGCGAAAGTGCCAACGCCAAGGCAGTCCTTATCCTTTGCCATCGCGCAAAGCACTTCCGCCGCCTCCCCCAAATTCCTGCCTCCAAAGGCGGTTTTTGACATGGCAGAAAGCATCTGGTCAAAATCAGCGCATTTTCCCAAATCAATGCTTTCAAGGGGCTCTAAATTATCAGAATGCCCGTCGCAGAATTTTTTCGGGTCCCTGTCCGTGCCGCATTTTTCGTTTTGCATACTGGGAAATTTTTCATCAGCAAAGTATAAAACATATTCGGAAATTTATTTTTGTAAAAAACAAATTCCCCTTGGCAAAACCCCAAAAGCAAAACGCGGCATACTTTATATAAACCTTCCATTCCAATCCCTAAATATGTCCTCCATTGAAGAGCTGAAAAAGAAGTTTGACGCAATCGCTTCCATAAACGCGCCCCCGGATTTCATTGCCGGGCAGGAGGAGCTGATGAAGCTCGCGGTTGAGGTTGGAAAATCTGATTTGAGCCAGGCGGAAAAGGACTTTTTCTTTGAGCATCTGAAAAAAGAGTGCCTGGCTGATGATGGAAGGGTTTCAAGGGAAGAGTTTGAGGCGCTGATTGGGAAAATTGAGAAGGGAAGGAAGGGGAAGTAGTTTTATTCTTTCTTTCCACTAATTTCTCTCAATGAAACTCATCGCCGACCTTCACGTGCACTCGCATTACTCCCGTGCCACAAGCCGCGACATGAATTTAGAGGGAATGAGCGAGTGGGCGAAATTAAAGGGAATAAACCTTCTTGGCACAGGGGATTTCACCCACCCGCAGTGGCTTAATGAGCTTGAGGCAAAGCTCATTCCTTCTCATGATGGCATATACACTTACAACGGCGTAAACTTTATGCTTACTGCAGAAGTCTCAAACATCTTCAACAAGGGGGGGAAACTGCGCAAGGTGCATCAGGTGCTTTTCTGCCCATCATTTGAGATTGCAAAGCAAATCAACGAACAGCTTGCAAAAAGGGGCAATCTTCTTGCTGACGGAAGGCCGACTTTCGGCATGGAAGCAAGCGAGCTTGTGGAGATAGTGATGCAAATCTCGCAGAAAAACATGGTGATTCCGGCGCACGTCTGGACCCCGTGGTTTTCCGTATTCGGCTCAAACTCGGGTTTTGATTCAATAAAAGAATGTTATGAAGATATGGAAATGCACATACATGCGCTGGAAACTGGACTCTCTTCTGATCCAAAAATGAACTGGCGCGTCTCCGCACTTGACAAATACGCACTGATTTCAAACTCTGATGCGCACTCCCCTGCAAAGCTCGGAAGGGAGGCGAACATATTTGATTTGAAAGAACTCACTTACGGCGCACTCGCACAGGCGATAAAGGAAAAAGACAAAAAGAAATTCCTCTGCACGTACGAATTCTTTCCCGAAGAGGGAAAATACCACGCTGACGGGCATCGCAACTGCGACATTCTCCTGACTCCAAAGCAGAGCAAAAAGTATGGGGATATCTGCCCTGTATGCAAAAAGCCACTTACAATAGGGGTATTGCACAGGGTGGAGGAGTTGGCAGATAGGGAAGAGGGTTACGTGCCAAAAAATCACATCCCATTTGAATCACTGGTGCCCCTGCGGGAAATAATCGCAAAAGTGCTCAAAAAAGGGGAATTCACCGCGGCAGTGCATGGGGAGTATATGGGCCTGATAAAATATTTCGGCAGCGAATTTGCCGTTTTGCATGCAGGGGAAGAGGATTTAAAGCTTGCCACGCACACAAGGATTGCAGAGGCGGTAATACTGATGCAAAAAGGCGAGCTTTCAATAACCCCGGGCTTTGACGGGGTGTTCGGGAAGATAGAGTTTGAAAAGAAAAAAGTAAAGGAAGAAGCACTTTCGCAAACCACCCTTGGTGACTTTTAATATGAAATTCCCTGAAAAACTGCACGCCTTCCTGCGCCTAATCCGCGTAGAGCACGGAATAATGCTTGCACTTGCAGTATTGATTTCGGAATTCATAGTCCTGCGGCGCGTATACCTTTTCTCACCCGTAATCATCCTCTCCCTTCTCGTTCCCTTCCTTCATGAAATGGCATCCTTTGCCTTAAATGATTTTCTTGACATAAAGGCGGATAAGCTCAATAAAAGAACTGACAAGCCGCTTGTAGGAGGGAAAATCTCAAAACAAACGGCCATCTATACCGTAATTTTTGGATACGCGCTAAGCATCCTTCTTGCATATTTCCTCAACCCGGTCTGCTTTGCAATAGCGCTTGGCTTTGCCGCACTCTCAATAATGTACAATTACTGGCTCAAAGACCTCCCCCTTCTTGGGAATGCGTATATTTCAGCCTCAATGGCAATCCCGTTCATTTTCGGAAACCTCGCGGTGTTTCCAACACTCCACCCGGCAGTGGTTTCCCTCTCCTTAATAGCTTTCCTTGGGGGGATGGGGCGCGAGATAATAAAATCGGCAGAAGACGCTTTCGGGGACAGAAAAGCAAGGAATTCAAAAACGCTTCCTCTTGTGATAGGCACGGAAAACTCCCTCAAAATAGCCTCCCTCTTCTATTTTGCGTTCATCCTCTCCACCTTGCTCATCTTCTCATTTGACAAAAAGCCCACGCTTATTCCCATGCTTTTCGTGCTGGCTGCCGACACCGCTGTTTTGGGAATCGCACTCTGCCTGCTTCGCTCCCGCACGCACCACAACCTTTCAATGGCAAGGAAACTCTCCCTAATAGCTTTCATAATTGGGCTGGTTGGTGTCTTTTTAGCCTGCCTGTAGTATTTATTAATTATCAAATTCTCATTTAACCTTGGGGGAGAAATATGGCAAGCATTATTACAAAGACCGATTTGGCACTGAAGCTTTTCCGCAAGGGAAAAGTGCGCGACACATACGAATACGGCTCAAACCTTCTCATGATTTCAACAGACCGCCTCTCCGCCTTTGACGTGGTGTTTGAGGAAGGTGTGCCTAACAAGGGGGCGGTGCTGACAGGGATGTCTGTTTTCTGGTTTGACAAGATAAAGGACATAGTAAAAAACCACCTTGTTTCAAAGGAGATTCCAAGCGTTTTTCCCTCTTATTTACAGGGGCGCGCGCTGATAGTGAAAAAGGCAGAGGTAATAAAAGCAGAGTGTATAGTGCGCGGCTACCTTTCAGGAAGCGGGCTTAAGGAATATCAGAGCACTGGAAAGGTGTGCGGCATTGACCTGCCTGCCAGCTTGCAGAACTCAAGCAAACTGCCGTATCCGATTTTCACTCCTTCTACGAAAGCGGATAGCGGGCATGACGAAAACATTACTGAAGAGCAGCTCATCAAGGTGATAGGGGAGGATTATCACATAGTAAAAAACCTTTCATTGCGCATTTATGAGCGCGCCGCGAAAATAGCAGAGGAAAAGGGGATAATACTTGCAGACACGAAATTCGAGTTTGGCAAAATAGGGGATGAAATAATACTCATAGATGAGGCGCTGACACCAGACTCCTCGCGCTACTGGCCAAAGGATACGTATAAAGAAGGGGAAAACCAGCCCTCCCTTGACAAGCAGTATGTGCGGGATTACCTTGAAACGCTTGGGTGGAACAAGCTGCCGCCTCCCCCGCATCTTCCACAGGAAGTAGTGCTGAACACTTCAAAGAAGTATATGGAAATATTTGAGCGGCTGACAGGAAAGAGATTTGAGGTTGCGGAATGATTTGGCTGACTGAAAGGAGATTTGAGGTTGCGGAATGATTTGGCTGGCAGGAAAGATTTGAGCTTGTGAAATAATGCCGACGGGAAAAAGATTTGAGATTGCAGAAATGATTTTTAGAGGTGCGAAAATATGCAAAAAGTGCAAATAATACTCGGGAGCAGTTCCGACGAGAAGATAGCGCAGGACTGCCAGAAAGTTTTGCAGGCATTCGGGGTTGAATGCAAAACGGATATTGCAAGCGCGCACCGCAACCCGGAGAAATTGGAAGGGATAGTGCAAAATTCTTCTGCTTCTGTATTCATAGCAATTGCAGGGCTTTCCGCTGCGTTGCCAGGTGCAATTGCTTCGCACACAATAAAACCAGTCATAGGTGTCCCGGTGAATGTGAAATTGGACGGGCTGGATGCCCTTCTTTCAGTGATGCAGTTGCCCTCGGGAATACCGGTAGCAGCAGTGGGGATAGACAACGGGAAGAATGCGGCATTGCTTGCAGTGGAAATACTCGCGCTTTCCGATGCTAAACTTGCAAACAAGCTTGCGGACTATCGCGCAAAAATGAAAAGATGATAAAATGAGATTTCCTCCAATTCTAAAAAACTGCAGGCGCGGTCCGCAGGTCATCCTCCCAAAAGACATAGGGATGATTTTGGCATATACTGGCGTTGGGAAGAAATCAAAATGTCTTGATGCAGGGGCGGGGAGCGGCTTTCTGGCGATAGCACTTGGAAATGTTTCAAAATCCGTAATCTCCTATGACTGGAGGGAAGATTTCGTAAAATTGGCAAAGGAGAATGTGGCAAGAGCTGGCTTGAAGAATGTGAAAATAGTTCAGAAGAACATTTTTGAGGGAATTTCGGAAAAGGATTTGGATTTGATTACCCTTGATTTGGCGGATTCGGATAAAGTAGTGAAGGAAGTATACGGGGCATTGAAGGAAAACGGTTTTTTAGTGGGGTACCTTCCGCACACGGAGCAGGCAAAGCAGTTTGTTTTTGCATGCAATTCAGCTGGCTTTAGGGAGATTTTCACCCTTGAAAACATCGTGCGCGAGTATTTGGCGCGCGAGCAAGGCTTCCGGCCTGAAAATGTCGGTTTAATCCATACTGCTTATTTAGTGTTTGCGAGGAAGTAGGCATTTTCCGCACACCCCTGTCACATCAAGCTGGAAATGGCAGATTTTCCCCTCTACGGATGCCCTGATGGAGCTTATGTCCTTCAATCTGAAATGTCCGCTTCTTCCGCATTTTGAACAGGTAAAATGGCAGTGGCTGCTCTCTTCCATGGAATAAACCCTTCTTCTCCCGCAGAGATAAGAGTGCAGTTTTCCCTCATTTTCCGCCTCTTTGAGAAAGCGGTAAATGGTGGCAATTCCAATTTTTTTGCTTTTTTTCCTGGCATTCGCAAGCAATTCCTCTGCCGTAAAGAAGGAGTCAAAGTCTTCAAGCCTGCCTTCTATAATCCCCTTCTGCCGGGTGTTTCGCGTTTTCCTTGCCATTTTTCCTCCTCCTCTTTCTCTAAAAAGCTTATTGATAATGAATATCAATAAACTATTTATTTAAAGCATACGCTATCTCTTGCGGGTGGTTTGCGTGAAGCGGGAATTTGTTTTCATTTTTCTTCTTTTGGCAGTCTTCCTCTTGGGCTGTGCGGGAAACGGCAAAAGCGGTCCTGAAAGCGGAAAATCAAAAGTCGTTGCGACGATTTTTCCCCTTTACGAGTTTGCGCGTGAAATAGGCGGGGAAAATGCAAACGTTTCCCTTCTCCTTCCTCCGGGAGCGGACGCGCATTCATACGAGCCGAAACCCTCCGACATTGCAAAAATCGGCGGGGCGGATATTTTCATTTACGCAGGCGATGCCCTTGAGCCCTGGGCAGGAGGGGTGCTTGCTGGAGCCGGCAATAAGGACGTGATTGTTATTGACGCAAGCAGAACAGCAAACGCTTCTGCGGACCCGCATTTCTGGCTGGATTTTGAAAGGGATAAGAAAGTTGCGGATGCAATTGCAAAGGCATTTGCAGGAAAGGATGAAAAAAACGCCGGATACTACGAAGAAAACGCGCAAAGATACTCCAGGGTGCTTGATGCGCTTGATTGGGAATACTCATCCTCCCTTGCAAACTGCAATAAAAGCACAATGCTCCTCTCCGGGCACAATGCCTTTTCCTACCTTGCAAATAATTACGGCTTTGAGATTGTTTCCACTTCCGGCTTTTCCCCGGAAGGCGAGCCCACGCCAAAAAGAATGGGGGAGCTTTTCAGGCGGGGCAGGGAAGAGGGGATAAAATACGTCTTCTACGAGCCGCTTGAAGGGGGCGGGGATGCACGAGCAGCAGCACAGGAGATAGGTGGAAACATTCTCCCGCTGAATCCGGCTGCAAGTATAATAAGCGGGGAATATGAAGAAGAAACATTCATCTTGATAATGGAAAAAAACCTCGTGAATCTGAAAGAGGGACTGGAGTGCGAAATGAAATGAAGGAAATAACGAAAACTGCAATTGATGTAAAAGACGTTTCCTTTTCTTTCGGAAAAGAGAAGGCGCTCTCAAACATTTCCTTTTCCATAAGGAAAGGCGACTTTTTCGGGCTTGTTGGGCCAAACGGAGGCGGGAAAACCACCCTCATAAAGCTTATCCTTGGGCTTTACGTTCCCTCATCCGGCAGAATATGCTCCGCTTCTGAAAAAATAGGATACGTTCCGCAGAAAGCTGGCATTGACGCCTCGTTTCCCGCAAGCGTTTTTGAAACTGTTTCTCTCGGGCTCCTTTCTGAAAAAAAATTTCCCAAAAGAATTGATGAACGCGACGCGCAGAGGGTGCGCACAGCACTGAAATCCGTAGGAATGGAAAAATTCCCGCAAAAGAGAATAGGAGAGCTTTCAGGAGGGCAGCAGCAAAGAGTGCTAATTGCAAGGGCGCTGGTTTCAGAACCACAAATGCTGATTCTTGACGAGCCTGCTACCGGGATAGACAGGAAGGCGCAGACTGATTTTTACGAAATGCTCGCAAACCTAAACAAAAATGGCATCACAATCCTTCTCATATCCCATGACATAGGGAGAATCACAAGGCATGCAAACCGCGTTGCCAGCCTGAATAATCATCTTGAATTCTACGGAACGCATGCGGAATTCTGCGCCTATGACAAAAAACACTCGCACCGTGCGGAATTGGGGCACCGCCTGTGCCTGGACAGGGGCTGAAAAATATGCTTGAAATATTCCAATACGCATTCATGCAGAAGGCATTTATTGCCGGATTGCTGATTGGAATCGCCTGCTCCATTCTGGGTGTATTCCTTGTTTTAAGAAGGCAGGCGCTTATCGGAGACGGGCTTGCGCACATCTCCTTCGGCGGGATTGCCTGCGGGCTTCTTTTTGGAATCGCACCTATCCTAAGCGCCCTAGTTTTCGGCTTAGCCGGCTCGCTTGGGATAGCAAAATTAAGGGAGAAAACCCCGCTTGGTGCGGATGCGGCAATCGGAATAATCTCCCATGCAAGCCTTGGCATAGGCATATTCATAATAAGCATCTCGCAGGGAATGAATGCTGGCATGCTCTCCTACCTTTTTGGCAGCATTCTCTCAATAGAAGTTTCGGAAATGGCGCTTTCAGGTGCGCTTGCGCTCCTTGCAATTGCGTTCGTTTCCCTTTTCTACCATGAGCTGATTTTCATTTCCTTTGATGAAGAGGCTGCCAAAATCTCCGGCACAAACACGAACTTTCTCAATTACTCTCTTGCCTTCCTGACCGCACTTGTAGTTGTTGGCGCGATGCCGATAATAGGGCTTCTACTCTCCGCCTCGCTGATAGTGCTTCCCGCTGCAAGCGCGCTTTTGCTGAAAACAAGCTTCAAAAAGACGCTTTTTTTTGCCGCACTTTTTGCCTCTGTTTCCGTAGCAGCGGGGCTTTTCCTTTCCTATTATCTTGATACGGCGCCGTCAGGCTCAATAGTGCTTGCTAACGCGGCTATTTTTGCAGGGATTTTTCTGATTGGCAAAATAAAAAAGTAGGGCATTTTCTTTCTGCCAACGAAAAGGGATCGAAACTTTTTTTTCTGTCTTATTTTTCTTTTGGAGTGAAGCCCTTAGAACCTTTTCTTTTTCTAAAAGAAAAGGTTATATGGGAATGGACTCGGGGGGATTCCTGGGCGCCTCTCTTTTTATAAAAGAATAAAAAAGAATGGCAGAACCCCCAGCCTCCTGCATGCCATGCAGGCGCGCTACCGTTGCGCCACAAGCCCATCAATACGCATCAAATGGAAGGCATTATATAAACCACGGTGTCCCCGCGCAGGAGCACGGTGCCAAGCCCGCGCTTTACTACTCCATCCTTCAGCTCTTCCGCCTTCTCAAGCACTATATTCATGTGCACATCGTAAGCAGCCATGGTTCCTCTAAACTCCACGCCGCCCTTTATGCCTACAACCACGGATTTTTCCAGCGAGTTGTTTAGCAAGTCAAATGGCCTCTTGTCAGTCATTCATATCTACCTCCAAAAAACAAAAACTCTCAAGTGTTATGGCTACCCCGGTTTATAAACTATAGCAAACCCGAAAAGTAATCCAATACAAACTACCATGCATTACGAAAGACGGGTTTGCTATAAGTGCTCCATCAACACCGAAGGTGTTGAGTAGTGCCCAAAGGGCACTCAAGCGACTTTGCTGGAGCGCTGTAAAGCCCGAAGAAAAAGAAAGAAAAAAATAAAAAAAAAGAAACTGTGCGCCGATTCCTAGAATGTGCGCATCAGCTTCGGCTTGTTCTTCTTTGCGATATCCGCTATCGTGTCCTTAAAGCCAAGCCCTATTGCAATTGCCATTCCCAATCCCAGGCCAAGCGCGAGCGCGCCTATCACCAGCTGGAACGTGGTTTCAAGCAACGCAACCGATGCGTTGGGGAGCACAAGCGGCAGTGCAATCACAAGCGCGTTGTATGCGATGAACACTTTAATCGCAATCGTAAGCGCGTTTATGAACGGCACGTGCTCTGCCTTTCCAAGGTTGTCGCAGATATAATCTGCCGCCATGAGGGCAATCGCTATTATCGCCACGCCTTCCACCAGGGAGGGCAGGTAAGACAGCATCCAAATTGAAATGGTCGTCAGCACATTTATGTTAACCACTTCAGCCGCGACACCAAGGAAGCTGACCATCACTGCCAGCCCAAGAAGCAGCGTAAGCAATGAGGTTGCCGTGAATCCAAGAAGCGCATCATGCACCCCATGGCTCCTCAAGAACTTCTCAAACTTTATTTTCTCAAGCGCCGTATTGAGCGCGAAGACCAGCAACTTTGTAACTATGTAGCCGATAGATAATATTATCAGCACTACTAAGGTAGTTACAAGCCCGTCAACAAGATTTACTGCAAACTGCGGTCCAGCATTTGCAAGTTGGTTGTACCACGTACCATATCCTACAGCCATTACATCACCGAGATAGCTATTCGGATACAGTTTATAAATTTTTCCCTGTGGTATTTTAGAGAAGAAAGAAAAAAATAAGGAAAAGAAACTGAAAAAAGAAAAAATAAAGAGAAAATAGCCCCAACCGGATTTTCATATAAGGGGGGTTGAGACCTTAAGGGGGGTTTCACCCCCCTTAGGTTTTGAACCGATGTCTGGAGGTCCAGAGCCTCCCATCCTTGACCGCTAGACGATGGGGCTATTGTCTTCTATTTTATACGGAACACTTTTTATTGGTGGCGTTATTCGCTGCTGGTTGTAAGCCCGGCCCAGAACGGCTTCTCCTCTGACAGCACTTCCCCGTTTTCCGCGCTAACCTTTATCCTGTTTTGCACTTTTACCGGCAGTATCCCAAAGAGCTTTGCCTGCTTCTCGGTATTTGCAACATAAACTGCCTGTCCATCTTCTTCCGAGAGGCTCATTGAGGTGGGCATTGACTTTACGGTTTCCACTACTTTCTGCGGGGAAATCTTCACTTTCTTGTCTCCGATGCTAATCCCTTCTTTGGTCAGGACCACGTTCGGCGCCTGCACCTCAATTTCGCCCTGGCTTAACATCACATTATTCTCCCCGGAAGTCACCTCAACCTGCGCGTCTCCGATATTCGTCTCAAAAATCTTATCCTTCACATTCCCAAGCTCCACGTCCCCGGTCTTTATCTTGTCAGGGCTCACCTCTATCTTGTCAATAAGGTTCTGCATCTCGCTCATCTTTATGTTATTCTGCTTTTCTATGAGCCGGCTGACAAGGGAATCTATCTCCATGCGAAGCTGCTTCAGGCTTGATATCTGCACCTCCACATCCTGCGCCTGCCCCATGATACTTGTGATTTTCTCTCTGTAATAGTTTGAAACCTCTACTGCCTCTGTCGGCGCGACCGGCGCCATCGTCTCGCTTGTGGTCGCAACTCCGGTGTAATCCCCCTCTTCATCTATGCAGTAATATACCATATGCTTTACTTCCGCATTGCCGTAATCCTTCAGGTTGCCCGCATCCTTCCAGTGGTCAATAAGCTCCCAGTTGCCGGCTGCCACTCCCTTTGCTGAAGGATACCATTTCTGGCAGTATGCTATCGGGTCAAGGTTTGCCCCGGACACCCCGTCAGGGTCGGTAGTCCATGCCCCGCCGCTTTGCAGGTGCTGGTTCACCTTGCCCCACCAGAAGGCTATTTTCCCCAAGACGCTGCCTGTTTTTTTTGGCTCTTCAGCCCGCTTCTTCTCTGAAAGGCATTTTTTCTGGAGCTTTTCTATTCCCTTGTCAAGCTCGCTCAAAGTCTTTGCCAAATCCTTCTCATCATATGTGTCTTTTTTCTTGCTGTTGGAAACATCTTCATAATACTTCTTCTTCTCCTGCCATTTTACAAGTTCAGCGCAGCTGTCGGATGTCTCTGCGGCTACAGTTGCGGTTGCAGAGCTTCCCCCGCCTCCTCCGGCATTAGAGGCGCATGCCTGCTGTGCGTTGTTTATCTTCTTCTTCGCCTGCGAAATGTCCTCAAGAATCATTGCCTGCGCCTGCGTGTCGCCTTCCTCCTGCGCGTGCTTTAGCTTCAGCATAAGCTCGTCCAGGCTCTTCATCAGGTTCTCATCCACCATGCACTTTACCGCCTGCTTTTGGATAAGTTCAACAGTCTGGGCGGGCTCCTGGGTCGGAACCGCAACTTCTTCGGTTTCCTGCGGTTCCGGCGTTTCAGGCAATTCTACCTCCTCTCCTGTTTCAGGCAATTCCTCTGCCTGCCCCCCTCCGCCTGTGCTCTCCCCGCCATAAGTAAGCTTCACATACGCTGTTTTCACCGTCTGCGGGCTGTCTTCCGTGGGCACTTCCGTCTTGCAGACCTCTATTTTCATTACCTGCCCTCCCGCTGCGCTGAAAGTTTCAACATTCTGCGGATAGCCCACAGAGGCTTTCACCTCAAGCATCGTCACAAACATTCCGTTATAGCTTACCTCCACCGTTGCCGGGTAAGGGTAAGTCTGCGAAACATCCACGAGCTTTATCGCATATCCTCCAAGCGAAACCGAGCCTTCCTGGTTCAGCTTGTGGAAACCGTCGCATTCCGCAAAAGAAAAACCCATAAGGGAAAAAAACATAAAAACAGACAGAAGAAGAACCCGCGCGTTTATCAAATTCATCAAGACCACCGCAAACCTTCACGAGCGAATACCTTTTATAAGTTGTGTTTTTGTTAGGGGAAAGCCACACGAAGAAGAGAAAAATGGGCCCGAGGAGAATTGTTCCCAAAGACCTTCGCCCCTTTTTGGGGGGGTGAAGCCCTTCGCCAAATTTCTGATTTGGCGAGATTTGCGACGCAGTCGCAAAATTTTGACGACGGAGTCGTCAAATGTCTTGACGCGAAGCGTCAAGCTGATAGGGGGCGTTAGCCCCCATATGGGTTCGAACTCCTAGTCTTCGCTGTGTAAGAGCGACGTCTTAACCATTGTCTGCTTATGCAGGCGGAAAGCCGGCACAGCATTCGACTACGGGCCCCGTAAGAATAATTCTGACTGCCAATCTATATAATAATATAAGGATTGCCTGCATTCTATAATAATATAAGGATTGCCTGCATTCACTTTTCATGCTCCTCATCTTCTCTACCTTCCCCTCAAAAAAAGAGGCAGAAGCGCCTGCGGAAAATGCAGTAAAGAAGGGCTTGGCAAAATGCGCAAACATTTTCCCCTGCTCCTCAATTTACAAATGGAAGGGAAAAATTCAGAATGAAAAGGAATGGGTGCTGGAGCTGAAAGCAAGCGAGAAGAAGTATGCCGAAATTGAATCTCTCCTCCTCAAATCCCACCCATACGAGCTTCCCGCAATCTACGCGATAAAAGCAGAAAGAATAAGCGGAAAATTCAATGCATGGATAAGGGATTAACTTTACTTCACCAGCCCGAACTTGAACCCATAGTGTATGACTCCCTCATCCCCGTCTTCCTTTATCTTCCTAAAGACCATCTTAACAAGAGAACCTATCTTCACATCCTTCTCCCCGCAATCAACAATCTGCGCGGTTACGCGAGGCCCCTCCTCAAGCTCAATTATTGCAAGCACATAAGGCGCGTCCAGCTCAAACCCCTGCGGAACGACATTAACAAGCGAGTAGGAGTATACTTTCCCTTTCCCTGAATACGTCTTATCAGCAAGCTTTCCCCTCCTCCTGCAGTTTGGGCAGATTTTCCGAGTAGGAAAGAAATTCGTTTTGCAATTTTCGCAGGAATTTCCAATAAGGCAATACCTCTCCGGTATCCTTCTCCAGCTCAAAGGAAGTGCTTCAGAAGCCATTTTTATTTCACCCTAATTCCAGTTTCGTACCCTCAACTCTCTAAAATCCCTTTTCCAGTATATGAATTGCGCAAGTCGCGCCGCTTCCCCCAACATTGTGTGTCATCCCAATGCGTGCATCCTTTACCTGCCGTTGGTTTGCCTCTCCCCTTAACTGCCAGGCAATTTCAACTATCTGCTTTATTCCCGTAGCCCCGACAGGGTGCCCGCATCCCTTCAACCCACCCGAAGTGTTTATCGGAATCTCCCCATCAAGTCTCGTCTTTCCCTCTGCGGAGGCTTTCCCTCCCTCTCCTTTTTTGAAAAAGCCCAAATCCTCTATTGCCATTATTTCCGCAATGGTGAAGCAGTCATGCACCTCGCAAACATCAATATCCTTTGGTGTCAATTTCGCCTGCGCAAATGCTTTTTTCGCGGCAATTTTCGTGGCAGCAAGCTCCGTGAGGCTTCTTCGCGAGTGCAGGGCAATCACATCAGATGCCTGCGCGGATGCAATTATTTTAATCGGTTTTTCCGTGTATTTTTTCGCCTTCTCAAGCGGCATGAGCACCACCGCAGCCGCCCCATCCGTTATGGGGGAGCAGTCAAATACCTTCAGCGGGGAAGCGACCACCTTTGATTTCATTACCGTTTCAATAGTTATTTCATTCTGGTATTGCGCACACGGGTTGCGCGCTGCATTGTAGTGGTTTTTCACAGCAACGGAAGCCATCTGTTCCTCGGTAGTGCCATACTCGTGCATGTGCCTTTTTGCCATGAATGCATACAATGCAGGGAATGTGGCGCCCATGAAAAGCTCCCATTCCTGGTCTCCTGCGCCCCCAAGCGCATCGGATACGGAAGCGGTGGAAACATCCGTCATTTTCTCCGCCCCCCCTACCACCACGCAGTCATGCAAGCCGGATGCGATTGCCATATATCCCTGCCGAAACGCCACCCCGCCTGACGCGCATGCCGCCTCAACCCTTGTGGATGCGATTGGTGTGAGCCCCATGAAATCCGCGATAAGCGCCCCGACGTGCTCCTGCCCTATGAGGCTTCCGGCAGCCATCGTGCCTACGAACATTCCATCTATTTCCTCTCCCTTTATTTTTGCATCATTCAATGCCTTCTTTCCCGCGTCTATCACAATCTCCCTAAAGCCGCGGTTCCACTCCTCCCCGAACTTGCTCATCCCGACTCCAACGATTGCAACATCTCTCATAATATCAACAACCTCTTATTCTACAAACTCTTCAATTTTCTCCTGTGCTTCACATACTGCCCGTAAGTAAGATATTCCTTTTCTGCAATGAATTCTTCCACAGTCATTCCTTCTTTTCTCCTTTCTACTATATTGTCCGTTACATTTATTGAGAAGGCATCGCTTCCCGCGCCAGAGCCAAATGAGGCAACAAATATTTTCTCACCGGGCTTTGCATCATCAAGCACGCGCGCCAGGCCAATCAGCGAAGCGCCGGAATAAGTATTGCCTATCCTTGAGCACACAAGGCCAGGGGAAAGCTTCTTCTCCTCAATTCCAAGCATCTTTGCAACCTCGCGCGGGAATTTCCCGTTTGGCTGGTGGAAAACGAAATAATCATAATCTCGCGCAAACGTGCCTGTTTTCTCAAAGAGCGCCTGCGCGGCGCCCATAACGTGCTTGAAATATGCCGGAAGCCCGGTGAATCTGCCTCCATGCTGGGGAAATTCCGCATGCTGCCTTCTCCAGAAATCAGGCGTGTCGCTTGAGAAGGAAACGGTTTCCTCTATTTCCGCCAAAATTTCCCCTTTCTCATTCCCTATTATATACGCGCCAGCGCCCGCAGCCGCAGAATACTCAAGTGCATCCCCTGGCCTTCCCTGCGCAGTATCCGAGCCGATTGCAAGAGCGTATTTTATCATATTGCTTTTCACAAGCCCCATGCAGCACTGCATTGCACTCGTTCCGGCTTTGCAGGCAAACTCAAAATCAGCGCTCATCGTATCATTTCCGCAAGCGAGCGCCTCCGCAACTATGGTTGCAGTGGGTTTTACCGCGTACGGGTGCGATTCCGAGCCAACATAGCACGCACCTATCTTCTTTGAGTCTATCTCTGCTCTTGCAAGGGCTATCCTTCCCGCTTCCACCGCCATTGTAGCCGAATCCTCATCCGTTCCTGGCACCGCTTTTTCCTCTATCCCAAGCCCCTTCTTTATCCTCTGTGCTTCCTCTCCCCAGACTGCGGCGATTTCCTCCATTTTTATGCGGTATTTTGGGATGTAAGCCCCATAGCCAATTATTCCAACCATAATCTATATTCACCAGCAAAAAGTTATAATCTGTTCAGCTTCCCGCCCATATGCCTATCCCCTTTCAAATCACTACAGTTTATTCAGCTTTTCTCTTATCTTCTCCTCGCTCATTCCGCTTACAATTATCGGTATCTGCTCCTTTTCCGCTATTTTTATCGCCAGTTTATCCACTTCCTCAAGCTCATGCAAAACCACGACTGACGGTTTCATAGGCGTAACCCTAATCACCACCATCGGGCTCCTTCCGGTTGAAACATCCTTGAAAATGAACGCCCTTTCCGACATATTTCCGTATAATCTTGGAAAGTTCGTATAAGGCATGTCAAGTATCACTTTCAGCGAGTCAATCATAGTGTATCCATATAATTTCTTCACATTCATGACTTCCTTTGCTGCCACCACTTCACCCTTAATCTCCTTTGCAAAATCAACAGCTGAAATGCCGGTTGCAAACTCGTGCACATCATAATACTTCTTTGACTCATCCTCCTTGCTTGTAAGCTTTGAAATAGTCACTTCCCCCTTTGCCTTGTCTATCTCAAAAAGCGCGTTTATGAAGCGCCTGATAATGGCGGTTCCAGGGGACTTTCTCCTGTTTCCCTCGTAATCCGAGATGGTGGAGGCGCATATTCCCAACTTAATCCCAAGCTCCGCCTGCGTAATTGAGAAAATCTCCCTCCACTTCTTCATGGTGCCCCCCGGCGTTTCGGAAAGGGCTATCTCCCCGGCTATGGACTGGCGTAGTTTTTCCATCGGTTATTTTTATGCAAAATTACCCTTTTAAAAGTATCGTATAGAGGTTAGACAACTGTCTAAGAAGGCGGAGCGGATTTCAGGGCATCCCCCGCACTTAAAATCTGCGGCTGAACAGGTCTCTTAAAAATGTGCGCCATGCCCATAAAACCACCAGCACACAATCTGCCAAAAAAAGTTTATAAAAGTATTGTTTCGTGCAAACCTATGCTCTCGCAAGCAGGACTTCCCTTCCGCTCCTCCAAACCTTCACTTTGCTCTTCCTTTTCAGCCTATACGCAAACTGCCCATCAATTACCGCGTGCGCATCGCATTCGGAAACGATTTTCAGGAGGCATTTCGTGCTTTGCGGAACAATAAGAGGGGAAAAAGCCCTCCTGAAGGGTGCAATCGCCACTATCTCATACTTCTTCTCCTGTTTTCCAAGCTCCCTTCCTCCGCAGGAATAGGCATATGCGGAAGAGCCCGTCGGAGTGGAGAACATAATCCCGTCCGCGCGGAAAGCGAACTTTCTCTTCCCCACAAACAGCTTCAATTCCAAAATTCTGTGCGCCCTGTTTCGCACAACCACCTCATTGAGCGCATCAGGCAGCTTCCTCCCGTCAAGCAGTGAGGAAAGGAGCATTCTTTTTTCAAAGCGTGGCTTTGCCAGCAATCTTTCCAACTTCCCCTTCCAATCCCTCTCATTCGCCTGGCAGACAAAGCTCTTTTTTGAGCCAATCCCAAAAATAATGGCGGAATATTTGTTCTTGTTGTAAAGTATCGTCCCATCCCCTGAAACCGCAACAAGCAAATCCGCTTTCCTTCCCTTAATTATTTTCACTCCTTTCTTCTGCAGGAATTTTTCAACCGCGCTTCCAATCGCCTTAGCGCTTTTCTTTTTCGGATTCCATATTACAATTGCAGTGCGTATTTTTCCCATCATAAAAACCTCATACTCTCAAAAGCTTCCTTGCTTTAGCGCAATACCTTAAGGGAATGTTCCTCAATTTCGTGCTCCAGATCGCCGCAAATTTTCCTTCCTTAATACACTCCAATATTTCCTTTTCATTTGCTTCACAAGGCATTTTAGTATACGCGTCCCCAACCTCCTGGGCTGAATGCGCATCGCTTCCTCCAACTCCCTTTCTTTTGTGCATTATATTTTGTATATTATTCCCGAATGCCTTTCCATTGAAGCGCTCTATTGCGTCAAAACCAATCTCAAGCGAAAGATTCCCCAAACAGTCCGGGCGCAATGCAAATGGATGGGCGGCAATCGTCACTCCTCCTGCTTTTCTTACCTTTTTCACAAGCTCCCGCGCGCCAATCCCCTTTGCATATCTCTTCTTAACTCCCAGCACAAGCACGTGCCCTTCTTTAGTTGAGATTTCCTGCCCGTAAAGTATAAGAATGCCATTAACCTTCCTCCTGCCTCCGCTCAAAAAATCATGGTCGCAAATAGCTATCGCACCAATTCCCCTTTTCTTTGCAGAAATCGCATTCTCTTCTATAGTGCCTGTTCCATCAGCAGAGTTTTTTGAATGCACGTGAAGGTCTATTTTAAGCATATTGTAAAATTAGAGGAGGCTGAATAAAAGGTTAATCATGCAAGTCCTAGCGACCGCATTGTTTCCTGCGCTTGTTTTTTTACGACATCCGCTATCCTTTGGTGTTCATCCTTCTGCGCCTCCTTTTCCTTTGTCAGCGGGTCCCTTCTTATTGCCTGCCTTCCGGCAAGCCTGCTAAGTTCATCAGCCAACTGCTGCTTGTTATCTGCCATGCCATTATATAGGTTTTAACTCACTTAAAATCCTTGTGGAAAAGAAAAAAACCGTGAGAATAAGCCGCGATGCGCTTGAGTTTGCCTTAGAAGCATCAAAAGCATCACATCCTCATGAATTCATCGGCATGCTAAGGGAGGAGGAAGGAATAATCATCGCGATACTGGTAATACCCGGTTCAATTCTGGGTGACGGCTTCTCACAGCTTGATTACTGGCAGGTGCCTGCCCATTCTGGAGAATGCGGTGTTTTGCACTCACATCCCAATGGAAATGCGCTTCCCTCACAGGCGGACAGGAATCTCTTTACAAAATCAGGCAGAATTCACGCAATAGCAGCTTACCCCTATACGGAGCGCTCAATTTGCTTTTACGATGGAAATGGAAGAAAATTAGAGTTTGAAATAGTTTAGCCATTCCTCCTCAAGAAAATGCAGTTTCGCAGGAAAAATAAGTATTGAGGGAGATTTTCCCAACTCTGCTTTTTTCAGTTTTTCAATTTCCCCAAAAGAGATTTTCTGCTCTTTTCTTCCAAGCGAGGAGATAGCAACCATCTGTGTTTCACTTGCGATTACCCCTTTTTTCTTCCTGCGTTCCGTTTCCTCCAGCAATTCAACTGCCTCTTTTGCTTCCATGCATTTCCCTTCCTTTATATCAAGGAATACGAGCGTATGCAGCCCTCTTTTCTTATTTTCCTCAATCACGAAATAAGCGTCTTTCGGTTCGTATCCTCTGCTCCACCCAGCCAGCGTTACGCTTTTCCCGAATTTGTATGCCTGCAAGCCGCTTTCTCCAATCGCACAGGAAAGAATGCTTGAAGCATGGATGATTTTTACCCATATACCTTTTTTCCTTGCCGAGAGAACAAGCGAAACATGCGTTGTGGCGATAAGCGGGTCGCCTGAAACAAGCAGGGCGGTTTTTTCTTTTTCAGCTGCCTGCAATATTTTCTTCTCCCCTTCAACAGCTTCCCTTCCCAGAATTTCAACTTTCCTTCCAGCAATCTTTTCAATCCCCGTTACCGTTTCCTTCTCAACTAAATTCGTATAATCCTCCAAGAAGACTATCTTGCATTTCTTCAGGGCTTCCGCTCCTTCCAATGTCAGCCCTTTCTCATTTCCGATTCCAATCCCGATTAAATAAAGCATATCACGCCCCGCAAACCATCCTTAAAACATCCCTAATTCCCGGCGCCAAGCCGAATACGATTATAAGAAGGAACAAATAATTCCTCTCGTTCTCATCCTGCGCTTCCCTGCAGATGAAATACGCCGCCACAAAGGAAAATGCCGCTTTTACTATGAAATATAAAAGGAAGCCAACCCCGGTGAATGCAAAAATCTGCCCTATCGCATTTGAAAGCACATGCTGTTCAAAATAGCACTTATTCAGGAGAGTGCAGGCAGGCTCAAACTTATTGTAAATATCTATCACCGTGAAAGTGGCGGCACCGTCTATGGAATGCGCCAGAACCACAAAAGCGGCAAGGGAAGAGACAATCCCGAAGCGCTTAAAGAGCATTTTTGAGGCAAAGTACGCAAAGCACACTAATGCAAGCACAACTGCTCCGTAAATCAAATACCTCATCATGGGGGCAAGCAAAAGAAAATTGGGAAGCCAGAGCGCCAAGCCAACGAATTTTGCATATTGCAGGCGGCTAAAACGGCAACAAACCGCAATTGTCAGCAGGAAAAGCCCGCCCACCATAAAATAAATTCCCGGCGAGTGGAGCGCGAAAACAATGTCAAGGGGATTGCTTACCTGTTTGTAATCGTATAAATGAGATGAGAGGATGGCTGAATATGCGCCTGCGACCGCCGAGCCTCCGTTCTCCATAACATACTTTCCCATCACTCCCGTATCAACCGAATCGCTTACCACCCGCATTGTGGAGCCCAAAAGCACAAAGGAGATGACTGCAAGGAAAAATTCCTTTCCAACGCGCACCTTATACTTTTTCAATGCCAAATAAATCCCATAAGCAAACAAAAGCGCAATCAAGGCATACGCAAGGGTATTCACTAAGTTATATCCCGCGTGCGAGTTTATGGGTTCCAGGAAATAATCGGTGAAGAAGTCTGCCATTGAAAATATTGTGAGGGAGAAACGCTTTAAACATAAGGGGAGCAAATTAATGGGTGCGCCAATGGAAGAATACAAGCAAAAATTCGTTGAATTCCTCCTGAAAAGCAATGCGCTCAAATTCGGGGAATTCACCCTGAAAAGCGGCAGAATCTCCCCTTACTTCTTTTCCACTGCCTCGTTTTATTCCGGTTCCTCCACTTCCTCCCTTGCTTCATTCTACGCAGATGCGATAAAATCAAGATTAGGCGATAAATTTGACATAATCTTTGGGCCCGCCTACAAGGGAATATCTCTTGCTGTTTCCACCTGCACTGCCCTCTTTTCAAAATACAAACTGGACAAAAACTGGTGCTTTGACAGAAAAGAGGCAAAAACTTACGGGGACTGCAAGGCGGCAGGCACCAATAATATCCTTGTAGGAGCGCCACTAAAGGAAACTGAACGCATAATTCTCATTGATGATGTGCTTACAACGGGCGCGGCAAAGGAGGAGGCAATAGGAAAGATAAGGGCAATCTCCCCGAAGTCAAAAATCACTGCTGTTTTCATAGCATTTGACAGGCAGGAAAAAGACATGGGCGGGAAGAATGCCTCTTTGGAGTTTGAGAAGAAGTTCGGGGCGAAAGTGCATTCGATAATAAGTGCGGGAGAAGCATTTGAATATTTGAAAGAGAAGGGAAAGATAGATGCAAAAATACACGAAGCTTACCTGAAATACAAAAAGCAATACGGGGTGTAGGGAGCATGAGATATACTGAACGGTTGATGCAAAAATCCGCCGAATCAAAATCCATCCTTTGCATGGGGCTTGACCCTGTGCTTGAGAAAATACCTCTGAAAGAAGGCAACACCGAAGCACGCATAATTCACTTTTACTCCTCAATTCTTGATGCTTCCCCTAAAGTTTCCGCGCTAAAGCCGAATTACGCCTTTTTTGCCCAATATGGCTTTGAGGGATTGAGGGCGTTAAGGGAATTGATTGCAAAATACAAGGGAAAATACCCAATAATTTTAGATGCGAAAAGAGGGGACATCTCAACGAGCGCCGGAGCATATGCAAGGGAAATATTTGAGTTTTACGGGGCAGACGCAACAACAGTTTCTCCGTATACGGGAAGCGATTCCATAAAGCCATTCATGCAGTTTCCAGATTGCTTCTCCTATGTGCTTTGCAGGACTTCCAACCCTTCGGCAGGGGAATTGCAGTCTTTGAAGGCAGGCGGGAAACCGCTTTATCTTCACGTGGCGCAGAATCTTGCGGCGCTGGATGAAGGGAAAGGTTTGCTTGGAGCAGTAGTTGGCGCTACGGCGCCAAAGGAATTGCGAACGATTGCAAAAGTTCTCTCTCCTGCAAAAGTGCCCCTTCTCATACCCGGAGTCGGCTCGCAGGGGGCAAGCGCAAAAGAAACAGCCAAAATACTGAAGCGTGCGTATGGGGAAAATGTTCACCTTTGCCTCATAAACGCCTCCTCTTCAATAAATTACGCTTATCTTGAGCAGAAGACGGAAGATTTTGCAGGGGCGGCTCTGAAGGAAATAGAAAGGATGAATAAGGAAATCCATATCCGTTGAATTGTAGTAATTTTACTAAAAAACTCCTCCAGTATATAGTTGTAGCGTTCCTTTCTTTTTCTGTTAGATATTTTCTTCTCAAGTTGGCTTTTTCCCCATACCATTAATAAGCTGTTTTGCAAATACTCTTCCAGGTGATTTTAATGTCAGACTTTTTCACGTGCCTTCCAATAGTAGCCGTTGCTGGAATAATACTTGCCATTTCATCAATAAGGGTGGTGATGCAATACCAAAGAGGCATCATCTTCACGCTTGGGAAATACTCTGGCACCGCAGAGCCGGGCTTGAATTTCATACTTCCGATAATACAAAGCATGCAGGTTTTGGACACGCGCGTTGCGACAATAGACATACCGAAGCAGGAGGTAATGACAAAGGACAACGTTCCTGCAAACGTGAACGGAGTAGTGTATATGCGCGTTGAGGACCCGAAAAAGGCGGTGCTTGAAATAGAAAACTACTCTTATGCGGTTTCCCAGTATGCGCAGACGGCATTAAGGGACGTGGTGGGAAACAAGGAGCTGGATACCGTGCTTTCAAACCGCGACGAGGTTGCGGATGAGATAAAAGCAATCGTGGATAAGGAGACTTCCGATTGGGGCATA
The DNA here is from genome assembly GCA_001871475.1 of Candidatus Micrarchaeota archaeon CG1_02_47_40. GTDB lineage: Archaea > Micrarchaeota > Micrarchaeia > Anstonellales > CG1-02-47-40 > CG1-02-47-40. The sequence continues at coordinate 114,823 of MNVE01000016.1, read as the reverse complement.
GACATTACCGCAATAAAGATACAGGATATAGAGCTTCCCGCTGACATGAAGAGGGCGATGGCGCGCCAGGCAGAAGCGGAAAGGGAGAAGAGAGCCACAATCATAATGAGCACGGGAGAGAAAGCCGCCGCGCAGAATTTGGCTGATGCGGCAGGGATGCTTGCAAAGACGCAGGGGGCATTGCATTTACGGACACTGCAGACGCTTTCAGATGTTTCAGCGGACCAGAGCAACACAATAGTGTTTGTGGCGCCCATAGAAATGCTGGAAGCGCTAAAGGGATTGATGGGGAAGAGGGAGAAGAAAGGGTAGGGATATGCGTTCCGCCTGCTCTCGGAAAGATTTGCTTAACCTTGCCCAGCCAAAACCCTCCTCTCACAAAGGAGAAAACGGAAAGCTTCTCATTTTCGGAGGAGGAAAAACCTACCACGGCGCGCCCCTTTTAGCTGCGATTGCCGCCTCCCAGTTTGTTGATTTGGTATATTTCTCCTCTATAAAAGAGAATATGCGAATTGCAAGGAAGATGAAAGAAGGAATGCTGGAAGTAATTGTAATTGAGAGGAAGGAAGCCGAAAGAAAATTGAAGGAATTTGACTGCATTCTTTTCGGATGCGGAATAGATGAGAGTAAGGAGAATGGAGAATTACTGCGGGTGATACTGAAAACAAAAGCGCGCTGTGTTTTAGATGCGACCGCTTTCTCGTTATTGTCCAACCCGCTTCTTCTGCATGAAAATGTCATTCTTACTCCTCACGAACGCGAATTTGAAAGGCTTTTCGGGATGAAGGCTAGCAGGGAAAACGCAGAAAGAATGGCAAGAAAGTATGGCTGCACTATCTTACTGAAAGGGAAAATTGATGTGATTGCAGGAGGAAAAGGAAAAATAAAACTCAACCGCACGGGAAACGCGGGAATGACAAAAGGAGGAACAGGAGACGTTTTAGCAGGAGTCTGCGCCTCTTTCTTCTGCAAGAATTCAGCTTTTACCTCTGCTTGCGCGGCAGCTTTCCTAAATGGAAAGGCGGGAAATTTGCTCTACAAGAAAAAGGGAAACACTTATACTGCAGGGGAATTGGCAAGGAGATTAGGGGAAGTTTATTTCGATCTTATTTCTTGAATTTACCAGACTGCCTTCTTCTTAAACTCATCCCAAGAAATACCTTCCTTTCCTTCTTTCATTCTTTGGGCAGTTTCAAGATGCTTTTTTAGCTCCTCTTCAGGCAATTCTTCTTCGGATATTCGGAGCATATTCTCCACCTTATTATAAACCATTCAAGATGTGCGAAGCCCGCGGGGTTCCTTACCCGTACATCGGCCCAAGGGAGTGGTCTTTCCCTTCCGTCTCCTTGTACCGCTCATGCACTATCTTTGCCTTGTCAATTATGTCCCTCATTTTTTCCTGAATCTGGTTTGCTTCGCTCTCCAAATCAGTAGTGTCAATCTTCATCCCAAGCATTTTATTGAGCACTTCTATCACCATCGCCGCTCCTTTCGGGTCCATGAATTCGGCGTGCGCCTCTGCAAGAAGGGAGCTTACAGGGAAATTCTCATCAGCCCCCCGCGCAAGCAATACTCCTGCCACTCCTGTTGTCGCCCCTTCCTTTATGAGCTCAACCCCTTTAGTTGAGGAGAGCTTCTTTACAATCGCAGGGGTGCTTGCAATCGCATAAACCGTATCCTGCTCCCCCTTTATTGTGATGCCGCCAAGGGAGATGATTTCGCGCGCCTTCCTCTCCAGCGCAAAATCATAAATCACATCAGCAAGGTTGCGCACCTTCATCATAGGTATTACGAATTCCGATAGAATTACTATATACTTCCCGTCGCGCGAGGCATAAACGCGCGCAGGGTGCATAGGGACGTATTTATGCACCGCAGCCAGCGGGGGAAAGGAGCGGCTTGTGACATGCCCCACCTGCTCCATCTTCATCTTCTCAACAAGGTAGGAGGCTGAAATCGTTCCCACAAGCCCGATTCCGGGAAACCCTTCCACTATAATCGGGTTCTTGGAGGAAAACTTCTTCGTAATAACTATTTTCACATCTTCAATCATAAGAGGGGTTAGCAAAAGAACAATTATAAATCTACTTTAAGGAATGCCGCATTTGCCGCAAATGAAAAGAGAAGAAGGGAAGAGAGGCACATGAAAATAAAATAGGGAAGGAAGCGGCTCCTCTTCCCTTCCATCTGTCCAACCATTAAGCTTGAGAGCAGGGAATATGCCGCAAGGTAGAGCTGGTTTGCGAGAATGAGGTCTCCTTTTGCAACTGGAATTCCCCCATTCCCCTCAAAAATCGGGTTTTCCTCAAAATCAATTGAGGAAACCATTGAAACCACGCTTCCAAGTATGAGGGGGACAAGTATGGCTCCGCCAATTAATATGGTGGCTTTCTGCATGGAGAGCATCGCAGCCCGCTCGCGCTCAAGGGAAAGGCTGGAGAATATGTTTTCCGCCATGTCGCGCAGAGCCCGCCTTATCTCACCGCCGCTCTTATACCCGTGAAGCAGGAGGGAATTAACCCTTTCCAGAAGGCGGGAGGAGGAACGGGCGGAAATGTCAGAGAGTGCCAGGGACATGCTTATGCCTGATTTTATCTGCCTGCCTGCTGCGGCAAACTCCTCTGAAAGGGGCCCGTAGCCAGAAGAGGCAATCGCCTCAATTATCTGCTCCTGCCTTGCTATCTTCTGCAAGGATGCGGCATGAAAAAGCGCGTCGGGCAGCGCATTCTCCATCTCCCCAACCCTTTTTCCCTCAAGATACTCAAGAAAGGCGTATGCAAGGAAAGGAGATGCAAACAGAACAATTCCAATCAGAAAAAGCGGATTGTAAAATATTCCCGCAATGCAAAATAACACTCCGAAAAAAACCGCCCCCGCGCAGGCAATAATTGCATTCTCCTTTCGCACTCCCATCTTTTCAAGGGAAGAGAATACACTGAATTTCCCGGCATTATGCATTGAGCTTGGCATGAGCATCCACACAAGCGCCAGAATAAGAAAATCAACTGCCGGAAAGAGAAGAACGAATGCAAGCCACATATAATATTGGGGAAAATTCGCCTGCGGAAGGGAGGAGAGCACCACAAGCAATACCTGAAAGAATGCCGGCACGAGGGAGGAGGCGGCTATGAAGAGCACTCCCAAAAATCCCATCCTTGAGGAGAATTCCCGCGTTTTTGCCTTCTGCAAATCCGCCAAGTCCTGCGAAAGCCGCCGCAGGTTCTCTCCGCCAGTTCCGTATTCATAAGAGGAGATTATTTGGTTTACCGCGCGCAGGAGGTGGCGCGATTCCACTCTTTTTGAAATGCCCAAAAGCGCCCCGCTTACCGATGCGCCTGCCTTTATTTCAAAAAGAGCCCTCTCAAACTCTCCTGAAACATAATAATTTCCCTGCGCAATCTTTTCAATTGCAGTTTCATAGGGCATCCCCAAATCAAGGAAAAGTGCAATCTCCCCAAGCACAGGCGGCAGTTCCGCTTCCATGCGCTCCCCCCTCTTCTGCGCAAAGCTTTTCGGAAGGTTGCAAAGAATGAGGAAGGACAGCCCAAAGAGGATGAGAAAGGATGAGACGGAAAGGAGCATTGCAAGGAAAAAAATCAGGGACAGGAGGATGGCGGCAGGCAGGGAGAAAAAGAATGAAAGAAGAAGGCATAAGAAAAGGTATTTTCTTGCGTCAGCATCCATTCCCGCCTTTTTTAAAAATATGGAAGTTTTTCCCTCCGTCTCCTGCGAAAAGATGCGCACCGATGGAAGATGCGAAATCAAGCACCAGCCGAATTTCAATTTCCTCCGCCTCCCCCGTAGGAAAATTTTTGTATGCGCCCGCAGCTTTCAGCATAAGAGGGTTTCCCGCCTGCAAGCTTCTCCAAAAACGCCTCCCTTCTTCCAATTTCCTTCAGCACTTCCTTCTCGCTTCCCCCAAAAAAGGAGGCGATGCGCCTTACTGTTTCACTCCCCTTCATACTGCCGCAGAGCGCATCCCTTTCCGCATCGTAATCAAACAATTTCTCCACCCCAAATTCCCCTTCCTTTTTCACTTCGCATATTTCCATCACCCGTCTATTCTCCCCCATCTTCCTTTTGCGCGAGTCGTAGGTGGAAATCCTCCTCTGCGTGATTATCAGGTCAATTGAGCGGCAGTCCATTTCGGAAATTCCCAGCCTCAACATCCTCTGCAATGCCTCTGATGCGCTTTGCGCGTGCATCGTTGCGTAGCTTCCGCGCGCCTGCCCGGCAAGCATCGTTTCAATCAGCCCCCCAATCTCCTCTTTTGTCCGCACCTCCCCAACAATCACCCTGTCCGGGCGCATGCGCAGGCTATCCCAAACAAGGGAATTCATATCTATTCCGAGCTCTTCATTGGAAACGAGGCGCAAGGCATGTTCGTGCGGGATGCAGATTTCAGGGGTTTCCTCAAATATCACGATGCGCTCGTTTGCAGGCACGAAGGAGAAGAGCGCGTTTAGCGTAGTGGTTTTCCCGCTTGCGGTGTTTCCGCACACAAGCACGCGAAAATCAAACTGCATAACCGCCCAGAGAAAGGCAAGCGAGGCAAAGGTGAGGGTGCGGTTTTGCGCCAATTCGCAGGGAGTAAACGGAGTTTGCTTGAATTTCCTTATCGTTATCTCCCCATCGGAAAGAGGCGGGATGGAAGCGTGAAGGCGCGAGCCGTCCGGCAGGACCGCGTTTATTTTCGGCTTCTGGTACGTTATCCTCCTTCCCATTGAGCGCGCCATCGCATTTATCACATCCACGAGCGCCTCCTCGCTTGTGAAAACAAGGTCGGTTTTTTTCCACCCCTCATTTCTCAAAAAAATCCAAACAGGCTTTCCCAATCCTATTACCGAAATCTCCTCTATGCGCTCATCCGAGAGCGGTTTTTGCAGCCCGCAAAAACCCGCAATGGTGGCAATTGCCGCCCCTGCAAGGTATTCCTCCTGCGCTGAATCGGTTTCAATTCCGTTTTCATTGCAGTAGTGCAAAAGCAGTTTGGAAAGCGCGCGTTTGGCATCTTCCGGCTTTTCCGTTTCCTTCTCGCGCGAGTGCTCGCGGAATTTTTCAATAACTGCCGCCACTACCTCCCTCTCCTCTTCTGATAAGCGAGGAAGGCCAATAGGGTAAGGGGCATCGCGCGAAATTACCTCCCATCCAAGTGGGTTTTTCTTCACGCTTGTCATAATAAGACTGAAATATTATCTCCCTTCCTTATTTTAAATTTTCCCACACTGCCCGCGGGCAGCTCAAGGAGGAATTTGCAGGATTTTTTGGGAGTTATGCGCATGGTGAAAGGCATTATCCTTTCTGCGGCATCAACAACCCTGCCCTCCGCATCAACGAATACGGCATCAAAGGGAAAGGGCACGAAAAAGGAGTGTATTGCCCATCTCCTCTCCCATAAAAATTCAAACCATATGGGAACTGCCTTTCTGCGGAACATCAGCCCGCGCATTTTCTGCAGGAAGGTTTTTGCAATAAGCGCGTCCTTTGCAATAATCCTTTTGTTGTTTAGGAGTATTTTTGCCATTGGAAATCACTTGCAATTATCTTTAAGTATCTTTAACTATCTTTAATTAAAGTTACTTAAAGTTTAAGTTTCTTGCTTAAATATTACTCCGTTTCTCTCACAATTCTTTGATTTCACTTCCCGAACCTTCTCTTCCTTCTTGCATATTCCTGCAATGCCCGCTTAAACTCGCGCCTGTCAAATTCGGGCCAGAACTTTTTTGAGAAGTAAAGCTCGGAATAAACTGCCTGGTACGGGAGAAAGCCGCTTGTGCGCTCCTCCCCGGAAGTGCGTATCACCAAATCAGGGTCTGGCAAATCAGAGGTGTAAAGCAGTTTCGCAAAGCTTCTCTCATCCACCCTCTTTCCCTGCGAAACCGCCTTATTCACCGCATCAACTATCTCCTGCCTGCCCCCATACCCAAAGAACAAATTCAGGAAATATTTTGAATTGCGCTTTGTTTTCCCCTCAACATCCGCCATCATTTCCCGCACTTTTTTGGGGAACATTTCTTTTTTTCCGTAAAAGCGCACGCGTATTTTGTGCTTTGCGTAATCCCCTTCCTTCTCTCCTTCTGCCAATTTCTTCTCAAACAGCTCAAACAAATATCTTACTTCCCGCTCGCTTCTTCCCTTATTTTCAGTTGAAAATCCCCAAAGCGAAATCATCCTTATTCCAAAATTGCGGCACCATTTCAGGGCGCGCTTCATGTTTTCAATTCCCTCGCGGTGCCCCTCTAAAGTATCAAGCCCCTTTCCTTTAGCCCATCTTCTGTTCCCGTCGGGTATTATTGCAATGTGATAAGGCAACATAAAAATCATCCGAATACTAATACCTTCAAATAGCTTAATACACTTTGCGCGCCAGCCATCTTCGTCGGCATATCCATCCCATAAGGGGGGCACATCCCCCTATCAGCTTGACGCTTGTGCGTCAAGTCTCGCCAAATAAGAATTTGGCGAAGGGCTTCACCCCCCGCGGAATTCCAATAGCTTTCACTTGTATCATCCGAACACTAATAACTTCAAATAGTTCAATACGCTTTCCGCAGACGTCATTTTCATCGGCATATCCATATGTCCATATCGTTCAAGGAAGGGAGAAAGTTTCATCTTTCCAGCAACCCCGACCGCCTTCTCCAGCATCGCGTCATTCATCCCATCAAGCGCCTTTCTTATCGCATAATGCATCTTCAAATCCCCACCATATTTTCCCCTCCACTCCCTTTCATATTCCTGCGGATTTCCGATGTTTCTCCCGAGAATTTTCGCACAAAGGCAGCCGAACACCACCCCTCCCCCTGTGGTGGATTTCACCTGCCCTGCTGAATCCCCAACAAGGAAAACATTGCGTTTGCCAATGTGCATAGCGGTTTTCTTTCGCATTTGTAGCGGTATTACTGCCGCTGAAATATTGTGCCTGCGCCTATTGCATATACCGAGCATTTCTGCAAACCCCTCAAAGCTTTTCCTTGCATTATTCGGCAGCCCAACACCAACCCCTACGCGCGAATACCCGTTTCCAAGCGGAACAACCCAGCCGAAAAATCCTGGAAAATGCCTGTTTGAAAGATGCACCTGCACTAAACGAGTGTCTGTTTCAATTTCAACTTCCACCTGAAAGGTATTTGCAAAATTGCGCATCGGAGGGAAGGAAAAATATCTTGCAACAAAAGAATTCGGCCCGTCAGCCCCTATTATACTCTCTGCACCCTTCTCTGCACTCAAGTCTCCTTCCCCTGCCCTTCTTCCAAGCATTATTTTTGCCCCTTCTTCCTCTGCCTTTTTTGCGCAGAGGGAATCAAAAACAGCGCGGTCAATTACGTATGCTTTCGTTTCTTTCGCTTCTATCTTCAGCTCATTCTTTCCTGCAATTATTCTCGCCCCGCTGATTTCATTTATTATGCACCTTCCAATTTTCACATCCCTTCCGATTTCATCCATGCCCGTTTTTGAGACGAGGCCGGTGCAGTTTACTGGCAAGCCTATCTTTTTGTGCTCCTCAAGCACAGTTGCGGCGTGTCCTGCGCGTGCGCAATAAATCGCTGTAAAAAGCCCTGCAGGCCCGCCTCCAACAATCCGAACAGATGCCATAAGAAAAAAATAGGCGGATGCAAACTTAAAAAAGCGTGCAAGGGAAAAGGAGGGTATGCAAATAGATAAGCGGGTAATCGCACTTCTGTTAATAGCGCTTGCGCTTCGCGCAGCCCTTTTTCTTATAGTTCCCATTACTGGAGACGCTATCTTTCACTACAACTTCACAAAATTCATCGCCACCCATCTTTACATCCCCTCATTTGAGATAGAAGTGGGTGCGGGCGCGCTTCCATACTTCCACCCGCCTCTCCAGCATCTTTTGGGGGTGCCCCTTTACTGGCTAAACCCTTCCCTTCCCTTCATCGCCCCGATAATTTACGGAGTGGCTGGCTTGTTTTTTCTCTACAAGCTAGTACGCCTTCTCTTCAATGAGAAAATAGCTCTCTGCTCCCTTGCAATTGCGTCTGTATTCCCTCCCCTTCTCTACTATTCAGCAATAAACTATACCGACTCGCTGATGTTCCTCTGTGCAACTGCAGCGTTTTACTTTTACTTTAGTTATGTAAAAAACAGCAGCACCCGCTTCCTTGCGCTTTCCATTCTCTTTTCCGGTTTTGCCCTCCTTACGCATTATCACGGGGTGGCAGTGCCTTTGTTTCTCGTATTTTATTCCATTTTTGTAAGGCGTGAGCGAAAAACCGCCATCCTCCTTCTCTTTTTTTCCCTGCTAATCGCCTCCCCCTGGTACGCCCGCAACTTCATTTTATACGGAAACCCGGTTTTCCCTGTTTTCAATATCGGTTATTACCCGAACGCGCAATATGATTTCATGCCGTTTGCGGAATCAGTTTCCTCGCTTGCAAACCCCCTAAACTGGGCAAATATCTTCACGGAATTTTTGATAGGCGCACCAAATTCGGGCGATGCATACTCATATTTCCCTCTCCTTGAAGGAAAAATCCCCTTCTTCTATCCTCTTCTTGCCCTCTGGCTTGCAATCGGAATGGGAATTGCGCTTATTTTCATGCGCGGCATTTTTCTCATGCTCAAAGAGAAAAAAGAGCACACACTGCCATTTGCCTTTCTCTTCCTTCTTTGCACCTTCTTTCTCATACAAACCCCGTATCCAAGGATGTATTTTTCCCTTCTTCCATTTCTCCTGGCAGGCGGGGCATACGGCTTTATTGAACTGCACTCATTTTTCAGGGGAAAGCTGAAGGAAAACGCACGCATTCTTTTCGCGCTTTTCTGTGCAATTCTCATACTCTCGCTTCTCTGCGTGACATTTGCCTATGCATTCACCTACAAAACAATCTTTGAGAAGCATCTTGCGTACTATAAACTGATAGGTGAAAACACGCCCCCAGGCGCAGTAATACTCTCAAACGCGCCCGAGCGCATCATCTTCTATTCTGGCAGGCTTGCAAACTATTTTGATGATGTGAAGGGAAGAGTGCCGTCTGCAGTGCTTTATTCCCGCAACATAAGCGCCCTCAAGGATTACGGAATAACTCATGCCTGCTGCACCAATTTATTGCACTCAAGTGCAGAAGAAGCGGAGTTTTACAATACTTTCACATATGCGCCGGTTTTCAAGTACGAAAGCGGAGATTATTCCGGGCGGTGCTGGAAAATTTAGCTGGCACCACCTGCATATGCCTTTTTATATTTTCAAAGCCATTTTTCAGCCCATTAGGGGGTAATCCTTTCCATGTTTGAATTTGACGCGATAAAACTATTGCTCATAATACTCACCTGCTCTCTTGTGCCAGGCATCCTCATTTCGCTTTCCTTTTTCAGGAAAAGCCATTTTCACTTTCTGGAAAAGGCGGCAATAGGCTTTACAATCGGCTTCTGCCTCCCGCCGCTTCTTTACTTTCTCGAGTTCTTCATTTTCGGAATCCCCTTCTCACTTACGCTTGTTTACATAAACATTGCGCTCTTTTACATCGCTTCTGCGGCAGTTTTCCTTTACACGAGGGCTTACGAGGATTTTCTGAATCTGAAGCTGCCCTCAAAAATTCCCCAAAACCTCAATGAGATTGCGCCAAAAATACTCCCGCACATTGCCCCGCTTGCAATTATTGCAATAATGCTCCTTACCTTTCTCATAAGAATACAATCATACTCTCCCATTTACCAAGAGCTTGACCCCTATTTTTACATTTACGGTGCTCGGCAGATTCTGCAGGATGGGGGCGCCCCTGCACTGGATGACATCGCATGGTACCCGGAAGGAAAAACAAACCACCGCACAGCTCCCATTACCAATTATCTTGAGGCGCAGTGGTATTCCCTTTACACTTCCGGAGGGGACTATTACAATTACCTCCTCTCGGTAATTTCAAACTTTTATCCTCCAATCGTTGCGGCTTTCATGGTGTTTTTCATCTACCTTCTCATGGCGCAGGAATACGGAAGAAGGCATGGGCTTGTTGCCGCCACCCTCGCCGCCTTTGCGCCTGTCACGATACTGAAAATGTCCGCAGGCGTTACTGAACTGCAGCCATTCAACCTTTTTGCAATGTTCTTCATGTTCGCCTCTTATGCACTTGCGCTCAAGTACAAAAACGAGATGAGATATTACGCGCTTACCGCCTTTGCGGTAATAGTGCTCCTGCTCGGCTCAAATGCCAACCAGATAATGATTCTTGTAATCCCCATATTCACAGCCATACATGCCCTGCTTCTTCTTTACAGGAAAGAAGATTTGTATCACTTCATGCTCATCTCCTTCACCTATTCCCTTACCGCATTCTTCACCAAAATATTGTTTGACCTTTACCAGCTTGGCGCGCTTGAAATCCCGTTCGATTACCTTTTCGGGGTGGGAATAGCGGTTCTCTTCTGCGCGTTTCCATATTACCTTCTAAAGCATGTGAAGGAGCGCGAAACGCGCCTTTACGTGATTTTTGGCATCGTTCTTGCATGCCTTGTGCTTCTCATATTCACCCCCATCTTCTCAAAATTCCTTGAGGCAGGCAAGGGCGCGGTTTCAACCATGGTATACCAGCAGCCCCTTACACGCACCATTCAGGAGCAGGGTTCAGCAGGCGGCTCCTTTGAGGGAGAAGCAGGACTCCTTTCTGCAAATCCCCAAAACGTGCAAATCCCCTTCCTTCCGTTCCTTGACGGGCCGGTGCAATTTTTCTTCAACGCGCTTGCAGTTCCCTCAACGATAGCGATAAATTCCCTTCTCTTGATTGCAGACTGGGTTGTGGGAGCGCTTTTCGGCTTTGAAACGCACACCTCGCAAAAGGATGTGAGTCTGGGAATGATGTTCCTTTTCGGCGCGATAATCGCAGCCATATCCGCATTTGCAAGAACTCTCTACAACAAACAAGACAAGCGCATTGAGCACTCCGACCTGTTCATGCTTTATGCGCTTTTGATATTCCCAATCTCCTATGTTGGGCTGAACAGGCTCAAATACACGTCATTTTTTGCGCTCATGCTCGTGGTTGCCGCATCCTTTTCAATAGGCGAGGCGGACAAACTGCTGAACTATCTCATCCGTTATATCGCAAAAATAAAGGGATGGGCGCAGAAGAAGAGGGCAGACGTTCTGGGCGCCCTTTTCTGGGGCGTATTCCTTCTTGCATTTCTTTTCGCCATCTCAAGCTCCCTCGTGCCAAACCCGCTTGGCGCATCACTGATAATGGAATCCCAGGATGTGCGCTTCCAGGACAATCCGCAGGCTGTCGCGCCAAAATTTGAAGAGCTTTGCGCGCGGCTTAAGGTAGCGGGGCAGTACGATGAGGAGATATGCAAAGCAGGCGCGCTTGATGAAACTTTCATGTCCGATTTCAACAACCAGTTCTCCTCAAGGCTATGCTACCTCTCCCTTGTCTCCGACCCGTTTTCAGGAGGCACGTCAATGGAGCAGTACGCCGCCTCTTTCAGGTGCGTGCGCATTTCCCCCTATTGGATAGAAGTGATGGACTGGATTGAGCACAACGTTAGTGAGCGCGACCGCATCACCTCCTGGTGGGATTACGGGCACTGGACCAACTTCTTCGGGGACAAGAAAACAGTGTTAAGGAACGAGCATACTTCACACAAGATGATAGGCATGGTCGCAAGCGGCTTTCTGGATGCAACACCCGAGAAGCTTGCAGAATACCTTCATTATTTTGACTCAAGATATGTAATGCTTGATTCGGAAATAATAATAGCAGGGGGCTATACTTTTGGCGGAAAGTACGGGGCGCTCAACTATCTCTCCTGCGCCTACCTGAACCAGACTGACGTTTCGCACATGCCCGGCGAGAGCGAGTGCGAGGCGGAGCACACCTGGGAATCCATTTACATTCCAAAAAACCCGGCACCTGAGGAAGCATGCACCATCTCCCTTTCGCAGAACATAAAGGGAACAATAGCTTATGCATCTGAAAGAAAGGAAACCCCGCAGGGAATCCAGTTTGCCCTCTCTCCCCGCTACTGCCTTGGACAGGCAAAGATGGCTGACGGAACAGTGAATGCGCGCGCAACCTACTACCTTGACAGAAAGGAGCAGAACGGAGACCTGCAGTTGAATAAGGCGCTGCTTTTCTCCCCGGTTGAGGACAATGAGCGCTGGACAGTGTATCATTCCTTCTACACGCATGATGCAGTGTGGCTTTCCGAAAATGGGATGCCGCTTAGCGGCTGGGAGGACAGAAAGGGCAAATTCTACGATTCGGTGCTTTACCAAGGTTTTGTATTGCGCAGCATACCTGGCTTTGAGCTTGTCTACCAGACTAGCGGGGGGGAAGTGAAGATGTTTAAGCTGACAGACTTCACAAGCCCGATTTACGGCGCGGGATAAGGGGGCGTTTTGAGTGAAAATATCAATAATCGGCTCCGGATACGTGGGGCTTGTTACTGGCGCGTGCCTGGCAGAAACCGGCAACGAAGTAATTCTTGTTGACATTTCAGAAGGGCGCGTTGGTGAAATAAACGCGGGAAAGTGCCCGATATACGAGCCGGGGCTGCAGGAGCTCCTGCAAAAGCATATCGGCTCAAGGCTGAAAGCGACAACGAATGCGCAGGAAGCGATTTTCCAATCGGAAATAATTTTCATATGCGTGGGCACCCCGCAGTCAAAAGACGGCAGTACGGATATGCAGTATGTCATTTCGGCTGCAAAATCTGCCGGCATTGCCATAAGGGGAAGGAAAGATGCGCCAATAATCATTCTGAAAAGCACCACGCCTCCAACTAAAATTGATGAAGTGGTTTTGGCAATTGAAAATTCAAGCGGAAAAAAAGACGGCGAAGGCTTCTACTTCTTCACAAACCCGGAATTCCTGCGAGAGGGGAGTGCGGTGAAAGACTTTCAAAAGCCTGACAGGATAGTGGTGGGGTGCAGTGAGGGGAAAAGCAGTGAAATGCTGGCACGGTTATACTCTCCCTTTGGCTCAAAAATGTTTTTCTGCTCATCAAAAAGTGCAATGATGGTGAAATACGCGTCAAACTCCTTCCTGGCGGCAAAAATATCATTTGCAAATGAGATTGGAAATATCTGCAAGAAATTGGGAATAGATTCGCACGAAGTTGCAAACGGCATGGCGCTTGACCGGAGGATAAACCGCGCCTTCCTTGATTCGGGCTGCGGCTTTGGCGGAAGCTGCCTGCCAAAGGACACCGCTTCGCTTGCGTTTGAGGCGAAAATGCTTGGCGAATGCTCCTCAATGCTCTCTGCCGTGCTGGAGGTAAACAAAAACCAGCCTTCAAAAGTGATTGAGCGCCTAAAAACCAGGCTCGGCAGTTTTTCAGGAAAAAAAATCGCAGTGCTTGGGCTTGCGTTCAAGCCAGGCACGGACGACATACGCGAAAGTCCGGGCATGGAGGTTGCTTTCCTTCTGCACTCGCAGGGCGCAAAGGTGTTCGCATACGATCCAAAGGCAACTGAAAATGCAAAAAAGCACGCACCGGCTTTAAACTACTGCAAAAGCGCAAAGGAGGCAATTGAAAAATCAGAAGCGGCAGTGATAATGACGGACTGGAAGGAGTTTGCCGAAATAGACACCGAAAAGTACGTGCTTGAAGGCAAAAGAATACTGAAGCTGAAAAAACCCAATTACGAGGGAATATGCTGGTGAGCCTCCGTTCCTTCCCTAATTTTTCCTGCAAACAAAAAGAGCGCAAAAAGAAGGGCGGCTGCACTAAAGTTCTATCCTTTTCTCATATAACGAACACACTAAACATTCGCATAGCCGTTTCTTCATCTATTCACCGCCCTTCCTTTCCCTTCAAACAATTAAAAACATTCACCCCTACTAATTATTTCCTATGGCAGGCTCAAAAACCAAAACAGTTTCAATAATACTCCCAACGCGCAACGAAGCAGGCAGCATTGCAAAGGCGATGGATGCCTGCATGGCAGAGTTTGAACGGGCAGGCTATTCACCCCAGATAATAATAGCCGATGACAACAGCCAGGACGGAACAAAGGAAATAATAAACAATTACGCGAAATTACATCCAAATAACATCATCCCGCTTCACCGCTCCGCCCCGTATGGTTTCGGGCATTCAATAAGGGAAGCGATAGGGAAGGCGGAAGGATTTGCGACAGTGGTGATGATGGCGGATTTGTCGGATAAGCCTTCAGACGCAGTGAAAATGGTGCGCAAGGTAGATGAAGGTTTTGATGTTGTTTTCTCAACCCGCTTCTCAAACGGGGGGAAAACCAATAATTATCCCCTCTCAAAATACTTGGCAAACCGCTCCTTCAACAACGTTCTGCGCATGCTGTTTCTCCTTCCCTACGCAGACACTTCAAATGCTTTCAAAGCCTATTGCACTTCAACCATCAAATCCCTTCCGCTAAAGAGCGCAGGCTTTGAAATAACTGTTGAACTTCCCATGCTTGCATTAATGAAGGGTGCGAAAGCCTGTGAAATTCCAGTTTCCTGGGGAAATCGCGAAGCCGGAGCGCCAAAATGGAGGATAGGAAACGCATTTGTAAAGTATTCAATGAAACTGATGGAACTTTTTTTACTGAATATCCGATCAAAGTTTGGGCGATTTGAAAGTTCGAAATAACTTTGACGCGAAGTGTCAAATATTCTGTAAGTTGCTGTCCGAACGTTTTAGCTTTCGGTGGTTCGGTAGAAACGGAAGGCAGCGCCGCAAACAAGCGGCAGCCGCCTGGACGACTGGCACGCCCCCCGGGCGCACTGCCGTGCGATGCCGGACTAATCCGCAACAAGTTCCAAGCCAACAAAAAGTGAGTGTTTATATTTTTAGGCGCTTTAGTACAGCTATGCTTTACGACTTAAGCGACATGTATAGAAGGCGGCTTGGCGGAGACTTGCACTTCAGAGGCGCGCTCTACTCGTTGCTCTGCCGAGAGTTTTTCCAACGGCGCATTCCAGCAGATTCAACTGTGCTTGAGGTGGCTGCAGGCTATTGCGAGTTCATAAACCATATCCGGGCAAAAAGAAAAATTGCGTTGGACTTAAATCCCGAGTTCAAAAAATTTGCCGCGCCTGAGGTGGAAACTTTAATCTCTCAGTCCACGAACATAAAACTTCCGGATGGCAGCATTGACGTGGTATTCGTGAGTAATTTTTTTGAGCATATAACCAAGGACGACATACTCCACACTCTGCGCGAAATAAGAAGGGTTCTTAAAGATGGCGGTTCTCTTCTGATAATGCAGCCAAATATCCGCTATTGCTTTAACGATTTCTGGATGTTCTTTGACCATATAACCCCTCTTGATGATAGGAGCCTAGTGGAGATTCTTGAGCTGAACGATTTCAAAATTACCGAGTGCAAGCCCCGTTTTCTTCCCTTCAGTCTCAAAAATACTTTATTGCCCAAATCTCTTCTCCTTTTGAAAATATATCTAAGGTTTCCTATACTCCACAGCATATTTGGCCAGCAGGCATTTATCCATGCTAAAAAGTAGTCAAATTTTTGTGACTCTTTCAAAGTTCAGAACCTATGGAAGTTGTGCAGAGATAACTGGGCATTCCACTTCATTATGGGGTGCCGCTTAACAGGCAAACGAACCAATTTTCACCCTCAAAAACAAGTTGGCAATGCGGCAGTTCTCCCTCTTTCTTTCTCTGCACAAAATATTCAACCGCGTATTTTGAGGCGGTATTTCTGATAATCGCATCATCTTCTGCAGGTGTCACAAAACATGCCTTTCCAGTATAAAACGCAATTTCAAGACAGTCTGAAGACATAATGCGCTCGTTCTGCGCGATGTTCGTTTCCATCCATTCAATCACGCTCGGCTTTTCTGCAGGTCTGTTTAGGAAAATCACAAACTGCATCAATAGAAGGACTGCAACAAAGGCAAGCAGGTTTCTCCTTTCTTTCTTCTCTTCTAAAATTCTTCCAAACCCGAAAATGATCGCAAGGAAAGAAGTTCCGAAAAGGAAGGCATATGCGTAAGTAGTCGGCCAGTGTAAGGACAAAACAGCCAAAAACAAACCTCCAAAAAACATAGACGCAAGCAACCCGGCGTCTTTCTTTCTCTCATATGCATAAACAACTGCGCCTGCCAAAAGCACAAGCGTTGTTATTGAGGCGAGAGAATTGTAATTCAGGTTCGTGTTCGTTATGAAGTTAAAGTCAAGTGCCAAGCCCCCATCAACACGCGAAAAGGGAAGAGGCAGGAAGGTTCTGGCTGTGTTCTGCAACGTATTCGAAATCGCGGCGCCCCAATTAAAGTTTTCCAGTTTCGGAGGCGCGAGTTTCTGCATCTCATTCCAATTTGTTATAAGGGGCACGTATTTTGATGTGGAATAAAACACATCGGCAAAAAGCGCGAAATTTATTGCAAGCAGGATAAGGATTGCAAGCAGGGAAGGGGCAAAAAAAGAAGCGGTTTCCTTCAGCCAGGCGCCAATCCCCTTTCTTTTTCCCATCAAATCGGCGATCATCAATATTCCATATCCAATCGCAAGAGCCAGCCCCATCTGGTGTGTCAGGACGCAAAGCCCGCAGAAAATGCCTGCCAAGCCTTTCCTTCCCTCCAGCCAAAAATAAACCGAAATCAGAAACAGCAGTGCAAAAAACATCCGAACTTCCCCCCCTATGGAAAGCGAGATGAAAACCGGATTTATTGCCGTGAATAAAGCGGAGGCAATTGCAACATTCTCATCCTCAAACAGCTTTTTCGCAACGAGATAAACTGCCAATACCACTGCCGTTCCAATCAGCACATTCAGCATCTGCATAAGAAAAAAAGAGCTGCCAAAAAGCATCATGGCTCCGCCAACCATAAAATTAAACAGCGGCGGGCGGTAGCTTGTTCCCTGCGGGACCTCAACATGCCCCCAATAATTGTCTATATATGGGGCAGTGAGCCACTTCTCCTTCGTAAAGCTCTCCGACACCAAATAGTGCCACATCTCGTCCCCGCTTGCGGGAATGGGGAAAAGAAAAGCGAAAATTAGCCTTAAGAGAAGGGCGCACACAATCACAAAAGCAATGGAGGAAACCGAAGGTTTCCGACAGACTTGCGCAAAGCGCAAGCAGAGTTTATTTTTCATATCACTTGACAACTTCCAGCAGGTATTCTATCTCTTCAACCCCGCCAAAATAATACAGGAAATAGCGCTCAAAAATCTTCCTGTCCAGGTTGATTAGTGGGTTTAGGACGGCATTCTGAATTGCCCCGATTTTCCCCATGCCCGCTCTTGTCTGCCGGTAATTAAGCCTTTTTTTTGCCACCCTAAATTCGCATCCTGAAAACTCAATTGATTTTTCCATGAAATTTATACTGCAGCCGTGAACATGAGTTTCGTCCCCCCACATCCCTCCCTGGGAAAAGTGGGGCACTTTAATATGCACCCTTGCGCCATTTTTGCAGATTCTGTGCATTTCTGCCAAAACCTCGCTTGGTTTTCGTATGTGCTCCAATACGTTCCATATCCTGATTTCATCGGCACGGTCATCCTCAAAAGGATACGGCATCTTTTCAAGGTCGTGGAAAACATCAACGTTTTTCAATTCCCTGTCAATGTCAAGATTTACCCACCCGTCTTTTTTTGGAAGAATGTCGGTCCTGCATCCAAGATGTAGTTTCATTTGTCCCACCTAATCTAAACCTATAAATACTTTATTTTATAAACTTTCAATCCCTAAAAGCAAGCAGTATTTTGGGAGGTTTTCAACATGAATCTGTCAGTAATAGGCATAGGAAGGGTGGGGCTGCCCCTGGCGCTTGCATTCGCATCGCGGGGCGCGAGCGTAACCGGCATGGACATAAATGAAAAGTTTCTGCAGATGCTGAAAGAAAAAAAGATGCCCTTCATAGAAGATGGGGCTGAAGCGATACTCTCATCCACGCTTGGCAAAAGCTTCACCGTCACTTCCTCCCTTTCAGAGGCGATGAAGTCCGACAACATCATACTTACGCTCGGCACCCCGGTAGACCAACACATGAACCCGGATTTCTCGCAGATAGATATGGTTTTGGGGAACATGCTGCCCCACCTAAAAAAGGGGCACTTGATAATACTGCGAAGCACGGTTTCTCCGGGCACCATCGAGTATGTAACCGGCTTCATAGAGGAAAACACCAAATTCAAGGTAGGAAAGGATATTTTTCTTGCCTTCTGCCCGGAGCGCCTGGCTGAAGGAAAGGCAATAAAAGAATTGTTTGAACTGCCAGAAATAGTCGGGGCAAACGATGAAGAGAGCAAAAAAAGGGCAGTTGAGGTTTTCAAAACAATAAAGTCCGAGGTTTATACCACAAGCGCCATCAATGCGGAATTGCTGAAGCTTTTCACCAACATGTACCGCTACATAAATTTTGCAATCGCAAACGAGTTTATGGTAATATCCGAACAGTTCGGCGCTGACATTTACCAGATTGTTGAGCTTGCAAACAAGAATTACCCGCGCGGAGGGCCAAAAAAGCCCGGCTTTGCCGCAGGGCCCTGCCTTTTCAAGGACGGGTTTTTCCTGACCAGCAAAATCCCCTTCCCGGAACTTATAGCCGCAGCATGGAAAATCAATGAAACCATTCCATCATATCTTGTTGAACGCGTCAAATCATTCACTCCTATAAAGGGGAAGAAAATTGCAGTGCTCGGGCTTTCCTTCAAGTCCGATTCCGATGATACGAGGGAGTCGCTTTCCTTCAAGCTGATAAAAACGCTAAAAAGGGAGAGGGCGAAAGTTTTCGTGCATGACACTTATGTCAAGAATGACGAATCCCTTGAAAGCGTCGTGAAGGATGCAGATGTGCTCATAATCGCCGCCGCCCACAAGGAATATTCCCAAAAAGGCTATGAATATTTCAGGAAACTCGCAAAGAAGGATTGCGTTGTCGCGGATGTCTGGAATATATTCGGAAAATCTTCCATCGTGTATAAGATGCAGTAAAGCGGAGGAGAATAAAAAAATGGCAAAAATTCTGGTAACCGGCGGGGCAGGTTTCATAGGGAGCGCGGTCGTGCGCCATCTCCTGTCGCTTGGGCACGAGGTGCGCGTTGCAGACAACCTCTCAAAGGGGCAGGTGTCAAACATAGAGATGGATAAGGTTGAGTTCATGAAGGTGGACTTGCTTAATCCGCTTGATGCAGCCAAATCCCTTGCCGACACCGAATACTGCTTTCACTTTGCCGCGAAAATCGGGGGTATAGGATATTTCAACAAATACCCCGCCGAAATACTGCGCGACAATACTATAATGCTTTCAAACCTTCTTGATGCGGAACGAAACAGCTCCGCCAAAAAGCTCATTTACATTTCCTCCTCAATGGTTTTTGAGCGCACGGAGCACTTCCCCTCTTCTGAAGAGGATATTTTCACCTCCCCTCCCCCGATTACGCATTACGGCTTCTCAAAGCTGGTAGGGGAATATTACTGCCGCGCCTACGCAGACCAGTACGGGCTGAAATACTCAATATTCCGCCCCTTCAACGCCTACGGGCCGGGAGAAATTCCCGAGAACGAGGTGGGAATTGCGCATGTGATACCGGACTTGATAAAAAAGATGCACATTGACAAGCAGTACCCGGTGAAAATACTCGGAGACGGGAATCAGGTGCGCGCATATACATATGTTACAGATTTGGCAGAGGCAATTTCCACATGCGCGCTCTCCTCAAAATCAGACAATGGGGATTTCAACGTCGCAAACCCCCAAGCCATCTCTGTCAGCGAATTGGCAGAGAAGATATGGAAATTGCAAGAGCGCGGCAAGCCATTAAAGTTTGAGCACCTTCCCCCATTCAAGGACGATGTGCTAAAGCGGGTGCCTGACACGAAAAAGATGGAGAAAATTTTCGGATGGAAGGCAAAGGTGCCGATTGAGCAGGGGCTGAAAAATACGTTCGACTGGATAATAAAGAAGAGTGGTTCTTAGCATGCGCGACAAGGTAATTTCCCTTGCAAGAAAAAGCGGCGGGCTTTTCATCGCAAGCGCAGTTTCCTTAATGTTCAGCTTCCTTTTCGTCTTTTTCCTTGCGCGGCTTTTAGGGGCGGAGCTTTACGGCTACATACCCTTGGCGCGCTCAAGCCAGCTTATCCTGGAGGCGTTTTTGGAGTTTGGCCTGGCATCTGCACTCATAAAGCGGCTCTCCTCACCAGACGACCAGCTAAAAATAATCGGCACTTCCCTTTCGCTCAAGACAATCGCCGGCGGGGTTTCCACCCTTGCCCTGATTGCAATGTCGCTTGCAGCGCCTCCTCCGATGAACATTTACATTCTTGCAATGTCCCCTTTCCCGCTCTTTGCCTTCCTCCTGACAAACGTGCGCAGCGTCTACTCCTCGAAAATGGAGCTGCTGAAAGTTTCCATACTTGCAATACTGCCCGATTTTCTGCGCTTTTGCATAGCAATACTCCTCTTTTATTTGGGTTTTGGAGTTCTCTCGGGAATATTCGGATATGTTGGCGGGGCGGCAATCACCCTCGCGCTTGCCCTTGCCTTCCTTCAGCGCGACAGGCTTCTGCATTTCTCATTTGATTTGGAGGAGGCAAAAAGGCAGCTTTTCCTCGGGCTTTTCCTCAACTCAACGCAGCTCTCTTCCTATTTCTTTCCCTCCTTTGTTACAATCCTTTCCGCGTTCCTCCTCTCAATATCCGATGTCAGCGTGATTGCGGTTTCCATGTCCTTTGCCGCCACAATATATATCTTCCTTTCTCCAATCACCGCATTCTTCTACCCATTCACCTGCGAGCACTACTCCAACCCGAAATTCAACACATTCCTTCGCTTTCTAATCAGGTACTGGGCGGCGTTCCTCCTGCTCTCCCTCCTGGCAGTGCAAATTGGCGCGGGGTTTGTTTTCGGGCTCTTGGGCAAGTCCTTCCTTGTCGGCAGTTCCGTTTTCCTTGTCATTGCCGCTGCCGTTTTCCTGGATTCGTTCAAGCAGATTTCCGACTACTACTTCATTGCAAGGAACAAGCAAAAATACATAGTGCTTTTTGAGGGTGTGAAATTCCTAATATTTTTCCTTTCCCTGATTTACATTTTCTACTCGCACAGCGCTTTTGGCATTGAAAGCATTTCCTGGGCGATTCTTGCAGCATATGCAAGCGCATTCGCATTGAGGCTCGTTTTCCTTTACAAGAGCTGCCCGCTTGAGCTTTTGCTCATCCCCAAAGCCGCCATCCTTTTTGGAATTTTCTTCTACTTCGGCTTTCAGGCAAGCGGCTTTACCGGGAAGCTTCTGCTCTTTTTCGCAGGCGCTGTACTCGTGCTGCTCTTTGGACTAATCAAAATAAGCGATTTGGCATATTTGAGGGAGATTGCGGAAAATAAAACATCCGGTGGATAATAAAATGAAAACAAAACAAGCGGCAATCCTCTGCGGCGGTCTTGGCACGAGATTAATTCCCGTGACATCCAAAATCCCAAAGTGCATGGTGAGCGTTGCGGGGAAGCCTTTTTTGGAGTATGTTTTGCTGCATCTGAAAAAGCAGGGAATAAAAAAAGCGCTCCTTCTTACCGGCTATCTGCACGGGCAGATAAAAGAATATTTCGGAAATGAATTTGAAGGAATTGAAATTGAATATTCTCCTGAAGGCTCCCCGCTTGGCACGGGCGGGGCGCTGAAAAATGCAAAAGGCAAGCTGGAGGAAACGTTTTTTCTGCTTAATGGAGATACTTACTTTCCGGTTGCCCTTGGCGAACTTGAGACGGCACTCCTAAAAAACAAAAGCGCACTTGCAGTTCTTTCCGCATATCTCAATTCTGAAAAAATCGCGCCAAACAACCTGCTGGTTGATGATGAGGAAAAAATACTGCAATACGGGGGAAAAAACTGCAACTGCGTAGACGCGGGAGCATCTGTTTGGAGAAAGGAATCACTGCGCCTGATAAAAACCGTTCCATGCTCCCTTGAAAAGGATATCTACCCCGAACTTATAAAACACGGCTACATTTACGCTTCAAAAACAGATGTGCGTTTCTACGACATTGGCACATTTGAGCGGCTGAAAATTGCAGAAGAATTTTTCAAGGGAAGATAACGTCATTCTGCCTTATTGCCTTCTCCATCGTCCTCTATGCTACTGCCTTTTTCCTCATCTTCCATCATGCTGCTATTTTCTTCCAGCGATTTCGTTTTGCTGTCCCTTTCAGTTTCGCCTTTTTTCGTGTCAATCTCCTCCTTCGCTTCTTCTTCGGCTGCATTTTCTTCATTTTCCCTGTCTGCTTCCCCATTTTCAGTTTCGCTTTCTTCTTGCGATTTCGTTTCGCCGTCCATTTCAGTTTCGCTTTTTTCCTTTTCAATCTTCCCCTCCATTTCCCCTTCAGCCGTGCTTTCTTCTTTTTCGTCCGCTTCCCTCTTTTCAGTTTCGTCTTCATCTTCCTGCGAGTTCATTTTGCCGTCCCTTTCAGTTTCATTTTTTCCCGTTTCATCGCTTTCATTAATTTCGGTTCCTTTCCCGCCAGCATCTTCTTTTTTAATTTCGTTTTTCCCTTCCTCTTGAGCGGCGCTTTTGCTTATACTCTCGCCCCTATTCTGTTTTGTTTTAATTTTTTCTTCTTCCTCTTCACTTTTTATTTCTGCCTTTACTTCAGGTTCATTCTCTTTTTTTCCGCTTTCTTTTTTAGCAATCCCCTCACTCCCGAACTCTTCTTTCATTTTCTTAATCGCATTTTTGTAAACCTTCACGTAACCTTCGGCGGTCTTCTCCCACGTTTCGCTTTCCGCATTCCTTCTTGCCTCAAGCCCCATCTGCCTTGCCTGGTGCTGGTGCGAAATCATCCATTCCATTTTTTTTGCCATATCCTCTTCTTCAGGCCTGCAGAGCAGCCCGTTTCTTCCATGCATTATTCTTTCGGGAACGCCCCCCACACCGGTTGCGACGATGGGTTTCTTTGCAGCCATTGCCTCAATCACTACCGCGCCCAGCGGTTCTTCGCGCGAGGGAAGCACAAAGAGCTCGCACTCCCTGAAAAGCTGGCGCAGCCGCCCGCGCGAAACAAAACCCGGCATCTGCACCCTTTCCCCAATCCCCAAATCAACAACAAGTTTTTTGCATTTTCTCCATTCCTGCCCGTCGCCGGTTATTACCAGCTTCATCTCATCCGGAATCTTTGCATGCGAAAACGCCTTTATGAGAACATCAAAGCCCTTTTTGTAAACGAACCTTCCTGTCGCATAAATGAACCTTGCAGGCGCCTTTTTCTGCGCTTCCTCTTTCAGGTCAAACTCATTCAAATCAATTCCGCTTCTAACGCACAGGGCACCCGGCGCGAAATCCCCAAGAAGCGAACCCGCCACAAAATCAGAAACGCCGGTCACTCCTTTCGCATTTTTTATAAGATGCCCGACAAGCGCCCGCGACAGCCGTGATTTTTTCAAAAAAACAGCATCATTCCCGTGAAAAGTGATTATAAAAGGCACTCTTCCGCACGCGCTTATTGCAAAGCAGCTTGCAAGGGCGTTTGAATGCGGAAAGTGCACGTTCACCACATCTGGTTTTTCCTTGCGGATAATGCCAATCAACTGCGGGATTGCAGTCAATCCAATCAGCCATTTGGGGCTGATTTGCGGCCGGATGAAAAAAAGCCTCTTTATGCGTATGCCCCGAATCGTTTCCTCCGCAGGCAGTGCGGGAGGGTTTCTTGCGGCAACAACAAGCACATCATTGCCTGCTTTTTGCAGGTGCGCCATTATTCTTTCAAGGCCGTCCTCAAGCCCGCCTATGTTCGGGGCATACGAATCGGTAATTGCAATGATTTTCATGGAATTGCCGATTCCTTTCTCTCGCCGCCCCCTATTAATCCTTTTCCCGAAGCTATCTTCTGCCTGCAGAAAAGAGCGGAACAAGCATCGGCGCAATCCGTGATGCCAAAAGAGCGCAAATTACATTTGCGACAAGAAGCGCAATAACCACATTTTGCAAAACAGCCATTGGCATGTGCACAAGGTAGAAGTCAGTAATTATCAAGTAAGGCAGCTGCACTGCAAAAGCAGCAATTCCCGCCCAAAACGCGCCAAGTCTTTTTGCAAAATACCCTGCCCCAAACCCCAGAATGGCATTTCCAAGAATTATGTAGGGGTTGTGAATTACAAAAATTCCGTTGTAGGAAGAAACAAGCGCGCCCGTGAGTGCACCTGCAAACGGGCCGAAGAGAAGCGCGCTTATGAAAATGGAGAGCTGGAAGAAATGAAACGCAAATCCGGAATAAGGCACAACCGCAAACGTGAGCGCAAACCCCAAAAGCAGGATTAGCGAATATGCACAAACCATGCCGAAGCTTCCCATCTTCAGGAATTCATGATTTTTCCAAGCGTATTTCATTTCACTCACCTTCCTATTTCCTTTTCGGGATGCCCTTCCAAGCCTCAAGGAACTCATCCACCGTCTTTGTAGTCTGCGGGTTTTCCACCATCTGCCTTAAGAATTTTGGCGGGACGGTCAATATGTGCGCTCCCGCCTGCATCCCCCTGTTCACATCTATGAGCGAGCGGATGGAGCCCACAATTATTTCGCATTTTGAGTCCCACATTCTCAACGTGTCTGCGGTTTCTTTCACTACTATATACGGGTCATACCCAAGATCGCCTATCCTTCCGTAAAACAGGCTCGCATAAGCAGCCCCTGCCTTTGCGGCAAGCACCGCCTGGTTGTATGCCATGCAGCATGTTGCGTTTGTTTTTATGCCTTTTGATTTGAGTGTAGAAATCGCCTTCAGTCCAGACGGTATCAGCGGCACCTTGACCACAATGTTCTTTGCCCAGGATGCATATCCCTCTGCTTCTTCCACCATCCCACCGTATTCGTTTGTCGTGACCTCAACGCTGACGGGTCCGTTCGTTATTTTGCAAATTTCCCTTATCGTGCTCTCAAGGTCGTTTCCGTCCGTTGCAATGATTTTGGGATTGGTTGTTACTCCGTCTATTATCCCCCAGGAGCAGAATTCCCGTATCTCCTCAACCTTTGAAGTATCAGCAAAAATCTTTATATGAATCACCCTTGAGCCTCCTATTGCATTCAAACATTTATAAATTTGCCAGGTGTTATTTAAACCAACGCGCACACTGTGGGAAATTTGATTTTAGGAAGTGTTAATTATGTCTTCTATTTGCATAATCGGGATGTGGCATCTTGGCTGCGTCACTTGCGCCTGCCTTGCGAAAAGCCACGAAATTGTCGGGTGCGATTTTGATGAAAAAACCATAGCAAACCTCTCTCTGGGAAAAATGCCGATTTTCGAGCCAGGCCTTGAAGAGGAGATTCACGCTGCAATGGATAAGGGAAAGCTGCGCTTTTCCGGCAACATAAAAGAGGCGGCGAAATCTTCAGACATAATCTACATAACCTTCGATACCCCCGTTGACCGGAATGACAACGCAGACATAACCCCAATACAAAAAACAGTTGAGTTAATCTCCGAGATGCTCTCCGACCGCCACATTGTAATAATATCAAGCCAGCTTCCGATTGGAACCTCCCGCATGCTTCTTGGAAAATTGCAGGCAAAAAACAAGAATGTTGAAATATGCTACACGCCGGAGAACCTGCGCCTTGGAAATGCGCTTTGCGCATTCATGCATCCTACGCGCACGGTCTTCGGCCTTTCAAGCCCGCGCATAAGGCAGGCGGTTGAGGAAGTTTTTGCGGGAATTGAGGGGGAACGGCTTTTCATGGACCTTGAAAGCGCCGAGATGTCAAAACATGCGCTGAATTCCTATCTTGCAACCCTGATTTCGTTTTCAGGAGAGATAAGCGACCTTTGCGAGAAGAGCGGGGCAAATGCAATCCTGGTCATGGATGCGCTGCGTAAGGAGAAGAGGGTGAGCCCGGATGCGCCGCTTTCGCCAGGCCTTGGCTTTGGGGGCGGCACGCTTGCAAGGGACGTGCAGGTTTTGCGTTCTTTGGGGAAGGAGAATGGACTCTCAACAATTCTTCTGGATTCGGTAATAGGTGCGAACAAGGAGCGCCTGAATTACGTGCAGCGCCGCCTCTGCGAGGTTCTTGGCAAACTGGACGGGAAAACAATTGCATTTTTCGGCCTTACATACAAACCAGGGACCGACACCCTTCGCAGGTCGCTTGCCCTTGAAGTGATTGACAGCCTTAAAGGCTCAGGCGCAACTCTTCGGGCGCACGACCCTGCCATACTCGCTGCAGTTGAAACGCACCCGCAGCTGCAGATTTTTACTTCCGCAGATGCGGCAGCCGCAGGCGCCGATGCGATAGTAATCACAACGGCATGGGAAGAATTCAAATCGCTTGATTACGCTTACATATGCCAAAAAATGCACAAGCCGGTCATAATAGACGCAAGAAACATCCTTCTTGGGGTGCCGCTTGCAAAAAGCATTTCCTACTATGGGGTGGGTGTTACAAATGCAGGGGAATAAAACAAAAAGAGTTGCCATCATAACGGGAGGAAGCCAGGGGATAGGTGCGTGCATAGCAGAGGCATTCGCACGCAGCGGGTATTCCACAATAATCTGCTCAAGGACAAAGCCAGATGTGGATAGGGAAGCTGAAAATATCCGCCTGGCGGGCTTTGATTGCGAAGGGATTGTCCTTGATGTGGCGGATCCGGATGCAGTGCGCACGGCAATCTCTGCAATCGCAGAAAAATACGGCCGCCTTGACGTGCTTGTGAACTGCGCGGGGATTTACGGCCCCATCGGCCCGCTTGAGGAAAACGATGCGAAGCTCTGGGAGCAGGCAGTCCGCATAAACATCTGCGGAACCGCATTCTGCACAAGGGCGGCAATCCCGATAATGAAAAAGGGCGGCTGCGGCTGCATAATCTGCTTTGCAGGCGCAGGAGCAGGAGGAAACAGCATAAAGCCGAACATCTCCTCTTACGTTGCCTCAAAATTCGGGATATGCGGCTTTACGGAAGCAATGTCAAACGAGCTTAAGGGGACGGGAATCCGGATAAACGCGATTTCGCCCGGCGCGGTGAATACGCGCCTCCTGTCCCAGGTGCTTTCAGCCGGGGAAAAGGCAGGGAAGGATTTCCTGCAGGCATCCATAAAACAGAAAGAAACAGGCGGAACACCGCCCAAACTTGCAGCAGATTTAGCACTCTATCTTGCAAGCGATGAGGCAAGCCACATATCCGGGAAGGTTCTAAGCGCGGTATGGGAAAAGAAGGAGGCGCTTTGTGCAATGAAGGACAAGCTTGGCGGGCCGCTCTACACGCTCCGGCGCATAGACGATGTAATGTACCAGGAAAAAAAGAAAGGGGGATGAAGATGAAGATGCTCATATTCGGCGGAGCCGGGTTTATCGGAAGCTCGTTTGCGCAAAGCCTTCTTTCGGAAGGCCATGAGGTTGAGGTTTTTGACAGCATGTACACCGGAAAAGCCGCCAACCTCTCCGCCTGCACTGAAAAGAAGGGATTCAAATTAATCAAGGGCGACATGCGCAAAATTGAGGAGGTAAAGCGCGTTGTCACGGGCCAGGACATAATCTACCATTTCGTTGCGAATGCGGACATACGCGGGGGGATGGAAAACACCTTCCTTGACCTTGAACACAACCTGCTGACTACTTACAACCTTCTTGAGGCGATGCGAAAATCAGACGTAAAAAAACTCGTGTTCACTTCATCCTCCGCAGTATACGGCGAGCCGTCCGTATTCCCCACTCCGGAATCCTACGGGCCGCTTCGCCCAACCTCGCTATATGGTGCCAGCAAGCTTGCCGCAGAAGGATACATCAGCGCATTCTGCGAGAATTTCGGGATGAAAAGCTTCATCTTCCGCCCCGTGAACATCCTTGGCAGTGCCAACAACCACGGGGTTGTCGGGGATTTCATCCGCAAGCTCAAGCGCGATGCAAAAGGGCTTGAGATACTTGGAAACGGAAAGCAAAGGAAATCCTGCCTGCACGTTTCAGATTTCATTTCCGGGGTGAAAGTTGCAGTAGGCAGCGGGAAAGAGGCAACAAACATCTACAACATCGGGAATCTGGACTGGGTGGATGTGGACGGGATTGCAAACCAGGTGGCGCGTGCTATGGAACTCAAAGGAGTCAAATACTCCCATACCGGCGGGGAGAGGGGCTGGCCCGGCGACATGCCATTTGTTTTCCTTGACACGAAAAAGCTTTGCGCATGCGGCTGGCAGCCAAAGCTGAATTCAGGGCAGGCCGTTTTTCTTGCGGCAAAGGAGATGCTGCGGGCTTTTGACATAGAAGACAAGCACAAGGAGCATTATTAGGAGGTATGGCTTTGCCAGAAAAACTTTTCGGGCTCATCCTCGCAGGAGGGCTTGGCACGAGGCTGCATCCGCTAACCCTTCACATCCCCAAGTGCCTTCTTGAGATAAATGGCAGGGCATTCCTTGATTTCCAGCTGGAGCTTCTTGCAAAAAACAATGTAACCGACATTGCAATCTCCACCGGATACCTCGGCGAAAAGATAGACGATTACCTCAAATCCCATTCCACCCACGGTGTGTATGTTAAAACGGTGCGCGAGGGGGAACAGCTTGGCACGGGCGGCGCAATCATAAATGCGCTTCCCCTTCTTCCGGAAGAATTTTTCGTAATCTACGGGGATTCCTATCTTCTCCAGCCCATCCTCCCGGTTTTCCAAGCCTTCAAAAAATCAGGCAGGCTTGCCCTGATGAGTGTAATCCGCCAGGAAGGCGGCGCCCTTGAAAACAACTGCGCAGTGAAAAACGGGTTTGTCAGGGGCTATGCAAAGGGCATGCCCAGGGGCGCATTTTCACACATGGATTACGGGCTCCTCTTTTTCAAAAAAAAAGCCCTCCTGAAATATGAGAAGGCGAACTTCTCTACGGACACAATATTTTCCGACCTTATACAAGAGGGGCAGCTGGCTGCATTTGAAACTGCCTCCCCTTATTATGAAATCGGCTCAAAAGAAGGATTAAGAAACTTCAAGGAGCATATTACTTCAAATAACGTGCGCTAAACAAGCTAAACAAGAAAGATGGCAAGACGGATGATTCTTATGATTGTTTCAAGAACCCCCCTGCGCCTGCCCCTTGGGGGCGGAGGAACAGACCTTCCTTCCTACTACGGCAAGCACTCCGGCTCACTTTTTTCCGTCGCCATAAATAAATATGTCCATGTAATAGTCAACAGAAACTTTGACAGGCGGATAAAGGCAAGCTACAGCAAAATAGAAGTGGTGGACAGGCTCGAAGAAATAAAGCACCCCCTTGTGCGCGAGGGCTTGAGGCACATGGGCATAACCGAAGGAGTGGAAATATTCTCAATGGCTGACGCGCCTGCCAACACAGGGCTTGGCTCATCCTCCGCATACTGCGTCGGGCTCCTAAACGCGCTTTACACTTACAAGCGCAAGGCGGTTTCCCCGCAGACTTTGGCAGAGGACGCGTGCAAGATAGAAATTGAAATACTCGGCGAGCCCATAGGAAAGCAGGACCAGTACATGGCGGCATTCGGGGGGCTGACGAAGCTTGACATTGACAAGTCGGGCAGGGTTGCCGTCACCTCACCTTCGCTTTCAAGGGAAACGCTTGAGGCGCTTGAGGGCAATCTTCTTATGTTTTACACCGGATTCCAAAGAAGCGCTTCAGACGTCTTAAAAGAGCAGAACGAATCCACAAAAAGGGACGAATCCGAGGTTGTTGAGAGCCTGCACAGAATAAAGGATATCGGAGCGCGGCTTTGCAAAGCCCTTGAAAGCGGCGAGGTTGGCAAGACGGGGCCTCTCTTTCACGAGCACTGGCTTGCAAAAAGGGGATTGTCACACAAGGTCACGAACCCGGCAATAGATGAGCTTTACGAAATAGGGCTGAAAAACGGCTCAAGCGGGGGCAAGCTAATCGGCGCAGGCGGGGGCGGCTTTATCGTTTTCTACTGCGAGGCGGAAAAGGCGCGCCTTCGCAAGGCAATGGCTGCAAAAAACGCCCCGGAGTTTTCCTTCAAGTTTGATTTTGAGGGAAGCAAGATAATGTTCAATTCATAAAAAATCGGGGGATGGTTATGGAAAACGAAAATTTCATCCGTTCATTCTTTTCGGACTCGCAGAAAATCATAGCGTCAATGCCGGACAAAGACATAAATCAGATTATAGAAGTCCTCTTTTGCGCATGGAAAAACGGCAATTCCGTTTTTTTGATTGGAAACGGCGGCTCCGCATCAACCGCAACCCACATGGCGGCGGACCTGAACAAGACAATAACATCCGAAGGCAGGCACGGCATAAGGGCGCTTGCCCTTTCCGACAATATCCCGCTCGTATCCGCGCTGACAAACGACGACGGATGGGAAAACATATACTCCGTACAGCTCTTCACGCACTTTAAGCCAGGCGATTTGGTAATTGCGTATTCTGTGCACGGAGGAAGCGGCAGCGACAAGGCGGGCGCGTGGTCGCAGAACCTCCTAAAAGCCCTCCAATACGCCAAGGACAACGGCGGCAAGGCGATAGGCTTTGCAGGGTTTGACGGCGGGGCGATGAAGCAGATGGCAGACATCTGCGTGGTCGTTCCTGCAAACAGCACCGCCCAGGTGGAATCTTTCCACGTAGTCATCAACCACCTGATTGCATTCTGCCTAAAGGAGAAAATAGCAGGCTCCAAGTGAGGTTTTGCTTTTGAAAAAAAAATCACGCGCGGTGTTCCTTGACCGTGACGGCACCATAAACAAAATGGTCTTTAACACAGACCATGGAATTCTGGACAGCCCGCTTTCCTCCGGGCAGCTTGAGCTTCTTTCCGGCGCTTCCCGCGCACTGTCCCTTCTGAAAAAAGGGGGGTTTCTGCTGGTGTTAATATCAAACCAGCCCGGAGTTGCAAAGGGGAAAATGAAAATGGGCGACTTTTTGGAAATAGACCGACGCCTTGATTTTCTCCTCTCAAAGAGCGGAACACGCTTTGATGCGAAATTCTACTGCCTTCACCATCCGGATGCAAAAGTAAAATCGCTTCGCCGACGCTGTCTGTGCAGAAAGCCAAAACCCGGCTTGATTCTGAGGGCTGCGCGCGAACTAGGAATAAATTTAGCCGAATCATACATGGTTGGTGATGGAATAACCGACATCCAGGCAGGCCTTTCTGCAGGATGCAAAACAGTTTTTATCGGGAATTTCAAGCCGGAGCTCTGGAATTACCTTAAGGGGGGAAAAAAGCCGGACATAATCGCAAAAAGCCTGCTTGAGGCAGCAAGGAGCATAATATAAACAGTAATATACTCGGCACAAACTCGTGATTTTTATGAAATGGGGAATAATCGGCGCAGGGTTGATTGGAAAAAAACGTGCGCTCGCACTTTCCGAACTTGGGGAAGAAATCCTTCTGGTTTCCGATTTGGATTTGGCAAAGGCGGATTCGCTTGCAAAGGAATGCAATGCACGCTCCTCTTCCAACTGGAAAGAAGTCGCCCGCTCAAGGGAAATAGATGCGGTAATAGTTGCAACCACGCACGATTTTCTCTCCAAAATAACGGTGGAGTCCCTAAAGCACGGCAAGCACGTCCTTGTTGAAAAGCCCGCAGGCAGAACCCCCTCTGAAGTGAAAAAAATAATCCGCGCACAGGAAAAAAGCGGACATAAGGTGTGCGTCGGCTTCAACCACCGGTTTCATCCCGCGGTTTTGGAGGCAAAAAAAATCTGCGATTTGGCGCCTTTCGGACATCTGCTTTATATGCGCGCAAGATACGGGCACGGCGGCAGGCCAGGCTATGAAAAGGAATGGAGGTTCAACCCGCAGGTTTCCGGGGGCGGCCAGCTTATAGACCAGGGCAGCCACCTTATAGACCTCTCAAGCTTTTTTGCCGGCAAACCCATGTCCCTGTCATACTCACTGTGCAAAAACTATTTTTGGAAAGCCCAGGCAGAGGACACTTCCGTCCTTGTGCTTGAATCAGATAAAGGAAACTCTGCAGTACTGCAAACCAGCTGCACCCAGTGGAAAAACCTCTTTTCATTTGAGATTTTTTTTGAGCGCGCCCAGCTGAACATAGACGGGCTCGGTGGAAGCTACGGAACGGAAACCCTTACCATATATAAGATGAAGCCGGAGATGGGGCCGCCGGATACAGAAATAAAAAAATTCGAAGGCGCCGACACAAGCTTCAAATCCGAGATTTCGGATTTCATCTCCCTGATAAACGGAAAACCTTCAATCTGCGCAAATGCAGGCGACGCCCTTGCCTCAATCTCCATAATCTCCCGTGCGTATAAAAAAACGGCGAAGGGCAAAAGTGCACCGGGCAGCTGATTTTATGAAAATACTGATTGTGACCGACCTGTTTGTCCCGAACGTAGGCGGACTTGAATTCACCGTTGAGCGCCTTGCTTGGCAGTTCCAAAAAAGGGGCCACCAAGTTTGCGTTGTTGCCGCAAGAAACCCCCCTAATCTTCCGGCTTTTGAAATGGTGAAGGGAATTCCAACCCACCGGCTCTTTTTCATCCGGCCGCAGCCCCACCCAAAATTTCTTTTAGGGCTTCCCTCATTCATTTTCTTAAAAAACATCATCCAAAAGGAAAAGCCGGACATAATCCAGGTGCACTTTCCGCATTCAAACGGGCTTTCATCCCTCCTTGCATCATTTTTCACAAGCATTCCGCTTG
Source organism: Candidatus Micrarchaeota archaeon CG1_02_47_40 (assembly GCA_001871475.1). GTDB lineage: Archaea > Micrarchaeota > Micrarchaeia > Anstonellales > CG1-02-47-40 > CG1-02-47-40. The sequence goes on along the minus strand of MNVE01000016.1, from coordinate 82,329 downwards.
TCGTTACGATGCATGGCTCGGATGCACAGGTTTTCCCAAAAAAATCAGCAATAGAGCGCGCCATAACCACGAACCTCTTCAAGCGGGCAAGGGCAATAACGGGAATCTCCCAGTTCACAACCCGATGCGCAACCGAACTTTTGCCAACTCAACACGAAAAATTTTCAGCAATCACTTCCGGAATAGATGTTGAAGAGTACGACAAATCAAACGAGGCATACCGGCACAAGGATGAAAAGACATACATTTACTCGACCGGCAGGTTCGTTTACAAAAAAGGGTTTGACATCCTCATAAATGCCTTTGCAAAAATCGCGCAAGCTTTCCCGGAAGTTGATTTAATCATAAGCGGAGACGGGCCGGAGCGCGAAAAATGCCAAAAGAAAATCAAGGAGTTCGGGCTTTCCGGCAGGATATTCCTCCCCGGCTTTGTTTCCAGGCCGGATATGATACGCTATTTCAAGGGATGCGCTTTTTTTTGCATACCCTCAAGGCAGGAGCCGCTTGGGGCTACGGTGCTTGAGGCAATGGCATGCGGAAAGGCGGTTGCAGCGTCAAAAGTGGACGGCATAGTGGAAATGGTTGAGGAAGGCAGGACCGGATTTTTTTTCTCCCCGGGCGACAGCGAAGATTGCGCAAAAATTCTTTCAAAAATGCTAAAAGACAACACCCTCTGCGAGAAAATGGGAAAAGCAGGAAGGGAAAAAGTAGTTTCATTTTTCACCTGGAGCCGCGCGGCAGACGAATATTTGCAGCTTTTTGAAAAAGTGCTCAAAGTCTGAATCCAAATAGGCTTTTTCAACCCCCCTAAATTAGCTTTCCCCACCAATTCTTATTCTTTTTATACCATTCAACCGTTTCCTTTATTCCATCATCAAACTTCACTTTCCGCTTCCATCCCAACCCCTTTGCCTTTTCGCACGAAAGCGAATACCTAAAATCATGCCCCTTCCTGTCAGAAACGTGCTCTATCGAATTCTTATCCTTCCCGAGCGCCCGCAATATATTCTCAACAATCTCCAAATTCGCCTTCTCGCATTCCCCCCCAATATTGTAAATCTCCCCGCTCTTTCCCTTATGCAATACAACATCTATCCCCTCGCAATTATCAAGCACATACAGCCAATCGCGCACCTGCTTTCCGCTTCCGTAAATTGGTATCTTCTTCCCCAGAAGCAGGTTCGTTATTGCTTTAGGAATCAATTTTTCAGGATGCTGATAAGGCCCGTAGTTGTTCGAGCTTCTGCTAATCAGGGTGAACATCCCATGAGTTTTGTTGTACGAACGCACCAGAAGGTCTGCACCAGCCTTGCTTGCCGCATAAGGGGAATTAGGCGCAAGCGGACTCTCTTCAGTGAAAACGCCCTTTTCCACGCTCCCATAAACCTCATCAGTGCTTATCTGAAAATACTTCTTCACATCAAGCACTCTTGCCGCCTCAAGCAGTTTCTGCGTTCCCAAAACATCCGTTTTCACGAACTCCCCCGAGCTCTGGATGCTCCTGTCCACATGCGACTCTGCGGCGAAATTTATTATCGCTGTGCAATCTTTGGCTGTTTTTTTCACCAGCTCAAAATCGCATACGTCCCCCTTTACGAACTTGTAGCGCGGATTCGCCGCAAAATCAGCGCAGTTCTCCAGATTTCCCGCATAAGTGAGTTTGTCAAGGTTGGTGATTTCATATTGCGGGTATTTTTGCAGCATATAACGTATGAAATTACTTCCGATAAAACCCGCCCCGCCGGTTACCAAAAGTCTCATGTTCTCTTCCCCTTCGCACCTTACATTTAGTTCAACATTATTAAAAATGCGCACCCCCTAACTTTATAGGGGAAATTTCCATGAAAGGGATTATACTTGCAGGCGGAAAGGGCACGCGCCTCCGCCCGCTGACACACACCGGCGCCAAACAGGCAATCCCAGTCGCAAACAAGCCGATAATCTGCTACGTGATAGAAGATTTGGTTGCCGCCGGAATAAGGGAAATAGGCATAATAGTCGGCTACACTTCTGAAAGAATACAAAGCCTAAAGGATACAATAGGCGATGAGAAGAAATACGGCGCGAAAATAACGTATATAGAACAGGACGCCCCAAAAGGAATCGCGCATGCCGTCTATTGCGCAAAAGACTTTATAGGGGGCGAGCCCTTCGTGGTCTATCTTGGCGACAACATGCTGGAAAACGGCATCAAATCTTTCGTGCAGGAATTTTCATGCTCAAAAGCCGATGCGTCTATCCTTCTTACCCCTGTGGAAAACCCTTCCATGTACGGAGTCGCCTATCTTGACGGGAAGGGGAACATCTCAAAAGTGGAAGAGAAGCCAGCCAACCCCTCCTCAAACAAGGCAATCATCGGGGTTTATCTTTTTACGAAGGCGATTTTTCAGGTTATCCCAAATTTGAAGCCTTCAAAAAGAGGCGAGCTTGAAATAACCGATGCAATAGAAGGATTGCTAAAGCAGGGCAGCAGGGTGATTCCCCACGTTGTCGAGGGCTGGTGGGACGACACCGGCACCCCGGAGGCAATTCTTTCCGTGAATAAGAAAGTGCTTGAGGGGAAGATGAAAGCCGAGATGAAAGGCACGGTGGAAAAAGGTGCAGTGCTCTCCGGCAAAGTCGGCATCGGAGAAGGGACAGAAATTGATGCAGATACAAAAATAACCGGTCCCGCAATAATAGGGAAAAACTGCCGCATAAAAAACTCGCACATAGGGCCCAACGTCAGCATAGGCGATGACTGCATCCTCCAGAACGCCAAAATCTCTTCCTCTCTCATCCTGGAAGGCGCGAAAATAACCTACAACGCAGCCATCTCCGACAGCATAATCGGGAAAAACACGCAGATACTCTCCGACGGGAAGAAAGCCGCAAGAATAATCATTGGAGAAAATTCCACCATCATTTTGTGATTTTTATGAGAGTCTGCATGTTCACCCGCGCAGTCCTTCAGCAGGGAAAAGGTGGCATGGAGGACCACATAGCGATGCTCTGCCGAGGGCTTGCAAAAAAGGGAATAGACATAAGTGTCATAACAACTCTGCATCAGCAGGGAAAGGAATATGAGGTGCTTGACGGGGTAAAATATTATTACGTAGGCGGAAGCAAGCCGAAAAAATATTCGGCTGATTGGTGGGGGAACTCGGTGCAGAAATTCGTCCAGCTTCATGGAGAAACTCCCTTTGATGCCGTTCATTCCCAATCCGCCGGAGGATTCGGCTTTGCCAGAGAAAACCTCGGCAAAAAGCTCCAAATTCCAGTGGTCACCTCGCTTCACGGCACAACAATAGATGAGATTCAGACGCAGCTTAACAAACTTGCAAACACCCATTCAATCCGCTCTTATAGCGACCTTTTGGACACCCTGCGCGTTTTTCCCAAAATGGCAGTGCAGCTTCACAGCTATTTCTTCATAGATTCGAAATACCTTTCTTCGTCCGATCTGATAATTGCCACGAGCAACGAGCAGAAAAAAAAACTCTTGAAATACCTCCACGTTCCTGAAGGGAAAATAGAGATAATATACAATGCGATAGACGAGAAGCTTTTTTCCCCTTCCGAAAGATACGTTGCCGTAAAGGAGCTTGGAGTGATGGGCAAACCCATCCTGCTCTGCGTTGCGCGTCTTGAGAGGGAAAAGGGCGTGCAGAATGCGATACTTGCAATGCACGAGCTCCTAAAAGAATATCCTGCCGCACTTCTTTTGATAGTGGGGGACGGAAGCTACCGCAAAAGCCTTGAGGAGCTTGCAAAGCGCCTCTGCGTGCACCACAGCGTAACGTTTACGGGCTTTGTCCAGTTTGAAAAGCTTCCGACCTACTTCAACGCCTGCGACATATTCTTAAATCCCACCATAAGACAGGATGGCTATGACCTGACCGTTTTGGAGGCGATGTCCTGCGAGCGACCGGTAATCGCATCAAAAATAGGCAGCATGCCCACTGCAATAGAGCACGGGAAAGACGGAATAATGATAAAGCCCGGCTCGGTGCAGGATTTGGTGTTTGCAGTAAACGGTCTGGTTGCCGACCGTGAAAAGGCAAAGCTGATTGCAAAGGCCGCCCGCAAGAAAATCCTTGAAAACTTCTCGTGCGAGAGCATGATTTCAAAAACGATTTTAGCATACAGGGAGGCAATCGCAATGGTGAAAAAAAGATGAAACGAAAATCCCATTACTCAAATTACGGCTACAAATCCCCAAAGGAAGGGGAAAGCGCCACGAATCGCCCGGAGTATACGCACATACTGGAAATGGTAAAGCCAGGTTCGCGCGTGCTTGATGCGGGCTGCGGCGACGGCTCTTTAGGCGCCCTGCTCATGCGTGAAAAGGGATGCAGGGTATTCGGGCTTGAAATAGACAAAAACGGAGCCAGTCATGCAAGGAAAAAGGGAGTGGATGTCCGAATCTGGGATGTTGATGAAGGGCTCCCGTTTGCGAACGACTCCTTTGATTATGCAATAATGAACGTGACGCTGCAGATGGTTTATCTTCCTAAATTCGTTCTTGAGGAACTGAAACGGGTTTCAAGAAGGCAGATTGTCAGCTTCCCGAATTTCGCGCACCTGCCAGCGCGCCTTGAGATGCTTTTCCTTGGGCGAATGCCAAAAACCGCGCTCTTTGGGCACGAATGGCACAGCACGAGGCACATACACCACCTCTCCTACAACGATTTTCTTGGGCTGGCAAAGCAGGAGGGGTTAAAGGTGCTGAAAGTGCATAAGCTGAACCTTCACAGCAGGAATACGGACGCGCTTTCGGCAGCCATTCCCTCTCTCTTCTGCGGAACCGCGATATTCCTCCTTGAGAAGTGAGCAGCATGGAAATTGAAAAGCATTACAACGGGAAAAAAGTCCTGGTGACAGGGGGACTCGGCTTCATAGGGAGCAACCTGTGCATCAGGCTCGCAAGCCTCGGCGCAAGTGTGCGCATCCTCAACAAGAACCCGCGCAGACTGGAGGGGAGCACCTTCAACATTTCCCCGGCGGAGGCGAAAACGGAAATCATTTTCGGGGACATGTGCGACAGCGGAATGATTGGCAAAGCAGTGCGCGGCATTGACGTCATCTTCCATCTTGCCGGCAGGGCAAGCCATGTCGACAGCATGACCGACCCGGTCGGGGACGCAAACGCAAACGCTGAAAGCGCTCTCTACCTGATTGAGGGCGCGCGGAAAAACTCCCCCTCCGCAAAAATAGTCTATACCGGCACCCGCGGGCAGTACGGGAATGCAAAAGCCCTGCCCGTAAAAGAAGAGCACCCGAAAAACCCGGTTGACATAAACGGCATCAACAAGCAGGCGGCAGAGGATTATTTCCTCTTCTACTCGCATAGCAATTCTCTTTCCGCCTGCTGCCTTAGGCTTGGAAACATATACGGGCCGAGGATGCAGATGAAAAACAAGAATCAGGGCTTCATCTCCTGGTTCATCAGGCAGGCAATAGACGATGAAACGATAAACGTTTTCGGGGACGGCCTGCAAAGAAGGGATTTCGTCTACGTTGACGACGTTGTTGACGCGATGCTCCTGTGCGGAATGAAGTGGGAAACCAATTCGCAGGCATACAACCTCGGGGGGGATGCCTATTCCGTCCTTGACACCGCAAAACTCGTGGTGAAATCAGCAGGAAGCGGCTCGGTGAAAACCACTCCCTATACAGAAGGGCATAAAAAGGTGGAAGTCGGCGATTTCGTACCCGACTGCTCCAAGCTGCATGCGCTTGGCTGGAAACCGCGCGTTTCCTTTGAGGATGGCTTAAAAAGGACAATTGCATATTATCGGGAAAACAAGCTGAATTACTGGTGAAACAAATGGCTGTGCCCTACCTTGAACTCAAAAGCGAGTATCTTGAGATAAAGAAAGAGATAGACACGGCGGTTAGCGGAGTATTCGAGCGCTCGTGCTTCGTATTGGACGAGAACGTAAGCTCATTTGAAAAAGAATTTGCGTCCTACCTCGGCTCAAAACACTGCATCGGTGTCGGCAATGGAATGGATGCATTGCGCCTGGCGCTTCTTGCAGGGGGGGTGAAGGCGGGAGACGAGGTGCTCTGCGTTTCCAATTCCGCCCTTGCTTCTGTCCTATGTGCATCCACAATAGGAGCCAAGCCGGTTTTCGTTGACGTGGAATATGAAACGCACAATATGGATGCCGCGAAAATAGGGGCAAAAATAACCCCAAAAACAAAGGCGATAGTTCCAGTGCATCTTTACGGGCAGCCAGCTGACATGGCGCCGATACTGGAAACAGCGCAAAAGCACAGCCTCCTTGTCGTTGAGGACGCCTGCCAGGCGCATGGGGCGCTCTACAAGGGAAAAAAGGCAGGCTCAATCGCACGTGCCGGGTGCTTCTCATTTTACCCAACCAAAAATTTAGGCGCATATGGAGACGGAGGCGCAGTAATTACCAACGACAGCGAAATGGCAGAAAAGATTTCAATGCTGCGCAATTACGGGCAGACCAACCGCTATGAGCACGCGATAGAAGGCTTCAACAGCCGCCTTGACGAGCTGCAGGCTGCCATTTTGAGGGCGAAGCTGAAGCACCTTGACAGATGGAACAATAAGAGGAGGGAAATCGCAAAACTCTACGCGGAACTGATAAAGAATGAAGCCGTGCTCCTGCCGGCTGAAAAGGAATACGCGCGCCACATCTACTGCATATACGCGCTCAAATGCGCAAAAAGGGAAGCGCTTATGCAGCACCTGAAGAAAAACGGCGTCGGCTCCCTGATACACTACCCAATACCGGCGCACCTGCAGGCAGCCTACTCCCATCTTGGGATAAAGAAAGGCGCGCTTCCCATCACGGAAAAGACCTGCCTTGAGGAGCTGTCCCTCCCGATGTACCCGCAGCTTTCAGAAGGGCAGGTCAGGCAGGTTTCTGATGCAGTAAATTCATTTTTGTAGGTGCAGACTGAATGAAAATCGCAATCCCGACGCGCTCGTTCAACAATCACGGGGGCATTTCCCGCTGCATATACGCACTTTCAAAAATCTATTCCAGAAAGCACGAGGTGCACATATTCTCCTCTAATTTTGAGCCTGCGGATTTCATAACCTCCCATCTCGTTCCTTCTGCCAAAAGCCCTCCCTTTTTGGCAGAATACACATTTGCTTCAAACGTGCAGTCGGCGCTTGACAACTTTGACGCAGACATAACATATGCTCCCTCTTCCGCCTGCTGGCGCGCTGACGTTTTCACCGCGAACTCCTGCCACAAGGCGGCAATAGAAATCTTCCGGAAGCAGAGGGGCATTTCATACTCCCTTCTCAAGGCATTTGAGCCAAAATCCCGCGTGGTGCTTGAGATTGAGCGCTACAATTATCAGAAAGGGCATTACAAAAAAATAACCGCTCTTTCCGAGAGAGTGAAAGGGGAATTGATGCAGTATTACAAAGTGCCTCCGGAGGACATAAGAGTAGTTCCGCCCGGAGTTGATACGGACGTTTTCTTTCCGGATGGAAAAAAGAAAAAAGAGCTGTGCGAAAAATACTCCATTCTGCAAAGCACTCCTCTTTTTCTCTTCTGCGGGCACGAGTTCAAAAGAAAGGGATTGGCGCAGGCAATAGGGGCGCTTGGAAAATTGGATAAGGCTCTTGACTGGCGCTTAATAGTGATTGGCGGAGACAACCGCGCGCCGTACATTTCACTTGCGCAAAAACTTGGAATAGAGCAAAAAATCATCTTTGCAGGCTTCGTGAAAGACATCTCCGCATACTTCAACGCCTGCGATGCATTCATTTTCCCAACTGCATACGAGCCATACGGTATGGTCATTACCGAGGCGCTTTCTTCAGGAATGCCAGTCATCACTCCAAGAATAGCTGGCGCGGCGGAATTAATGACGCATGAAAAAGATGGATTTTTGCTTGAGAGCGCTTTTGATGAGGTTGAAATTGCAAAATACGCTTCCCTGCTTCTTTCCGACAAAAAACTCCGCCAAAAGATGGGTGCCGCCGCAAGGAAAACAGCCCAAAAATACACCTGGGAAAAAATAGCGAAGAAGATGATGGGGGTTTTTGAGGAGGCAATTGATTTGAAGAAGTGAACTTTTTCTACCCTTACAATTTAGCAATATCTCGCTTTTTTACAAAAATGTAAGGGTAAAAGATTATGCGAAATAAGAGAGGACGCAAAATCCGCCTGTCATGCCCGTCAAGCTTTTTCAAGCTCTTCTATATCAAATTTTCTTGTTTTTATTTTTCCAAAGTTTACTCCCTCAAGAATTTTTCCGGTTAATTTATCGGAATGCCCCTTCTCATTCTCTGCAATAACTCTCTTGCATACCTCTCCATACCTCTTCATTACCTAAGGGGGCTAACGCCCCCTTGAGGTCTCAACCCCCGCTCAACGAGAAGAGGCAATAACTCCCCTGCATACCTCTTCATACCTCTTCATGAACACCTCCCAGTTAAAATTCTTATAGCAGAACTCCCTTCCTGCCTTTCCCATTCTTTTTGCAAGCGCAATATCTTCCGCAAGCTCCTCCATCCTCTTCACCATCTCCCCTTCCGTTTCAACTAAAAAGCCCGTCTTACCGTCCAAGATGGTTTCAGTCGGCCCTCCCTCTTTAATCGCAATGCAGGGCTTCAAGGAAGCAGCAGACTCAACAGGAATCAGCCCAAAATCCTCATTCAGCGGGGTGTAAAGCGTAGCGGTGCAATTCGCATATAATTCATAAATCTCCTTATCCTCTACATCAAGCCGTATCTCCCCTGCACTCCCAAGCATCCTTTTTATCTTCTCATAATACTGCACATGCTCCTTTTTCTCCTGAAACAGCGAGCCCGCAATAATGAATTTCCACTTGGGGTATTTCTCCCTGAATTTCAAGAACGCATTTATGGCAATCTCATACCTCTTCTCCGGTGCAATTCTTGAAGAGTAGAAAAAATACGGCTCATAATTTTTGCAGTAATACTTCTCAAACTGCACTCCGGAATACAGGATTTCGCTTTCCCTTCCCAAATATTTCCTTATTCTCCCCTGCACAGAACGGCTATTCGCAAAAATATGCTCTATTTTGGGAACTATTCTCCCTTCCACCTGCCTAAACACGTTCGTGCTTGCAAAGAAAGCCGCCTTTTGTGCCAATCCCCTCTGCCTCATCCTCCACTCATACAAATCATACACTTCCCTTGCAGGCGAGTGGCAATACCAGACGGCAGGCAGGTTGTTGTTTCGTGCCCATTCGCTCGGAGAGCTTGAAACCCCTATTACGTCATACTCATCTCTTGGAATCTTCAGATTGTAAAATGCCATTCCCGCAGATAATCCTTCGTAAAGCCTTTTCGGCATGAATTTCGCCCAAGCCGGCTTCTCCTTCTTTATCGGCCTTACATCCACCTTCTCAAATTCCGGAAAAGTCCCCTCCTTATCATAGTGTATGCAATAAACAGTCGCGTCAAACCTCTCCGCTATCCTTAACATGCATTTTTCCGCCCCTCCCTTCACTTCCAGAAAGGGATGGCATATTGCAAGCTTGAACGGTTTTCTAGCCATTTTTCAATCAGCACTCCTTTCAACTATCCTTCCTGCCGCTTCCAGCAAATCTTCGCAAACAAAATCTGCATTTACATTAAAATTCCCATCCCTTCCCCCTAAACCGGTTTTCACCAGCACCGTCTTGCATCCCGCATCCTTACCCATCTTTATATCTGAAGTATTATCCCCCACAACCCAGGAATCTTGCAAGCTGATGCCGAATTCTTCCGCAGCCTCAAGCAAAAACCTCGTCTTCGGCTTCCTGCAATTGCAGTTCTCCTCGCGCGAGTGCGTGCAGTAGTAGGTTTTCTTTATTTCCACTCCTTTCTTCCCAAGCTCCACTTCCATGTGCCTGCCTATCCCTTCCAAATCCTCATGCCTTACCCTTCCCTTTGCCACTCCTGCCTGGTTGCTTATTATGAAAAGAAGAAAGCCGGCATCATGCAATACCTTCATTCCTTCAAGCGCCCCTTCAATAAAGCGGAATTCCCCAACATTTTTCACGTAGCCTTCGTTGTATTCGTTGATTACGCCATCCCTGTCAAGAAAAACCGCTTTCTTTTTCATGCGAAAGTAAGGGGAAAAAGTATTATTAAAACCCTCTGCACTGCCAAAATTTGAGCAAATATCAGAAAAATCATAATGCACGATTTTATAAACTTTTGTGCACTATAATATACCATGGTTAGGGACATACTCCTCTCCCAAAAGAGGGATTTGGAAAAAAAGCTTGCGGAAAGCTATGTTGAGAAGGAAACGCCACTCAAAAATCTCCAAAACGACCTGATAAAGGTAATCTCGGGCCCGAGAAGGGCAGGAAAGTCCTTTTTTGCTATGAAGGAGCTTGCAAAGACTGGCAGTTTCGGCTATGCGAACTTTGACGACGAGAGGCTCACGGAGCTAAAAGACAACGACGAACTGATAAACTCCCTAAACTCGCTCTACAGCAACCCAAAATTTCTTCTTTTTGATGAAATTCAGAACCTCCCAAAATGGGAGCTGTTTGCAAACCGCCTGCAAAGGCAGGGATACAACCTTGTTATTACTGGCAGCAACTCAAAGCTCTTAAGCCGTGAGCTTTCCACCCATCTTACCGGAAGGCATTCGGTTATTACCCTCTTCCCCTTCTCTTTTGGCGAGTTCCTGAAACTGGAGAAAAAAGAGCTGACTCAAAGCGAACTACGGGAAAAATTTTTCCAGTACATAACTTACGGGGGCTATCCCGAGCCGCTGATAAAGAAAATGGAGCATAAGGAATACCTTTCAACCCTCCTTAATTCCATAATATACAAGGACATTGTACAGCGCTTCAGGATACGGCGCCCAAAAGCGATAGAACGCCTTGCGTTTCATCTTCTCTCAAACACCGCACGGGAATTTTCATATACTTCTCTTGCGGAAATAACGGCTCTGAAAAGCGTGCATACTATGGAAAAATACCTCTCCTACTTGGAGGAGGCATTCGTTTTTTTCACTTTAAGCCGCTTTTCCTTCAAAACAAAGGAGCAGGTTTCCTTAAATAAGAAAATATATTGCATTGACAATGGCTTTATTCATTCAAGCTCCTTTGGTACAAGCCCAAACTTCGGCAGGCTGTACGAAAATGCAGTCGCGGTTTGGCTGAAAAAGCAGGAGCTTGACGGGAAGCTGAAATTATACTACTGGAAAAACCAGCAGGGGGAAGAAGTCGACTTTGTGCTTATGCAGGGAACAAAAGTAAGGGAGCTGATTCAGGTCCGCTATGACATAAGCAAACCAAAGACAAAGGACAGGGAGGTGCGCGCCCTGATTAATGCAAGCCAGGCGCTTAACTGCAGGAATTTAACGGTGCTGACTGCGGATTACGAGGCGAAGGAAACGGTTAAATGGTTCGGGGCTGAAAGAGAGATAAAGTTTAAACCCGTATGGAAACGGATGCTTGAAGAGAAATAAAATGACGCACCCTTATGCAGTTTCCTTCTCCGCCAACTCGCAAATAACATGCCCAATGAAAATATGCATCTCCTGTATTCTTGCAGTATCCGTGCTTGGCACCTTTAAGCAGATGTCCGACACCTCATCAATTTTCGCCTTCCTCTCTCCACTCATACCAATGCAGAAAGCGCCCATCTCCTTAGCTTTTTTGAGCCCCAGCACAACACTTTCAGAATTCCCGCTTGTAGAAATGCCAATTACAACATCTCCCTTTTTCGCCAGCCCCTCAACCTGCCTTGAGAATATCTTTTCGTATCCGTAGTCGTTTGCAATTGCCGTCATCACCGAACTGTTTGTTGTAAGGGCGATAGCCGGCAGTGCTTTTCTTTCCATTTTGAATTTTCCAAGCAATTCCGCGGCAATGTGCTGTGCGTCAGCCGCGCTCCCGCCATTCCCGAAAAGAAGTATTTTTCCCCCTTTCTTCAGGCATGCAACAATGGCATTTGCCCCTTTCTCAACATCGGAAGCAAGCTTTCTGCCCTTCTCATGCACCGCAATGTTCTCTTCCAGCCTTTTCACATATATTTCAGCTATATTTCCCATGTTCTCAATCCCTCAAAATCAAATTTCACTCCTTCAGGCACAAGCCCAAGGGAGCGCATTTTTTCAGCTACTTTATGCTCCTTATTCGCCTCGCAGTAGAAAAACATATGCCCCCCTCCTCCTGCACCCGATATCTTCCCTCCAAGCGCTCCTGCTTTCTTGGCAGCTTCATATATTCCATCTATCTTGCTGTTTGTAATGAGCGGGCTGAATTTCTTTTTTGATTTCCATGCCTCATCAAGCAAAGACGCAAACTCCTCCAAATCCCCTTTCTCAAGCGCCCTTCTTGCCTCTTTAGCAATCTCTTTAGTTCTGTCAAGCGCCCCTTCCGTGCTTCCCTCTTTCTTCTTATACCTCTGCATTTGGTCAGTAATAATATCCCCGGAGGCAACCCTTTCCGCAGCATTCACCAAGATGAGGCTTTTCTCAAGCTCAAGCACATGTGAGGTGCGTATTCTAACCTTCTCCACTTTTACCTTTCCTCCCTCCTCAAACTCAAGGAAATTTATTCCCCCAATCGCGGCAGCATACTGGTCCTGCTTCCCCCCAAAATTCCCCAGTTCCTCCCTTTCCAGCCGAACAGCCATCTCTGCTATTTTCTCCCTTTCCATCTTTCCATCATTCATCCTGTCAAACATTCCTATAAGTGCAACGAACGCGCTTGCAGAGCTTCCAAGCCCGCTTTTTGGCGCAATCTCGCTTCGCACATACACATCAACGCCTCTTCCGGAATTATTCATCTTCTTTATTACTGCCTTCACCAAATCCAGCTTGTTGTCGTATTCCATCTCTTTCGTGTTGTGATAAAGCAGAGATTCAACATAATCCGCAGATTCAATCACAATCTTTCCATCTTCTCTCCACTTTGCGGAGCCGTAGTTGTATTTTCCTATTGCCGCATTCAGCACGCACCCTCCCTTCTCGTCGCAGTAGGGGGGCACATCAGTTCCCCCACCCCCAAAGCTTATCCTAACAGGCGCCCTGCTTCTGTAAGTAGAAGTTTCCACGCTCATTTCTGCACCTTCTTCCAATCATCCATGAATCTTTTTATCCCGTCTTCAGTCATCTTGTGCAAAAACAATTTCTCAAATACTTCAGGCGGAACAGTAGCGCAGTGCGCGCCCATTTCCGCCGCCTCCACAACATGCATCGGATGGCGCACGCTTGCCACAATTACTTCTGTTTCAAACTCGTAATTTGAGTAAATATCCAGTATCCCCTCAATAAGCGCCATCCCGTCCTCCCCCATATCATCCAATCTCCCTACAAAAGGGCTGACATAATCCGCGCCTGCTTTGGCAGCCAGCAATGCCTGCGCCGCGGAGAAGATGAGGGTGACATTTGTTTTCACTCCTTCTTCCCTCAATCTCTTGACTGCAACCATTCCCTCCTTTGTCATCGGCACCTTCACAACAACATTCTTGCTCCAGGCAGCAAATTCCTTCCCGTCGCGCACCATCTCTTCTGCTTTCTCCCCTACTCCCTCAACGCTTACCGGTCCTTTCACAATTGAGCAGATTTCCTTTATTGCTTCTTCCTGCTTCCTTCCTGCTTTTGCAATTAATGTAGGGTTTGTAGTTATTCCATCCACCAAACCCGTCTTTGCGCACTCGCGTATCTTTGTCGCATCTGCCGTATCAAGAAATATTTTCATGCCAATCATACCTCCCGTTCTATTCCTTCCTCTCCTTGATTAATTTCCCATAAACCCGTATATATTCCTTCGCCACCGCCCGCCAGGAGTATTTTTCATTCGCCTTTCTTTCATTCTCCTTTCCCATCCTTTCGCGCAGTTTTTTATCTCTCAGAAGCCTTTCAATTGCTTCCCTCATCCCAATCCCTCTTCCATCAACCTCTCTGCCCCATTTCCGCATTTTTCCTTCCCCTATCCCGTTCTCGTTGCCAAAGAGTATTGCATTCCTCCCCTCCTCCAAAATCTCCTCAATCCAGGGCAACCTGCTTGCCACAACTGCCTTTCCCGCGCCCATATACTGCAATATTTTTATCGGGCAGAAGCCATACGGCTCTTCCTTATTCATTGCCTCCTTAAATGGCGCAAGGCACACATCCGCCATCCCCAAATAGGCAGGCAGTTCCCCCTCGCTTACCTTTCCCACGAACATTACATTTGAAGGGGCGATTTTCTTCATCCTCTCCACATGCTCGCGGTATCTCTCAACTCCACCTATAATCACGAATCTTGCATTTGGGAATTCATCTTCCATTTCCTTTGCGCATTTCATTATCCCCTCAAGCCCGTGCCTTGGCCCCAAGCCGCCAACTATTGCTATAACTTCCCCTTCAATTTTCAGTTTCTCCTTCAGCTTTTCTCCCTTTTCTGCCGCCCCCCTAAACTTTTCAATATTAACTCCGTTTGGAATGCAAATTGCGTTGCGCACACCATGCCGCGCCAATGACTCTACTACAGATTCCGAAACACACACAACCGCATCAGCTTTCGGGAGGAAATACTTCGCCCACATCACCCTTGGCAGATGCTGCACTGCCGGTTTTACGACATCAAGCAGGAAGCTTCCCCGCTTCTCAAAAGAGAACGGATTGAAATTTATCTCCGCAACAATCGGCACGCCTGCTTTTTTCGCCGCAAACACTGAAAAGCCGCTTCCAGGGTCCATGCGCTTGTGTATAACATCGATTTTTTCATCACGGCATATCTTTTCTATTCTGCCTGAACTCGCATAAGACAACAACGGTCTTGGCAGTTTTCCCCCCGCATTATGCACTTTCGCACCCGCAATCTCCTTCTCGCAGCTGCTAACAAGAATATGGACTTTCACCCCTTCCTTCACTAACGCATTTGCAAACTCCGTATGATGTGAAGCCGCGCCCTCAAAGCCCGGCAGTTTCACCCATTGCGCCACAAGCAGAATTTTCATTGTAAAAACACTCCCTCAAGAAGGAATTAAACGCAAAAACCCTTATTAAACCTTCACGGCTGAAAATTTACCATATGGCAGAATACTTTGGCACAAACGGAATAAGGGGAAAATTCGATTTGGTCAACCCGGAGTTTGCCCTTAAAGCTTCTTCTGCATTTGCAAAATGGTCTGGAGGAAAACACAAGAAAATCGGCATAGGACGCGACATGCGCCTAACTTCCCCAGCCATTCATTCTGCGTGCATTGCAGGCGTTCTTTGCGCAGGAGCGGATGCAGTAGACTTAGGGATGGTTTCCTCTCCAACTGCTGAAGTTATGATACGCCACCTGAAATTAGACGGGGCAATAATAGTAACTGCCTCTCACAACCCGCCTGAATGGAATGCGCTCAAATTCGTTGATAAAAACGATATTGCAATTTCAAGGGAGAGGGGGGAGGAAATAGAGAAGATAATGAAAGAAGGGGTAAAGCACTGCACTTACGAGAATGCGGGCGAATACATGCAATACTCCACCGCCTCAATACAACACATGTCGCTTATCCGCAGACGCATCAATTCCGAAGCCATACAAAAGAAAAAGCCCCTCATAATTGTGGATTGCGGAAACGGCACTGCAAATTTAGTTGCTCCTGCTCTTCTGCGTGAATTGGGCTGCGAAGTAAAAGTGATTAATGGGGAAATAGACGGAAAATTCCCAGGCAGGCCATCCGAGCCGACAGAAGCAAACCTTTCCGAACTCATTGCAGAAGTGAAAAAGCAAAAGGCGGATTTAGGCATAGCGTATGACGGGGATTCGGACAGGGTGATTTTCATCTGCCACAAGGGAAATTTCATTGTAGGCGACCGCTCATTCGCGCTTTCAGCAAAATTGGCATTGCAGAAAAAGAAGGGAACAGTAGTCACTACGGTTGCCACAAGCAATGCGGTGAAGGACGTGTGCAGGCAATTCGGAGGCACTCTCCATTACACAAAAGTGGGTGCGCCCTACATTGCAGAGGAGATGTTCCGCATAAATGCCGTAAGCGGAGGGGAAGAAGTCGGAGGAATAGTCTGGCCCGAACTTTCCCTGGCAAAGGACGGCTTTCTGGCTGCTGTCAAATTGGTGGAGGCAATATGTGAAAAGGAAACTTCACTTTTGCAAATGCTTAACGAACTGCCATCCTATTTCAATGCAAAAACAAAAGTAGAAGCGCCAAAAGGGATAGCCAAGGCGGCAGTGCTTGGAAAGGTTGCAAAGCAGGCGGACAAAGCCGACAAAATCACCCTTCTTGACGGGGTGCGAATTGATTATAAAGACTCTTGGGCAATAATAAGAGCGTCAGGCACGGAGGATTATTTCCGCATTTTTGCAGAAGCAAAAAGCAAGAAGGAAGCAGAAGAACTGATGAAGGAGCACAGAGAAATGCTGGAAGCATTGTTAAGATGATAAAATGAAAAGGGGATGCCGGAAGCATCGTTAAGATGATAAAATGAAAAGGGGATGCCGGAAGCATTGTTAAGATGATAAAATGAAAATAGTACATGGATTTGGCACTCGCGCCTGCTCAATAAAGATGGCGCCCCTCATCAGGGAGAGCATAAAAAGAGGGCACGAAACGCTCATACTTTATACTGGGCAGCACTACTCCCCTAATTTATATGAAGAGTTATTTGATGATTTGGAAATCCCCCGCCCAACCCTTGATATCGGGGCAAAAGGCGACCCAGCGGAATTGGGTGCGAAAATAATAGTTGAAACAGCCAAATTTTGCAAAAAGGAAAAACCTGACATACTCCTAACGCATGGGGATACTTTCACTGCGATGTATCTCTCTCTTGGTGCGGCGCTTGCCCTCACCCCTGTCGGCCATATTGAAGCGGGCTTGCGCACCTACTCATGGGAGCCCTACCCGGAGCAGATTTGCACAAAAACTTCCGATGCATGCTCGGCTCTCTTTTTTGCCGCTACTGAGAAAAACAAGCAAGACCTTCTATCAGAACACCAGCCAGCAGAGAGAATATTTGTAGTGGGCAATACGGTGGTGGATGCGGCATTGCAGCACTCTGCACTTGCAAAGAAGAAGAGCAAAATACTTGAACGCTTCAAATTCAAAAAACCCCTTATATTTTGGTCATGCCATAGAAAAGAGAATATGCTGCACGAGCACCGCATGAAGGGTATTTTTGATTCACTGCTTGAGCTGACGGAAGTGAATTTCTTCTGTTCAGTACTCCCAAGCACGCAACTCGCCGCGGAGAAATGGGGCTATGCCAAAAGACTCGCTTCTGCCAAGCATATAATATGGGAACCCTGCCTTCCAAAATACACTGACGCACTGCGCATAATGCTTGAGAGCGACCTCATACTAACTGATTCTGGGGGTATGCAGGAGGAAGCCGCCTCTTTGCACATTCCCTGCCTTACCCTGCGCTATGTGACTGATAGGCCCGAATCAATGCAGGCAGGCGCAAACAAATGCACAGGCTGCGAGAAGGAAAGCATAGTAAAAGAAGCAAGAAACATCCTTTCAAACCCTGCAGCGGCACAAAAAATGCGAGAAGCAAAAAACCCCTACGGAGACGGCAATTCAAGCGAAAGGATAATAAGCATCATAGAACAATTCAAAGGGAAAATGGAAAGATGGGAAACTAAAATAGTAAAGCAATAGGAAGTGATTTTTATGGCAAGGGTATTCGTTTTATGCGGCGGGAAGGGAACGCGATTGCGCCCGCTTACTTACACCATCCCAAAGCCGATGCTGCCAGTTGGGAAAAAGCCAATACTTGAATTCGTCATACGCAACCTGAAGAGAAACGGCTTTAGTGAAATAACGCTTGCCGTGGGATATCTTAAGGAGCAGATAAAGGCGCATTTTACCGATGGCTCAAAATGGGGCGTGAAAATAGACTACCTTGAGGAAAAAAACGAGCTTGGCACAGCCGGCAGCATTTTTGCGGGGAAGGGAAGCATAAAAGACCCCTTTTTAGTAGTGATGGGCGACCACCTGACAAACGCAAACGCGCAAAAGCTTCTCCAGGCGCACAAAAAAAGCGGCTGCCTGGCGACAATTGCGCTCAAAAAGCAGGGGGTTCCGCTTGAATACGGGGTTGCGAAGATAACAGGAGGCACCGTAGCTTCCTTTGAGGAGAAGCCGATAATAGAAAATTACGTGAATGCGGGAATGTACGCCTTTGAGCCTGAAATATTCAATTATATAACGGATGGAAGCGACTTTGCGCGCGACGTTTTTCCCGCTCTCCTTAAAGCAAAAAAGAAAATAAACGCATTCGTGTTTGAGGATGAGTTCTGGATGGATATAGGAAGGACGGCGGATTACGAAGAGATAAACAGGATAATGAGCATAATGGAAATGACGAAGGAGTAATACAAAACAAACCTTTAAATACCACTTCTTTCATATAATACTCTCCTACATTAAGGTGAGTGCTAAATGCCAGAATTTGTATTTGTAAAACCGGACAGGAAGGCTCAGCTTGCGGAGTTCCACAAAGAGTGTGCAGGACATTCAAAAAGGGTAGAGAAAACAAGGGAGGCGTTTTTGTGCGCGCTCTTTTTCCAGGAGAAAACGGCAATACTAAGCAGGCGGTTCATGGACGAGCTTAACCAGCTGATGGGCGAGATAAATCGGCGCACAGGCATGATTGAAGCAAAACAAGCAGCAAGAAAACTTGATATTGCCTTTGGCATTTCACGCGTCCACTCAAGCGATTTTGCGTATAAAAGTATTTCAAACTCAAATACAACTTTCAGATTTGAAGATGACGCATCAGCGGCAAAACGTGCCGCAGGGCACTTGAGGGAAATGTCTGCTGCAGTGAACGAAATCCAAAAGGAGATATGGGAAGTGCAAAAAAGTGCAAAATACCTAAAAGAAAACGGCTTTTTCTGGGTTGCGGAATGCGTTGCACCGGCAACTGCAAACTGCAAAAAAGCCGCTCCTTCCATTCATTCCCTCGGGAAATTTCTTAACGATATTCCAATCATTCCAGAAAATCCGCAGCCGACGCAGGAAACCTGGAATCGGTTCAAGAAACTCGGCGATTTCATGGGCAGACTATTTGACGAGCCGCTAAAAACCCGCATACTATCATTTTGCGATTTTGACGAGTCAAACAGTTCAGGCACAACCAAATCCATCAGTATGTTCATACGCGGTCTCCTAACTTGCTTTCCACAGCTTCAGAACGATGAGAAACTCCTTTCTTTATGCGTGCCATTGGAAGACACTGGAAATGTGGTTTCATTAGAGTATGGCTCTCTTGTCCATTTTTCAGTTTCTTACATGTGCGACAGCATCATCAGGGAAAAAAGAAGGGAAATTTTAGTGGAAATCGCAAGGCGGAACACATACTTCCCGACTTTCAAAAAGGCGCTTCCTGCAGCTGAAACCATTGCAAAAACCCATCATCCGTTTCCAGCACAGAAAAAAGATCCAAACAATACAAAAGAAGCAGAATTCAGAAAGAGTTTTGAGAAATCGGGTGCCGTACAGGAAGAGATAGATGCGCTTCTCTCAATAAAAAGCACGCTTTTAAGGCTCATTTTTTTTACGGATGCGCCAGCCCAGCTTGAACTTTACCGTGCAGAATGCGGAAATGGCATTTCCCCAAGCCAAATAGCGCAAAAGATAGCGTTAAAGGACAGGAAATGTGCAGACTGCGCACTGGCAGTCTCAAACGCGCTTTCAGATGTGGGCATAAACAAAAAGGCATCGCAGGAACTCGCAAAGAATAACGTTCTTCTTGCATGTGCAAGGCTTTCTGAAGAGACAACCCTTGAGGAAACAAAACAATTCGCCCGTGAAAACGCGGAAGAGATACTGCTTAAGGCAGCAGAAGTTTCAGATGAGGTTTATGCCAATCTTGATTTTTATCTCTCGCTCTTTTGCGAGACGTTCAACGGGCAAAAAAACGGAAATCAACCAAACAATGAGCGAACGTTGGCGCTCCCTCAAAACGTTTTTCTCGCCGCAAAAAAGGCGCATGCAGACCCGCTTTACGTGCAGGCAATTCTCTCAAGCTTCCGCTTCAACGGAACGATTTACGCAGGCGCGGCAAACATCCCAAAAGATCCCGTAAGGAAAAAGACAATGGGCAAAATATTGGCAAACGAGAGTCAATTCTTCCAGCCAAAATACGAGAAAGCGGAGAGCTTTCTTGAAAGGACAGGAATACTTGACATAAGGGGTGGAAGAAAAACATACCGTTTGATAACTACGGAGTCATGGGTGCAAAACGAAATAGGAAAGGCGCTTATAGGTCCGGTGCGGGAATTCTACGGCCGCTAAACCTCCCCCAGCCCTTCCTCCAACCCCACTTTCGCACTCCACTTCAGCAACTCTTTCGCCTTTCCCACATCCGCAACGCTTTCCTTAATATCTCCCAATCTCTCCTTCTCAAAAATAGGTTTCAGCGGCTTGCCGCCTGCCTTAACCATCATTTCCGCAAGCTCAAGCACGCTCACTCCCTTTCCGCTTCCTATATTTACTGCCTCACCCTTCACTCCCGAATAATATGCCTTCACAATCGCATCCGCAACATCATTCACATTCACAAAATCCCTAACCTGCTTCCCGTCCCCGTAAATTACAGGGGGCTTTCCAGCAGAAATATTCTCCTTGAATTTCGTAATGACCCCCGCGTAATCATTCATTGCCTGTCCCTTCCCATATACATTGAAAATGCGAAGCGCAACCGCCCCTAAATCATGCACTCGCGCGTAATTGAGCACATACCTTTCCCCTGCAAGCTTGCTTACCCCATATGGAGAAATGGGAGCAGGCTCCTCTTCCTCGCTTATGGGTATTTTTACTGGCTTTCCATATATGGCAGCAGAAGAAGAATACACAAACCTTTTCATTCCATTCTTTCTTGCAGCCTCAAGCGCGTTGAGCGTCCCCAAAGCATTCACTTCAAAATCGTAAAGCGGCTCCTCAACTGATTTTTGCACGGAAATCTGCGCCGCAAGATGGATGATGCCGCCACATCCCTTCGCAATTTCCGCAACCGCTTCCCCATCTCTTACATCCGCTTTCACAAAACGCACATTCTTCTGCAAAAACTTTTTTTCCTTTATATCAAGCGCAGTTACTTCTTCTCCCCTTTCCGCCAGCCTTTCAATTACATAAGAAGCGATAAAGCCGCTTGCGCCAGTCACCAAAATCATGCAAACACCCTAAAGCCGAAAAGCGCATTGCTGTAAGAAAGAAGCACTGCCAAAACACAGAGCGCCTCCATTCCAATAAACACAAGCACAAGTTTCTTCTCCGAAATTCCTCCGCTCAATTTCATCACGAGCTGTGCAAACCCGCGCACTTTCCCATCAGGGGAGTAAAGCTTTCCCCCCCTCTCCTCTCCCCACCAGCCGCTTGAGGGGAAGCGGTTCAGTGCCTTTATGAAAAAATCAATAACATAGGGAATTACAAGAATCGCACCCGCGCTTTCAAAATTCCCGGTTATGACCGCGCACGCAAGGACGCTGCCTATTGTTAACGTGCCAATATCCCCCATAAATATCTTTGCAGGATTCCAGTTGAAGGGGATGAACGCAAGCAGCGCGCCAAGCATTGCAAGTGAAAGTATCGCAGGCTCCACCCTTCCAAGCGCAAGCGAAATTGCGGAAACAGCCGCGAATATCACAATTCCCATCCCCGCTTCCATTCCGTTGAAGCCTGCAAGCATATTCGTTAAGTTTGATGAGACAGCAACTCCTATCGGGATAAGCGCCACTATGTAAAATACTCCCAACTCAACATCCCCAAAAAACGGGAGAAAAAGGCTTGTGGAGCCAGCCGCCTTCACCGCAATAAGCGGTATTGCAGCCGCCAGGGGAAGGAAAGCCTTCACGGACTGCCTCATGTCAAACAAATCGTCAAATATGCCGATAAGCGCCGTTGCAAGTATGGTCGCAAGCGCAGCCAGGAGAAAGATGAGGTTGAAGTGGAAATCAAAAAAAGTATTTAAGAATACTGCTGAAAGCACTCCCCCCACCAGCCCCATCACCACCATCGTCCCGCCCATTTCCGGTATCTCGGGCTTTGCGCTTTTGTTCACGTCCTTCCCCACGATGCCCGCCGAGCGGAACTTCCTTATCAATTTAGGCGTGCAGACTAACGTTATCACAAATGAAACAAGAAAAACGATGGTAAGCTCATACATTGGCAGTTACCCCCTATTTTACTCTTAGCACTTCCCTCTAATTTACTGACAGTTACCTCTTATTTTACTCTTAGAACTTTCATCTCATTTGAAAATCGCTTGACGCGGATACCCCGCGCTTCGCGCGGGAAAGAACGATTTTCAAATCTTTGCAACGAGCTGGCGGATACCGCCCCTTCGGGGGCGGAGAGCCCTCGTTGCAAATCATTTACTCTTAGCACTTCCTATTTCACCATCAGCACTTTCACCTGTGCATTTGAATAAACTTCCTCCAATCCCTCTACTTTATCAAAGAATATCCCAAAAGCATTCGTATTGTAAATCCCCTGCACCCACACCATCCTGTTTTTTGCATCATCATACGGAAGCTTTCCATCAAGCGCCAATATATTTGAGTAGGGCACAAGGCTAACAAATGCGCCCCCTCCATTGAAATACGCGGAATCGGTTATCGTAAGCTTCCCATCGGTATCAAGCGGCCTCTGAAGGAACGCCCCCGAGCTTGAGCGGAAAAGCATCGCACGCGTGTTCCCCGTGCTGACATTTGCAATGTAATAAAACGATTCAACCCTGAAAAGCTTTCCCGAAATTTCCCTGATTTTCTGCGGCTCGTCAAATATGCCTGCGCTCACCACAACATAATCAATTTCGGCATCACGCAAAACCTGCGCGCTTTCATTGCCAGCAAGAAAATCTGCAAGCGCCCTTTCATTTTCTTCAACATTTGCAAGCGTAAGATACTTTGCAGCAGCCCCATTTCCCATTACTGCCAGCGTTCCGCCCGTGCGCATAATTTCGCTTTTTGCAATCCATACATACGCATCATATTCCTCCTGTGCCGCCCCTCCCAACTCCCTTCCCCCAAAATTAAGCGCATTCCCCTGCGCAGAAGCAGCGGAAGGCACCGTAATCCCGCCTACAGAGGAGGAGAGCACCAGCGCGCAAACGATAAGGTGGGGCAGTGATTTTGCGTTGAACTTGTAAACGTAAAGCACCCCGCACACAAGTGCTGAAAACACACCGCTTAGGACAATTGAATGTGCGGCATCTGAAAAGCCGGCAAAACCAAGCATCAAAAAGAAGAAGAAAGACGCGTATAGGGCGATTCTCTCTTCCCTCTCTTTTTTCTCATTTTTCAGCAAAACCTCAATTCCCTTTGCAGCTGCAAAGGAAAGGGGCGCAAGCGCAGCGGAAGAATCCACAAAGCACATAATCAGCCCGAAGAAAAATACAAGTGCAAAAAATGCCTCCCCTTCCCCTTCAAACTTTCTTGCAAGAGGCGCAAGGCAGACCGCTCCCAAACAAAGCAGGAATTTCACATCAAAAAGCGAATTGCCAAACGTGGAAAGGGAGAAGGAAATCTCCCCAGTGTTTAATGCAAGAATCGCAAGCGATGGCAGGAGGAATATTGCAGGTACAACCAATGTGCCAAGTTCCTTCCCCTTCTTTTTCATCCCCTCCACCCCGAGCGCAATCCCGAATGCGATTCCAACAAGGGAGAATGCGGGAAAGATGAGAGAAGCAAGCGCAAAAAGCAATGCGGACGCAACTGCATATATTTTCCCCCTTTTCGCAAGCGAGAAAAGCAAGAGCGCGATTGCGCCAATGCACAATGCAAGCGTCCCCTGCGCGTAATAATGCGGCATGAAAGAGAAGAGAAAGGCAGGGGAGGTGGAAAAAAGAATCCCGCCAAAAAGAGCAGAGTTTTTTTCAAGCCCCCAAAGGGAAAGCGCAAAATAGAATGCTGCAGCCGCAATCACTCCCGCAAGCACTGCAAAAGCGGCAAAAAACCACATATCATCCGCATGCGCGGGATACTCTTGTTCTACATCTCCACGCGGCGTAGCCTTAATCTCATTGCAGTTGTGAATCTGGCAGTAATATAATTCACGCTGTATGAACGCGCTTGCAGAATAAAAGAAACTTTCCGAATTTCCGTTTCTTGCTTCCCAAACCTTATATAATGCGGCAAAGCCCCCTTCAGTAGGATAGCTTCTCTGCGAAATGAATGAAACTGACAAAAAGAGCAGTGCAATTATTGCAACATTCAGGATATCCCTTTTCCATTCCATTTACATTCCCTCACTAATCTCTTGCATTATTTTCTAACGTTCTTTTCCATTCAATGCTAATCACGTGCATTATTTTCTAACTCCCCTTTCCATTCAATTTATCTTCCTTCACCAATCTCTTTTATTATTTTCTTTGCGTTCTCAACGCTTATCTTCTTTTGCCTTACCATCCTTTTTGCAACTTCTTCCGCAATTCCTGCGCCTGCGCCTGCAGTAAGCGCAATATTTTTAGCAGCCAATTCCATATGCCCCTTCTGTATTCCCTCGCACGAGAGCGCCCGCAAAGCGGCGAAATTCTGCGCCAGCCCCACAGACGCAAGCACGCAGCCGAATTCCCCGGCGCTCTTCACTCCCAATATTTTCAGTGCAATTTTCGCAACCGGATGCACCTTTGTTGCCCCCCCAACAATTCCAATCGCAACAGGAAGGGAAATCTCACCAACCAAATCTCCCTTCTCATCCTTCCAATATTTTGTCAGCGGCACATACTTTCCATCACGGGCGGCATATGAATGCGCACCAGCCTCAACCGCCCTAAAATCATTTCCGCTTGCAATCACAACCGAATCCACCCCGTTCATTATTCCCTTGTTGTGGGTTGCGCATCGGTAAATATCATTTGCGGCAAATTCATACGCCTCCAGAATCCCCTCAATTGCCGCCTCGCCAAGAGTTTCCTTCTTCCAAATCGCCTTCGCCTTTGCAATTCTCCTGTCCGCCAAATTGGATAGTATGCGCAAGCGCACTCTCCCTCCGCACACCCTCTCAACTTCAGGCGCAAGCGCCTCCAGCATCGTATTTATGGAGTTTGCGCCCATTGCATCGCAAACATCAATGAAAAACTCAACGATTACCATTTCTCCACGCGCAGTCTCAATCACCCTCGCTTCCACTCCCTGCACTCCGCCACCGTAATTTGACATTCCGGAATCGTTCTTTTTTGCCATCTCAAGCAGGGCAGCCTTATTCTTCCCAAACTCCAGAAGCGCCTTCTTCGCATCCTTCACTCCCACAACCTGTATCTGCCCCCGCATTATGGATTTGCCGCAACTTGCGCTAAACCCTCCGCTCTGCCGCGCAAGCTTTGCCGCATTGGATGCCGCTGCCACAACTGACGGCTCCTCAATCGCCATCGGTATTAAGTAATCCTTTCCGTTTATGTGAAAATTAGTTGCAATGCCAAGCGGAAGGGGCATCGTGCCTATCACATTCTCAATCATCCCGTTTGCACATTTCTCCGAAAGTGAGCCGAAATTATTCAGTTGGGCAATCTCTCCCTCTTCAAGCCCCGCTTCCTTTCCAATTCTCTCCAGCCTCTCCTTTACGCTTAATTTGTAAAAGCCCGAGAGTTCCGAATTTGCCATTTTTTCATCTCCCACTCAAGTTATTGCAGAAATAGGGTAAATAACTATAATAAATATGGTGTCAGCAGCAATGCGCGTTCCCGCCCGTTAGGGCAGTACAGGCAACATCGTAGGAGGGCTTAACTTCCAAGTTCGAAATGGGTTTGGGTGTTTCCCCTCCCCTATGACCGCTGACAGGAATATTATGCGAAATCTATTTTATAAAGCTATTGTAAAGGCTTTTATTCTCTCCATACTCTAAATAGAACAACAATCTGTATGGTGGAGGCGGTGCTTTTATGATAGGAAAGAAACTCGCATTTTACTCACTCTTTATTTTTGCCTCGCTTCTTTTGGCGGGCATTAGCACAGCTGACAATGAAACAAACGGCACTTTGAGAATCTATTCAACCCCGCCCGGGGCGCTTGTATACATCAATAATGTGTTTGCAGGCTCCACCAACTTCCAGACCCAGCTTCCCGAAGGCAGTTATTCCGTAAAGCTTACAAAAGCGGGCTTTGAGGACTTCTTGACAACCGCATATATAACAAGCGGGCAGACTACCATAATAAGCGCAGTGCTTACTTCCCTCAACCAGACAAACGGAACCTTAAGAGTCCGCTCCACCCCATTCGGGGCTTCAGTATACATAGATGACGCCTATGCCGGTCTAACTACCTACACCTCTTCACTTGCAGCCGGCACTTATCAGATAAAACTTACAAAGGCAGGATATGCCGACTTCCTTACAACCGCATACATTAGCGGCGGGCAGACAACAGTAATAAGCGCATCCATGACTCTTCTGAACCAGACAAACGGGACTTTGAGGGTATATTCAACCCCTACAGACGCATCGGTTTACATAAATGATGTCTTTGCCGGCACAACCACTCTCACAACCTCGCTTCCAGCAGGCAATTACTCAATAAGGCTTAACAGAACAGGTTATCAGGACTTCCTTACAACCGCATACATTAGCGGCGGGCAGACCACCATAATAAGCGCATCCATGACTCAAATAAATGCCACGAACAACCAGACAAACGGAACCCTGGCAGTGGATGCCATCCCAAACGGCGCTGCGGTTTACGTAAATAATGTTTATGTAGGACAAAGCATCTACACAGGCTCATTTGCCCCAGGCACTTACTCCATAAAGCTGACAAAGGCAGGCTACCAGGACCATTACACAACCGCCTATATCTCGACAAGCATGACAACTACTATCGTGGCAACCCTCTCACCTGCCAACAGCCAGAACGGCACTTTGGCAATAGACACCACTCCGCAGGGTGCGTCAGTTTACATAAACAACGTCCTGTCAGGCACGACCCTCTTCTCAACTTCATTTGCCCCAGGCACCTACTCCATAAAGCTGACAAAAGCAGGCTACCAGGACCATTACACAACCGCCTATATCTCGGCAAGCATGACAACTACTATCGTGGCAACCCTCTCACCAATCAACAGCCAGAACGGAACCCTGGCGATAGATGCAAACCCCAACGGAGCGGCAGTCTATGTAAATAATGTTTATATGGGCGCAACCGTTTACACCGGCTCATTTGCCCCAGGCACCTACTCCATAAAGCTGACAAAAGCAGGCTACCAGGACTATTATACAACCGCCTATATCTCGGCAAGCATGACAACTACCATCGTGGCAAACCTGGCTCCTGTGCAAAACCAGATGAACATAACCCTGCGCATAGACTCAACTCCCTCAAGAGCGTCAGTCTACATTGATGATGTTTATGCCGGGCAAACCCTATACTCCGCCTTAATTCCAGAAGGAACGCACTCCATCAAGCTGACAAAGGCAGGCTACCAGGATTACCTGACAACCGCATATGTGCGCGCAAACCAGGTGACCACCATAGCCGCCACCCTTCTTCTGCAGAACGGGACGATTGACGGCACATCCGGAACGGCTGGCGGCTCGCCTTCCGCTTCAGAAATCTCAAAAAAGAAAACAACTCCCCAGAAAACCCGCTCAAAAGCAGTTGTTTTGGCTAAAAGCAAATCCATCTCCAAAAACAGTGCGGATTCATAGCGGCGGATAAAAAGAAGCAGAATATAATGGGCTCACGAGGAATTGTTCGCCAAGAGCGAACAAATCTTGTTCGCCGAACAAGGCTTCGAACCCCGAGTCTTCTGCACGTCAAGCAGACGTCTTACCATTGTCGGCTTTGCTGACAACTTTTGCCGCCAGGCAAAGCGTTCGACTATGAGCCCTTAACCTATATTCTGCCCATTCATCTTTAAAAAAAGAGAGGAGAGCAGGGAAAAAGAAAAAAAGAAGGAAGAGGCGCTCAAGCAGGCACGCACGCCCCGCTCTGGCACTTCTTCCCAGCAGGGCAATCCACTATCTTGCTTGCCTCCATGCCTCCGCTGCAGTATCTCTCACTAAGCTTCTGGCCCCATGCGCCATAACAGTAGTCATAGGCGGTTCCAACGCCGCCTCCCTGCTGATATACCGAAACATACCCCGCATGCTCGTAATCAAACTCCCCTCCGTCGCTGTCAATGCACGGGATTATCTCTCCTACACACGCCCCGTCGGAGCAGCTTTGCCCCTGCGGGCAGTTATATGTGTAAATATTGAGCGTTGAGTTGTCCGAGTTGCACACATACTCCGTTAACATGCCCTGGCTGGTGCACACATCCGTGTAAGTTTCAACCGCCCCCCCTACCGTCGTCAGGGTTGATGTTCCCTTTATGCTCTTGTTTCCATAGTATGCAAACGGCTCCGTATCCGTGCAGGAAACCCACTTCTTCACGCACGCCCCGTTTATGCAGCTCTCCCCGTCAGGGCACTGCTGCCACATGCCCATCGGATCAAGCGGGCAGCGGTATTCCTTCAGGCTTTTCATATCCATACAGGTGTCATCAAAGTTGTTTGACCAGCCGTTCACTCCGGACGAGGTTACCGTGCCTGCCACCGAGAAGTTCTCCATTCCGTTCTCGCTGTCATAGCACGCATTCTCATTCTTTATGCATGCTCCCTTTGAGCAGTGCGAGCCCGGGAATAAGGTCTCGCATGTTGCATGCAGTTCTATCGCATCCTCCTCTCCCCCGCAGTAGTATTCAATGACTTCTGTTTCGCCCACGCACTCGTCAACATGAGTTATGTTGCTGCCGTCTGCGAAAGTCACATAAGTTATGCCTCTTATCCTGACCTCCTGCCCTAAGTCCGTTTCAGTGCAGGAAGCCTCGCCCGCCCCTTCAGGCTGAACAGGCTCCCCCCCGCTTGCAGGATTCACCTTTACTTTCACGGTTTTTTCCACTATTTTATTATCCGCATCCTTCACCTTCACTTTCACGCTTTTCTCAACCTGCGCATCTCCCCCATTAGTGTAAACAACATCAATGCTGCTTTGCGCGGAATACTCGCTTGCCGCTTCTCCCTCCTTCTCAAAAGAATACAAATACCCTCCCTTCCCTCCGCCTGCACTCGCAGCAATTATTGCGGTTTCCCCGGACGCAATCTCAGCGGGAAAAACAGACGCCTCAAGCGACAGTGCATTCGCTTCCTGCCCTCCAATTCCCTTTCCGACTATGAGCATTGCAACATTTTTCAGCGAGCCCTCGCACTTTTCAAAAACCTCCTTTGCAGATGTCATCTGCTTCTGTTCATAAAGCGCCTGCGCTTCTTGTGCGCCTATCGGGCAGTCCATATACAATATGGAAATCCCTGCCTTTGCCGCCTGCACCCCGCTCCACACCTCATCCGGCATTTCAGGCGTTTTTTGTATGTCAAGTATTTTTATCCTCACGTTGCACTTTCCCCCTTCCTCCGCCCCTTTCACTTCAAGAAGGGAAGTCACGCCGTTCTCAAGAAGCTGAACCTTTGCCTTCTCACAATTGTTTCCCATCGCCGATACAAAGCAGGAAAAATCGCTTGCGCAGTCATTCAGGGCAACAACTTCTTCATCCCCTGACGAAACAAGCCCGGTGCAGCCGGCAAAAAAAAGCACAAAAACAGAGCAGAAAAGAATCAAATTCAGTTTCAAGAAAACCACCGTTCTAATGAACCTTGAGAATATTTATAAATTTATGTTGCTGCCCCAACACAGTGCGAGCAGGCAAAGCAATACCCGTATTTACTCTGCTCTTGCGGTGTTCCAAAAATAACATGATGGGCTTGGGAGGCTCAAGTCCCTTTCTTTCAAACTGGCGCTATGGGCATGCTTGAACTCTCCTACTTGCCGCACTATTTATACAACTTTATAATACTATAATTTTGTATAAAGCATTATAAACATTCTTCCGAATAACACACACAATGCACTCAACAAAATACCTCTCAAAAATAATGGATGAAATGCCCATTGGACCCTATCACAAGAAACTCCTTGCAATCTCCGGCGCGGGCTTTTCATTCACCTCAATGGAAGTATTCGTAATCGCCTTTACACTGCCCCTTCTAATTTCCTCATGGAATCTTGACCCTGCCGCAGCAGGCTTTTTGGGAAGCGCCTCCCTTTTAGGAATGCTCATCGGAAGCTATTTGTGGGGCTACATTTCCGACAGGTGGGGCAGAAAAGCCTCTTTTGAGCTTACCATACTCTTCTACAGCATCTTCACCGGCTTATCGGCATTCGCCCCAAACTACGAGGTGCTCTTTCTCCTTCGCCTTCTAACGGGGGTGGGTTTGGGGGGCTGTTTAACAGTAGATACTGCAATGCTTTCCGAAAACATCCCCTCCAAACACAGGGGAAGATATATGGTGCTGCTGGACGCTTTCTGGCCTTTTGGGCAGATTCTTGCGACCGCGCTTGCCTTTTTCATCCTCCCAGACTGGAGAATGCTATTCCTGGTTGCGGCATTCCCGGCGCTTTTCGTTGCGCTTCTTCGCCGCTTTGTTTATGAAACCCCTTTTTTTCTTGCAAAGCAGGGAAGAATGGATGAGCTGAAAAAAACACTTGACAAGATACTTATACAAAACAAGACCCCGATGCAATACTCCCTTCCTGCAAAGCCGGAAGAGGAAAAGGAAGGCACGCACTCTTACTTAGAGCTTTTTGGCAGGAAATTCCGCAAGGATTCGCTTGCAATTGCCCTTCTTTGGATTTCCCTCAACTTCGGCTATTACGGCATATTCATCTGGCTGCCGGGCATCTTCGCCTCGCTTGGCTATTCTTCCATAGAGCTTTACACCTACATCCTGATTACTGCGGTAGTGCAGTTTCCCGGCTACTTTTCAGCCGCCTACCTCGTTGATAAGATTGGAAGGAAGAAAACCCTCCTCCTCTACCTCTTCCTTTCGGGAATATTCGCCCTTTCCTTTGGAATGGTGCACGACACCCTCTCAATGCTGATTACAATCTCTCTCATGTCTTTCTTCTGCCTTGGCGCATGGGGCGCGGTGTATGCATATACTCCGGAGCTTTTCCCGACCCATTTACGGGCAAAGGGGATGGGCTGGGCTGACGGGACTGGAAAAATAGCCGCCATCTTCTCTCCGCAAATTGCAGGCATCCTCATGGCGCAATACTCCCTTTTCATTGCTCTGCTCGTGCTTGGAGGCTCTTTTGTATTAGGGGCGGTTTCACTTTTCATTCTTGGAAGGGAAACAAAAGGGGAAGCGTTTGAGTGAAGAGAATGAAACATAAGGAAGAGGTGTTTTGATGAAGAAGGCAATAATTATCGTGGATATGCTTAATGATTTTGTAACCGGCAGCTTAAAGTGCGAACGTGCAGAGAAGATAATTCCGAACATTAAGAAGCTGGCTGAAGCTGCAAGAAAAGCAGGCACGCCGGTAATATACTCAAACGATGCGCACATAAAGGAAATAGACGGCGAATTCTCCGTATGGGGGGAGCATGCGCTGGCAGGCACGAAAGGGGCAGAAGTAATTCCCGAACTTTCGCCAGTTTCTGGCGATTTTATCATTCCTAAGAGAAGGTATAGCGGCTTTTTTTGCACGGAGATGGATATGCTGCTTCGTGAATTGAAAACAGAAGAGGTAATAATATGCGGTTTGCATACGCACCTCTGCGTGCGCCACACCTCTGCGGATGCGTTTTTCCTCGGGTACAAAATTACAGTTCCTTCCGACTGCGTTGACTCTTTCACGGATGCCGACCACTTTGGGGGCTTGGAGTATTTGAAAATGGCTTACAAGGCGAGAATAACTACGGCGGATGAAATGATTGGGGAAATAAGTCAAAACCAGTCGTTATGAAAACGATTTATAAGTGGTAATAGATGAAACCATTATAAACCCCCGCGTATAATATATACTCACTTAATTGGGGGGTTTTCATGAAAACAAATCAACTATTTTCTCTGTTAATTCTGTCAGTTTTGGTTTTCTCTCTTTTGGCAGGCAGTCTTGAGGGAAGAAAAGCAGAAGGTTCAATAAACACAGTAAAATCCGAGCCGGCAAGCCATGCCGCACAAAAATCAGGCGACTTCAATCAGCGCAGTCAGGCCGACGGCGTTTCAGCCCAATCAAGTCCATTTGCAACTTCAAGTCTAATCTCATTGCAAGATGAAAGAAACGAGACAGGCACCTTAAACGTCTCTTCCACTCCATCCCAAGCATCAGTATACGTTGACAACATTTACAGAGGCTTAACCCCATATACTGGCACTTATCTAACTGGACAGCATCAGCTCAAGCTGACAAAGATGGGCTACCAAGACTACCTTACCCTCTTCAACATAAATGCAGGGCAGCTTACTGTGATAAATGCAACCCTGATACCATTCCAGAACCAGTCAAACACGACAAACGGAACCCTCTACGTTTCCTCTTCGCCTTCAGGGGCAAACGTTTACGTGGATAACAGCTACAGAGGGCTGACTTCGCTGTATGTATACCAGCTTCCGCCCGGCTCGCATCTTCTCAAGCTGACAAAATCCGGCTATCTGGACTATCTGACCATCTTCAACATAACTGCCAACCAGACGACATACATAAACGCCATCCTAACCCAAAACGGCACCAACCAAACACAGAACGGCACGCTAAATGTTTCCTCCAATCCTTCGGGAGCATCAGTATACGTTGACAGCATAATGAAGGGATACACTCCTTATTCCGGAACGATTGCAGCAGGCAATCACACCCTTCTTCTGACAAAAGCCGGCTACCAGAATTATCAGACTCCAGTTACAATAAACGCAGGGCAGATTACAGTGATAAACGCCACGCTAATGCCGCTCCCAAACGTTTCAAACGGGAATCTGACGGTTTATTCCACTCCATCTTATGCAAATGTTTACGTTGACAGCATCTACAGGGGGCATACTCCTTTAAACGTGTTAGTGCTTTCAGTCGGCAACCACACTCTCCTGCTCACAAAATGGGGTTACAACAATTACCAAACCCCATTCACGATAATTGGCGGGCAAATTACGATTATCAACGCAGTTCTTACGTACCAAAATGCGTCCAACCAAACAGGAAATCTGCAAGTTTCTTCAACACCGACGTTGGCGAATGTCTATCTAGACAACCTGCTTTTGGGAACCACCCCATTATATTATGCCGGAATACCTGTCGGCACTCACACGCTCAAACTAACATCACCAGGTTATTATGATTATATAATGCCAATCCAGATAAATCCACTGACAACAGATATTTTTGCAAATCTTACGCCAATCCACACCAACACTACAAACGGAACCTTTCTTGTCAACTCGACTCCCCCAGAGGCATCAGTATATATTGACGGGATTTATAGAGGTCTAACTCCGTACGGCACAATATTATCATCCGGTCCTCACACCCTGAAATTAACAAAAACAGGCTACAAAAACCATCTTCAAACGTTCCTTGTTTACCCAAACCAGCTTACCTCAACCAACGTCACCCTCACAGTTTCAAGCGGCGCCAATCTCTCAAACGGAACCTTCAACACCAACACAATTCCTTCAGGCGCAAGTGTATACATTGACGGCATTTTCAAAGGCTATACCCCCTACACGACAAGCATAGCTTCCGGCTGGCATACTCTCAACCTAACAAAAACAGGCTACAAAAACCACGATGCGATATTCTCCGTATATCCCAACCAGCAGACTCAAATCAATGTCACCATGATTTTACTGAACCAAACGGGCACCCTCAACATTTCCTCAACTCCTTCAGAAGCAAATATCTACGTTGACAACGTCTACCGAGGTCAAACGCCCTCCAGCATCTCAAATCTTCGGCTCGGCTGGCACACTCTCAATCTCACAAGAACGGGATATCAAGATTACGTTGCCCTCTTCAACATAAATCTGAACCAGACAACCGTGATAAACGCGACTCTCGCACCGCTGTAGCTTTGAGAGGTTCACTCAAACTTCGCCCTTCCCAGCTTCTTCTCCTCAACGGTGTATTTTTGGGAGAGCACCGTATTCTTCATTGTTGAAACCGCAAGGTAAATCACTGCAATAAAAATAAGATTACCAAGAAGCACCACCACTCTGCTGTTTTCAGAAAGAAGGTTCAGCTCCTCAATTAAGGAGAATGCAAAAAACACAAGAAATGCGATAGCAAGAAGCTTTGCGCTGTTTTTAAGGAATTTCCTCTTTGCGCACACATTCAGCAATTCCCTAAACTTCCAGAGCATAACAAGTGACGCAAGTGCTCCAAGTGCGCCAAGCCCCAATTCCAATCCCTCAAACACCATACGTTTCTCCTATAAGAACGTTAATGTATTAAATACTTCCATCCCCTCATTTATTCGTGATTTATATGAGCGTTTCACCCCTTGAAGACAGGTATAAGACGGAAATGAATGCGATTTTTGAGAAGCAGGCACACCTTTCCGCGTGGATGAAGGTAGAAGTGGCTCTTGCAAAGGCGCACGCAAAATTAGGGCATATTCCAAAGGAAGCGCCGGCAGACATAGAGCAGGCGGCAGAGAAGGTGACGATTGAGGAAGTTGAAAGGATAGAGGCGGAAATACACCACGATTTAATGGCAATGGTGAAAGTGCTAACCTCCAAATGCAAAAAATATGGCGGATTTGTGCATTACGGCGCCACCTCATACGATATAGAAGATACTGCTACCGCGCTTGTTTTCCGCGATGCGATATCACTAATTGAGCAGAGAATAGACGAGCTGAAAAGCATTCTGAAAAAACTTGCTCTTGCCAACAAAAAGCTCGTCTGCGTCGGAAGAACGCACGGGCAGCATGCAGTCCCTCTTACTTACGGAATGAAATTTGCAGTGTACTATTGCGAGTTGCAGAGGCACGAGGAAAGGCTCAAAGAGGCAAAAAGAAGGATTTCCGTAGGAAAAATGTCAGGCGCCACAGGCACAATGGCGACTTTCGGAAGGAGCGGTGAGCGAGTACAGGAGCTCGTGATGAAGGAACTTAATCTAGAAGGGGCGAAAATCACCAATCAAGTGATACAGAGGGACAGGCACGCAGAAGTAATGGCAGTTCTCGCACTGATTGCATGCACTCTTGAGAAGATGGCAAAAGAGATAAGGAATATGCAGAGGCCTGAAATAGGGGAGCTTTCAGAGCCGTATGAATCAAAGCAGGTCGGCTCCTCCACTATGCCGCATAAGCGCAACCCCCATAAATCAGAAAGAATCTGCTCCCTTGCAAGGATTTTGAGGGCAAATGTGCTTGTAGCACTTGAAAACATCTCCCTTGAGCACGAGCGCGATTTGACAAACTCCGCAAACGAGAGATACATTTTTCCCTCCTCTTTCATTACGCTTGATTACATGCTCAAGCAAACGCAGTATATACTTTGGGGGTTGCAGATAAACAAAGAGCAGATATCGCACAACTTGGAATTGACAAAAGGGCTTTTCCTTGCTGAAAGGGTGATGATTACGCTTACAAAAAAAGGGATGGGAAGGCAGGAAGCGCACGAGCTTGTCAGAGTCTGCTCACAGGAAGCGTATTCAAAGGGAATTCACCTGCAGAAGGTGCTGGAAGCAAATAAAGAATGCAAGAAGCTGCTCTCGCTGCACGAATTAAAGGAACTCTTTGACCCCTCCACTTACATAGGGCAGGCTGAAAAGCTGGTGGAGAAATCAGTGAAGGAATGAAAACCTACTACTTAAAGACGTACGGCTGCACCCTCAACCAGTCGGATTCCTTCATAATAGAAGCATTAATGCGTAAAGAAAAATTCAAGCGCATTGAAAGCGAAAAAAACGCCGCCCTAATCATTCTCAACACATGCACCGTGAAAGCCTCCACCGAAACGAAAATACTTTATCGCATAAGGCAGGTTGCAAAACTCAAAAAGCCATTAATAGTGGCGGGCTGCCTTTCTGTGAATGAGGAAGCGATAAGGAAGAACTGCCCCTACTGCACAATAGTGATGCCTCATGCCCTTGCTTCCCTCCCTTCTGCCATTTCCTCTGCGCTTGCAAAAAAGGCAGAGTCATTCATTGCCCCCTCAAATAAGGCTCTTCTCCCGCGCATTCATTCAGGCGCAATTGCAAAAATCCCAATAGCAGAAGGCTGCCTCTCAAACTGCTCCTTCTGCCAGACAAAGCTTGCACGCCCGCATTTCTTTTCATACTCCTCTGATTTCATCTGCCGCGAGGTTTCCGCCGCCGTTTCTGCGGGTGCAAAAGAAATACAGCTTACCGCGCAGGATACGGGTGCCTGGGGAAGGGAAAGAAAGGAGGAGCTGCCTTCTCTTTTGCGCAGGCTTTGCAAACTTCCCGGCAATTTCTTCATTCGCATCGGAATGATAAACCCGGAGCATGCAATGAAAATGCAAAAGGGGCTTATTTCCACCTTAAAAAACAAAAAAATGTACAAATTCCTCCATATTCCGGTGCAAAGCGGGAATGACAGGATTTTGCGCCTCATGAAGCGCAACTACTCCGTGCAGGAATTTGAGAAGTCCGTAAACTCTTTCCGCAAAGCGGTTCCCTCAATTACGATTGCCACTGACATAATCGCGGGATTTCCAACAGAAAGCGACTCCGAATTTTCTGACACGGTTTCACTCATAAAACGCCTCCGTCCCGATGTAGTGAACGTTTCGCGTTTCTGCCCTCGCCCAGGCACCCCTGCAAAGAAAATGAAACAGCTTTCTTCCCAAGTGCTGAAAGAAAGGACAAGACAGCTCTCGGAGATTTGCAGGCAGATTGCAAAGGAAAATAACGAGAAACTGATTGGGAAAACCCTTTCCGTTCTCATAACCGAAAAGCAAAAAACCCTGACCGGAAGAACCACCGCATACTGCCAAGCTGCCCTGCCAAAAAACTCCCGCGCAAGAATCGGCTCATCAGTAAAAGCAAAAATAACTGCCGCAACCCACTCCTGCCTTCTTTCAGTCTGAATGGGCAAATCTTTTTATGCGTTAAGCGACAATTCCAAAGCGGTGGTTTTATGGGAATTTTCAAAACTGAAAAAAAGTTGCTTACTACTGGAGAACTTGGAAAAAAACATGGCCTCAATCAAGAGCAGATGAAGGTAATAACCGACATAGTGGAAACGCTCACACGCAAAAACCTCCCGGCTTTCAAAAACAATGCCCCAACTAAAGAAATGGTGCTTGAAACTCTTTGGAAGAATACGGAATATTTGGAGAAAGGTGCGAATCTTAAGCCCCTTGAATGGGCAAAAGATGGAAAAAGCCAAGAAGAAGTGCAGAGATATGAGAGAATAATTGCAATAATAGATACATTCAATAAACATTATGGACAGAGTATAAATGAGGCGTTCCTAACTCAAGGTATAAAAGACGCTCTCCAAAAGTATAGGCGAGCCCATACGTACGACAGCCACTAAACCCCTCGCCGTAATGCTCCCAAAAGGCTTATAAAATTGAGAATGCCCCTTATTAGGACATGGCAATCTCTGAAATCATCAATTATACCTTCAAATCCTATTTTTCAGGGATAAAGCTCATACTTTTTTTCTCCCTACCTCTGCTCCTTGCCTTTCTTATACCCATATTCGTCGGCACGCCGACTTTCATTGCCCTTGGTTCAGTATATTTACGCACAGGAAGCATTCCGGCAATAACAGATGCAGAAATTGCAGTAATGGCATTCTCCTTTCTCACCTCCCTTTTCCTAATCTCCTTTACCATAGTGAACATAAACCTCGTAATCAAGTCACAGAGAACAGGCACATTCGTAAAAAAAGACGTGCTGGATGGGATAGGAAGGTACACTCTCAACGTTTTCTGGATATATCTGACGCTTGAGCTGGTGTTTTTGATAATACAGCTTTCCCTTTCCGAAACAAGCTACGGACACATTCTTTCCCCTCTTTTAATGCTTCTGGTTTCCATCCCGGTTTTCTACGCGCCTGCCGCGCT
Organism: Candidatus Micrarchaeota archaeon CG1_02_47_40; assembly: GCA_001871475.1. GTDB lineage: Archaea > Micrarchaeota > Micrarchaeia > Anstonellales > CG1-02-47-40 > CG1-02-47-40. The sequence goes on along the minus strand of MNVE01000016.1, from coordinate 44,590 downwards.
TGTAATTGACGAGGTGCGGCCCTGGAGGGCGCTTGAGAACTCAACATGGATGGTTATAAGGAAGCTCCCTCTTTTCATTTTGTGGGTGGCGCTTGGCTTTATCGTGCTCTCGCTGGCAGATGTCATCCTTCTTGCCATTCCGGGGCTTTCAGAAGCCGCACCATATTTGGCGATGCTTGCAAACTCGCTTCTGCTGATGCCCTTTTTGCTTGTGCTGCAGACGCAGATATATCTTACAAAATACACGATAATAAACTGAAAAAGCGGAGGCGTGCGTAAATGGAAACTTCACCTCCATGGGTAACTCAGGTGCAGACTCCTGATAATATAATGAAATCTCTGCAGGAAACCAAAATATTCTCGCAAGGAGTTGGAAAGGAGAGGCTGGAAAAATTCCAGAACTGGCTTAATGATGCCAAGCAGGGAAAGCCTAACGTTTCTTTTTCGCAGGGCCTGGAGCTTCTTGATTCGCTCCATGGAATAGTAAGGGAGAAGATAACCTCGGCTTCAGTGGAATATGGGCAGGTAACGGAAGCGTTCAACACAATGCACGACGTGATAAAGCGCGGTGACATTAAGCAGATAAGCGCGCTTTCAGATGCTGCAAACGAGAGGTTTGGGATGCCGGCAGAGAGGAAAGAAGAAAAAATCGTGCCGGTTATACAAAAAATTTCTGCAGACTCCTCGTATGGAGACCTTGAAGTCAGCATCCAGAAGAAAGACGGCAATAGCATACAAATCACTTTTTCGCAGGGAATGATGGTTATCTGCGATGGAAACTGCAATTTAATAGGCGGAAAACTCTTTGAAACTGGGGTGCTTTCGGAAGAAAAATACAACGCATACGTGAATGATATAAAATCGTTCATTACCGAACTTGCAGAAACCGCCAACGAACAGAATTATGCGCTAAAGTCGGGGGAATACCTGGCAAAGCTGTCCGGCATAATGGTCGAATCTCTGCAGCCTGCGCTTTACGGTGCTTTCGCCAGCGGAGAACTGACTAAGGAAGAATACGACTCGTATGCCGCTGAAATTGCCGCAAACATAACGGGGCGCGCAGCCGCAGCGGCCGAATTCGGGCAAAAAGTGCTTCCGGCATGGAGTACTGCAAGCAATGAAGAAAAAGGAAGACTTCTGGAGGGGCTTTCAGCGCATTCCGAGGAATACAAGCAAATGAAGACGGTTGGAGAGGTTATTGCCTCCGCCGAAAAACACGGAGTAAAACTTGACTTGAATTTCCTGCGCTCGCTTTTATCAATCCAGACAGTAGCCCAAAACTCCTCCCATCTCAACCTCAACGCCAGCCAAACCGCCTTTTACAATTTCATGTTTTTCACAATGACGCAGCAGAACCTGAATCTCCAAGCTGAACAGCGCCGCCTGCTTGAAAAAAACTCTTCTTCATTTTCAGATTCCGACGCAGTCCTTCTCATTTCCCTTTCTCTGCTTTCCAGCGGCTCAAAAGAAGAAGCGCAGAAGAAACTGCTTGAGGAATGCAAGCAAAACGAGCCAATCTACTCCTTTCTAAACTCCCTCACTCCGGAACAGGTTTCCGAGGCGCTGAATTTCTCAATAAACTCCACTCTCTCAAACAGCATCCAAATAATCCTTCCGCCCGGCTCCGATTTCCACCCCGGCGCCTCTTTTGGCGGCGCAGGAAACTTGGGAAGCGTGCAAATGATTGAAAAGCTTCTTGGGGAAAATAGTTCCATTAAGGAGAAGGGACATGTGATTCCCTCTACTCAAGGGGATATTAACACAATATTTCTTCCGGCAAGTGTGCAAAATGAGCAAACCGAAAACACAACGCTTGCACCCCTTCCGCAATTCTCCTCTGACTTAAGCCAAACTCAAAAATTTCACGCAATTTGCAGAGTGCTTAATGAAAAGAAAAATGAAATAGAATCCGTTGTGGTTGAGATTATCCCCAACCAATCAGCTACAGTTGAGGTTTCCAACCCCTACCAAACAGAGTGAATTTATGAGGCAAATGGCAGTTTCAGGAGCGTTCTACCCCTCTTCAGGGGAGCACCTTAGCGCATCAATAAAGAGATTTTTTGGCGTTGCAAAGCCCTCTTCCTCCCCCTGCAATGCGATAATCGCCCCGCACGCGGGCCATATGTACTCCGGGCAGACAGCCGCTTATGCATATTCCGCCGCAGGCAACATAACGGATGAGAATATTACGGCAGTATTTCTCGGGCCCAACCACACGGGGGCAGGAGAGATTATTTCAATCTCCGATGATGACTGGGAAACGCCGCTTGGCATTTCAAAAATAGACAAGGAGCTTGCTGCGGCAATCTACTACTCCTCCAACCTGTCCTCAATGGATGATGAGGCGCACATGGGGGAGCATTCCATAGAGGTTCAGCTTCCATTTTTACAGCACCTGAATAAGGAAGCAAGAATAGTGTGCATTTGCATGATGGCGCAGAACATAGATGCCGCACAGGACATAGGGCAAGCCATTTTCAAGGCGCAAAAAGAAACAAAAAGGAACATCCTCCTTGTTGCTTCAAGCGATTTCACCCATTTTGAAAGCGCAAAGAAAGCGGAAGAATTGGATGCCGCTGCAATGGAAAGAATACAGGTGCTTGATGCGCAGGGGTTTGAGGAAATTGTGGAGAAAAACCGCCTTTCAATATGCGGGCATGCACCGATTGCCGCTGCCATGCACTACTCAAAGCTGAAAGGCTCAAAAACAGCAGAGCTTCTCAAATACACTACTTCAGGCGCGGTTACAGGGGACACCTCAAACGTCGTGGCGTATGCCGCGTTTGCGGTAAGAAAATAACTATACCATATGGTTTAAAAATATTTACCTAATATAAACTTTATGTTTCATATGGTAAAACTTTCTGAACTATTGGGGAAAAAAAGCACCCTTCTTTTACTGGAGTATTTCACTGCGAACCCAACCAAAAAATCCTATCTGGCAAAACTCGCAAATGAAATCAAGCTCTCCAAAGTCAGCATAATAAATGCGCTAAGGAGCCTTAAAAATTCCAAATTCCTGCTGGAGGAAAGAATCGGAAGAACGACCCTCTACAGCCTTAATAATGCCAATCCCGCTGCAAGGCACCTGAAAATTCTCTTTTCCATCTCCCGCATTATGGAATACTTTGAGGATTTTGAGGGCTTTAGCGGGGAAATCTATCTCTACGGTTCGGCTGCAAGAGGCGAAAACGATGAAAAAAGCGATATAGACATTCTTGCAATCGCAGATAAAAAAGGCGAAATAAAACCTCTTCTTGAGAAAATAGAGGATGAGGGACTAAATATACTTTTTTTAACCCAGTTTGAATACAGCGGACTCTACAGAAAAGACAGGGCGCTGTATGAGCGCATAGAAAAAGACAAAATAAGGCTGGTTTAATGGATTTCGATCCTCTAATATCGCGAGGCCTCTTAAGGAAAATAACTCCGTCCAAAGATTTGACTGAGAAGGAGCTGAAGGAAAGCGAGGCTGACTTGCAGGAGTCAGAAAAAGAGTTCAGGGCAGGCGGATATAAGTGGGGCACAATAAAAGCCTATTATGCAATGTTTCATGCTGCAAAAGCCCTTCTGTTTCTGATGGGTCTGAAAGAGTGCTCTCATTTCGCCGTAGGGGAGGCGCTGGAAGTATTAAGCAAAGAAGGAAAACTGGAATCCATATATGTGAATGATTTTAAGACCGCAAAGATGGCGCGCGAAAACGCGGACTACTATTACGAGTATGAAGAAAAAACTGCCAAGGCAATTTTAGGTCCGGCGCAGGAGTTCGTAAAAAAGATGAAGTTTTTACAGCAGAAATTCTCAAAAAAAGAGCAGTAATCAGGGCGGAAGAATCCAGTTGTCAATCATTTTTTCTCCCCTTTCCCTTCTTGTACTGCCTTTTCCAAATTCGAAATAGCTTCCTCTAAATCGAAAGGCAGATTCCGCATATAATTGTTGATAACAGTGCTGGCTTCCCTCTTATCTTCCAAAAGTATAAAAGCAACCGCAATATTGTGATAATCATTTACCTCGATGTATTTATCTACCTGGCACAGCGATTTAATATATTCCTTTATACTCTGTAGGAGGTCTCCCGCATCAAAATACGCATTTCCCCTCGCAAGATAAGTGCAGGAATTCTCATCCGAGAAAGGAGTCTTTGAAATCACAACACATTCAGGATATAATGTTTTTAGCGAATCTTCGGAGTTATACACTTTCCATTCAACAGTATTGCCGGACTGGAGCGCAGTTGTTTGGAAAAATTTACCTTTATTGCAGTCCTTTTCTTTCAAAGAAACAAACAGCAGTGCGTGTTTCTTTACCGGCACAAGGGCGACAGCCGGCATATCAAAAGCGTTCATCAGCTCCGCAAAGAGCAATGCAGATGTGTCGCAGTCCAAAATGCCGAACTTTTTTGAGCCTGGGTCAAAGGACTCAAAGAGAAAATCAACAGTAGCGTCCCATACATCTACTCCTCTAATTCCGTCGTGTATCTGCGGCAGACTCTGAGGCGCAGGTTTGAATCTGCTCCATACCTCTTTGGAGATTTTTGTGAAAAGAAGCTCCACCTCCTCGTAAGTCTGCGGCGGTATTTTTCCACCTTCTTTTGCGTAATTCTCCTTCACTCTCATATATACCTGCGAAAGAAACTCGCCCAAATTCCTTTTTGCCGCTATAAAACGCCGTGCTTTTTCGACTTCGGTAAGATTCTTGTAATCCTTATGGACAGCAAAAAGAACCTCTGTTTCCTTCTTAAAAATGGAGCGACAGGTGCTTTCAGATTCAAGGCGCTCGCAGGTTGCCTTGGTTTTGTCTGTCAGCTTCGGGGCTTCATCCTGCTCAACCATTTTGAAGGGCATACCGAAAGATACTCCGATGGATTATAAATATCTTCTTTCCAAGTTTTATCCTATGCCAAGCCAAATCTCAAGCAGAAAGGATGAGCATGTGCAGATATGCAAAAACAAAGAGGTTAGCTACAAAAAGAGCGCCGGCTTTGAAGACATTGAGCTTCTGCACAATGCAATGCCCGAAGCGGATTTTTCAAAAATAGATACAAGCACCTTTTTCCTTGGGAAAAAGCTCTCCTTCCCCTTCATGATAGATGCAATAACTGGAGGTTACAGCGGCGCAGCCGAACTTAACAAAAGGCTTGCAAAGGCGGCAGAGGAAAAAAAGGTCGCATTTGCCCTCGGCTCAATACGTGCAATGATAGAGAATGAAGATGCGCGCAAAACCTTTGCCGTTCGGGATGTTGCCCCGTCAATTCCCCTTCTTGCGAATATAGGGATAGCCCAGCTAAAACAAATTCAAGCAGAAAAAATACTCTCCGCCTGCGAATCACTTGAGGTGAACGCCATCCAGGTGCACCTAAATCCCCTGCAGGAAGTATTGCAGAAGGAAGGGGACAAAAATTTTGAAGGGTTGTTGGGTGCCATGGCTGATTTTTGTTCCTCCTCAAAACTCCCAGTAATTGCAAAGGAAACGGGCGCAGGCATCTCCCCAAAAGTAGCACTCCTTCTAAAAAAGGCAGGCGTAAAGATGCTCAACGTTTCAGGCGCAGGCGGAACAAGCTGGGCAAGGGTAGAATATAAGAGAGGAAAAAGCATTTCCGGCTTTGAGGAGTGGGGACTGCCAAGTGCTGCCTGCACAATTGCCTGCTCAAAAATACTTCCCACCATTTCCTCAGGTGGCATAAGAAGCGGGATAGATGCTGCAAAAGCAATATGTTGCGGAGCGGTTCTTGCCTCTTCTGCACTTCCCTTCGTGCGCTCAAATGCACCTGCAAAAATCCTTTCTTCCTACAAGCAGCAATTCCAAACCAGCATGTTCCTCGTAGGTGCAAAAAGCATTTCTGAACTTGGAAGGGACAAATGCCTCGTGCTTGGAAAGACAAGGGAGTATTGCGAAGCATTTGATGATTGAAAAGAGGTTTGAATATGCATTCACTTGAAAATATTATACGAAAGCACGCCTTAAGGAATGCGTTTGATTACGGCAAAACCTCCCCAAATTCCATAATAGGGAAAATAATACATGAGTTTGCGGATGCAAAAAAAGACGTAAAAGGGGCAATGGAGATTGCGCAAAAAATATGCAAAGAAGTAAACAAAATGGGCAAAGCGCAAATTGAAGAAGAGTTGAAAAACTATTCATTTGAAGAGAAAAAAGAGGAGGAGAAAAAGGGAATTGAATTGGAAGGGGCAACTGAAGGAAAGGTAATCACCCGCTTTCCGCCCGAACCTTCAGGCTATTTGCACATAGGGCATGCAAAAGCCGCATTCATTGATTATGAAGCGGCAAAAAAATACAAGGGAAAATTCCTCCTGCGCTTTGATGACACCAACCCGGAAAAGGAAAAGGAAGAGTTTGTTCTGGCAATACAGAAAGATTTGAAATGGCTTGGCATTGTTCCTGATGAGGTGCTTTTTGCTTCGGATTACATGCGGGAAATTTATTCGCATGCGCACACCCTGATAAAAAAGGGAAAAGCATACATCTGCACCTGCGCTTCCGAGGAAATGAAAAAGGCGCGCATGGAAGGAAAGGAATGCGCATGCAGGAAAAGGAATGGGAAAGAAAATACTTTGCTTTTTGAGAAAATGACTGCAGGAGAGATGGAAGAAGGGGAAGCCGCCATCCGTTTCAGGGGCGAAATGAACTCTCAGAATACTGCAATGCGCGACCCAACTCTCATGCGCATGGTGAAAGCCCCGCATTACCGGCAGGCAAACAAATATTCTGCCTGGCCTTCTTACGATTTTGAAGGGGCTATAATGGACTCAATCGGCGGGATTACGCATGCAATGCGCACAAAGGAATATGAGTTAAGGGACGAGCTATATTTTGCCATTCTTGATGCGCTCTCTCTGCGCAAGCCCGCCTTGATTGAATTCTCCCGCCTGCAGATAAAGGGGATGCCTGTTTCAAAAAGATTGATTACTCCCTTAATAGAAGAGGGGAAGGTAGAAGGGTATGATGATTTTCGCCTTCCCACACTGCGGGGCTTGGCAAGAAGGGGAATACTACCCCGGGCAATTAAGGAGTTCGTCCTCTCATTTGGCATTTCAAAAGTGGAGAGCGAGCCCAATTTGGAGAAGCTTCTTTCCGAGAATAAAAAACTCATTGATAAAACCTCTCCGCGCCTTTTCTTTGCGAGGGAGCCCGTTAAAATAGAAGTGAAGAATGCGCCGCAAAAGGAAGCGCTCCTCCGCAACCATCCGACTGAAAAGATGGGGGAGAGGAAAGTGAAGGCGGGAAATGTTTTTTACATTCCAAAAAAGGATGCGCTGGAGCTGAAAGCAGGCAGCACCTTCCGCCTTAAGGGTTTGTATAATGTGAAAGTGGAAGAAGTGCAGAAAGGAAAAATAATCTGCACCTATGAAGGCGATGAGCTGATTGACTGCCCAAAGATACAATGGGTTTGCGAGGGCTTTCTTAATTGCCGCATCCTCATTCCGCACGAGCTTTTCATAGGCGAGAAGTTCAACGAGGAAAATCTAACAATAGAAGAGGGCTATTGCGAGGGGGAATGCGCAAAGCTGAAAATAGGTGCAATAGTTCAGTTTGAAAGGTACGGGTTTGCGCGCCTTGATAAAATTTCCAAAGAGCTTCTTACCTTCATTTACATCAGCTCGTGAAACAACTATCCAAAACAATTCGTGAAGAAACCGTACAAAACAATAACTCTTTTATACTCCCTCACAGCAAATCTCAAAAATAAGGAAAAAAAGGTGATTTCGCATGGACATGAAACTCATTGTTTGCATTTTCGCAGCATTAACACTTTTAATTGCAGGCTGCACAGGCGGGGAGCAGCCTCCCATTCCTCCGATTCAGAATCAAACTCCCCCAATAGCACAGCCGGAGATTACAAATGCCACGCTCAAGGGATACTGCTCCGATAACATGGTGAGCGTTTCAAAATGCGGAGATTACATAGTGACCGTTTCCAAACTGCTCGGAGGGGGCAGAACTTTTTACAAGGGAGGGGAAAAAATACGCTGTCCGGTTGTTTCACCTCAATACATTTCAAATGAGTGCAAACTTGCGTCTGCGGAAGCCAGTACATGCGAGCTTGAAGTGCAGTGCCCGAGCGCAGAACCTGAACTTCCTCCTGCTCCGCCAAAACCGGTTAACTTATGCGAAAACTTCACAAGCGGCATGGCATGCACGCTCCAATACATTCCCACATGCGTTAAAGTGCAAAAAACAAGCGGGGAAATAGACTACCGCAGCGCATCAAACGGATGTGTGGCATGCTCAAACCTTGCAGAAGGCGAGATTGCGCTTGCGATTGAGACGACTTCCTGCGAAGAAATGAATCTAAAACAATACACCCTTTGGGATGTTGGTGCGCACGATACCGCGGATGCCTGCTGGTTTTATGCGGGAAACCACCTCTTTGATGTCACTATGTATATGGGAAAGCACCCGGGTGGGCCGATTGAAATACTCTCACAATGCGCAAACAACGTTACGCAAACGTTTGCAGGCGCAACAGGGCCTGGAAACGTTCCCCTGATTTCCTACCTTGAGGAGAATTACATTATAGGAAAGATAGTGGATGGAGAAGGGAAGCTGCACCCTGAAGAATAAATTAGCGGTGTGCCGCATCTTTTATAAATAACCTCCATTCTAATATAGGGGGCAGTGTCTCCTTATTTTAGGCACTCAAAATGACATTTATAGAGGTGTTTGTGAATGACTCTTCCAAAAAATCGTTCAAGAAGCGTACGCAAAATATACGGGCGCACGCCCCAGGGCAAAAGCAGGATAAGGTATAAGCGAAGGGAAAAGGGAAAGGCGCACGCATGCGCGGTAAGCGCGGTGCGGCTTTTCGGAACCACTTCGCAAAAGAAAACCTCAAAGACGCAAAAGGTCCCAAACAGGATGTTTGGGGGGCACTTAAGCGCGAAGATAACGGAGCGCATCGTAAGATTGCGCTCGCGCCTTGCAGGCGGGGAAATCTCCATTTCAGACATCCCCATCAATATAAGAAAATATTTAGGGGTGAAAAGTTGAGGATAGCAATTGCGGGCTTGACCGGCTGCGGGAAAACAAGCGTGGGAAGGCTTGTTGCGGAAAAGCTCGGCTATAAAACAATAGAGTTCACTTTCAAGGAGCTTGCAAAAGAGAGTAAGATTGAGTTAATGAAGTTTCACGAGATGGCGCGCAAAGACCCCAAGCACGCAATTGACAGAGAGCTTGACGCACATATAAGGGAAGAGGCAGGCAGGGGAAACTGCGTAATCGCCACATGGCTTGCACCCTGGGTGGTTGGCGAATCCGAACTCAAGGTATGGCTTGACGCTTCAGAGGAAACGCGCGCGAAAAGAATTGCGGGCAGGGAAGGCATTCCCCTTGAAGAGGCGCTCCTTCACGTGAAAAAGAGGGATAAGGAAAACATAGAACGATATAAGGAAGTATACGGCATTGACATAACAAACCATAGGATTTTTGACCTGATAATAAACACGGACAACTCGGAAATGGAAAAAACGGCTGAAATAATCTGCATTGCTGCAAGAAAAAAAGAAAGGGAAAAAAGGTGATTTTGATGGTGGCTATAGAAAAAGGGAAGGAATGCGTTGTGACAATGGGTGCTGACGCAGGAAAGAAATGCAAAATAAAAAAAGTGCTTGATGAGAATTTCGTGATTATAGAAGTAGAAGGTGCGAAAAAGGAGAGAAAAAGCGCAATCCGCCACCTTGAGCCGCTTGCATAGGGAAATCAATGGACGACGAGCACAAACTCCAGCCCCTTCTTTCCAGTTCAATAATCCTCTTGGACAAGCCGTGCGGCCCAAGCTCGCACGAGGTGTCCGCCTTTGCCAGGAAAATACTCGGGGTGAAGAAGGCAGGGCACTGCGGCACGCTTGACCCAAACGTTTCCGGGCTTCTTCTTGTCGGGGTAAGCCGCGCCACGCGCTTTTTATACTACTTAAGCCGTGCAGATAAGGAATATATAGGGATAATAAAATTCCACAAGAAAATCACCCCGGAGCAGGTTTCTTTGCTATTTTCAAAATTCAGCGGGGAGATAACGCAAACCCCTCCGAGAGAGAGCGCAGTGCGCAAGGCGCCAAGAAAAAGAAAGGTTTATTATCTTGTTCCCCTCCAAATCTCAAACCACCATGTGTTATTCCACGTAAAATGCCAGGCGGGCACCTACATCCGGACAATATGCTCGGATATGGGGAAACTCTGCGGCGGCGCGCACATGCATGAGCTGCGCAGGGTGTCGGTTGGGAATTTTGGCGTTGAGGCATCTCACACGCTGCAGGAACTCTCCGATGCAGTCTGGCTTTATCGGGAAAGGAAAGACGGCAGTGCATTAGCACGACTCCTTCTCCCGATTGAAAACTTTTTGCAGGGATACAAAAGAATAGTTATAAAAGAAAGCGCCTGCAAAAACATAATCTCCGGCTCGCCCTTAAACTCTCCCGGCGTAGAAATCGCCGACGAGGGGATAAAAGAGGGCGAGACAATAGCGCTGGTGACCGCAAGCGGAAGGCTTGTGGCAATGGCAAGGGCGGCAAAGCCGTCCGAAGAGATAAAAAATATGAAAAAAGGTGAAATCGCATACCCGAAATTTGTGGCAATGCAGAAAGGGAGTGTTTAACGTATACTAATAATTGCCGAGGTCTGCTTGCCCTTCGGGCAAGACATTTGAAACGCAAAGCGTTTCAAAATTTTGAAAGTTCTTCGGAACTTTCAAATCCCTCGTCATTAAATCAAGCAAAAATATGATAATGCCGAGGTCTGCTTGCCCTTCGGGCAAGACATTTGAAACGCAAAGCGTTTCAAAATTTTGAAAGTTCTTCGGAACTTTCAAATCCCTCGTCATTAAATCAAGCAAAAATATGATAATGCCGAGGTCGCATAACCTGGTAGTGCGTACGCCTGGAAAAAAATTTCCTGCAAGCGTATGGCTTTTACCGGCCTTATGGGTTCTGCCATTTTTTCTTAAAAAGAAGAAAAACAGCGCCTAAAAATCCCATCCTCGGCGTTTTTGATGAACGATAAAAAACGAATGGAAAGAGTTTTTGATGAAATTTGGTTTGTTGTAAAATTCAAGGTGGTTCATTGGCTGAAGGCAAACATGAAGAGAAAGGAAAGGAAAAAATCCAAAAACAGGAAAAAGGCGCACCGGCAGAGCAGCCGTCTGTGCAGAAAGGGCAAAAGCCAAGGAAAGCGGAGCCCACCTCAATCATAAGGATAGCGGGAAGGGACCTGCGCGGCGACCTGCCGCTTCTTAGGGCAATCACTTCCATAAAAGGCATCGGCCCGTCTCTTGGCTCAATCGTCTCAAAGATAATATGCAAGGAGCTTGAAATTGACGTGAAAAAGCCCATAGGGGAATTTTCAGAGGAACAGATAAAGCGCCTTGAAAAGATAGTGGAAAGCATTCCCCAATACTCGCTTCCTTCATATCTTTTCAACAGGAGAAGGGACAGGATAACTGGACAGGATATGCACCTTATCGGAAGCGACCTCACCTTCTCCACAAAGCAGGACGTGCAGCACAACATTGACATTGACAGCTGGACAGGTTACCGGCACTTCTACGGGCAGAAAGTGCGCGGGCAGAGGACAAGAACCACCGGCAGGACGGGAATGGCAGTCGGAGTCTTGAGGAAATCCATACTTGCAAAGGCAGGCGCCGGTGCGCCCAGTGCAGCAGCAGCGCAGGAAGCCTCGGCAGCCGCCAAAGGGCCGGCAGGAGTTGCGGCACCGGCAGGAGCGCCGGCTGCAAAAGGGATGCCAGCAACTGCAAAAGGGGCAGGCGCGCCAAAAGAAGGGGCAAAAGCACCAGGTGCAGCCGCGGGTGCGGCAAAACCAACAGAGAAGAAAAAGGAAGAAAAGAAATAAAGGAGAAAAAATAAATTAAAGTGATTTTATGGGAGACCCAAAAAGGCAGAAAATGCTCTACGAGCCGCCGCTCAAGCTCTGGGATGCGGAGAGGATAAAAGATGAGAGGGCGCTCGTGCGCGAATACGGTTTGAAAAACATGCGCGAGCTTTGGGTAATCATTTACAAATTAAAGAAGGTAAGGCGTACTGCACGAAAGCTCATTGCACAGGGGGACAGGAAGCAAAAAGAGGCTTCGCAGCTCATGGGCAGGCTCATCCGCCTTGGAATTGCAAAGGAGGGTTCGGCGCTTCCCGACCTTCTCACGCTCACAGTGCGCGATTTTCTTGAGCGGAGGCTGCAGACGCAGGTTTCAAAGCAGGGGCTTGCAAGAACACTGCAGCAGGCAAGGCAGCTCATAACGCACGGCTTTATTGCAGTTGGGGGCAAAAGGGTTTCTTCCCCATCCTACATAGTTACTGTGGATACGGCTTCAAAAATAACATACTTCAAAAAAATTGATTTGGATGTAAGCTCTGAAATTGCGGAAAAGCCAGAAGGGCAAGCCAAGCCCGAGTCCGGTGAAGCATCCGCTCCCAGCGCATAAAGGTGATTTGAGTGCCTGATGAAACAAGCGAAAAAACAGCACAGAAAAAAAACGGAGTAGTTGCTGCAGTAGCACAGCAAACAGCACAGGCACAGCCAACGCAGGCAGCAAACACACAGCAAACAGCACAACAGCCAATACAGGCAGCGCAGGCGCAGGGAGCGCAAACCACGCAGAATGCGCAGGGAGCGCAGGCACAAGACGCGCCCTTTAAGAGAAGGGAGCTCCACTGGGCAGTAGCTCATGTATATTCCTCAAAGAACAATACCGTGATAACAGTTACCGACGTTTCCGGTGCAGAGACGATTGCAAAGGCATCAGGAGGGGTAATGGTGAAGGCGGACAGGGAAAAGGGAAAACCCTACGCGGCAATACGGGCAACCTCAAAGGTTGTAAACGAATGCCGCAACCGCGGAATAAACGCGCTTCACATACGCATACGCGCTCCAGGCGGGCACGGCGCAAAAACCCCAGGGGCCGGCGCGCAGGCAGTTGTGCGCTCAATGGCAAGGATGGGAATAAAGATAGGACGGATAGAAGACGTTACCCCAATCCCCTCGGATACTACAAAGCGCCCGTGGGGGAGAAGGGGAAGAAGGGTTTAGGAGTTGATATATATGAAAGTAAAATTCACAAAAGAAGAGGCGCGCAGGATTGAGTTTGAGATGTCCGGCTTCCAGCTGTACTTTGCGAATGCGGTTAGGCGATTTGCCATGTCGCGCGTGCCCACGATGGCAATAGACAGCGTGACGGTGTATGAGAACAGCTCCTCTTCATTTGACGAGTACATCGCAAACCGCCTCGGGCTAATCCCCTTAAAAGCGCCGCTTGGATACGCCCCAAAAGCGGGATTCTCGCTGCTTTCCCTTGACAAAACCGGACCGGTTTCCGTGTATTCTTCCGATATAAAAAGCCTTGACCCGAAGGTGAAGATGGCAATACCTAACATTCCCCTCCTGAAATTGCTTGAGCACCAAAACATAAGGCTTGAGGCAAAGGCGCTTTCAGGAATAGGATTAAAGCATGCAAAATTCCAGCCCTGCCTTGCGGCATACGATGAAAAGGGGCCAGAGTCATTTTCATTTTTCGTAGAGTCATTCTCACAGCTTCCGGCGCGCACAATACTGCATGAGGCAGCCGGCATACTCCTGGAAAAAAGCAAGGAGCTTGAGAAGGCGCTCTCGGAATTGAAATGAGGTTAAGTTAAATAATGCAAAAAACAATATGATGTGAAAGAAATAAGCGGAGGTGGCAGAGCCTGGTCAAATGCGCAGGACTGAGGCTCCTGTGACTTTAGTGTCTGCGGGGGTTCAAATCCCATATGGGGGCTATCGCCCCCCTAAGGGTTCCACCCCCCAAGCAAGGGGTGTTGAACAAATCCTCCCCTCCGCATTTTGCTTGCAAAATGCGGGTTTTTGACCGATTGACAACGAAGTTGTCAAGATTTGTCGCGAAGCGACAAGCAGAAGGTCAAACTCACCCGCATTTATAATAAATCGGTGCTGAAAATGAAACCAAACCAAAAAAACCAAAAAGCGGAAAGCGAAATGGTAGTAATAGACGCAAAAGATGTCATCCTCGGAAGGATGTGCGCGAAAGCGGCAAAACTCCTGCTTTTGGGGAAAACCGTTTCAATGGTGAATGCGGAGCAGGCTGCCATGTCGGGCAAGCTCTTCGTTGCAAAGGAAAAATACCTGCACAGGCTTACGCAGAAGCACAAGGCAGACCCGAACCGCTCTCCAAAATGGCCGAAAGAGCCCGCGATGCTCGTAAAAAGAATACTGCGCGGGATGCTCCCCTACAGGAGCCAGAGGGGGCGCGATGCATACAAGCGCCTTAGGATTTACGAGGGAGTTCCACCAGAGCTTGAAAACGCGAAGAAAATAAGGTATGATGATTTTGACGCAAGCCGCCAGGATAGGCGCTTTTCCATTCTCTCCCTTTGCAGGGAGCTTGGATTCAATGGATAATAATTAAAGAGGGATAATGTGGCTTCACAAAAAACACAAAAAAAGAAACCGGCGAAAAAACCGGTCGCAATAGTCGTGCGCGGAAAGCGCAAAGAAAGCATAGCGCGCGCCTCAATACGCGAGGGAAAGGGAGAGGTGCGCATAAACGGCTTTCCTCTTTCAGTTTATGGAAGTCCGCTTGCGCGCACACTGCTTGCCGAGCCAATTTCAATGGCAGGCGAACTGGCTGCGAAGGCGGACATAAGTATAATCGTGAAGGGAGGGGGCGCGATGGGGCAGACGCAGGCATGCAGGACTGCGATTGCGCGCGCACTCTATAAATTTTCAGGTGAAGACGCAGCGCTTAAGGAAAGGATGGCGCATGAAGACAAGTTCCTGCTTTCCGAGGATGTGCGGCGCGTCGAGCCAAAGAAATACATGGGGCCCAAAGCGCGTGCGAGGTTCCAGAAATCATACAGGTAAGGGGGATATGATATGTACTTTCCAATAAGATGTTTTACCTGCGGGCAGGTAGTTGCGGACAAATACGAGGATTACTGCAAAAAGACGGGAGAAGGGCAGAACCCTGCAAAGGTGCTGAATGAGCTCGGAGTGGAGCGCTACTGCTGCAGGCGCATGTTCATCTCGCACGTAGAGGTTTCAGAAAAAATAATAAAATATGACAAAATGTAATGCACAGGGGGTCGTGGGGTAACCTGGCTATCCTTCCGGCTTGGGGTGCCGGCGATCCGAGTGAATCCGCCCAAAACGTTTCGGGCGCGTTCCGAAAATTCAAATCTCGGCGACCCCATTCTTATAATGCATGATATTGTCTGAGGTTGGTAATATGGAAAGTTTGCTTGTAAAACAGGAAAAATACCTTGAAAGCGGCATACACATCGGCACTAAAATGAAGGTTGCCGCAATGAACCCCTTCATATACCGCAAGCGCAACGACGGGCTTTACGTGCTTGACCTGCGCAAGGTGGATGAATCCCTGCGCGCGGCGGCAGAGGAGGTTGCAAAACACGACCCTGCGGACATGTTAGTAGTCGCATCGCGCATCTATTCCGGATACGCAGCTGCGAAATTCGCAAAGTTCCTCGGATGCAAGGTAATACTCGGCAGGTTCATACCCGGCACGCTCACAAACGTGAGCCGCCCGTATTTCATTGAGCCTAAATTCTTGCTTGTCTGCGACCCGAAGGCGGAAAAGCAGGCAATCGTGGAAGCGGTGCAGATGAGCATCCCGGTGTGCGGTCTTTGCGACACAGACAACTTTACAGGCGGGGTAACCAGCATCATCCCCTGCAACAACAAGGGGCGCCGCTCGCTTGCTCTCGTATTCTACCTGCTTGCGCGCGAATACCACATGAAGCGCAATCTCATCTCCTCCTATGATGAGTTCAAGCTGACTTCCGAGGATTTTGAGTCGGATGACGCTTATCTCTCGCTGATGGGCGGTGTGAAAGAAGTTGATTCTGAAGAAGACGCAGAGCAAGCTTCCGAATCCCAAGATGCGCAAGGCAAGTCAAAGGAAGAGGAAGGCGCTCCGGCAGCAGATGTGCAGGCTGAACACAAAAAGCCAAGGAAAAGGAAAACTGCGCACAAAAAGGAAGAAGGGGAAGAGAAGAAACCCGGCGAAGCCGCAGAGTAACTTTTCCTATTTCACTGAACGAACCGCAGAATAAGGACTTTTTTCACCCAACGCTCCGCATATTAATCCCCCTTATTTTTTCACTCAACGAATTCGAGCTGCAGAATAACCCTCCTTATCTCTTCACCCAACGAATTTTGCAAGGCAGCTGCTTTTCACTCCGCTTGCAGCTATGCTCCCGCACATATCCTTATTCATATGCTCAAGCGCCGCCTGCATGTAGCATTTGTCCTTCCAAGCATCCTGGTTCACGTCCACGCATCCGCCCGCATCAAGTAAAATAGTCGCATTTCCAAAGGCAACAGCAGAGAAGCACAAGCTTCGCGAATATTCGTTTTCTATCCCATTGCAGTCAGACATATATCTGTATGCAAGCGCGGTCTGCCTGTAGCAGGCATCCTTTTTCGTTTCAGAGAATATTCCTGCGCAAGACTGTTCATTGCCCGTATTAATTGCATAATTCAAGTAGCAGTCATCCATCAATATGGTGGAGTCGCTCTCCTTGCAAATTTCAAAATCTCCCTGCATAACCGCAAGCTTTTTGTAGCACTCGCTTTTGTAGGTGCTCTTTTCCGATGCCATCCCGCACCAGTAAGATTCATTGAAGCTTTCCGCCACTTCTGCAAAGCAATAATCCGCAACTGCCGTTTGAGATGCATCGGCGCACACCGGGTTTTTTGTAATTATGCTTTTACAAGCAAGCTTCACCCCTTCCTCCCCTATCAAATCGCACGCCTCAACCGTTGAGAAGGAGAGCGCATAATCAAAATAGCAGGAAGAATCCGCGCACTTTGTGAAATCATTATACTCCCAGGCAAGGCATCTTCCTCTCTCCGCCCCATCCAGGATACCGGAGCAGGGAACAATCACCTTCTTCAAGCACTTCTCCCTCTCCGCCATTCCAATTATGTTCTCGCAATACGTGTCATTGCCGCTTGTATTTGCATAATACTCCCAGCACTCATCATGGAGAGTTTCGCTTGCAAACAATCCGCACACTTGCATATCCTTGTGCATGAAACCTTTCAGGCAATCATCGGCAGTCCCCTCCTCATAAGCGTAAAGGCAGATAAGCTCACTGCTTTGGTTTTTTGCCATTTCCGCAAAGCAGTTGTCGCGCTGTGCAATTTCTTCCAAATCCATACAGGCGGGCTTTTGCTGCACAAACGCAGGCGGAGCGCCAGTCTCATCCCCTGCCTCCTCCAATCCGACCTCTATCCTGCCGTCCTTTGAGCTTATCTTTATGCAGCCTGAAAGAAAGGAAAAGAGAAAGAATGCGGCCAGCACGATTACTATTATTTTTCTCATAGGCTAACCTAACTTATTGAACATATAAAAAGCTTTTGAATTGGGCGTCTTAAATTACCCCAAGCTTTTTCCCAATCCCTTCAAATGCTGAAAGCGCCTTCTCCAAATCCTCCTTCTTCAAGCCCGAATTCATCATCGTGCGTATTCTTGCCTTGTCCGCTGCCACCATAGGGAAAACAATTGGGAGGGCAAACACCCCCTCCTCAAAGAGCATCTCAGACATTCTCTTTGCTTTCTCGCTTTCCTTCACGATTACTGGAGTTATAGGCGTCTGGCTTACTCCCGTATCAAAACCCATCTTCTGCAGTCTCTTCTTGAAGTATTTGGTGTTCCCCCAAAGCTTCTTCAAATGCCTCGGCTCATTTTCCATAACCTCTATTGCGGCTATGCTTGCCGCGGCAATTGCCGGCGGATGCGAGCCTGACAACAGCCAAGTTCTTGATTTGTTGAAGGCGAAATTGCGCAAATCATTGGTGCCTGCCACATACCCCCCTACAACTCCGAACGCTTTTGAGAATGTTCCCATTTCAACGTCAATTTTTCCCTCTATTTTATAATGCGAGCCAATCCCCCTTCCCTGCTCTCCAAGCACCCCTTCCCCGTGCGCATCATCAACATAAGTCATTGCGCCATTTGCTTCTGCCAGTTTCACTATCTCATCCATCTTTGCAATATCCCCGTCCATGCTGAACACTCCATCGGTAATTATAAGCCTCCTTCTGAAAGAGGCACTCTCCTTTAGCACTCTTTCCAAATCTCCCATGTCATTGTGCTTATACACCTTCCTCTCCGCCTTGCATAAGCGCACTCCGTCAATTATGCTTCCGTGATTAAGTTCATCGCTTATTACCACGTCTCCCTGCCCTGCAAGCGCGGGTATAAGCCCTGCATTTGCCGCAAAGCCAGTCTGATAAATGAGCGCGCCTTGCGTGTGCTTGTAATCTGCAATCTTCTTCTCCAGCCTCTCATGTATCTCCATATTTCCCGCAATCGCGCGCACCGAGCCCGAACCCACTCCATACTTCCTTATCGCCTCAATTGCCGCCCTTTTCATTTTAGGATGGTTGCTCAAATTCAGGTAATTGTTTGAGCAGAGCATTATCACTTCCTTTCCATCCACAATGCAATGAGGGGTGGAAGCACTCTGCAGTGAGCGCAGTTTCCAGTTTATGCTTTTTGCGACAAGCTCGTCATACTCTGTTTTAAGGAAATCAGTTTGTCCTGCCATAAGCATCACCTGCTCCACTTCACTCCGTTAAGCATTAAAAACGCTTCACTTCGTCAATCCTCAAACGGATTCTGTTTAAATCCTTTTCAGGCGCAAATTTACGCATAGGGAGGTTGATTTTCATGGCAAAAGAAACAAAGCGCATTCTCGTAATAGGTGCAGTGGGGCAGATAGGCAGCGAGCTAACTCCTGCCTTGCGCGAAAAGTACGGAAGAGATAATGTAATTGCACTCGGAAGGAAATCAGCACCTCCAAAAGAGCTGGCAGAAGGCGGGCCTTTTGAATTTGCGGACGCGGCTGACAAGGAGGCTCTGCGCACAATAATAAAAAAATACGACATAGATACTGTTTATCATCTTGCCTCCCTTCTCTCTGCAACAGGGGAAAAGGACCCGGATGCTGCCTGGAATATCAATATGGTGAGCCTGAAAAATGTGCTTGATTTGGCTCGCGAATACGAAATGGCGCGCATCTTCTGGCCTTCTTCCATTGCCGCCTTCGGCCCCTCCACTCCAAGAGGTAACACCCCTCAAAAAACAATTTTAGAGCCTTCCACAATGTACGGGGTTACGAAAGTGGCAGGAGAGCTCCTGATGAACTATTACAATAAGAAATTCGGAATAGACACGCGCAGCATCCGCTATCCCGGCTTAATCTCCTGGAAAACCCCTCCAGGGGGAGGCACGACCGATTACGCAGTTGCAATTTTCTACGAAGCGATAAAGCAGAAGAAATACACCTGCTTTCTGAAAGAAGGCACCTACCTTCCCATGATGTATATGCCGGATGCCATAAAAGGGACGATGCAGTTGATGGAAGCACCTTCTGAAAAAATAAAGAACCGCTTCTCATACAATTTTGCCGCCATCAGCTTCGCTCCGGAGCATGTGGCTGCCGAAATAAAAAAGCACATCCCAGAATTCACCTGCGATTACGCGCCTGATTTCAGGCAGAGCATTGCGGACTCCTGGCCCAAATCCATCAACGACTCCTGTGCAAGGGAGGAATGGGGTTGGAAGCACGAGTATGATTTGGAGAAGATGGCTGCCGACATGCTGGAGAATTTGGGAAGGGTGCTGAAGTAAAACAATCATCAGACTGTCGGCACAAGCCTTATAAGCCGCCAACCCCCAATTCATTCAAGGTTGTCTTCATGTCCAAAAAATCACAGATTGAACAGGTAGGGGAAATCGTAAGGCGGTTCATGCAGCAGAACAAAAAGACTTTTGATACTCTTGCAAAGCAGTAGGCAGTCATCATGTTCAACTATTTGAGCAAAGAGGCAGTGATTGAAATAAACAGAATAATTACTGCGCAGTACAACCAGCCGCACGTGGCAATTGCAGAGGCAAATCTTGAGCATCTTCTTGAAAGCGTAAAACACTACGGAGAAAACATAGCAGATGAAGAGGAAAAGCTTCTCAAAAAAGCCGCCTTCTTGCTTTATCATCTTGCCTTTGACGCGCACGCTTTTGTTGACGGAAACAAAAGGACGGCTTTATCAACTACTCAAGCATTCCTCTCCCTGAACAGTTATTCCATCTCTGTCGGCATCGGTGAAGGAGAAACAATGGCTCGTTTCATCAAAGAAACCGCAGAAGGCAAACAATCCATAAACTCAATCTGCAGATGGCTGAAAAGCGTTTCAGGGAAGGTTTAATTTACCAGACTCCCGGCACCATTCTCCACTTCACTTTTTTCATATACTCCTTATACCCTTTCAATTCCTTGCAGAGCATCTTCTCTTCCAATTTCATTCTTATGCACATCACAATCACAATTCCGATTGCAGGCAGAACTCCCCAATACGAGCCAAGCGCAAGAGGAAGGGAAACGAACATTACTGAAAAAGCGGCATACATCGGGTGGCGCACATGCCCGTAAAGCCCTGTGCTGATTACTTTCTGCCCCTTCTGCACTTCTTCTGCCTTTGAGGCAAAAGGATTTTCCCGCATCACGAGGAAAGCCAATATCAATCCAAGAACGATTCCAAGAAAACCTGCTGCTTTCAGGGGCAGGGGCACATCGTTCCATCCATACCTTACTGCATCAAATCCAGTCAGCACAAGAAGTGCAACCATAAGCAGGCTGAATGCAACCATTATGGACACATCCCAGCTTTTCGTTTTCCTTAAAGTCGTTCTCGTTTCTATAAGCTTTGGGCTGCGCTTTTGCAAATATGGAAACACGAAAAGTGCATAAACCGCGTATATGCCTATGAACAGCCATGCTTCTGGCCAGTTCAGCGTGCCTGCGGGAAGGAAGACAAGCGCAAAGAACAGGGCAATTCCCAAAATTATTTTTATTAAAAATTTTAGCATTTCTACTCTCCGTATTTTTCAACAAGAAAGCCAAGCGCACATCCCAACACAGCCGTCATTGCAAGGATTGGAACAAGCGAAAAAGGCTCCTTCCACCCTATAAGAATTGCGGCTGGAAGCAGTACAAGGAAAGAGATAAACGCTCCCTTCAACGCGCCCTTAACTCCGGCATCCGTTCTTGCAATCAGGAAACCAGACACCATCCAGAGGCAGAATGCGGAAATGTTTGCATCCCAAGAGAGATTCTGCGCAAGCATCGGAACGACATCAATTATTCCGGCTGCTACTCCAAGCAGAATTCCAAGTTTCGTTTTTTCCATGAAACTAATTGCCGAGCGATGCTTATAAAATAATAGATGCAGGGAGCAGGATTGCCAGCTTGCTGGCAAATTTTGTTCGCCAGAACAAAGCGTTCGAACCTGCGCAGACACTAAAGTCACAGGGTCCTAAGCCCTGCGCATTTGACCAGGCTCTGCCATCCCTGCAAATTTTCCGTGCAGACTTAAACTTTGGATGGCAGGCTTTGCCCGTCAGGGCAAACTAACTGCCATCCCTGCAAATTTTCCGTGCAGACTTAAACTTTGGATGGCAGGCTTTGCCCGTCAGGGCAAACTAACTGCCATCCCTGCAGGAAATATATTCTGCTCGCAAACCTTTTATACCCTCAAAACGCAAATATTGGCGTGATTATATGAAGTCCAAATTGTACGAATACGATGTCATAATAGAGCAGGATGAGAACAAGGTATTTGTGGTATCAGTTCCTGCCCTGCCGGGCTGCCATACTGAAGGAGATACCATGGAAGAAGCCATGGATAACATACGTGAGGCAGTGGAGCTTTATCTGGAACATAGCAGGGAAAAAGTTGAAAATCCCATGAGATTTGTGGCAGTAAAAAAACTATCGTTTCAAAGATCGTCTGTTGCAGGAGCATAGCACATGAGACTGACTCCTATTGATGCAAACCGCCTCGTAAAAGTGCTGGGTTTGATAGGGTACTTTCCAGTCAGGCAGAGAGGTTCGCATCTCATTCTAGAAAACCAGCAGACAAGGAAGATAACGGTCGTTCCAATGCGCGGAAAAGATGTTGGCGTTGGTTTGCTTGGCATGATTCTCAAAGAAGTCGGGCTTTCAAAAGAGGAATATCACAGGCTTCTTGTCAAGGTTTAAAGCATATTTCCTTTTAAATTCCCAAAGCCAAACTCTAATCCGCCAGCCCCGTCGTCTAGCGGCCAAGGACTCCAGGCTTTGAACCTGGATACATCGGTTCGAATCCGATCGGGGCTATTTTATCCCAACTCTTTCTCAAAAAGCACGCACAGGACACCGTCAAAATACGTTTCATGGCTTTTTGCAAAACTGGTTTTTAGAAGCACCTTCTCGGCGGGCACGTTGCACTTGACGATGTCAGCAACAAGCTTTCGGTAGTTCAATTCTCGCGCCTTCTTTTCCAACTCGGACATAAGCAGCATGGACAATCCCTTCTGTTGGTATGCAGGATGAATACGGAGCCTTTTTGCTTTTACCGTCTTTTCATCTACTTTCAAAAGCGCTCCAGTGCCGATGAGCTTTTCGTCAACCAAAAGCACCAAAAAAGCTCCGCCATTTTTCAAATAAATTTCTTCTATCTTTTCAAGGTCTGCGTTCCATTTCGGATTCCACTTTTCGTTGAATTTTTTTGATTTGTCAAGCGCGGTCGCATTAAGCTCCACAATATCTTTTTGATACTTGCGACTATACGAGACTATTGTGAAATTTTGAACGTGCGACGAAAGAACATTCTTCTTTCCTGCGCCCTGTAATAATCTTTGCGACAAAAAATCACGCCCTTTTTTTGCAATCTTTCACGAGCCTTTCCAAAATCCCCTTCGCCTTCTCCACATCCTTCCCCTTCACAAGCAGATGGTCGCGCGAGTAGGAGGAAAAAACGCAAACCGAAATATTCTCTTTTGCAAGCAGCTTGCAAACCTCTGCAAGATAACCCGCAACGTCAAATGAAAGCTCAATATCAAGCGTGAGTAATGCATATCCCGCTTCCACTTTTTTCGCTTTCAGCTTTTCCGCTTCCTTCTCCTCAACAACGGCAGTTCTCTCAAACCCGTCATCTAGAAGTGCAAAATACTCTTTCGGCATTTCCCCTCGCGCAAGTGAGCATATGGCATACTTCTTCGGGCTAAGCAACACGCGCGTCTTGGCAAAAAGAGATTTGAGCCTCTTATTCATCTACTTCTTCGCCCGAATGTCCTTTCTCTTGGGCCTTAAAGCCTTGTAGCCGCACTTCCTGCAGTGCTTAACTCCCTTCTTATTCCTACCCTTGCATTTCTTGCAAATCACTATTTCTGCGATTATTGCGTCGGCTTCAGCGAATTTTCCCATTCAAATACACCTGCTTCTAATGAGCACAATCCCTAACCTTTTACCTATCAGCATTTATATTCCTTTGTTCAAAAAAGGGACTTGCAAGCCTCAGTAGCTCAGTGGCAGAGCGACTGCCTTGTAAGCAGTAGGCCGGGAGTTCAATCCCATAAGGGGGGCTGTTCGCCCCCCTTGTCTGCTTGCCCTTCGGGCAAGTCTCACCAAATAAGAATTTGGTGAAGGGCTTCAACCCCCCAAAAAAAGAAAACGAAAAAGGGCGGGCAATCCCAAGGAGAACAACTCTCCCCTGAGGCTTTTATTTTCAAATTGAGTGATTCCACCAGTTTTTGACTGGTGGTCGGCATCAGTGGAATCACTGCTGCCAAAAACCGCGAACCGTCGGTTTTTAACCGGCGGTTTTTGACAAAGAGGTGCAAAAAATGGCTGAAGAAAACGTAAGTTTCTGCGCAAAATACAAAGAATGGCTCGTAATAAAGAAGATGGGCATAGACGAAACCACCACCCCGCAGGAAGTGGCAGGCACACTTGCGAGCATAAACGCAACTTTAGTGCGCAAATCCTTTGACTTTCTCAAGATAAACACCTCAATCATAGATGAATACTCTTCTTCCCTTGTGAAAGGCAAAAGAAAAGCCTGGGGCAACATAGGTGAAATCTTCTCCTCATTAAAGCCCGCAGAAATAAGCACGAAATTGAAGGAAGCCTGCCCGGAGGAAAAGCTCCTTCCGGTAGCGGAAGCATACTTCCTGCGCTCCCTTCTCTCTGCAATGGGTTTTGAACTCCAGCCCACCACGGAAATGCTCTCTCACATCTATCCGGAGCTCAAAATAGCAAAGCCCCGCGGGAATTTCGGGAAAAAGAAGAAGGCATAAATAATATTAACCTTCCCCGCCTCAAATACTCGGCGATCAGAAAATGCAGAGGATAAAGAAATACTGGGATAATGCAGTGCTGATTTCGCTTCTTGGCATAGTGGCAATAACCGCAGCGCATTTTGCATTCCATTTCTCGCACGAGCAGGCGTTTGCGCTTGAAATACTAGACTTGATTTTCCTTTCAATACTTGCCGTAGATATCTTCCAGAAATTCAAGAAGGCGCACGATAAGATAAAATTCCTCAAAACAAGCTGGGTTGAGATATTGGTGCTCCTTCCCATCGGAGCATTTTCCGAATTCCTTCGCTTCTCCGAGTTCCTGCGCTTTGGGGAGCTTATTGAGTTTACACGGCTTTTCCGCGTGGCGCAGGCAGGGGTGCACGTAAAGGAGATGTCGGGATTCCTCCCGCTTGCCTTCCCGTTTTCTCTTTTTACGCCAAAAGCGAATCCTTCTGGTGCGGCAAAAGGAAAAAGAAGCAAAAAAAGGAAACAGAAAAAAAAGAAAAGAAAAACATTCTCGCATGGGGGTTAAGTTTAAAAACAGAAAGCACGAAATATCCCCACGTCTGCTTAAGGGAGATGTTCTCAAACAGACAAAGTTTATGTTATATTTTGGAGGTGCATTTGGATGGCAGAAAAGGAACACCTGAACTTGATTTTCATAGGGCACGTTGACCACGGAAAGTCAACGACGGTAGGAAGGGTGCTTTATGACACGGGCGCATTATCCGAGCAGGATTTGCGCAGATTGAAGGAAGAGGCGGCAAAAGTAGGCAAGGCAACTTTTGAATTCGCATTCACAATGGACACCCTAAAAGAGGAAAGGGAAAGGGGAGTTACTATAGACCTCTCGCACAAGGAATTCCAAACCCCTAAATTCTATTTCACCATCATTGACGCGCCAGGACACAGGGACTTCGTGAAAAACATGATTACAGGTGCATCGCAGGCAGATGCCGCGGTGCTCGTCGTTTCAGTAAAAGAGGGATTGCAGCCCCAGACAAAGGAGCACGCTTTCCTTGCAAAGGTGCTCGGAATCCCCCAGATTATAGTCGCCATCAACAAGATGGACGCGGTGAACAACGACCACCTGAAATTTGACGAGGTAAAATCAAAGGTTGCAGCGATGCTCAAAAACATCGGCTACAATACCGATAAGATACCATTCATTCCGATTTCAGGTTATCACGGCACGAACATAGCGAAGAAATCGCCGGACACAAGCTGGTATGTGGGACCGACTCTCGTTGAGTCCTTTGACAAGC
Source organism: Candidatus Micrarchaeota archaeon CG1_02_47_40 (assembly GCA_001871475.1). Taxonomy (GTDB): domain Archaea; phylum Micrarchaeota; class Micrarchaeia; order Anstonellales; family CG1-02-47-40; genus CG1-02-47-40. Next base: position 19,166 of record MNVE01000016.1, on the reverse strand, counting down.
TTGACGTTCCAAAGAAGCCGACCGACAAGCCGTTGAGGCTCCCAATACAGGACGTTTTCACAATCACCGGGCATGGAACGGTGCCTGTTGGAAGGGTGGAAACAGGGATAATGAAGGTTAATGACAGCGTGATTTTCATGCCAAGCGGGGCAAAGGGAGAGGTGAAAAGCATTGAGATGCACCACCAGCAGCTTCAGCAGGCAGTCCCCGGAGACAACGTCGGCTTCAACGTGAAAAACGTTGACAAGAAGGATGTAAGGAGAGGGGAAGTGGTCGGGCCGGCAAGCAACCCGCCAACAGTAGCGGCGGAATTCACCGCGCAGATAGTGGTGCTTGAGCACCCGACGGCGATTGCAAAGGGATATACTCCCGTGTTCCACCTTCACACCGCGCAGGTTGCCTGCACTGTCGTTGAAATACTTGAGAAGAAAGACCCAAAGACCGGGCAGGTTCAGCAGAAGAACCCCGACTTCATCAAGACGGGAGATGTGGCAATAATCAAGGTAAAGCCGCTGAAACCGGTTGTTGTTGAGAAATTCCAGGAATTCCCGCCGCTTGGAAGGTTTGCCATCCGCGACATGGGGCAGACCGTGGCAGCAGGAGTCGTGCTGGAAGTAGTGAAGAAGCAGCAGTAAAAACAAAAAAGGGTTCCTTTGGTGTTTTTGATAACAAACTAGTGATTGAATGGGAAGAGCGCGCATAAAACTCATAGGAAAAGACTCAAAGGAACTTGACGAAGTCTGCTCCCAGATAATCGCAATCGCGCGCACCACCGGCGTTGAGGTAAAGGGGCCGGTTCCGCTTCCGCGAAAGCGCCTCATGATAAGCACGCGAAGGACTCCCTGCGGGGACGGCTCGGATACTTACGAGCACTGGGAAATGAGAATACACAAAAGATTGATAGATGTCGCAGGGGATGAGCGCACTTTAAGGCAGATTATGCGCGTGAAGGTTCCGGACACGGTGCAGGTTAAGATAACGCTGGAATAGGTTCTTCTTCTAAATCCTTTTCTAAATTCTTTTCCGATGGTCAATTAGAGTTACGTCTATCCTTTTTGTTTCGTGGTTTATATCTGCGATTACCCTGTAGTCGCCTACGCGCAGTTTATAATCTCCTCTTTCCGACAGTCTTTCAAAAAAGTGATTCGGATTTTCTTTTGCTGTACGCAATTTCTCAAAAATCCTCCTGCCGATTTCCTTGGGCAGAGCCTCAAGAAATTCAAATTCTTTTGGGTCAAAGAAGATTTTGTATGTCACAGTCCCAGCCTCTTTCTTGCCTCCTCTTCCGTAACGAAATCGCCCGCCTTTATCCTCTTTCTTGCCTCTTCTATCCTTTCAACCGCCTCACTGGAAAGCTCAGGCTCTTTTTTGCAGTTTTTGACTATGCCTATGAGCTTCCTTACCACTTCGTCGTAGCTTTCATTGCGGTATTCCCTGAATTTATCCAAAAGGCTTTTGGTGTCCTGATGGAGTTTTACAACACATACATCCATATACATCACGTATACCTTAGTATACTTAGGTATATTTAAAGCTGACTGCTTCGCTTACAAAGGTAAAAAATAAGAAAAGCGCCGAGGAGGAGATTTGTTCAGTTTCAACCCTCTTTTTTAGGGGGGTTGAAGCCCTTCGCCAAATTCCTGATTTGGCGAAACTTGCCCGAAGGGCAAGCAGACAAGGGGGGTGAAACCCCCCTTATGGGTTTGAACTCCTAAGCCCCGAAGGGCACCAGATTTCATGTTCACTCCCCCTTTTCTTTTTCTTTGGGGGGTGGAGAACCCTTAGGGGGGCAAAGCCTCCATATGGGTCTCAAGTCTGGCGCGATACCAGATTCTGCCACCTCGGCATTCTTATGCCGAGAGATTTGAAAGTTCACAAGAACTTTCAAAATTTTGAAACGCAAAGCATTTCAAATGTCTTGCACGCAAGTGCAAGCAGACCTCGGCTTAACTATTCTTATGTAAAATAGCATTTATATAAATAACAGGGCAACTAACTTCCCTATGCGCAAAATATTCATTCTGGCAATGCTCTCCCTGCTTTTCTCCGGATGCAGCTTTCTCCCTTTAAGAGATGCCGAGGTTCATGCGACTTTCTACAAGTGCTTTGACGGGAGGATAGTCGGAACTCTCTCCGAGTGCGCAACCTCCTCAAAAACCTGCCCCAACTCCTGCGACGACAACGACGCATGCACGTATGACAGTTGCACCGAGGCAACCAATTTCACCTGCATACACAAAAAACAGTCCCCCTGCTGCGGGGACAATATCTGCGATTTTCAAGAGGACTGCTCAAAATGCGCACAAGACTGCGCCTGCAAAACTGGCGAGATATGCAGTCCAAATAACATTTACTCAAACGAAAAAGGCTGCCTTGATTCAGAAAAAGCAAGCGTAAATGCGAGCGGGATGCGCACCTACAACTGGAATTACCTCGGTAAGGAATGGACTCTCTCAATTCCGATTGATAACTCGAGCTTTCCCTTCTACCAGTCCCGCTCCCGCCTGCGCCCCTACGATTTGTTCGTTTCCGACCCATTTGATGACAGCATGATAAACAGCATAGTTGCAGCGTTCAACCAATACGCAGAAACTAAAGAGCGCGGCAGGGCTGCCGCCTACTTAGCAGTCTCTTTCGTGCAGTCCCTCCCATACACTTCTGATTTGGTGACCGCAGGAAGCGACGAATACCCCCGCTTTCCATACGAAACACTGCTTGCAGACGGAGGCGACTGCGAGGACACATCAATACTTGCGGCGGCAATACTGCGCGGAATGGGTTATGACACGGTGCTTATAGAACTGCCCGACCACATGGCTGTAGGCATAAAATGCGGCTTTACCGATAAGGACAGGATAAGCTACAACGGCGTGGATTACTGCTACCTTGAAACCACAGGCGAGGGCTGGGATGTGGGCGCCATGCCGGATGAATACAAGGGCGCCTCCTTTGATGCGCTTCAGTTATTCCCCCGCCCCTATCTTTACTTCAACACCTCAATGCTCTACCTCTACAACGGAGCTGAAACAAAAGCGAACGTGAATGTCACCCTCAAAAACCTCGGCTCGCTCCCCTCGGAGAACACGAAAGTGGAAGTAAGCCTGGAAGATGAGAGCCTGCGCGAGTGGGACAGCATCACATACAATTTAACGCGTGCAATTTCCCCGGAAGAGGAAACAACCGTTTCAATAAAAAATCTCCGCATACCCGGCACAAGGGTTTTCCGCGTAAAAATACAGGTGCGCGCAGACAATTTCTCGCCGCAGGAATTGACCGGCGAATGGGTTCACTGGGATAATACTTGAAGCACTCTCGTGTGCGCCTTTTGCAGAACATTCTTCGCATTAACATACGTCAATTTCTCAACGGCTTTTTCATACTCAAGCCATTCATATTCAACGTGCTCGTCCGACAGCTTCACTTCTTTTTCATTCGTTTCCCCAAGGAAAAAGAAAACCTCCTTGTGCACCTTTTTTCCCTCATGCGTGAAAAAATAGCCTATCTTCTCAACAAAGCCGGGCACCGGTGCAATCTCTTCAATTCCGGTTTCCTCAAAAAGCTCGCGTTTAGCGGTTTCAATCCCGCTCTCACCAATTTCAATGTGCCCCTTTGCAAAATCCCAGTGCCCCTCCCCATAATGCAAAATCAGGTAAAGGGGCGCCTCCCCCTCAATTCTATACACTACAAAGCCGCACGATTTTTCCTGGGGCATATTTATTTAATTGGAAGGATAGAATATAAAAGAGGAGGGATTTAGCTGTGGTGAAACACTTTTTTACTGCAATAATATTGTTTTTCATTCTCCTTGCGGGCTGTACAGCAGATTCACAAACCCCATCCAGCGGCGCTTCCCCGCCAGATGCGGCAAAAAACGCCTCAATTAAGAGCACGGACATATACTCTCTCATGAAAACAAACTCTCCGCTTGAGTGCTCAATCCGTCTTGATTACCAAGGAGCCACCCTCTTCTCAACGATTTACATAAAAGGGGGAAGCTACAAATACGTCCTTCCCATTTCCGCGCTGAACCCGCAAATGGGAAACATTGAGATGATTTACAACAACAGCTCAATTTACATGAAGGTGCCAAACATTTCCGGAGTGTCTGCAAAAAGCGACTGCATATGGCTGTCAATGCCTGCAGACGGAGAAGGAACCCCTCCGGCATCCTCCCCTTCGGATTTTGCAGGCGCGAAATTTGACTGCAAAAACTCCTCCTTTGGGGATGAGATGTTCAGGACGGAAGGGAAAATCTGCACTGAAAGAGAGATGGGCATTCCAAGTGCCGGCATTGCCGGGAAGTGATAAAAATGAGCATCAACATATGCGTTTTGGGAAACGGAAGGGAAGCATTCTGCCACTCGCTTGCAAAAAAAGGCTCTTCTGATGATTTCACCCTTTACAATTCCTCCTACCAGGGAAAGCTTCTGAACATAATGGAGCCTACGCGCTACCCGGAAAAATTGGCTGCGCTTGCAAATTCTCTATTTCTCTCGGATTTCGTTGTTTTTATCATAGATGAAATAAATGCGCAAGTGGGGGAGCAGATAGTCCTGCTTGATTTGCTCGGGAAGAAAGGATGCTTCATTTCTGAATGCGAGTTTTCCCCCTTCACGAAAAACACCTCCCTTGCAAACTGGCAGATTCTTTCCCAAGAGGATGCGAAGAAATTCATCCTTTCTGAGTTTGCGCCCCAGGAACGCCTTGAGAGTACAATAATTTTCATAGACCACTCCTTTGAGGTGAAGGGGATAGGCTCAGTATTGCTTGGCCTGGTGCATTCAGGCAGAGTGAAGGTGCATGACGAGTTAATTGCTTTTCCCCAAAAGAAATCCCTTGACGTAAAAAGCATACAAAAAAATGACGTTGACGTGCCGGAAGCCTTTCCAAGTGACAGGGTGGGGCTTGCGATAAAGAAATTAAAAAGCGAGGAGATTGAAAGAGGAAATGTGCTTGCGAAGGGAGAGCTTCAGATTGTTTCGGAGCTTTCGGAGCAGATGGTTTATTCTCGCTTTGCACAACGCGATTCCACTGCCATGACTGCCTTTCACTGCCTCCAGTCCATGCCCTGCAAACTGGAAGGGGGGAAATTAATATTTGAAAAGCCACTTGCGCTTGTGAAGGGGCAGCCAGTCATTTTCTGCGATTTGAATAAGAAGATGCGTATAGTTGGGAAATTAGACATTCAGTAATTTACCCTTCCTTTGAGCCTTCTCCATTCTTCAAAAATAGTTTTTGCCTCTTCCTTCAGAAAACCGCCCATTATCTTCACCCGGCTTTTTCCCATCCTCTTCATCCTTTCCGCTGAAATGCAAAGCTCCCTCAAGCCCGCTTTCTTTGCATCCTTTATTTCCGTGCCATAAACGATTTTTCCAATTCCCGCCCAGTGGATTGCGCCGAAGCACATGGGGCAGGGCTCGGTTGTTGAGTAGATTGTGCAGTTTTTCAGGAGGTGATTCTTCCTTTTTCTGCACGCCTTCTCAATTGCGTTTATTTCCGCGTGCCGTACAGGAGAATGGCCCTTTACAACTGAATTGCCTTCACACGCAACAACTCTTCCCTCTTCATTCACAATGCACGCGCCAAAGGGTCCGCCTCCTTTTTTCATTCCTGCCAGCGCTTTCTTTACAGCCATTCTCATAAATTTTTGGTTTGGCATAATCAGAATTAGACGCAGGCTGTTTTTAAAGCAGCAGGCGGTTTTTGAACTTTCTGCGTATTCTTGCCGGCATAAATCATTTTCCGTAGTATTTATAATAATCGCCGCCGCATTATGCTTATGGATCCAACGCCCATCCTTTTCATTGGTGCAATAATCCTGTTCATAGGCTTCTTCGGGGAGGTAATCTTCAAGCGCACCCGCATACCGGACGTCGTGTGGCTATTGCTTCTTGGAGTCGCCCTTTCATTCCTTCTTGGCACGGTTGAGAAGGCGCTTGTGAAGGAATGGGCCGCCTTCTTCGGCACCATCGCGCTCATCGTAATACTTTTCAGCAGCGGCCTGACGCTGAATCTGAAGGCAGTGGTGCGTTCAGTTCCAAGGGCGCTCGTGCTTTCGCTTGTCGCATCTCTTTTCTCCGCCGCAGCGGTGGCAGCAGCAGCGTACCTCTTTGGCTGGCCCCTGCTGCACAGCCTGCTGCTTGGCATTGCCGTGGGCGGCACTTCAAGCGCCATCGCCCCGGCGCTGCGCACATTGAAATTAAGCGAACAGCTTTCATCCCTGGTCGTGCTTGAGAGCACGATAAACGACGTTTACACGCTCGTTTTTGGGATGGCGGTCGTGCAGATGCTCTCGCAGGATTTGGTTAGCAATTCCGCAATACAGGTCATAACCTCCGCATTCGGGGTCGGGCTACTTGTAGGCCTCGTCAGCGGCGTGGCATGGCTTTACGCCCTGGCAAGGCTTGAAACCGAACGCAAGTCGTATGTGGTCACCCTTGCCGCCCTCTTTTTCATCTACGTGCTTGCTGAATTCATGAAAGGCAACGGGGCGCTTGCCGTTCTGATGTTCGGGCTGGTGCTTGGAAACCGCGAAGCGCTCAAAAGCATCCTCAACCTTCCGAAAACCATGCTTGCCGCTCCGGAAGCCAAGTTCTTCTTTTCCGAGATGGAATTCCTCATAAAAACCTTTTTTTTCGTCTACCTCGGACTGCTTTTGCAGTTTGACAGGCTGGATTTGGTTGCGTATGGGCTTGCAATAAGCGCACTGCTTTTCATTGTGAGGAAGGCGGCAGTTGAATTCTCTCTCTTAAAGTCGGAATTCACCCCCAGGGAAAAGACGTACATAACCTTATTCGGGGCAAGGGGCCTGACTGCCGCGGTGCTGATACAGCTTCCGGTTTCAGTGCTCGGCCCAGGCACAGCATCATATGCGCTTCTTGGAGATTTGGCTACGATAGGGCTTTCCGTAATCTTTTTCAGCACGCTAATAATGGTCGGCGGAATCTGGCGGACGGAGAGAAAGGAAACCAAGCCAGCACAAAGCAAGGCGACGGGATAGACAAAGCGGTGCGCCACATAAGGGAATAAATTGGCGCCTCCGATTTTTTTTATGACTACAAAAGTTATTTATGCAAATTTGTAGTCATACGACTACAATAACAAGATGATAGAGGCGGCGGACAAAGGCGACCATAAGCCGTTCGCAGTATTTCTGGCGCGGCAGATGCTGGAGTAATATACGGCAAAAGCAGGAAACGGAAAATAAAATCTCTCAAATATTTTTGCTCAGAAGCTACTCCGTTCATCATTAATCAGTCTGGAGCGGTGTCATCATCGCAAGTGTATTAGGCTGACAAATCTTTATATTCTCCCCTGCGTAATTCCTCCTCATGGAAATGGCAAGCGCAATCATTCTGGGCATAATACAAGGCATTACGGAGTGGCTTCCTGTTTCCAGCTCCGCCCACCTGGCGCTGGCAAACCATTTTCTCGGAATGGGGGCAAGCGTAGAATTTCAGGTGGCGCTCAATTTGGGAACGCTTATCTCGCTTATTGCATACATGCGAAATGAAATATGGCGGATAATGCAGGGCGCATTAAAAATGGAGAAGAAAACCCTTTATCTCATTTACCTAATCATTTTAGCGGGCATTCCAACCGCAATAATAGGCTTTGCTGGAAAAACTTTTTTTGAAGGCATGTTCTCCGATGTAAAGCTCATTTCTTTTGCATTAATAATTACGGGAATACTTCTTCTGCTCACGAAATTTGTGAAAAGGAAAGAAGGAAAGATAAGCGAGCCTTCCGCAATAGCTTCCGGCATCGCGCAGGGCATCGCCGTCGCGCCAGGCATCTCAAGAAGCGGCTCCACCATCTCCGCAGCATTATTGCTTGGAGTTTCCCCGAAAGAAGCGGCGAAATTCTCCTTTCTCATAGGCCTGCCAGCATTTCTCGTAGCTTCCATAATTGAAATACACCAAGCAACTTCCTTCAATGCCGATTTCTCAATATTTGCAATAGGCATAATAATTTCCGCAATAGTCGGCTACCTCTCAATAGGCGTGCTCATGCGGGTGCTGCAGGAAGGAAAATTCCATTACTTCTCCTATTACTGCATAGCGCTTGGGCTGATTGCATTCATTCTTTCCACATTCAGCTTTTCCTAACTTCCACTAACTATTCCTTTTTCCTAATTCCCTCTAATTATTCTTTCCTGAATCCAGGATAAGGTGCAAAACTGCAGTGGAGAATGCAAGCACCCCCCCTATAATCGCAATTTCCATCCCAAAATAGATTGAATACGCCCCAAGCACCACCAAGCCAAACGCAAGTGAAGGAAGCACCCCGTGCAGGGGGCCTTCCTTGAAAGGAGTTATAACATCGCAGAAATGCGCAAATAAAGCGGAAATTGCAAGTGCAATAAAGAAATAAGCCCCCCCGCACTGCAAGCCGTCATTCAGCGGGCAGAACGCCATTATTGTACTTGTGTAAAAGTAATAAATTGCAATGAAAAGCGCAGCCATCGCTATCATCACTATTATCACAAGCTTCTGCCTCATCCAAAAAAACGGTGCATCCAAATCACAGAAAAACATCCCTGCAAGTATCGCAGCAAAAACAGGGAGCATCTTCTCAAGCGAATATCCAAGCCGCAGGTGCATTGCCGCTGCAGAAAGCATTATTATAACGCATGCAACAAGCAGCTTGTTTCTCATTTTAATCCAGCTTCTTTTGCGCTTAATATATCACAATAACCGGTTCAGTATACCTACGCACATTGTGGTGAACCGCCCTTTTCCTCACCATATCCTCAAGCTTTCCCTTCGCATCCTCCCTATCCTCATAAAGCCAGCCAAGGGGGAGGTTAAGCCGTATAATCCTGTTTGGTATCATGTGCCTTGTGGATTTGGGGGGAAGGGGCCTTCCAGCAAGCGCTTCAGAGACAATTTCTTCTTTTGTATATGGTTTTCTGTAAAGCACCTTAAACTCCTGCGAAAGTGCATCATCTGCAAAAACATCCTCAAAATATGCGAATTTTCCGTTTTCCGTGCCATTCTCCCCGTTTATTTTCTTCAGCATTCTTTGCTGCGAGCCTATCACTTCTGAAAGAGAAGTGCTTTCAGTTGGGAAAAGCGTGCAGTTTTTCTTCTCTACATCCTCAACCAGCATGAAATACGCTTCCTTCTTTGAGATTGCAGTTATTCCCGCCTCAAAATCAACCCTCTCCCCCTTGAAACTCTCCATTCCGGAAGGCAGTTCCTTTGCAGCGGGAAACCATCCCCCTACCTGTATCTCCTTGTCTTCATAATTGACAAGCTGGCACACAGCAAGGGATGCCTTGAGCATTTCAAGCACCTGCCTTCTGTGGTTTCCGTCAAGCACGATGTAATTTTTCCTGTCAACTATCAACGGGTCTACAAGCCTTCCAATATTGAGCATGGTTTCCTTCAATCCGGTGACATTCTTCTCAATTGTCTGCTCATGTATCTTGAGCTTCTCAATCGGAACAACATCAAGCACTTCAAGTATTCGTTCAGCCATAACGCTCATGGAAAGCACCCGTTCATATATTCACTAAAACTATTTTAAATGCCTCACACCTTTGTTTTTTATTCTCATAGAATAAAATACGATAACCTTATATACCTTTAGAGGATGAAGATAAGGGTTGATGATGAATAATTCCGCTGAACTATACCCAAGATTTAAAAGAGATGTATCTGTATGGAACGCATGATTAAATGTCCGAGATGCGGATGTGAGTTCTCAGACGAGCTTTTGTGTCTGCGGTGCGAACATAGATGGAAGCCGAGAAACAACGAACCTCCGAGAGTATGCCCCAATCCGAAATGCAAGAGCCCATATTGGAACAAACCACGTATAAGAAAGACCAAAGTAAGGGCGAGAAAATGAAAGATATCAACGAGTTTAAGAACCGAGTTATAGAAGGCGATTGTCTTGAAGTAATGAGGGGGATACCCAACAAATCAATAGACATGATTCTTTGCGATTTGCCTTATGGGACAACTCAAAATGAATGGGATTCATCAATTCCTCTAAGTACTCTGTGGAAGCAATATAAAAGAATCATAAAAGATAACGGCGCCATAGTCTTAACATCGCAGGGGTTATTCACAAATAAACTTATCTCAAGCAATAAAACTTGGTTTAAATATAAACTAATTTGGATAAAGTCAAAAGCAACCAATTTCTTAAATGCAAAGAAACAGCCATTAAGAAAACACGAAGATATCTGCATTTTTTATAAAAAACAGCCTGTTTACAACCCTCAGATGGTTAGAGGGGACGCATACGATAAAGGATATAGAAAAAAACAGTTTAGCGGTTCATATGGATTGTTTAAAACAGCACACGTAAAAAGCGATGGAGAGAGATACCCTTCAGATGTTGTATATTTTAAAACTGCCGAATCCGAAGGCGAAGTTTTCCATCCGACGCAAAAACCAGTCAGTCTTGGCAGATATCTAATAAGAACATTTACAAATCAGGGCGATATAGTTTTGGATAATGCCTGCGGAAGCGGAAGTTTTTTAGTTTCGGCAGTTCTTGAAGAAAGGAACTTCATAGGGATAGAATTAAATAAAAATGGCATCCTGCACCACGAAAAGAAAATGGACTACATTAAAATATGCTGCGAAAGAATAGAAAAAGCCAAAAATCAGGCGAAAGAAAAGAAAAAAAATTTAACACTGCCTCATTTTGAAAATTTGCCTGCTTCTCAACCAGTTACTCTTTATATGCCGCTTCTTGCATAATCATTGAAAGTTTGTCTATGTTGTCTTGCCTTATTTTCCCCTCTTTTTTCAACCATTTCAAGAGATGGTAATATTGGTTTGGGTGCAATATTGGCGGTACGTTGTCAGTTATCCTTAAATTTTGTTTGAGAAATTCCAGAACATCTTTATCTAAAACGCCATATCCGACCAAATCTATGGCGATTCGCATGGCATCAACGGATGTCAAATGAAGCGCCATTGTTTTTCCGCCGTCTTCTTCCACATCTTTTTGGTCAATATTACAAATGTCCTTAACCAAAGAAAATCCGTTCAAATGCCGATTATAAAATTCTATCTCATGCCCCCTATATGGAAACCATTTGCTTCCTTGTTCAGTTATTGCGCCTCTTGGCAGATAGACCCCTTCCTTTTTTACTCTCTTTTTTGATACCCAACCGCATACATAAATCTTCCATTTTCTTTGTCTTGGCGTTCCAGGAAGGGCAGTTTTTTGTTTTCTCGGAGGTTTTGGAGTTTCTAAATGGGTCATTACATAAATATCTGAATCTAATCTTTCGTCCCATAATTGCCTTGCAAAAAAATTATGTTTTGCCTCTCTTGCCAAATTCCCGCTTCCTGAATACAACTCTTGGAAAGGCAGCGTTCCACCGCGGCACTTAACGTCAACTTTAACTCCAGACGGCAGCTTGATATCATATCCTAATTCTCTATGTTCAGCGTCAGGTTCCGGCAACCCGAGTTCTTTTCTTATAACCATCTCAGCCAAAATTCCATAAGTTTGTTCTTCTTCGCTTCCTGCTTCTAAAGTCCTTAATCTTGTGCCACTGACAAATTCCGCTGCTTTCTGCCTAATTTTAAATCCTTCTTCTCCAGACAAGTCAATTATTATTGGTTTAGGTTCGGTCCATTTATACATACAGAAGAATGGACAAAATCATCTTTATAATAACCGCTCTACTGTTGGACGACCTGTCAGTGTCTTCAGAAATAAGCATTAAGCGCCTCAGATGCTGTTAGCCTCATCATCAATATCAGAGGTTGTTCATATCATCACCGGCACCTCTTATTTCCCGCTCAAAGTATTTAAAAAGCACTTAAGAGAAGAAATCACCATATGGATGAGATACTGCTTCTGCTTCTCTCAAAAAGGGCGCACAAGGAGCCCCTGCACGCAACCACGCGCGCACTCGCGGCTGAATTGGGCATTTCTCAGCAGTCCTTCTCAAGAAAAGCGATTGGACTTGTTTCTTGCGGTTATATAAAAAGAGAGGGAGGGGCGTATTTGCTTACGAAAAAGGCAATAGAAGAGGCAAAGTCGCTTCAGAAAGCTCTTTCAGACTCCCTTTTCGGGGGGGCGCGCCTTGATTTTGGCGGGAGGGTGGTGCGGGGCTTGGGGCAGGGGAAGAAATTCCTCTCAATTCCGAAGTATAAAAAAGGAGTTGAAAAAGAATTAGGCTTTTCCCCCTTTCCCGGAACGCTCAACGTTAACATACCGCCTGAAGAGATTGAGCTGCGCCTGCGCCTAAAGTCAAAAAACCCCATTATTATAAAGGGTTTTGTGCAGAAGGGGAAAACCTACGGTCCCATACTTGCCTATCCCGCGCTGATTGGCGAATGCATAAGAGGGGCAGTAATATTTCCCGACCGCTCGGTGCACGGCCTTTCAGTAATGGAGCTTATCGCTCCAATGGACATAAAGAAAAAGCTTAGAATAAGGGATGGGGATAGTATTTCTTTCAGCGTGGAATGCGAAGGATGCTAAAATATCCTGTTGCACTCTGCAAACGCTTCCGCCTGCGCCCTTCCTGCCTTCTTCGTTATCCTTATCTCAAGCTCCTCATTCGGGGAGAGATTCCAGGAGGCAAGCGCATCAAGGCTTCCCTTCAAATTTGAGAACTCCTCGCGCGTCTTCTCGGAAATGGGTGCGTTCGCTCTCGGCACCATTGGGCTTGGTTTTGCTTCCATGGCACCATCTTACTTAGCTGACATTTATAAATTTTCTTTACCTATCCTTTTGCATGAGCGACCAAGCAGAAGACTTTCTGGTAGCAAAGAATGAGGAGCAGCTTGAGCAAAAGGATTACAAGGAAGCGGAAGCAACAGCACAGGAGCTTGTGCAGCGGGACCCGAAAGAGGCACTTGCTTGGTTTGTGAAGGGAAAAACCCTTTACTTAGAGGGGGAGTATGAGGAGTCGCTTTCCTGCCTTGCAAAATCGGCAGAGCTTGAGAGGGAGAATGCAGAGATTTGGCATGTAATGGGATTCTGCTTGATTGCACTGCAAAGGTATGGGGAAGCAATAGAAGCGCTTGAATACGTTAAATCGGCAAAGCCGAAGGACGCTTCGGCAATTTATGCGCTTGGCTTGTGCTATGTATTAAGTGGGGATATTGCCAATGCCCGCAAGAACACTTCAGAAGCTATCTCTTTGAATAAGGAGCTTGCGCTTAAGCTTGCAAATTCCGCATATACACAGGCAATTGAAACATCGCAGGAGGTTTCTTCTTCGCTGAAAGCGCAGATTGAGAGGAATTTGGAAACGATACGGGTGGCAGAGATAAACGGATACGGCGGAAGCCGCAAGGAAGGCTAATTAAAAGGGAAATGAGTGAGAAACCGTAGGTTTCTTACGCGGAGATAAACGGATACGGCGGGAAAAGGTAAACCGCCTTAATTCTTTCCGAGAATACGCGCCCTCTTCAATATTCAACCTTAAACTGCCTTGCCTCGGCTAGCGCTTCCCTTATGAATTTCACTCTTTTAGGGTTCGGCTCGGCTTCTTCCTTTAACATTCTCTTTACGAATCGGACAGCCTCATCCCCCTCAAGCTCTATTCCCGCTTCAATCGGTTTTGCCATCTGTTTGCACCTTCTTCACATGAAGCCTACTCATCCTCTTCCAGCGCCTTTCTCAATTTCGCCAGCTCCTCATGTATTTCAGGATGCCTCTTTAACGGGTCCAATCTCGCTTTCGGCTCAAGCTCGGCAATTTTCGCCTTTATGTTTGTCTTCTTCCTGCACAGGTCTTTTTTGCTCATTCCCATAATAATCGCCTCAATTCAAAATTTTTAAAGAGCCAGGCCGTTATGCCCTAAGTTTAACTTACGGCTCCCCACTCCATTATACTCTCTCCTTAACCTTTATTATTGCATTATCTTTTAAAACGCTAATTCCCGCTTCAAATGATTGGATATATGAGGGAATAGGGGGATTTTTTAAGTTCTATCGCCTTAAACGAGGAATTGAGGAGTAATTCCTTTAGCTTCAGAATTTGAAGGCAAGGCAACTGTTGATATAATATGAAATTTCAGCTAATGCTCGCCCCGATGGAAGGGGTGACTGACAACGCATTCCGCACTCTCTGCCACCGGAATGGCGCGGATTTGACATTCACTGAAATTGCGCGCGTTGCAAACCTCGCCCGCTTTAAAAAAGGCGAATTTGACAAGATAATCATTGCCAATTCCACACCCACGCAGATACAGCTTGCAGGCGCAAAAATAGCAGAATATGAAAAGTTTCTGGGGAGTTTCAAAGTCAGTGAAGGGTTTCGCGGCTTTAATCTGAATTTGGGATGTCCCTCGCCCGAGTTCATACGGCAGGGAATCGGAGCGGCGATGATAAAGAGGGTAACCCGCGTAGATGAGATTGCCAAGCTGATTGGCAAACATGGATTTGAGTGTTCGGTAAAGCTCCGTCTCGGTTTGGATGATTATGAAAAGGACAGGGGCGCCTACCTCAACCTGATTAGGAGCGTGGAGGCTTCCTTTTTCGTGGTGCACGCAATGACAGCCAAGCAGACACTTGGGGATAAGGCGGACTTTTCAGTTTATGCAAAATGCGTTGATACCGGGAAACCCATTATTGCAAACGGCGGCATCAAAACAAGAAAACAGGTGAAAGAGCTGAAAAAAATAGGGGTACGCGGAGCAATGATTGGAAGCGCCGCAATGAACAATCCTAAAATTTTCCGCGAACTGCAGGTGAAGTGACTTAACTGCCAAAAATAAAAATGGCGGCTATTGCCGCCTAGAATTCTTTATCTCTTCTTCTTTGATTTTGCTGTTTTTTTCTTTGCCATCATATCACCGCTTGATTGTTCACACCGTGCGTTTATAACCTCGCCATGCGATTTCATTTGAGTTATGGTGAAGATATACTGCTTGGTATAATCGCAGAAGAAGCATTAAGATTGAAGAATTGAAGGCTTAGGCGCAACACCAAAAGAAGAGAACGCAGGGAAGAGGGCTAAATCCGAGGCAAGCAAAACAACAGAGATAAGGGAATACATAAAAACACTGGCGCTATACATACAGGAGAGGGTTCAAATGCCAACATTGAATTGGATAGGTAAAGACGCAGTTGTAAACCACGATAAGGAAGTTCCATTTAGATTGCTAAAGAAAATTAAGGCTCATTCTGGAGGGGGGGGGAATTCCCAAAACCTAATAATTCATGGGGATAATTTAGAGGCACTAAAGGCATTAATGCCCTATTATCAAGGAGAAATTAAATGCATCTACATAGACCCGCCATACAATACAGGTAATGAAAACTGGGTTTATAACGATAAGGTAAATTCCCCAAAAATCAAGAAGTGGTTGGGTAAAGTAGTCGGAAGTGAAGCTGAAGACTTATGTCGGCACGATAAATGGCTCTGTATGATGTATCCACGACTCAAACTACTCAGAGATTTACTAAGCGAAGATGGAGTTATTTTTGTGAGTGTAGACGATAACGAACTATCAAATCTAAGAGAGATTATGGATGAAATTTTTGATTTTAAAAATAGAATTGATCGAGGACTAGTGGTTTGGAACAACGCGGGTTCAACAAAAGGATTCAGAAGTATAGTAAAAAACCACGAGTACATACTCGCGTATGCAAAAGATTTTGAAGGAGTAAAAAACTATTATGGAAAAAACTTTCCTGACGAACTAGAGAATATAGATGAACGACTACAAATTAAACGGAGTCCGAGAAATCCTCTTGCAAAAGTAAAGTTTCCAAAAGGGCTAGAGATTGAGGGAGTTAAAGACGCAGTATTCGAAAAAAATATTGGAGATGGAACTAATAGGATTGATATTGTAGATGGATCGATGACATTCAAAGACGGAATTCTGCAAAAAGATGTTGTCTTAGAAGCATCATTTCCATATAAAAATCAGATGATTAAATTTTTTGAAAAGATAGGAACAGATACTAAGACA
Organism: Candidatus Micrarchaeota archaeon CG1_02_47_40; assembly: GCA_001871475.1. Classification (GTDB taxonomy): domain Archaea; phylum Micrarchaeota; class Micrarchaeia; order Anstonellales; family CG1-02-47-40; genus CG1-02-47-40. Next base: position 3,259 of record MNVE01000016.1, on the reverse strand, counting down.
TACGATGTTAAGGGACAGGAGTGGATTGAGGTTTATTTCAGAAAAACAGGCGTCCCTTATTTTAGAAAAAAGAGATTAATGTATATTTTGGACTCAGTAATTAAAGATTGCCCAAACAGCGGATCGCCAGATTTGGAAAAACTCGGACTAACTAATATTTTTGATAATCCAAAACCTGTTGATTTGATAGTTAAATTAATTTCATATTTCACAGATGCAAATGATATAATATTAGATTCGTTTGCTGGTTCTGGAACAACGGGGCATGCGGTTTTAGAATTAAATAAAAAAACCAACGGGAATCGGAAATTTATACTCGTAGAGATGGAAGATTATGCTAAAGATATAACTGCCGAAAGAATCAAACTAGCAATAAAAAAAGATAGCTATAATGACGACTTTGAATACTGCGAACTCGACAAACCACTCTTTAATGAAGAGGGACAGATTGAAGAGGAATGCACATTCGAGCAGCTTGCAACTTACATCTACTTTACTGAAACGAACATCAATATTGATAGAAAAGCGATTGATAAATATTATGTTGGTGAATACGGAGAAACCGAATATTATCTCTTATTCAAAGAAAAAGGCAAGAACATTCTCAACAAGGACTTCTTGAAGAAAATTAAAAATAACAGCAAAAAGAAAATCATCTATGCGGACAAATGCCTTATTGACGATAAGATTCTAGAAAAATACAACATCCTTTTCAAACAGATTCCATACGAGGTTAAGGTGTATTGATATGGAACTTAAAAAATATCAGCAAAAAACATTAGATAAATTGAGCGACTATCTGAAAGAGGTTAGCAAATTCGGTCCAAAACACGCATTCATATCAGCAACAGGTCTTCCTTACAAAGACGAGTTCTTTGGTGAAAAGGTTCCGTTTGTTTGTATAAAAATACCAACCGGAGGAGGAAAAACTTTGGTTGGCTGTCATGCAACCACGTCCATTATGGACACTTTCTTAAAGGAGAAGATGTCTAGGGGAATTGTAATGTGGTTTGTGCCTTCCGAAGCTATTAAGAGCCAAACACTAAGAAAATTTAAAGACAGAAAGGATACGCATCGAAAAGTGCTTGATGATTATTTTGATAATAACGTCAAGGTCTTTTCAAACGAAGAGGCATTGAAGATAAGACACGAAGATGTTGAAAACAATTTATGTATAATTATTTCGAGCTTTGACGCATTTAGAAAAGAAAAAACACTACAAAACAAATACAAGGTTTATCAGGAGAATGGGGTGCTACTGAATCATTTTGAAAACATAGATGAATCAAGCATATTGGAAAAGGATGAAACAGGTGTTATTAAGTCGCTCGCAAACGTAATTCGTTTGAGCAATCCGTTAATTGTAATAGATGAAGGACACAGGTCAAAAACAAGTCTATCAATCACATTCTTGAATGAACTAAATCCGAGTTTTGTAATTGAATATACCGCAACCCCTAGACCGGAGAGCAATATTCTTGTAGAAATTCGCTCTTCAGAGCTGAAAGAAGAGGAAATGGTTAAACTGCCATTAGTATTGGAAAGTCACACACAATGGCAGACCGCAGTGCTACAAGGCGCAGTTAGAAGAGAAGAACTGGAAGCAATAGCAAAAAAAGAGAAAGAGCCCATACGACCAATTGCCCTATTGCAAGCAGAGCAAGAGAAAGAAGACGTGCACAAGATAACTGTAGGCAAAATTAGAGAATTCTTAATAAAGGAAAGAAAAATACCGGAAGAGCAAATTGTGATAAAAACCTCAAAGAATAATGACTTGGAAGGTATTGATTTATTTGCAAAGGACTGTAAAATCAGATACATCATCACAGTCAATGCTTTAGCAGAAGGTTGGGACTGTTCATTTGCTTATCTTTTGATTTCTGTTGCGAATATCGGTTCAAAAATAGCAGTGGAACAGATAATTGGACGGATAATGAGAATGCCATATGCGAAGAAAAAACAAAATGAAGATTTAAACAGAAGCTATGTTTTCGCCTCCGCAAGAAACTTTAATGAGGCAGCCAATCAAATTATTTCAGGGTTGGAGGATAACGGATTTAGTAAGCTCGACTTAATTTTGGCTGGCAGTAAAAAAACAAGCTACGAGTTTGACGTAGAGAGAAAAATTACTGAAGATTTCACTATGCCACTGATGGCTTATGGAAACGAGGAATTAACATTTGAAGACTTACTTGGAGAAGATTATGAGCTACACAAACAAGAGGTTAAATTTGACTTTGTAGTTCACTATGATAGCGATGGACGAGCAATCATCGATATTAAAGAAAATGATGAGTGGGTTCAAGGAAGACAACAAACCCTTAAATTAACACGTCGGGATAAATATTGTTCAAAGAAAGAACTAGTCCAGTGGATAGATAAAAAACTAAGATTTACTATGTTAGATAAAGCGGACAAGGTAAAATTCTTAGAGAAAATAATTGACAATATTAAGGGACACACAGTTTCGGATTTGTCAATTAATAGATACGTTCTGCGCGACCAGCTTGAAGGTCGGATAAATTCTGTTCTTGTAGAACACACTAAGAAGAGATTTGATGCGTTATTAAAAGAAGGAAATATTAAGCTCGTCAATTCTGAAAAATACCCGGAAATAATTACGTTATCAGAAGGTTTATCTCAGGAGTTTAATAAAAATTATTATGCGAAGATTGACAAACTAAACAAGGAAGAACAGAGATTTATTGAGAGGCTTGACTTAGATACCTTACCAAATATTAAGTTCTGGATACGAAATAGAGAAAGGAAAGACCCGTTTTATCTACAAGGTTGGCAAAGGAATAAGTTCTATCCTGACTTCATAGCTTTAACCAACAAAGGGAATCTTTTGGCTTTAGAGTGGAAAGGCGAGGATAGAATAAGTAATGAAGATACAAAATACAAGCAAGATCTAGCAAGGGTTTGGGAAAAAGTAGGGAAGAATAACCACTTTTTCTTGGTTCACAATGGAAATATAGAAGAGGTTTTAACACAAATTAAACAACTGTAATTAAATGTCCCTTTTCTTTTTTGGAGCGAAGCCCTTCAATACCTTTGACGGTTTTGCCGTCAAAGGCTAGGAAAAAGGGAAAGGGATGGGAAACCGACAACGCAGTTGTCGGGCAGTGTGCGAAGCACACTCAAACCGTAGGTTTCTTATAGCCAGGTAAGGGAGTCGAACCCCTCTAACCCCGTTACTGCTCTCCCCATCTTCTCTTTTTTGGGGGGTTGAAACCTGAAGGGGGGTTTACCCCCCTTA